>JAZUEP010000116.1:0-68471 GCA_045640225.1 Bacteroidales bacterium | reverse complement strand
AATGATGCAGTCGATGGCAGCGTGCAGCTTGATGCAGCCCACCTCGGCACCTGCATACTGGCGCTTGGCGTTGATGTCGTGGATGTAGTTGTTCTCGATAAGCGAGAAGACGCAACCCAGGTGACCGACGATGCCTGCTTGCTCGCAGTCGAAGATTTCGTTGTTGCGGATGATGTGCGAGCCGATGTTCTCCTTCTTCCAGCCCATATCCTCGGCCTGGAAGATGGCCTCGAGCTCACGATTGAAGCCGGCCAGCTCGCGCTCGATGGTCCAGCGGTTCTGGCCCGAGGCGCGGTCCTTGCCGATGCAGATGCCTACGCACTTCGAGTTGCTGATCACGTTGTCCTCGATGATCCATCCCTTGCTCCAGTGAGGACCGAGCAGACCCTGCTGGAAGGCGGTAGGTGGAGCCCAGTTGGTAGCAGCCTGGCTCATCTTGAAGCCACGGACGGTAATGAAGTTCACGCCTGGCAACGCTGGGAAGAAGACGGCCGGACGGGCATTGACCTCGACCAGCTCCTTGTTCGGATTGACGCCGGCACCGAAGTTGGCCCAGATGGTGGTCTGTGTGTCGCTGACTTCGACGTACCAGGTCTTCAGGGCGGCCTCGGGCAGCTTGGTGTTCTTCGGAGCCTCGGGCGTCTGCACGCCTTCGAGGGTAACGGCCTGGAAGAGCGACTTGCCGTTCAGATAGACTTCGCCCACCACGAATTTGTCATTCGTCTGGCTCAGCCAGTCGCCAACGAGTGGTTCGGCAAACGGATTGAAGTCCTTGAAGAAGGAGTTTGGCAGCGTGACCTTCCACACATCGCCCTTGCCTTCTTTCTTCCAGCCGGTGACGATTTCGGAGCCCTTGATCCATACTTCCTCGCCCGGAGCGGCCTGATAGGTGATGCGGCTGTAGGTATCGGCGCCCGAGTTGCGCGGTTGTACCCACTCGCGATACACGCCTTCGTGCACGGTCACTACGTCGCCCGGCTTCAGTATCATGGCCGCCTTGTTGATGGTTAGGAACGGAGCCTCGGCCGAACCGTCGTTCTGATCCGAACCGGTTTTGGCTACATGGTAATCTGTTGCAAATGCACCGAAACACAAAACGAGAGACAATGCAGTGCTGAATAATTCTCTTTTCATAATGATTTATTAGATGGTTAAGATAATGGCGTAGGATAATTCCGCGCAAAGATAGGCATTTCCGGCCAATCTGCCAAATATATAACGACAAAATGCCGGCAATGAGGCTGATTTCGTGCAATTGTGTCGTTTTTGGCATTTGAGGAAGGTAAAGTAAGAGATGAATGAGCCCCTGATGTCGCAGTGACGTCAGGGGTTCAATGTGTGTGTTTGACGGTTAAGAGGTTAGTGTGTAGCTTTTCTTCTTTAATGGAGTGTCTGAAGACTGGCTTTTATTCTTTCTATTCGTGTGCAAAGATACGGCTTTTCCCGAAAACCGCGGGAAAATATCGTGCCAAATGGGCGGAAAAAAACGCCAACCTTGCAAAGTTGACGTTTTTTGTAGTGTTTTTGCCTTTTTCTTGTGCCTTTGGGACGTGGCTTGGCACATGCATTACGATCGATATTCGGTCGGAGTCTTGCCGGTCGAGGCCTTGAAGCACTTGCTGAAATACTTCGGATCGGAGAATCCGCAGGCCAGCGCAATCTCGGACAACGACTGTGTGGTGGTGAGCAACAGGTGGCTTGCGTGCTTCAGGCGGGCCTCCTTCAGGAAGTCGGCAGGCGTGACGCCCAGCAGCTGATGCGTCTTGCGCGTCAGGCTCGACTTGCTGGTGGCCGTTGCCTCGGCCATGTCGGCCAGCGAGGCATTGCAGTTGCTGATGTTCTGCTCGACGTAATCGATCAGTCGCTGCATGAATTGCTGTTCGATGACCGAAAGGTGCGTCGTGCTGATGGCGCTGAGCGGGCTCATCGTCCGTTCGGCGGCCGGCTGTGGCGCTTCGACCGGCTGCAGGGCGTTGAACGGACGTGCCTCCTGTGCGGACGATACGGGTGCGGATGGCGTGTCCGGAGCATTGACATCACGGTCGATCTGGCGGGCTGAGGCCATCGATGCGGCCGACGCTATCTTTTCCTTGGTCGTCGACTCGAGCAGCGCCAGATAGGTCTGCAGCAGTTCGTGTCGCTTGTTGTCGATGCGACGTACATACATCACGAGGCTGGTGATCGACGCCACGATGATGGCAAACAGTAGCCACAGCAGGGCCTGTCCGTACCACGCCTCGAAGAAACGAGGCTCGACAATGATGCAGACCGTACGTACATTGTCGGCCCACTGGCCGTGAGCGTTCGACGACCATATCTGCAGTTCGTACTTGCCGGGTCGCAGGTCCTGCAGCTGTACCTCGTGTACGTCGCTGGCATGGCTCCAGTCGCCTGGGGTCTCGCCGTCGGGCGTGAAGCGCGTGCGGTAGCGGAGGCTACGATTGGAACGCAGGTCGAGGGCAGCAAAGGTCAGCACGAGGCTTCGCTGCTGGGAATTGAGCCTCAGGGTGTCGCAGCGGTCCACGTCGTAGCGGGTAGGCTCGGAAGCGATTGCAACCGAGGTGAGAGCGATGTAGGGAGCGTAATCCTGGTGTGTCAGCTCGCGCAACGGCTGGCGGATGATGCCTTCCTCGTGTACCAGGATGAGCATCGAGTCGCCCATGATCTGCGGTACGCATTCGGTGAACGGAGCGCTGGTATTCCAGAACTGAGGGCCGAAGCTCTCGATGGTCTTATGGTCGACGTCGATGGCCGAGATTCCGTTAGGCGAAACCGCCAGGATATGGCCTGACGTGGTGTTGACCAGCTCGAGGATGACGTCCGACGTCAGTCCCTCGCGGGCCGTGACGTGACGGAAGTCGAGCTGATCGGCATGCAGGTCGGTAGTGGTCGATACGTTGATGCCTCCGCTCTCGGTGGCTACGTAGAGGTAGTCGTTCTTGTCGAAGGCCAGGGCCATGGCCGCACTCGACGAAAGGCTCTCGCGGCGGTTGGCTTCGCGGCGATGCAGGTGCATCACGAATTGCGAGGGGCTGGTGTAGATGTTCTCGATGATGAGCATGCCGCGGGTCGAGGTCACGAGCATCGTGCCGTCAGGCCGGATGGCGATGCGGCGGGTCTTCAGCGCCTCGCTGGGGTATTGCGGGCAGTGCTGGGCCATCGAGATGTAGTGCAGGGCCTTGATGTCGGGCTCGTTGGGATTGTCGAGGCAGATCACGCCTTCGTCCCACGAGGCCATCCATAGTGTGCCTAACTTGTCCTCCTGGATATCGTAGATGGCGTTGGACGGAATCCCGTTTGGCAGGGGGGCTAACGGCACCTGCTCCACCTTGAACTGATGCTTCCCGCGGCGGGTCAGGCGGTACAGTCCGTCGGGCTTCGAACCAAGCCAGACGGTGCCGCGGCCATTGTCGAATACGCAATAGATCGGGGCAAAGGACGTCGGCCGATCGTGCAAGGTGCCATCCTGGCCGAGGTATCCTATGCGGTTCCATTCCGCATCGAACAGTACGACCTGACGGTTGTCGCGCGAGCAGACCCAATAGCAGCCTTCCGTGTCGCGATAGAGGCGACGTGGCATCGACAGCGACTCCGATCCCTCGATCATCGAGCCATGTCGCTGGTTGGGGTGGATGCAGTAGATGCGGTCGATGCCCTTCAGCCACTGATTGCCCTGGCGGTCGAAGAAGCTCTGCTGGATGTCGGGATAGATCTGGCCGTCCACCTCGACGGGTCTGGCCGTCCAGTTGTCGTTGGCCAGCGTCATGCGCTGCTCGAAGTCCGCCTGCAGCGAATCGGGCAGGCTGCTGAACTGGCAGCGACCAATGTCGAAGACGTAGACGCCCTCGTCGAAGCGACACAGCAGCGAGTCGCCACCTGCCATCATGATGTCGCGGATACGATCGTTGTCGATCTCGGTGCCCTGTCCGGGTTCAGGCTTGAAGGACTGGAAGTGGTATCCGTCGAAGCGGTACAGGCCGTTCCACGAGCCAATCCAGATCAGGCCATGCGAGTCCTGCTGCAGGCGGATGGGGTGCCAGGGCGCATCCTCGTCGGTAGTGCGGTAGGTAGTCACGTCGTTCATGGCCCAGAGTTGCCCTACGAGCAGCAGCTGGACCACGAGCGACGTTATCAGTTTGAGCCGTCTTGTCATGATGGTCAATTGGTGGTGAATGTAGGATTATGGTTGCCTATCAGCGTACGATGCTGATCTTCTGTCCGTTGCGGATCATCAGACCCGTGGCTTGCTGGCCTACGGCGATACCCTGCAGGTTGTAGAAGGTAGCGGTCGTTGCCGAGTCGTGCAGCTGACGGATGGCGGTGGTATTGCCCAGTGGCAGGTCGAGGAACTCCTTCGTGTAGACGTCGTTGTCCCAGTCGTAGTAGCAGATGAAGAGCTTAGGCTGATCTGTGCCGTAATCGATGATGGTAACCTGCAGGATGTCGCCCTTGGTGGTGCCATCGCCGGTCCAGACGTTCAGAATCTCGCCGTCCTCGTTGCCCAGGAAGAGGGTGTTGTGCATCTCGCCATCCTGGCCCTTCAGCTTAGAGAGGAAGATGAACTCGCGCTTGTCGTCGGCATAGAAGAGGTGTGGATCCAGGCTCTGGGCCGTGACGAGTGGCGTGAAGGTCTCGGCGTCTGGGCCCATGTTGAAGCAGATGTACTGGTCGACGGTAAGGTCCTTGTGATAGATGCCGTACTGTGCAATCACGTCGGCGGTCGACTCCAGCACAGGCTCGTTCAGGCCGATAACGTACTTGTATCCCTCGGCCTCGTCGGCAATGCGGTCGATGTTGGCCGAGATCAGCTTGCCGTCCACCTCTGAAGGGATGACACGGATCGTCTGGCACGATGGCGCCTCGACGACGGTCAGCTGCTCGGTGCCGCTGGTGGGGCTCATCTGCAGGAATACCCACTGATCCTCTTCGCCCTCGATGCTCGACAGCTTGTTCCAGTAGCCGCTCACCCTGTCACAGAGTGTAGTTACATGTTCGTTGCCTTGGGCGAAGATCTCGAAAGCGTATTGGGTGCTCCAGTATTCGTTGGTGTCTTCGCTGGTGATCAGGTAGTTGTAGCGCTGGTCGCCGGTGAAGTAGCCTTCGGTCACTTCCTCGTCCATGAAGCCGAGGCCCATCTGTCGCAACATGATGCCGTCGGGGCAGGCGGTCGAGGCCAACAGCTCGTCAACCTTCACGAAGTCCTTGTCGTAGTTCTCGATCACGAAATGATTGTCCGGTGTCCAGTAGGGCATCCAGGTCTCGGGGTCGAACTGCATTTCGCCGTTCTCGTCCAGCACGACCATAGGCTTCTCGTAGTGGCAGATGATGTAGTGCAGGCCGTCGCT
Organism: Bacteroidales bacterium; assembly: GCA_045640225.1. Classification (GTDB taxonomy): domain Bacteria; phylum Bacteroidota; class Bacteroidia; order Bacteroidales; family UBA3663; genus Liminaster. The sequence continues at coordinate 63,126 of JAZUEP010000116.1, read as the reverse complement.
CAGCACGGCGGTGGTCAGTATCGGACCGACCATGTATTCGGCCAGCAGATTGTCCACCTCGAACGTGTGACCCAGCTCCAGGCCTTCGCCCGTAGCGGCTGGCTTATAGATGTCGAGCAGCGTGACGCCCCAGAGGTCGTTCTCCTTCTCGTGGCGCAGGATGAAGCGCGGATCGTCCTGGTCGTTCAGGATCATGCCGCTTCCGTCGGCTTCGAGCAGCATCTGTCCGTTGGTGCTGTAGGCACGGACCATTTCCTGTCCCCTATAACCGTTACTGGCGTTGCCTGGGATGTGAATCTCGATGCCCACCTCGTAATAGTCGTCACCATTGAACAGGTGTTGCGTCACGGGGCCGAATACCTCGACCGTGTTGGCTTCGCTGCCGGTTACGTCCACCACGAACTCGCCCTTAGGCTGCTGCGAGGCATCGAACAGCGTGACGGTCATCGTCTGGTAGCGTAGGTCGTGATACCATTCGTTGCCTAAGTCTACCATGGTCGACGAGGTGTTCACACTCCATGTCTTGCCGTCGGGACCTTCCAGTAGGGCCCACGAATCGTGCTGCTCAGCATTTGCATTCAGGGCAGTGCCCGTCAGGAACGCGATGCTGGCAAAAGAGAGAAAAATCTGTTTCATATCCGTAATACTCTATTTTATATATGTCTTATTCAACTTTCGCAAGCTTCAGTTGAAAGGATTTTAGGGACTTTAGGGATTTTGGGGATATTAGGGACGATAGTTCCGGTTGAAGGATTCAGGATTCGACAGGCATAGGTAACGTCCCTAATATCCCTAAAATCCCCAATATCCTTAATATCCCTTCTTTGTTTCGCACTTGCGGAACTCAAATTTTGCGACAAAGATAGTGTAATTAATTGTTTTTTCCAAATTTTTGGTTGCAAAAACCTCATTTTTGTGTCATAAGTTTGCTTTTATTGGGTCGAAATGCTACAAAAGGGTGCAAAAAAGTGTCATTCCCGGTCCTCAGGTTGTACTTCTGCTGCCTGATGTGCGAAATGTGCTTCCTCGCCGCGAGAAGGAAGAATGTTGGCGAAGATTCTGCCTTCTCGCGTCGAGGAGCACAAATTTGATCACAAAATTGTGCTCTGAAAAATTGGTAGCGCAATTCTTGGCGGTAAACTGCGCTACGCAAAACGCGGAAGCGCATTTTTCTGGCAAAGTGCTCTTCCCCGTTTTGCGGAAGCGCATTTTTGTGGCGGAATGCTCTTCCTCGTTTCGCGGAAGCGCATTTTTCGTCCGGATTGCTAACACCATTCGAGTGGTGTAGGAATCTTGGCGCAAAAGTGCAGTTCGGAAAAAAGGGGAGGCCCGACCTCGCGGCCTGACCTCCCGGAATACAGATAGTGTTAGTTACTGACAAAACGAATAGTATCTTTCTCAACTTTTACGAATCATGGGACTCAGACACAGCCCTGCGCCATCATTGCCTTGGCCACCTTCATGAATCCGGCGACGTTGGCGCCCTTCACGTAGTTGATGTAGCCATCGGGCTGGCGGCCGTATTTGAGGCATTGCTGATGGATGCCGTGCATGATCTCGTGCAGACGACGGTCTACGTCCTCGGCGCTCCAGCTCAGGTGCATGGCGTTCTGGCTCATCTCGAGGCCCGAAGTGGCGACGCCGCCGGCATTGACGGCCTTGCCTGGCGCGTAGAGCATCCTGGCTTCGAGGAAGGCGTCGATGGCCTCGGGCGTACAGCCCATGTTCGAGATTTCGCCTACGCACTGGCAGCCGTTGGCAATCAGCTGCTTGGCGTCGTCGCCATTCAGCTCGTTCTGTGTGGCGCAAGGCAGCGCGATGTCGCACTTGGCCTCCCATGGCTTGCGGCCAGGGTAGAAGGTGGCACCGGGGAATTCGTCGGCATAAGGGGCCACGACGTCGTTGCCCGAGGCACGGAGTTCGAGCATGTAGTCGATCTTCTCGCCACTGATGCCGTCCGGATCGTAGACGTATCCGTCAGGGCCGGAGATCGTGACGACCTTGGCACCGAGCTGTGTGGCCTTGGTGGCTGCACCCCACGCTACGTTGCCGAAGCCCGAGATGGCTACCGTCTTGCCCTTGATGTCGAGGCCGGCGGTCTGCAGCATCTCGCTGACGAAGTACAGGCCGCCGAAGCCTGTTGCCTCCGGACGTACCAGCGAACCGCCGAATTCGAGGTTCTTGCCGGTCAGCACGCCCGAGAAGTCGCGTGTGATGCGCTTGTATTGGCCGAAGAGGTAGCCTATCTCGCGGGCACCCACGCCAATGTCGCCTGCCGGCACGTCGATCTCAGGGCCTACATAGCGATAGAGCTCGGTCATGAACGACTGGCAGAAACGCATCACTTCGCCGTCCGACTTGCCGCGTGGCGAGAAGTCCGAGCCTCCCTTGCCACCGCCCATCGGCAGGGTAGTGAGCGCGTTCTTGAAGGTCTGTTCGAAGCCAAGGAATTTGAGGATCGAAAGGTTGACCGAGGCATGGAAGCGAAGGCCGCCTTTGTATGGGCCAATGGCCGAATTGTATTGCACGCGATAGCCGAGGTTGACCTGGATCTTGCCCTTGTCGTCGACCCAAGGCACGCGGAAGGTAATGATACGTTCGGGCTCGACCAGGCGCTCGATGAGCGAGGCACGCTCGAATTCGGGGTGCTGATCGTATACGTCCTTGATGGAAATGAGTACTTCGTGTACGGCCTGAAGATATTCCTTTTCGCCTGGATGCTTCTGCTCCAGATGGGCCATCAGTTGTTCAATGTTCAACATAGTGTCGTGTCGTTGTGATTTCAGGTTGATGAATTTGGTTGGATTGATCAATACAAAATGCAAACCAAGTAATTCGTAATTTGTAATTCGTAATTAGCTTTGCTCCGTAATTCGTAATTTGTAATTCGTAATTAGCTTCGCTCCGTAATTCGTAATTAGCCTAGCTTTGTCATTTTGCTGCCGCAAAGATGGTGAATCTATTTGGAATAACCAAATTTTTAGCCAAAAATCGGCATTATTTGCCCCGAATTGTAGCAAAATGATGTTTTACAACATATTTTATCCCTCCTAATCCTTGCTATTTGTCGCTCGCGGTAAGGTTCCAGGACGATTCCTGGTAGATGTAAGGTCAGAAACATTGGGACTGAGTCAAAGGCTGCTGCAAATGATAGGGAATCAAATGTCATGAACTGTCGTTTTTTCTGAAGCAAGAATCAATCCTTGTCTTGCTGCTCTCTGCTCAAAGTGATCTGATGCGGTGCAAAGATAAGAATAACCTCAGAAATTTCCAAATTTCTGGCAGATTATATGACGTTTATTATCCGATATTCTGAATTCGTGAGTCGGTAGCGTGTCAAATGATACGAATATAAGCTAAAGAGAGTCAAATGACCTATCTGAAACTTGCTACTTCAAAAAACGAACGAGATGCTGGCACCGATAGACTTGTAGCTATCATAGAGCATGTTGTTGATGACTGTTATGCGGCAATGGCGATTGATTGCCAATCCTGCACGCAGAGCAAAGCAGGGATCATTGTCATCATTGTCGCCCCAATCTCCATCCAGAGGATAGCGTACAATACTTCTCTGATGGCCGATGCCTGCACCAATGAATGGACGAATCGCTTTTCGTGAGATGAGATAATCCGCCATGATCATCTCCGAAAGAAACATATAATCACCAACCATGCAATTCAGCTGAATTCCTAAATCGAATTGTTGGCTTGGGTTATACCGGAACTCCGCACCACAGCCGTATAAGGCATTAGACAGAGATTTGTGGTACGAACCGGAATACAACCAAGATGTAGAGCCGGAAATTTCGAACTCAAATCTACGGAATGTATCTTGCGCCCTTGCCGTTGCTGCAGCGAAGAGTAGGGATAGACAGAGAAACAGATTTTTCATGAGAATGTGAGAATTAGTAGCTTAGTTGATTGCCTTGATGGTTATTTCAGAATTGCTTATATATTTTAGACCCGCAGACTGGCAAATCAAACACCCCCAAAGTGCAAAAAATGCACTTTGGAGTTAGAAACACGAGTTGTCATCCTATTGAATCCCCTCTCTGCCCGATGCACTGATAGGCTACATCAGCGACAGAACTCAATCCTGCCATTGCGGATCGTCAGGCCATTGGTGGCTCGGCTGGGACGGCCGAACAGATCATAGCGGACCGCAGACGGGCGGCTGTGATCGTGTACGAGCTGGATCGATAGCGGATTGATGGCCTCGAGGTGTATCTGTTGCAAGGTGGGGCCGTACTCGCTGGGCTTGAAGCTCAGTTGCGGGCTGTCGACAATGTGCCGTTCTTCTGAGCCGTCTTCCCGGATGGCGGTTATCTGCCATGAGCAGTCCGTTTCCGGTTTCTCAGCCTCGAGGGATAAGTCGCCGAACCAGTAGCCATCGAAATCTCCCTCGGTCAGCGGGATGCCACAGACCTTGATGTCCTGGCCATAGGTGGCGATGGTAAGCGGGACGATGCCGCCCAGGCCATAGAACTCGTCGAGCTCCTCGTACAGGTCGCGCGGCCTCACGTGCAGGTAGGAACGTATCGAATCCCACTCGTGATACACCCAGCTCAATACGGGCCTGCCTCCCCATGCCTCCTTCGTAGCTGCCAGCTCTGGCTCGATGCGTGCAGCCATGGCCTCGAACATCGGAAGGCTGACCGAAGGCTTCAGGAAGTCGCCCAGATAGACCGCGGTGCGGCAGATGAACCGCGTGCGGAATTCCTCGTGTTCGTTCAGGGCGCACAGGAGGCTATGATGCAGGTAGTTTTCGTTGTTCCATTCGTTGGTGGCCTCGCTGCCTTGCATGAAGACGAAGTTCAGGTAATTCTTCGGCGTGGCATAGTACGAGAAGGAATCGACGTCCTTCAGGATGTTGCGCCATCGGCCACCGAGGGTGTCCGGCTTCCAGACAAAGACATTATTGGCCGGCCAGTCGCCATTGGCCGTGAAGGCCTCGGCCGCGAGGTAGGCGGTGAAGTTGTCCAGGTCGATGCGTTCCGCAATCTCGTCGAACGAGGCTCCGCCTTCGACGGCTTCGCGTAGCTGTATCCATTGCTCCTCGCCCCGATAGTAACTGTCGTTGCAGACGATGCCCTCGTAGCCGTAGTTCGCCTCGACATAATCCTCGTTCGAGCGTTCGCGCAGCTCGTAGACGCCACGGTACGTGCCGTTGATGTAGCAGATTACCGGCTCGTAGGCCTGCCAGTCGAGTTCCGGCACGTGAATGCCGAACAGCCGCTGGGCAAAGGCGTCGTGCAGCATGCCGCCATCGTTGCGCGAGCCTCCGTTGCGTAGCATCAGCGACTTGCATTGCCCTACGCCCTGCTTGTCGTGCCAGAGGTGGCCCTTCAGGTGCTTCTTGCCGAATCGCTTGTGCGCATAGATCTTGAGCGACTTCTGCGACCAGGCACGCGAGGTGGCACCGCCTACGGCCGTCTCGGCCAGCTGGTTGATGGCGATGTCGCTGCCGTCAGGATCGCACGTCAGGTATTGCACGTTGATTGGGCGGCGCCAGTTCTTCCAGTAGTTGGCATTGGCGTCGTCCTTGCTGCCGGCCAGGATTCCGTACTCCTCGCCGAAGAGGAATTCCTCGTCGGTCAGGATAGAGACAACGGGCAGGTCGGTAGGGCGGGGCAGGAAGATGTACGATTGCGATACGGACCGTCGGCAGAGCGCATCGGGTGCCAGGATCTTGGCCCGGACTACCGTGGTCCGATCGATTGCGAGCTGGGCTTGCTGTCCGTGGGAGGAGCTGGCGTCAGGCTCGCGGCCGTCCAGCGTCCAGTACAGTTCGGCGCCTTCGGGCAGATCCTCTTGGGGCATGCTGATCAGGAGCGTCACCGGGGCATCGAGCAACTGGCCTTCGAGGCTGAATATCGGGTCGGGGGCCAGAAGGTCGCTCACACCGCCGCCATTCGGGGCTCCGGGTGTAGGCTTCAGCTGGTATCCCCACTCTCCGTCCTGGTCTTCCAGCTGTCCGTAGGCGACGTTGGGCGCCGGCATCTTGGGATGCTGTATCCGGTCCCTCAATTCTCCGTCCTTGTTGAAGAGCATGACCTCGCCCTTCCCCGATTCGAGACGGAACGAGGTGTGCAGGCCTTTGCCCTGCTTGTCGCAGCAGATCAGCAGGTGTCCGCCGGCAGGGATGATGGCTTCGCGTCCCAGGACATACGTGCTGGCACTGTCCTTTGCGATTGTCCATCCCGCGAGCGACACTTCTACGCTCTCGCCATTGTACAGCTCGATCCACGAATCCGGGAAGTCGTTGTCGACCATCAGACAATCCACATTCGACTGCATAAGCTCGTTGATGCATACTCGTTGTGCATGCAATGCATTATGGACGCACAGCAGCATGTATATCGATAGGATGATCTGAAGGGAAGGTCGCATGGGTAATCCTGGATATGTTTGATGATTCTTGACGCTGCAAAGATATATAAAAAATCAATAACTTGTGCTATTATATATAATAATGTATATGTCAATTTCGTTTTATCGTACGTTCAAGGTGCAGAATATCAACATGATTTTGCAATTGAAGATGTATATTCGATTGAATGCTGGTTACGCATTTCATCATGCCAACCAGCATCAGCGACGGAACTCTCACACTCTATCTATTTATAGATTGCTCTATTGCATATTAGGACGAAAAAGTAAATTGTTTGTTACATCATGCTTTGGTGGCAATAAATTGAACGATAAAAAGTACGGATTTATTTTGTGATGTCGAAAAAAGGTAGTATCTTTGCACCCATAAAACAGACAACAATGGATAATCAGAAGAAATACATAGACCTCGCCCTGGCGGTCGATGCGCCGGAAGTGGTGAACGGAAAAGGACAGAACAAGATTCCGGAAGCCGAGAAGGATCCGCTCTGGAAGCGGTATCTCGAGAAGTTCAAGGATCCGCTGATCATCATCCTGCTGGTGGCCTTGGTGCTGTCGTGCTGCGTCTCGGCCTACGAAATTGCGCAGACCGGTAACCTGCGACTGCTGTTCGAGCCTGTCGGAGTGTTCTGTGCCATACTGCTGGCCACGGCCGTAGGTTTTATCTTCGAGGTGAAGGCCGACAAGGAATTTGACGTCCTGAATCAGGTAAAGGATGTTCAGCCGGTAAAGGTATTGCGCCGGCCGGCAGGAGGCGGTGCGCCACAGATGTACAGCATTCCGAAGATGGATGTGGTGGTAGGCGACGTGGTCCGCATAGAGAGCGGCGACCAGATTCCGGCCGACGGACAGCTGCTGAGTGCCGTCTCGTTGCGGGTCGACGAGTCGATCTTCACGGGCGAACCTTATGCCGACAAATATCCGGCGACAGAAGACCGTGGAACTACCGCAGACAGCGAAACGGCCTATCCCTGCGACCGCATGTTGCGCGGCAGCACCGTGATTGAGGGTAACGGCTACCTGGTAGTGGATCGTACGGCCCTCGACAGCGAGGAGGGACGAGGCGTGGCCCTGACGCGCGAAGGAACCCAGGTGCGCACCCCGCTCAATCGCCAGCTCGACCAGCTAGGCAAGGTGATCTCGGTGGCCAGCTTCGTCATCGCGGGATTGATTGTAGTGGGCCGACTGGTCTATTACTTTGCCTTCAGCGACCTGCCCGATCGCTTTGACCCGCTCAATATCTTCGAGTTCGTACTCAACTCGGTAATGATAGCCATTACGCTGATCGTCGTGGCCGTGCCAGAGGGCTTGCCGATGAGCGTGACCGTAAGCCTGGCCCTGAGCATGCGACGGATGTTGCGCGAGAACAACCTGGTGCGCAAACTGCATGCGTGCGAGACGATGGGAGCCGCCACCGTGATCTGTACCGACAAGACCGGAACCCTGACCCAGAACCGCATGACGGTGGTGGAGCATCGCTTCGGCGGTGCTGCGACGACGGACCCTGGGACCGAAAAGCAGGGATTGGATGAGGCCATTGCGCGTAGCATAGCCGTGAACAGCACGGCCGAACTGACCGAACAGGACGGACGGCTGGCACCATTGGGCAATCCGACCGAAGGCGCCCTGCTGATGTGGCTGCAACGCGAGGGATATGACTACCGGCAGTTGCGAAGCGAGGCACGCGTCGTAGGCCAGCAGCCTTTCTCGACCGAGACCAAGTATATGCAGACCGAAGTGGTAGAGGCCGATGGCACACATATAATCTACCAGAAAGGTGCGCCCGAGTTGCTGCTGGCACGTTGCGAGGCCGTGGCAGACGGAATGACACGACCGGAAGTAGAGGCTCTGCTGGCGGAATATCAGGGACGTGCCATGCGTACGCTGGGATTCGCCATCAGGCGAGGCGACGGCCCCCTGACGATGGTGGGCATCGTAGGCATTGCCGATCCGATCCGTCCGGATGTGGCCGAGGCTATCCGCCAGTGCAAGGAAGATGCCGGCATCAAGGTCATCATCGTAACGGGCGATACCGTGGGTACCGCCAACGAGATAGGCCGTCAGATAGGCCTGCTGAAGCCTGGCGAGGAAGACAAGACGATGCAAGGACCGGATTTCGCTTCGCGTCCGGACAAGGAACTGCGAGTCTTGCTGAAGGATTATCGTATCCGCATCATCGCCCGTGCCCGTCCGGAAGATAAGGCGCGACTGGTGACCTTGCTGCAACAGAATCGCGAGGTAGTGGCGGTGACCGGTGATGGTACGAACGACGCACCGGCTCTGGCCAAGGCACAGGTAGGCCTGTCGATGGGTTCGGGCACATCGCGTGCCAAGGATGCATCGGACATCACGATCATCGACGATTCGTTCGCCTCGATCAACAAGGCCATCCTCTGGGGACGAAGCATCTATCAGAATATCCGTAGATTCATCCTATTCCAGATGACCATCAATGTCTGTGCCTGTCTGGTTGTATTGCTGGGCGCCATCATCGGCCTCGATTCGCCGCTGAACGTCACACAGATGCTATGGGTCAACCTGATCATGGACACGTTTGCCGCTGGTGCCCTCTCGGCATTGCCGGCCGATCCGCGCGTATTGCACGAGAAGCCTCGTTCGCCCCGTGCACACATCATCGACCGCAAGATGGCGTGGCGCATCGGGCTGTGGGGAGGTGGCTTCTTCGTGATCCTGACCGGCCTCTGGCAGCTGCTGTACCATCTGGAGGCGCGCGAGGTGGCCGACCTCTTCTCGTCCGAGGCTTTAGGTGTGTTCTTCAAGGATTTCTTCCACGGACATGCAGGCAAGACCGCACTCTCGCCTTACGAGCACGGCATCTTCTTTACCACATTCGTGATGCTGCAGTTCTGGAACCTGTTCAATACGCGTTATTACAGGACCGACCGGTGCTTCGTCCTCGAGGTGCGCGACTTCTGCTGCAACCGTGCGCGATTCCTCGCGCATTTCAGCTGGGGCTTCACGCTGGTGGCCGTGGCCATTCTGGTGGGGCAGTATCTGTTCGTAAACCTCCTGCCAGACTTCTTCGAGGTCGAGGCCCTCTCGTTGGCCGACTGGGCGTATATCGCAGCCGTCACCTCGCTGGTCTTCGTGGTACCGGAGGCGGTTCGTGCCGTCAGAAGGTGGCGTTAGGCTTGTCGTGGCGCCAGCCTCCACGCACGATGCCATCGGAGGTGAAATCGATACGTTGCAGGGTCTTGCCCTTCTGATCGACAATGTATTCGTGGTACTCGCCTTTGATGCGCAAGCCTTTTGGCTCGAGTGCATTGGGGAGGGCAATCTGAATATCGGCGAAGAACGAGTGGAAGGCATCGGCCAGAGCCTGGGCCTTCGAGGCCGACAGATCGTCAAGATACTGGACGACCTGCAGCTGCCGGCCATCGGTATACTGAGCCTCGATGGTCAGGCGGTCGCGACTGCTGTCGGCTTCGTCGTATGGCGTCTGGGGATAGCTGGCCAACTGATAATCGTCGACCATCAGCTGCAGGCAGGACAACAGACTGTCGGTATGCTCGATGGCATCGTATCCGGCCGCACGGGAACTGCCTAACGGACGACAATAGTAGAATTCCCCTTCGAGGTTATACACGGCGCTCTGATCGCCCTGATAGAGTTCGAAGCGTAGAGCGGATAATAAGACTACGAGTGTTGCAAGAGTTCCCATACGTCAATCCCATGAAATGATGTCCTGTTGTGTTTCGGCGTCGAAAATCTCCTTGCGGAACCGAGGATTCTTGCCCTCGCGTCGTTGGCGCAGGTAGTCATCGAGCAGCTTGCGTACCTTCGGGAAGAGAAGCAGGATGGCGATGAGGTTGGTGATGGTCATCAGTCCCATGACAATATCGACCAGCGTGAAGGCTGTCTGCAACGTCATGTAGGCGCCGGCCAGAATCGTGATGCCGGTGATGACACGGAACGCCAGGATAGATGACCGCAGGCGTGAAGCGTTGGCAGCACGGTCAGCGGACGAGGAATCGGCCGAATGAAACATGAAGCGGATATTGGTCTCGCCATAGAAGTAGTTGGCAATGATGGTGCTATAGGCAAAGAGGAAGATGGCTGCCGTGATGAACCATCGTCCAGCAATGCCGATCTCAGATTCGAGCGCCTGCGTCGTAAGAATGATGCCGTCCGAACCGTTGTCGTAGAGCCCGGACAGCAGAATGATCAGCGCTGTGCACGAGCAGATGATCAGCGTGTCGGTAAAGACACCCAGTGCCTGCAGCAAGCCTTGCTTCACGGGATGCGTCGTAGTGGCAATAGCGGCAGCATTTGGGGCCGAGCCTTCGCCGGCCTCGTTGGAAAACAGGCCACGTTTCACACCTTGCAGAATAGCAACGCCAACCATGCCGCCAGCTGCCTGCTCGAAGCCAAAGGCGCTGCTGATGATGAGGTGGAAGACGTCAGGAAGCAGGCGATAGTTCATGCCGATGACGACGAGCGAGATGACCAGATAGCCGATGGCCATGAACGGAACGCAAAGGGCCGCGAAGTGCGAGATGCGCTGGATGCCGCCGAAGATGACGACGAGCGTCAGGACCGTCAGCAGTGCGCCGATCCAACGGATGTCGACATGCAGGGAATCGCTCAGGATATCGCAAAGCGTATTGCTCTGTACCAACTGGTTAGCCATGCCGAACGTAACCGTAATCAGGATGGCGAACAGCACACCCATCCAACGCTTGTGCAGGCCGTGCTGCATATAATAGGCCGGTCCGCCATAGAATGCGTCTTCGCCACGACGCTTGTAAAGCTGTGCCAGCGTAGACTCGACAAAAGCCGTTGCCGATCCCAGCAAGGCCATTACCCACATCCAGAAGACTGCGCCAGGGCCACCGATGGCAATGGCCGAGGCTACACCAGCCAGATTGCCGGTCCCGACGCGGCTGGACAAGGCCACGGCAAAGGCCTGGAAGGGCGTGATTCGTTTCTTGGAGCCGGAGTCGGCGATGCGTTCTTCGTCGGAGTGAGAATCTTCGCCCTTGAAGAGCTGGCGAATCATCTCGCCTATCATCGTGAACTGAACTCCGCGTAACCGGATGGTGAAATACAGCGCACAGAAGACAAGCAGTCCGATTCCGAGATACGTCCAGATGATGTCGTTGATGAGTGTAAGATATTCCATATCGTATAGTGATTAGTTCAGATCTTGACGCGCAATTGCAGCCAGAGATCCTGTTGTGTATTGCCCTGTATCTGTTGCAGGCCACTGCTGATGGTCGCACGGTTGGCGTAATTGGTCATGGCCCATTTGAAGTCCAGCCGGACGCGCTGGCCCATACCCAAAGTGCCCGTCAGGCTGTAGCGGAGGCCTTCGCCATAAAGCATCGGAAGCCCGAAGCCATAGAGTACGGCACGCTCGGTAAGATAGACGCGCGAATCGTAGTCGTCCGTCCGGAAATAACAGGCCTGCGCCTCGACCGAAAGCGGGAAGTCAGGTCGCAGGAACGAGCCTTGCCATCCGGCAGACTGGCTGACGGCAAAGCCGTAGGTGGGATCCTGCTTCACCTTACTATATATACGCGCGCGAAGTTGCGTGCGGCAAGTGATGGCCGACGTGGGGTGAAGGGTGCAGGTCGCGTCCCAGGTGTGACGGATGTAGTCGCCTTTCTGCTTGATGCGATATCCCAGGGTAGCCGTATTGGAGCGTCGGCCTGAATATTGTAGCCGGACAGAGGCGTCGACGCCCTGCGAGGTGGTGTCGCGGATGCCGTATTGAGGCTGGCTGAACCAGAAGCGATCAATCATGGAATGCAGTTGCCAATGCCGCGACAGTTGTCCCGTTACGTTGAGCAATATGGCCTGTTCGCCCTGCATGCCGCTGCTCTCGCTGACGGACGAGGCGTGTAGCTGATGATACCGCCGGTCGTAATAGCGATACAGAAGGGTAGCTTCCCAATCGTCGCCGATCGTGGAATGAATGGCGTTGATCAAAGCCATGGCTCCATGGTCGTCGAGCGCGGCTTCGCCACGAAGCAGGATGCCCAAGGCCCGGACGGTATAATCGGCAGCATATTGCGTCAACTGGTGGCCGCGGAAGTAATTGGAGTTATAATAGAGCTTCTGGCGTACGTAATCGTATTGAAAATGGGTATAGGAGCCATGCAGACCTACATCGAACCACTCTCCGCGCCATCCCAGTCGTGCGCCTGAAACGAATTGCCATGCAGCCATGCGATGGGCTTCTTCCTTCGTCGTGCGATGATATCCATCGGTCTGCAGGGCTGTAAGGATGCTTCGTTCGGACAAAGTGCCATCGACCTGCCGAGCCGAGAAGTAGGGAAGGAGCGTGAGGTGGCGTCCGATTCGAAGATCGGTAGCAATTCCCTGCATAAAGCCGGCTTCGGACATCGACGCATGTGGCGTAATGCTATTGGTGCGTTGGGCGACAAGCTGCTCGGTCAGGTACTGCTTGCCTAAGGAGAAACCTTGCGACATGACCAGTCCGCACCCCAATCGAAGGCGATAGTGCCCGATGACGGCATCGCTGATCCGTATCTGCTCGTTCAGCCTGTAGTTGCGCATGCGGGCAAATCCGTGCCAGCTGTCAAAGACCGGAAAACGGTTCCGCCAAGGCTCGCCTGCATCCTTTTCGAGGGTCAGACCTGCCTGCCAGTAGCGTCCATGCTGCAATCGGTAACGAATGGCGTGTCGCCAGGCATCACCAAGATAGGCCTTGCTATCGTCCCGCCGTTGTTGGGTAGGATTGCGGTATCCTTCACGGGTATTGAGGCAGCGGTTGCTGCTCAGGATCAGATTCTGGCGCAGGCGTCTGAGGTCGAATCCTTCGGCAGTCGTATCGCTCCAGACCACCAGTTCGCTAAGTTCGTCGAGCAATTCGTTGTAGGCAGCCTCGCCTAATTCGTCAATATCAATCCGTTGCAGAATCTGTTCCTGCCAGGCATGTTCATACGTCTGCAAGGTATCACGAAATGTAATATCTTGTCCGCAAACGGGCCGCAACATCCCGTAAATAACTAAAAAAAGCAAAAGAAAATGCTTTTTTGACATAAATGTCGTTATTTTATATTATCTTTGCGCCCGAAAATGCTGAAATTCATACGTCGTACATATTCGGCCATATTGCTGATGCTCTGTGTAGCGTCAGGCGTAATGTGTCCGTATGCCGGCCGAGCGCAGGTAAAGCTGTCGCAGGTAGAGGCCCTGCCACCCATCAAGATATTAGGACAACACGAATATCCGGCCGAAATAGACCTGATGACGGGAGATACGATGGCCGTGATCTACCTGAAGGATACCTATTGCTTCACACGCAAGCACTTCCGCAACCGCAAACACGAGGATAACTATTGGCGGATGGTGAACGATGTGAAGAAGACGCTCCCGATTGCCAAGGACGCCCGACGCCTGATATTGGACATTTATACCCAGACCGAGAATATGTCCGAGAAACAGCAACGTGCCTACTTCAAGACATTGGAGAAAGACTTGTTCGCACAATATAAGCCGAGGCTGAAACGGCTGAACTACCGTCAGGGAAAATTGCTGGTCCGGCTGATTGACCGCGAATGCGACAAGCAATCCTATCAGCTGATACGCGAGTTCCTGGGACGTAGCCGAGCCTTTTTCTGGAACATGTTCGGCAAGATGTTCGGCGTCAGCCTAAAAGCCGAATGGGAGCCTAACGGAAAGGATCGGGAGCTGGAGGATATCTGCATTCAGGTCGAGCAAGGGCTGATCTGAACGGGATGACGCCTGACGCGAGATTGCGACGAAGGTGGATTATTGTTCGAACGAGTCGATGTAGCGTTCGTGCTTCTCCTGGAAGATATCGTCGATCGTGATCAGGATGCCAGACTCCTCAACGTCGCCGAATTCGTCGTTGATGGCAGTGCCGAAAGTCTTCATTGTCGGACTGAGCAACATATAGGCATTGACAAGCGGAGGGATGTTGAATCCTAACTTACGGATCTCGGTATTGAGAACACGGTAATCGTCGTGGAACGAATCCTTGCAGAACAGGTCTGCCATGGCAGCGACGTCGGTATGCGTCTCGAGCGGATGGAAAGGAGATACCAGACGATCAGGATCGGGGAAATGCTTCTGAAGGAAATACAGAATCATATTACGTCCGTGCTTAGGATAGCTCGGATACATCGTGAACTTGCCATAATAATAGCGCAGCCCTGGCAATATGCGAGCCAGTGCGCCTAACCCGTCCCAGAGATTGTCGAGCGTGAAGAGGCTTCGGGCTCCCGGGCGGCTGGATTGGCGATCGACAACGACAAACGAACGACCCAGCTCGACCATGGCCGGCAGATAGTCCTGAATAAAACGCTCGCTGTAGTGGAACATGTGACTCGTGGCAAGAATCGGCTGTCCCTCAGCATCGAACTTGATGTCCGGGCCAAAAATATAGCGATAGCCGCCAAGAATCTCTTCTTCGGCAGGGTGCCATACGATCAGCTGGATGTATGGCTGATCCATATAGTCGTAGTCGTCGACATCGCACTCCAGACCGGTGCCTCCACCAGCCTCGCGGAATGCAATCTCGCGCAGACGTCCCACTTCGCGCATCAGGTTAGGACACTTGCGTCCGTCGAATATATAAATGTCGGTACCGCCTTTGCGAGCATGCCGCAACAGCCTGGCTTTGGTCGAAAGCTCCTCGCGAAGCACAGACCGGTCGATTGGTTCTATGATGGGTTGCATCACTCGTGTATGTTTTTACTTTTTTTATTCTGCCAGCAGATAACTCTGTTCTCTAAGCCATTGTGCCCATTCGGCAGGAGTCTTGGCCTTATCGGTAAATGTCTGCCAGGGTATCGGTTTTCCGACCGTGATGGTGAATTTTTTATTCCTGGCGGTCTTCATCATCTGCCATGGGAGGAGAATAAGGCCGATGTTGAATTTCATGCCGAGTTTGCGGCGTAACCATTCCACGCCATAGAAGGTTATGGAATTACGCCCTTCAAAGTGCATCGGGATGATGTCACGTTGGCTCTCGATAGCCTGCGTGATGACGGATTTCTTCCACTCGACATCTTGAATCTTGCCACCGATATAACGGCTGCAGAATCCGGCAGGAAAACTTAGAAGCTGTGTGTCAGGATCGTTGTATGCCCGATCGATGGCCTCCATGTCCTCGCGCTTCTGTCGGCCGAGCGTGTTGACAGGAAGAAAAACAGGCTGCAGACCTACGATGTACATCAGCAGATCGTTGACGATGACCTTGAACTGAGGGAAGCGGCGGCCGAGAACGTTGATATACGAAATGCCGTCAAATGCACCCAATGGGTGGTTGCTGACAAATACGAACCTGCCTTCGGACGGAATATTCTCCATTCCGTGCAACTCGTAAGTGACATTCAGGCGTTCGCACATGCCCTGTGCGAAATCCACGCCTTCCTTGTCGCGTAAGGCAATGATGGTTTCGTTCATCTCGCGTTGGCAGACGAGCCATGAGGCAAACCGGAAAAGCCACTTCGGGATTTTCGGATACTGCTTGGGCGCTTTCTGCTTGATCGCCTCTTCGATATTGATTAGCCGTGCTTCGTATGCCATAGGACTATTCTGGTTCTGGACAATTAATCAGTTTTATGCATTCCATACTTGTCGGCCATTGACCCAGGTGCCTACAATGCGATGACTGAAGGTAGTGCCTTCGAAAGGACTCCAACCGCATTTCGAGACGATATTCTCCTTGCTGACAACGGTTTTGGCCTCGGGATCGACAAGCACAAGATCGGCAAAGTTGCCCACCGCAATTTCTCCGCGGCCATCAAGTCCAAAGCGTCGTGCAGGGTTGGTCGACATCAATTCAACAACTTTCTGGATGGGTAGAATGCCTTGTCGGCACAGCTCAAGAACAGAAAGCAGGCTATATTGGATACTCGGCATACCGCTGGCTGCACGCAAGGCACCTCCCTGCTTGTCGCTCATCAGGTGTGGAGCATGGTCAGTCGCGATATTAAAGATGCGGCCATCGCAAAGAGCCTGACGGAGAGCATCGCGATCCTGGATGCGCTTGATAGCTGGATTACACTTGATACGTGTGCCTAACCTTCTGTAATCTTCCTGGCTGAACCAGAGATGTGAGACGCAGGCTTCGGCCGTTATCGACTCGCATTGAGAGGCCGAGACAACGCTTGATAGATAGTTGAGTTCTTCGCTGGTAGTGAGATGACAGACGTGAAGTTGGGCTCCGGTCTGTAGCGCAATTTCGACAGCCATCCGTGTTGTCTGCATGCAAGCTTCTACATCACGGATTTTAGGATGATATTCAACAGGAACGTCCTCGCTGCCCAATAATGCCTTGTATTTCTCGGCATTACGTCGGATGACGTCTTCGCTTTCGGAATGAATGCCGATGACTCTTTGGGTATTCGCGAATAGATGACGCAACTTTTGCTGATCGTTCATCAGCATGCCGCCTGTCGACGAGCCAAGAAAAACCTTGAATCCGCATATCATGTCCGAAAAGCGGGAATCTTCCTGCCCATAATCACGAAGGGCCTGATCGATATTCTCGCTGGTGATGCCATACCAAAGACCATAGTTGACAATGCACTTCTGGGCAAAGAGCTCGTGTTTCGCCATCAATGCTTCGGGTGTGGTCGTCGTCGGTATGACATTGGGCATGTCGAGAACATAGGTCACGCCGCCAGCTGCAGCCGCTCTGCTCTCGCTGGCAATATCTGCTTTATGAGTGAGGCCCGGTTCGCGGAAGTGTACATGCGTGTCAATGACACCAGGCAATAGCCATTTGTTGCATGGCCCTGTCGGAGGAAGAATTGCGGCAATGCGTCCGTCTTCGATCGTCAGGCAGCCTTCTGTCCAGTCGCCGCCCGTAAAAATCTTGACGTTGTCGATACGTGTCTGCATATTAGATTTGAGGATATTTGCGAGTCCAGGAACTGATCTTGAGCTTGATAACACCAATGACAGCTTCAGAGAAAATGCCACCAGACATCTTGCTCGTGCCTAGGACACGATTGGTAAAGATAATTGGGACCTCTTTGATGACAGCGCCCATATTGAGGGCAGTAAATTTCATCTCAATCTGGAAGGCATAGCCCTTGAAACGAATCTTGTCGAGCTCCATCTTTTCTAACAGACGTCGACGATAGCAAACAAAGCCCGCGGTAGAATCGTGGACTTTCATGCCGGTGACTACCTTGACGTATTTTGAAGCATAATACGACATCAGGACTCGTCCCATGGGCCAGTTGACGACATTCACGCCACTGACATAGCGTGAGCCGATAGCGAGGTCGGCTCCTTCTTCGCGACAAGCCTTCAACAGGCGTAAAAGATCGTCCGGATTGTGGCTGAAGTCGGCGTCCATTTCGAACGTATATCCATAACCATGTTCCAGGCTCCACTTAAAACCGGCAATATAGGCGGTTCCAAGTCCCAGCTTGCCGCGTCGTTCGATTAAGAAAAGTCGATCGGAGAACTCGGATTGTAATCCTTTGACGATCGAAGCCGTGCCATCGGGCGAACCATCGTCAATAATGAGCACGTGAAAAGGTTCGCTGAGTCGGAAGACATAGCGTATGATGTTTTCGATATTTTCCTTTTCGTTGTAGGTCGGGATGATAACCAG
This sequence comes from Bacteroidales bacterium, assembly GCA_045640225.1. Lineage (GTDB taxonomy): Bacteria > Bacteroidota > Bacteroidia > Bacteroidales > UBA3663 > Liminaster. The sequence continues at coordinate 45,149 of JAZUEP010000116.1, read as the reverse complement.
ACAACGCTCGGATTCATTATTCGTCATTGTGTTCAGTCGAGAAAGATCCCGCTTATTTCTGTTTCAATTTTGCTGCAAAGATACTCAATTTTGGGCGAAAAATTAGATTTTTCGACAAAAAAAATGCTAAATCGCGTTTTTCTTCTATTTTTTGTGTTGCTTTTGAGAAAAAATATGTATTTTTGCACTCTCAAAATTGCATTTTTCCGATGAGAAAGAGGTCATTTTTATTTATATTTATATTGTGCGTCTTGGTTTCTCCGCTTTATGCTTTTACCAAGAACGATGCTAAGGCTTTTGTTCAGAGCGGTCAATACGAACAGGCTGTGCAGGCTCTCAAGGAGCTGATGATTAAACCTGCTAATGCTCGCGATGCCGATTGCCTGAAACTTTTGGGCCAGTCGTATTGCATGCTTGGCCGATATGAGGAAGCACTCCCGTATCTTGAGCAGGCAGTGAGCCTGAATCGCAAATCTGGAGCTTTGTGGTATTTGACTATCACACGTCAGCATCTATATGATTTCGAGGGGGCTATAGAGGCATTAGAAGCGTATTTGCCTTCGCTGCATTCGGATAATTGGGTTCAGCGCGCAGATAGCTTGATGGAGGAATGTGAATTAGGTCGTCGCGCTTTCGACCATACATTGGATGTTGTCATCGTGGATAGTATGTTGGTCCCCAAACATGATTTCTTCGAACATTATCATCTGGGGAATGATGCGGGCAGGATACTGTCTTCGGAAGGAAACTTGTGTTTTGAAAATCAGAATGGCGATCATCGTATTTTTCGGCATGGTTATGGTTTTGCTGAACAACATAAGTTCCAGGAACAATGGGATGAAATTCGGCCCCTTCGAGGCATAGGATCTTCGGTGTTTGATGTCCTTGATCCTTTTTTGTTGGCAGATGGCGAGACTCTGTATTTCGCGTGCGATAGTACGCCTGGTATCGGAGGTTTTGACATCTATCGCACATCCTTTGATGCGGAAGAGGGGCAATATTACGCTCCAGAGCGATTGGGAATGCCTTTCAATTCGCCATTCAATGATTACATGATGGCGGTTGACGAAGCCCGTCGGGTAGGATGGTGGGCGACTGAACGTCACGCGATTAACGATAGTGTCATGTTGTATCTTTTCCTCTTTGAAGACAATTATGAAGCGCTTGAGGATCCTAGCGTGAGCCGGGCTCGTATTGATTGCATTTCTGAGAGCTGGCAGGAAGATGACTATGCATCTTTGTTGGATGAGGTGTTTAATGCCCATTCTGCCCAACAGAGCGAGGAATCGACATTGCGGATTATGATAACCGAAGGTGTGATTTATTCGGCAATAGATCAGTTCCGTAGCTCGGAGGCACGTGATGGCTATTTGCTTTTCGCTTCGGTAGAGCAGCAGATTGAAACATTAGAATCTGCATTGAAAACAAGACGGCAGGCATATTCTCAGGCAAGTACTTCACAGCGCAGAACTATGGAGTCTCAGGTGTTGGACGAAGAAAATCGGTTGCTAATTCTGAGGCGTCAGGCCAAGCAGCTGTTGCATGATTTCCGACAAAAAGAATGTAAGGCATTGGAATATTGATGGAAATGCATGCAAAAGACCCCCTTTTCGCCATATTTAAATGTCATAATGAGAAGTAATTTGTTTCTAAATGTTAAAAATAATTAAACGAATTGCTTTAAATGAATGCGTTAAAATATTAATGTGTACTTTTGCACCCAAATTATGTTCGGAAAAAATTGAAATTTAACTAATATATTATTAACAATGAAAAAGAAACTTATCCTTTTGACGGCACTTCTGGCAGGTTTCGCTAGCTCAGGAGTGTTCACATCTTGTAAGGACAACGATGAGGATCTTCGCAATGAGGTATTGTCGCTGATTAGTGGTTCGTACAATCGCGACTCGCTGATGGCAGACATCCAGGCTCTCCGCGTTGAACTTCTCGGTATGGTTCCTACTGTTGAGATTCGTGATGGCTATTGGTGGATTAATGGCAAGAACACTGGCGTTAAGGCCAAAGGCGAGGATGGCCAGAACGGTCAGGATGGCCAAAATGGCCTGAATGGTGCTGACGGTCACACTCCTTCCATCACTATTGATGAGAATGGTTATTGGGTAATCGATGGCGAGACTACTGGTGTGCGTGCTACCGGTGACGTTGTTTCGATTATCGATGTTGATGGCGTTAAGTACTGGGCTATCAACGGTGAGAATACTGGCGTTCGTTGCGAAGGCCTTGACGGTAAGGATGGTCTTGATGGTAAGGACGGCGTTGATGGCGTTACTCCTTCAATTGAGATCGTTGATGGTTATTGGGTTGTCAATGGCGTTAACACTGGCATTAAGGCAGAGGGCCTTGATGGCAAGGACGGCGTTGATGGTGTTACTCCAACCATCGAGATCGTTGACGGCTATTGGATAATCAATGGCGTTAACACTGGCGTTGTCGCCGTTGGCAAGGATGGCCAGGATGGTCAGGACGGCCAAGATGGTCAGGACGGCCAGGATGGCGAGACTCCTACCATCGAGATTTCAGAGGATGGCTATTGGGTAATCAATGGCGTCAAGACTGAGATCAAGGCTGAAGGCGAAAAGGGTGACAAGGGTGACCAAGGCGAGAAAGGCGACAAGGGCGACCAAGGCGAAAAGGGCGATAAGGGCGACAAGGGTGAATCCGGCGAAGGCTCTAACGTCAAGATCGAAATCAAGAATGGTAATTGGTGGATCAATGGCGTCGATACCGGCGTTCCTGCCACTGGTGCTAAGGGCGACAAGGGCGACCAAGGCAACAAGGGCGACCAAGGTGATAAGGGCGACAAGGGCGATAAAGGTGACAAGGGCGACAAGGGCGCTGATGGCACCAAGATCACAATTAGTTCCGATGGCTATTGGGTAATCGACGGTACCAAGACTGAGTACAAGGTATCTGAGGGTTGCCACTGCGATGTCGATCGTTACAATCACGCTTGTGAGGTTATCGAAAACGCAATGACTATCATTAATAACAATGGTACCAATTGGGATGAAATTGCTCAGGCTGGTGCAAACATCAAGCAGGTTCTTCTCGATATTCAGAAACTCAAGCAGGATGTTAAGAAGGCTCAGGAAGATGCTACCAAGGCTCTCAACGCTTTGAAGAAGCAGATTACTGGTATCGTCCTTCAGGGTACCTTGAATCCAGTATTTGGTTCAATGAACTGGCCAACTGGTTTCAATACCAATATGCTCCTTACTTATTATGGTAACGCAGCAGAGCAGGTTAAGTTCCCTGTTGATGCATTTGACAATGAGGGTTACGATTATTCACTCGTAGGAAATATGCCATCGAAGAAGGTTAAGGGCGACCTTATCTCTCCAGATGATGACAACTGTGGTGATCTCTATCTCTCAATCAACCCATCATCTACTGATTTCTCTGGTATCGTTCCTGTGCTGATCAACTCACAGGGCGTTGAGTCTCCTGTTAAGCTTTCGAAGGTTTATCGTTCGAATGAGACTCTTGCATTTGGCGTTAACAATACGTCTCGTGCTGGTGATACCTACCTGTATGAGTGTATCGCTCACCTTGATGCTGCTGATGCTGCTTCAACTGCTCCTCGTATTGACCTCGACAAGTCTGAGGTTAAGAAGGCTTTGAAGGACGTTCTTACTCCTACCGATGGTATCACTTGGTCGAAGATCTACAACATTCTTTACAACCTCTGCTATGACGTTCTCGACGCTCAGGCAGTTAAGGTAAGCTGGAAGGATGATCTCGGTGAGCACTCTGTAGTATCGAACTTCGGAATTGCAGCTTCTGCTCTTAAGGCAATTTCATTTGATGCTGATATCACTGGTGCAGCTGATGATATTCTTGATCGTACCTTCGAGAAGGTTCTCAATTTTATCAATAAGGTATACGATATCGTTGCAGATCAGTTCAAGGAGAAGTACGGTGCTACTCTTATCGATCTTCGCATTGCAAGCTATTCATACGATGCTGGTACAGACATCATGACTGTTACCGATACTAAGGGTCGTAGCGTTTCGTTCAAGGTTTCAAAGGCTGGTAGCCTTCCCGCTTCTGAGATCGAGGATCTTATTGAAGATGCAAACTATTATCTCAACCGCATCAACAACGCTTACAATAGCGTATTTGGTTCGGGTGAAGATGCTAATAGCATTGCTAACAAGATTCTTGACAAGATCGGCAACCGTATTAAGAGCTACATTGATAACTTCAACGCTCATATCCAGCCAGTCGCATTCATTGGCGATAGCTATGGTTCAGCATTCGGTTCACAGGCAAAGAGCCAGCCAACTCCAGTTCAGAATGGCGAGGTTCGCTTCGTCCTGACTACTGGTCTGGTAGATATGATTGCTCCTGCTTACCTCAAGTACCTTGTTTGTACCAATGTTTATAATGCTGATGGTACTCAGGCTTCTGGTGCTGCTTCAAAGGTAAATAAGGTAAACACTACTCCTAAGAGTGGTCTGAACGTAATTTGCGATAGCGAGACTGTTGTCCTCACTGCTAAGAACCTTGAGGCAGGCCTTACCTACGAGTTCGCTTACGCTACCGTTGACTACCAGGGCAAGACCCGTTGCTTGCGCTATTATGTTCGTTCTAATTGATAGCTCAAATCTTGTAAGTTAAAACTTAAATTCGCAAGAAACGATGAATATTAAGAATATAATACTTACTTCTCTCTTCGCTGTCGGATGCATTTCTGCATCCGCACAGCAGGAGGTGAAGAAGGAAGAGGTCTTCCAGCCGCATTGGTATGGCGGTGTCCAGGTAGGCATGCAGCATACCTTGGGCGAGATTGATTGGAGTGACCTTAATTCCCTCAATGCGCAGCTTACTGCCGGATATCAGTTTACTCCAATTTGGGGTGCTCGTATTGCTCTCGATGGTTTCCAGAGCAAGGCAGGTACCGCCAAGTATGTTGCTAATCCTCTGTCAAAGCAGTATCAGTGGAGCTGGAATTTCATTGCTCCTACCGTTGATGCTACTTTCAATGTAACAAATGCCCTTTTTGGATTCAATCCAGATCGTAAGGTAGATTTCAGCGTTTTTGCTGGTATCGGAGCAAACTTTGCATGGGGTAATGATGAGGCCAAGGATGCTCACTATGCCATCCAGAAGGAACCTGCATTCCAGAATGCTGTAAAGATTGATAAGTCATGTCCTAATCGTCTTCTTTGGGAGGATAGCAAGGCATTCTTCGTTAGCCAGTTTGGTGCTGATGTCGATTATAACATCAATCGCAATCTCAGTGTTGGCCTCGAGTTCAGCTCAAACATGGTTGGCGATGCCTACAATAGCAAGAAGGCTGGTAATATCGACTGGTATTTCAATACTCTTCTCGGTGTTAAGTACAAGTTCGGTGAGACCACTAAGGTCCGTTATACCACAATTGAGGATCCATGTCCTGCACGTGTTGAGTACATCCACGATACTATCTATGTTCAAATCGAGGCTCCAGCTAAGGATTTGAAGGAACCTATCCGTCGTGACATCTTCTTTGTTCTTCGTGGAACCAAGATTGATGATGCTCAGCTTCCAAAGATTCAGGATCTTGTTTCATATCTGTACAAGTACCCAGAGTCAACCATTTCTATTACTGGCTATGCTGACCGCGGTACTGGTAACCCTCGTATCAATGTTGGTTATGCAGATAAGCGTGCTAAGGCAGTGGCTAACATGCTTGCTGAGAAGTTCGGTATTGCTCGCAGTCGTATGATTGTTACCTCTAAGGGTGATACAGAGCAGCCATTCTCTGAGAATGATAGCAACCGTGTCAGCATTTGTATTGCTGAATAATCGTATCATAGTATAATACGATTATTAGAATAAATAAGAAGGTCTGGCCATGCTACTTGATTTCTGGGCGTGAGTCAGACCTTCTTCTATCTTATTATATTTACTTTGCTTTTTATCATCGATTATGAAGCATCTTATTACTGCTTTTGTATTAGCTATCCTTGTTTCTGTTGCAAATGCTGCAGACTATCCATCTAATGGTTACTATCGAGTTAACAATAAGGCTACAGCTCGTTATGTATATGTTTGTGACAATGTAGGTAGTATCAATTGGGCCACAACAAGTGCTGAATTAGGCGCTGTTCGTCTGTGGAAGAATCCAGATAAGCGTTATAGTGATCCTGCGTCTGTTTTATATTTTAAGGAAGTTGATTCTAGCAACCATAAATATGACATACAGGCACAAGGAACCGGTATCTACGATATTATAAGCCATTATGTTCAGCTTGCTGCCACAACAGGTGGTTTTTGGTTCTACGCAGAACAGAGTGGAACCGCTCGTTATCTTGCTGACGAACGAAAGAGTACTACTCGCGATGATGGACAGATGGGTACGAATAATAAGGGTGATTTTCGTGTCTGGATTACTCATCCTATCAACTCAAGTAGCGATGAATACTTTGGCATCAAGCCAGTTCTTCAGTGTGGTGGTAAGTACTACCATCCTTTCTATGCATCCTTTCCCTTTAAGTTCGCCTCTTCTGGCATGAAGGCTTATTACATTAGTCAGATCGATGTAGCTTCTGGAAAAGCTTACCTGACTGAATATGATCAGGAAGTCATGGCAGGTGGCGTACCTTATATTATTGAATGTTCGTCAGCCGATCCTACTAATAACCGCCTTGATATTCTTACTTCAGGTGGAGTTGTGCCATCTGATAACAAGCTTCAGGGCAATTACTTCTTCAATCCAGATCATTACGCAGCTGGAGATAAAGCTTACAAGGAGTTTAATTCTTCTACTATGCGTATATTAGAAGTTTCAAAGGACAAACTTCAGTTTGTTAAAAGCTCGACACGACTTGAGACTTACGAGGAGGATTACCCAGGTAAGAAATTCCTGCCAGCAAATGAGGCTTATCTTGTAGTCCCATCTAATTGCCCGGCTACTCTTACAATTACTACTGAGAAGCCAAATGCAATTTCAGAGATCAAGGCTGATGCAGATGCTGAGGAGGTAGTTTATTCAATCACTGGTGAGCGAGTAGCTAACGGCAGTGCTTCGCTGTTTGATCTCCCTGCAGGCATGTATATCGTTAATGGCCGTAAGGTTCAGATACGTTGATCCGTTCTAGATGTTTAGACATTTTATTTCATCTCTTTTATTATCGCTCGTTTTCTTGGCCTCATGGGGTCAGGACGAGCGATTTTGTTTTAATCACCTCGAATTTGGAGGCGGAGTAGGAACAACTGGATTTGGATTTGATCTTACCACGCCGATTGACGAGAGTATTAATTTGCGTGCTGGGGTCTCTTTCCTTCCACATATTAAGTTTTCTGGCAGTCACGAAGTCTTCTTGAATGGTGAGCCTGTTGTCCCAACTTTTGGTGCGGAAGGTGAGCGTACTGATCGCATGGGAAAACTTCTTGAATTGATGGAGAGTTTCACCGGCTATCAGATGGATGAGGAGATTGGAATGTATATGAAGCCCACAATGTGGAACTTCAACGTTTTGGTTGATTGGTTCCCATTTGAGATGAATGATTGGCATTTTACAGCTGGTTTTTATATGGGCCCTTCCAAGATCGCTCGTATTTGTAACAATCCGGACGAGATGCATACATTGACCGGAATGGGCATATATAACGGCATGTACAATAAGATCATGGCTGGTGAGCCTATCCTTTCGGTTGGAGGACAGAAAGTCGAGTTCCCAGGGCAGTTGACAGACCGTGTTACGAATTACGGAATGATGTCTATTCCTGTTGGCGAGAAGAACGATGGCAGCACATATAGTTTCAATCCGGGCCCAGATGGAATGGTCAAATCTTTTGTTAAGACTAACTGGTTCAGACCATACGTAGGTTGTGGATATACATGCTGGTTCGATTTGGAACACCGTACATCTTTCGCTGTCGATTTAGGAATGCTGATCTGGGGAGGAAAACCATCGATAAAAACAGCGGATGGCACCGATTTTTCGCGTGATATGCGTAGCATGACTGGCGATGTTGGTCGTTGGGTTAACTTTTATTCTACATGGACAGTAATGCCTGTGCTCGAAATACGTTTCCGTCGTCGCCTTTTTTAAGCTTCCAATAAAACAAATAACTGTATGAAAGTATCAATTTTCGGTAATGCTCGACCTGAAGTCACGCAACAAGTGCGTGATTCTCTCCTTTGCATGCCAGATGTTGTCTTGGTTGATGATCTGCGCGACTCCGATATGGTACTTAGTATAGGTGGTGATGGAACTTTTCTCCGCGCTGCATCGATTGTTGGAGATACAGGTATACCGATTCTTGGCATCAATGCCGGTCATCTCGGATTTCTTGCCGATGTGCCAGCTTCGGATATTATTCCTGCGCTATCTTCAATTCTTCAGGAGCATCTCTTTACCGTTGAACATCGCAGCTTGCTGCAACTCGAGATTCTTGATTGCCAGCAGCGATATCAGCCGTATGCTTTGAATGAGGTCGCGGTGCTCAAGCGCGATCAGTCTTCTATGGTATCCGTTTCGGTATGGGTCGATGGTTTGTTCCTTAATCAATACGACGCGGATGGTTTGGTCATTGCTACCCCAACCGGCTCGACGGCATATGCCATGAGCGCTGGTGGTCCAATTCTCGAACCTCAATCTGCAAGCTGGGTGGTCGTTCCGATTGCTCCGCATACTCTGACTACCCGCCCGCTGGTCATTCGTGATAATTGCGTGATTGATATTGAAGTTCATTCGCGTAACAATATCTTCCTTGTCTCGACCGATGGCCAAACTGTCCATCTTACGACACAATCGCACCTTCGTTTGACCAAGGCGCGACATGAAATTGGCGTTGTACGTCGGCCTGATCATTCTTTTTACGATACGTTGCGCAACAAACTCATGTGGGGACGTGATGGAAGATACTTATAAGACCATATTATCGACGAGTGAAGGTTTGTACAAGGAAAAGATGAGCAAATTCCTCAGCTTTGCGATCCCTTGTACCACCGCAGCCGAAGCTCTCGATATCGTCAAGCTCTACCGCAACGAATATTGTGATGCCCGACATTGTTGTTGGGCTTATATGTTGGGTCCTGAACGTCAGGAGTTCCGTTCAAATGACGATGGCGAACCTTCTGGAACCGCTGGCAAACCGATTCTTGGCCAGATCAATTCCTTCGGATTGACCAATCTGGTCGTTATTGTCGTGCGTTATTTTGGCGGCATCAAATTAGGAACCTCGGGGTTGATTGAGGCCTATCGTATTGCCGCACAGGAAGCCCTTGCTGTTGCAACGGTCGAAGAACGCCTCATCGAAGAGGAACTGGCGGTCGCTTTTGAATACCCCTTGATGGGCGAAGTAATGCGTATCGTCAAGGAAGAGGGAGCGACTGTCCTTGAACAGGATTTCCTGCTCTCTTGTCGATTGCGTCTTAGCCTTCGTCGTGGCCAGATGCCGCACATGCGCCAGCGTTATCAGGATCTTTATGGCGCGACAATCCTGCAGTGATTCTTGATCATTGCAGATTCTTTATGTTTAGCCTTCCTCCTCTTGCTGTTTTGTGAGAGGAAAGGCGAAGCTGTACCGCAAGTCTCCATTTTCCCATGTCTTCGAGTCTTGATGTGCGCCGAATTGTACGCAACACGCTGCTGCTTTATGGCCGCATGTTGCTTACTGTCGGCCTCAATCTGTGGACTACTCGTCTCACGCTTCAGCATCTTGGGGTGTCTGATCTGGGTGTCTATGGCGTTATAGGCTCTGTCGTGACAATGTTTGGCGTTTTCACAGGAGGTATTTCATCTGCCGTACAGCGATTCATTACTTTTGAACTGGGACGAGGTGCATCTGGCCATGTCGATCGCGTATTCAGTACTTCGTTCAATCTGTTGCTGGTATTAGCCGCAATTTTGCTATTTCTGTTCGAGACCATTGGCCTCTGGATTCTGAATACGCGTCTGAACATTCCTTCGGAGAGTTTGTCCGCTTCACGTTGGGTTTTCCACTTTTCGGTAATAGCTTTCCTAGCTAACGTTATCGCGATCCCGTATAATGCCTTGGTCATAGCGCATGAGCGGATGAGTTTTTTCGCAGCAGTATCGGTCTTGCAGGTGGCGTTGAATTGTGCGGCCGCATGGATGTTAAGCCTGTTCGCTGATGGACGGCTCATCATCTACGGCGCGTCGATGGCATTCGTGGCCATCCTGATACGCGCAATCTACCAGATTTATTGCCATCGACACTATCCCGAAGCCCGTTTCCGCAGGGGAGTTGCAAGGCAAGAGGTGCGCGAGATGGCGCGTTTTGCCGGTGCGTCGACGCTTTCTGGTGCCATGCTGATGATGAGTGGCGAAGGCTTGATGCTGATAATCAACCTGACGTTTGGAGTTGCGATCAATGCCGTTTATAGCATTTCTCTTCAGCTTAAGAATATGATACTCTCGTTCGCCTTAAACGTTTTTAAAGCTATACAACCGCAGATTACCAAGACGTATGCAGAGGGAGATTATTCCTCACATCTGAATCTGGTGTATACAGGCTCGAAGGTCGAGGTTTTTCTGATTTATTTGCTGATGCTTCCTTTCCTTTGCCGGACCGAACAGATCATGACATTGTGGCTTGGCGAAGTGCCTCAGTATACTGTGGCTTTTGTGCGAGGAACAATCTTCATCAGTTTGACCTATGCCGCTTTTGAGCCGATTCGTACTGCCGTACTGGCGACGGGTCGTGTAGTTCGATTTCTTCTGATACCAGATGCATTCTACTTGTTGGTCCTTCCCGTTGGATATCTGGTGGCAAAGACGACTGGCAGCCCTGACTGTATGCTGGTTTCGATTGTCGGCATGGATATCTTGGCGTGCATGTTGCGAGTCTGGCTGGGGGCAAAAGTATCTCCGATCCGTATTCGTCAGCTTTTTATTTCTGTAGTTCTTCCTTGTTTAGGGGTAGGTATCCTGGGTGCTGGCCTTTGTGCAGCATTGTCTCGCCTTCTTCCGGATACATTGCCAGGTTTATTGGCTCTGGTTCTACTCAACGCCATGGTCCTTCTGGCAATGGCTTCATTCTATTATTATCCGCTTCTCAAGAGAATATGGACGGGTCATCGTCCACAGTAATGACTGCTATTACAATCGCAAGTTGATATGAACAATCGAGCCTTGAGGTTCTGCATATATTTCTACCTTGCTTCGATTCTTTTCGATGGAGTATTCCGCAAGTGGGTTTTCCCGCTTTACTCTACCCCCATCATGTTGCTGAAGCAGGTTGTTGCCATCATGATCATTCTTTACGGATTCCAATACCTGTCCAAATCAACCATTTGGGAGAAGTCGTTTGCGCTATTGGGTGTCGTCGTGTTCTGCACATCCATGATGTTTGGACATCAGAACATCCTTGTGGCATTCTATGGCTGTCTTCCGTATTGGTTCGGATTGACTATTTGCTTTATCATCGGTAAGGCATTGACCTACGACGATCTTCTGCTCATAGGCCGCATCATGATGTATGCCACGATTGCCAATTCCATTCTGCTGATTCTGCAGTTCAATAGTCCGGTCACGAGTTTTATCAATTACCAGAGCGGATCGGTTGACAATGATATCGTTGGCTATTCCGTTTCGAGTCTTGAGGGAGGTTTCCGCCCGAGTGGATTGTTTGTTTACAACTCTCAGAATGCGTTGTTCCAGATGCTCTCGTTGGCGTTCATTCTGTTCTTCCTTTTCCTGAGGCCTATAACGTCCCACCGCAGATTGGTCATTGTCTCCTTAATTTTCAATTTCATTTCTTTGCCGTTTACGGTTTCCCGTACTTCGGTATTCTTCCAGTTGGGTCTTGTCGTCTTTTTCGTACTTTTCTGTATGAAAAATTCGCAGCGCAAGAAGCTGTTGCTCTATATCCCTGTGGGTTTGGTAGTTGTTGCATTGGCGCTGACGATTCCCGAGGTCAAGACGGCTGTACAGACCATTGCTGCACGATTCGCGAACGCCAGCTCTGCCCAGTTCGAGGGCTCGACGACATGGTCCGGAACCTTGAAGGACGTTTGGTATCGCAATGTTGTCTATATGGTGACGGCTATTATCGATCCGCACACCATCGATGGCGATGCCGTTCCATTCTGGGGCTTCGGCCAGGGAATGAGCACACAGGTAGGTGCACGATTCTTAGGCATTACCAAGAACTCCGGTTTCGCATTGGCCGAGTGGGACGGCTTGCGTATCATGTGCGAGTCGGGAATGATTCTTGGCTGGATGATAATTTTTGTGCGTGTGGCTTATGCCTTCCGCTTTATCTTCAGGATTAACGAGATCCGACGAAGCAACAAATTGCTGGCTTTGACATTCCTTTTCCCCTTCCTCGTCTCTTTCTATCTGCTGAATAACTGGGGCAATCTGTTTCAGTCCAATATTTCATTCCTTATCGGAGGTCTGTTTTTTGCCGGCATGAAGTATCGTATCTACAATGGCGACAATGTCGCTCATGATACGAAAGAGTAATTGTGAGTTCACGACAGGAAAATGGTTATTAACGTACTTTCGTCACATCGTTTTCATCTGCTCGATCTGGCACGCGAGCTGATTGCGCAGGGACATGACGTGCGTTATTATTCTTACGTACCTGCGCGACGTTGTGCGGAGTTTGGCATCCCACGTTCAGCTTGCCGTGGCTTGTTGTGGTTTACGTGGCCTTATTTCCTTGTTGAAAAGTTTTTGTCCGATGCTGGCCGTCATCGATTGGTATGGTATCGCAATAAGTTGATGGATTGGTATCTTTCCAAAACCATGCGACGTTGCGACGTTCTCATTGCATTAGGCTATGTCTATCACGACTCGCTGATTGCTGCAAAGCGCCGTTTTGACGCTATGACCATCCTCGAGTGGGGTAGTAAGCACATCAGCGAGCAGTTGCTACTGACAGGCCGTGAGTCGGCATACTCGCAGCGGCAGCTGAGCCTCGATCTGCATAAATACGAGGTCTGTGACTATCTGTCGGTTCCTGCATCTCATGCTGTCCGGAGTTTCGTCAGTCATGGTGTCTCGGCCGAGAAGATTTTCAGCAACCCTTATGGCGTCGATTTCTCGCAGTTCTATCCGACGACCTGTAGCGGTGAATTCGACCTCCTTTATGTCGGTGGATGGCGTTTCGAGAAGGGGTGCGATCTGATTACGGCCTTGTGCGAACGTTATCAGTACCGATTCCTCCATGTCGGATCGTTGGTGAACATGCCTTTCCCGGAACTTCCGAACATGACGCACGTCGATGCCGTCGATCAGGGAAGCCTGGTCAACTACTATCAGCGGGCACGCGTCTTTATTCTGCCATCGCGAGCCGAGGGTTTGGCCATGGTTCAGGTCCAGGCGATTGCCTGTGGTCTTCCTATCGTTTGTTCGGCCGAGACCGGTGGCATCGATCTTCAGCACGAACTGACCGACTGTCGCTGGATTATCGAAATGAAAGATTTGACAGTCGAATCCTTGCACGAATGTGTCGAGGCTGCATTGTCGCTTGCGTCGACACAATCCGGTGTACGCAATTATGCGGGCAAGGATATAGATAACTTCTCGTGGTCGGCTTATGGCCGGCGATACCACCAGTTCTTGATTCAGAATAATCCTCATTCATTATGTCAGGCATAATATCTCGTATTTGTAAGGTCTTCCAGCACAACTGGTTAGCAACGCTATACTTCAACTTCCGGATGTTGCCATTCTCGCAGGCCATACATCTTCCGTTCGATTTCGCCCATTCCGTTCGTTTCGCAAGCCTGAAGGGTAAGGTGAGGCTGAATGTTGAAGGGCGCTTGCATCGGGCGATGGTACGTGTCGGCGGTCGTGACAGCGATATTATGCCTCGTCGCGAGACAGTTATCCTTATCGATGGCGAACTCGAGGTCCGAGGCGATTGTGTCGAGTTGGGCAATGGCGTATCCCTTGTCATACGCGAAGGTGGTCATCTGTCGCTTGGTCGAAAGAATCGTCTTGGCGCCATGAGCAAGATCTATTGTGCGCGTCGCATCGAGATTGGCGATGAGGTCGGAATCAGCTGGGAATGCCAGATCTACGACACCAATTTCCATTCGATGCGCGACTATTCGTCGGGTCTTGATATCCATCCCGATGGTGAAGTCCACATCGGATCTTGCAATTGGATGGGAAATCGTTGCAGTATTTGCAAGGGAACGTATACTCCCGATCGCCTGATTGTGGCATCGAATTCGTTGCTGAACCGCGATTATCGTTCGGTGCCGGTCAATTCGATGGTGGCAGGGCAACCTGCTCGTGTGCTAAAAAGTAATGTGATACGCCTTTTCGAAGGCCGTGATATCTGATGCGGATAGCCGTTCTCCTGACCTGTCATAATCGTCGCGAGCTGACACTCGCCTGTCTCCGTTCGTTGGCAATCCGTATTCCGATGGCCGATGTCTTCCTGACCGACGATGCTTCGACCGACGGTACATCCGAGGCCGTAAGGCGCGAGTTCCCAAGCGTTTGTATTCTCGAGGGCAATGGCAACTTGTATTGGAATCGGGGAATGCATCGTGCCTGGAGCGAAGCGTTGAAGGGCGACTATGATTATTATCTCTGGCTGAACGATGACGTTACCTTGCTCGACGGCTGCCTCGAGGAATTGTTGGCTTGTGCCGAGCTTTTGGATGCGGAATGTATCGTCGGCGGACTTGTCGGCGACGCCCAATCCGGCGAAGTCATCTATGGCGGTTACGACGAGCATCATCAGCTGATACAACCTTCCGCATCGAGGCGCGACATCTTCCTGCTCAATGGCAATATCGTCCTTGTCCCTCGTTCCGTTGTACGGCGCATCGGTATTCTCGATCCTTACTATTGGCACGATCTTGGCGATCTGGATTATGGCCTGACGTCTCGCGAGCATGGCATACCGGTAATCGCGACGCGTCAGATTGTTGGGCACGGGCACTTCAATGCTCCTTGCCGTGTACGTAGATGGGGAACCACGCTGTCCGGCCGTTTCCGCCGGCTTAATACTCCTCTGGGGTCGCCTATCCCGCAGAATTTCCATTTCCGTCGCAGGCATTTCGGCTTTCTCCATGCCACAGCCTATTGCTCGTTCGTGTTGCTGCTCAATCTTTTGCCCGATGGACTGGTGAAGCTGATATGGGGCAATACCTACGTTGATGCCAGTAATTAGCATCATGTCCGAAGACATTTTAGCACTATGAAATTTCGTACCGAAGTACAGCTGCCACCTTCTGCCTTGCGCCTTGCACCTACGTCTCGCGTACTGCTATTGGGATCTTGTTTCGCCGAGGAGGTGGGCGCTCGCTTGTCCGATAGTTTGCCAGAAGGTAATGTCGTAATCAATCCATGTGGCGTACTCTATAATCCAGAATCCATCGCCCAGACAATCGATCTGTTGTTGATGGACGAGGATGTTCGTCGGCAAAAAGTAGATTCCAGCTTGTTCAAGGCTCGTGATGACCGTTGGCATTCGTGGCTGTTCAGTACCAAGTTTTCGGCTCCTTCACGCCTTGAGTGTCTGGAGCTGTGCCTGGCTTCGCTGCAGTGTGGCCTGCAGGGCTTCGATCTGCTGGTGATTACGCTGGGGACGGATCGTTGCTATCGGCTGCGTCAGGACGGTAGGGTAGTGGCCAATTGCCATAAGGAGCCGGCCACTTTGTTCGACGAAGTCTCGGTGCCCGATTCCACGTCGTTACACGATGCCCTGGCGGCCATTTCTCGTCGGTATCCCGCCATGCGTGTATTGTTTACGGTCAGCCCTTACCGTTATGCCAAGTATGGGTTCCACGAATCGCAGCTGTCCAAGGCCCGTCTGTTGCTGATGGCCGATGGCTTTTGTCAGGCCTTCCCTTCGGTCCACTATTTCCCTGCTTACGAAATCCTCCTCGACGAGCTTCGCGACTATCGTTTCTATGCCGCCGACATGCTGCATCCCAGCGAGCAGGCCGCCGATTATATCTTCGAGCGTTTCCGCGACTGGTGTTTCTCGCCCGAATTGTTGACCTTCGCCGCTGTGCGTCAGAAGGAACTGAAACAGAGCCGGCATCGTACCATCTGTCATTGAGCCCTGAACGCTGTCACTTCGCATGAAAGTCTCCATCATTACCGTCTGCTTCAATCGTCGCGATACCATACACGAGGCCATCCAGAGCGTATTAAGGCAGGATTATCCCGACATCGAATACCTGATTATCGATGGCGCGTCGACCGACGGCACGACCGAGGCGATCAGGACGTTACTCGAACAGGAACGTCAGCAAGGCGCCACGCCGCAGGTTCGTCGTCATGCCGAACAGACGCGCCTGATCAGCGAGCCTGACCATGGCATGTACGAGGCCCTCAACAAGGGTATGCGTCTCGCTTCGGGCGACGTAATAGGATTGGTACACAGCGATGACATGCTGATCGACGATCAGGTGGTTAGCCGGTACGTGGCATGTTTCGAGCGGACTGCAGCCGACCTTGTCTATGCCGATGGCAAGTACGTCGACGCTCACGATACCCGTGTGGTGCGTCGTCTTTGGGTCAGTGGCATCTATCGTCGCTGGAAGGTGCGCTTCGGCTGGCTGCCGTTGCATCCTACGGTCTATATTCGTCGTGCGGCCGTCACGCCCGATGTGTTGTACGACGAGCACTACCGCGTTGCTGCCGATACCAAATTCCTGATCTATTATCTGCACGAGATGCCTTTGCGCGTATGTTATCTGCCGCAGTTCACCATCCGCATGCGAATGGGCGGACTTAGCACCGATCCGCGTCGCAGCCGCCTGATCTACGACGAGGATGTGAGCATCTACAGCTATTACGGCTTCCACTATCCGCGTGCGGCCAAGGTCATGAAGATGATGTGGAAGGTCCCTCAATTCTTTAACGCATTGTTACGCCGATGCTCTTCTTCGAACTGATACAGGTAGCCCTGGGCCGTCGGCAGCAGCTCTCGCTGACGCCTTCTGCCTCCGAGTGGCAGCATCTCTTCCAGCTCTCGATGCAGCATGCCTTGCTTGGCATCTGCTACCAGGGCGTCCTGCATCTGCCGCACGAGCAATGGCCGTCCGAGGAGCTGCTTGTCGACTGGATATGGCAGACGCAACGCATCCGCGAGCAGAACAAGCTGTTGTCCGCCCGTTGTGCCGAGGTGTGTAGCCGGCTGGACAACGATGGTTTCGACACCTGTCTGCTCAAGGGTCATAGCAATGCGCGGCTGTATGGCGCATTGGCCGACCTTCGTCAGCCGGGCGATATCGATGTTTGGGTGACGCCTAAGCACTTCGTCTCGTTCCGTTCGGCTCGTCGCCAGACAATCGACTATGTCCGCTCGGTATTCCCCGATGCCCTGTTACGCTATCATCACATCGAGTTTCCGCTGTTGTCCGATGCCGAGGTGGAGCTGCACTTCGTGCCCATCTACCTCAATAATCCCCGCCTGAACCGTCGCCTGAACCATTGGTACAGGCAGCAGCTCGACCGTCAGATGCAACATCGCGTCAGCATGTCGGGATACGAAGTGGCACAGCCGACGCCCGAATTCAACCTCCTGTATCAGCTGCTCCACATCTACAAGCACATCTTCGAGGAGGGTATCGGGCTTCGCCAGCTGATGGATTACTATTTCGTACTGACCAGCGACGAGTTCCGTCCATCGCCCACCGACCTGCAGCATACTGCCGTGATGCTTCGTCACCTTCGCCTTGAGCGTCTTGCGGGTGCCGTGATGTATGTGTTGCAGGAGGTTATGGCTCTCCCGGCCGACCGCTTGCTGTGTTCGCCGCTGAAGGGCGAAGGTCTGGCTTTGCTGAGCGAGATCATGCAATCCGGCAACTTCGGTCACTACGATTCGCGAGGCGAGAACACCGATAGCGGGCGCGACCTCCGTTCACAGCTTCATCGCTATTGGCGCAAGACCAAGCGCAATATTGTTCTATCCTATTATTATCCGCACGAGGGGTTGTTCGAACCATTGTTCCACCTCTATCATTATCTATGGCAAATTCTGAATCTCTGGAAGATGTAGCTTCCACGCCGCGGAAGCCTCGCATCGAATACATCGACCTTGCGAAAGGCTTCTGCATCTGTCTGGTTGTTGTCAACCATCTGGCCGGACGTCTTCACTACGACATGCCGATGGCACAGTATCTGACCCTG
This sequence comes from Bacteroidales bacterium, assembly GCA_045640225.1. GTDB lineage: Bacteria > Bacteroidota > Bacteroidia > Bacteroidales > UBA3663 > Liminaster. Next base: position 27,060 of record JAZUEP010000116.1, on the reverse strand, counting down.
TTCCGCATGCCGCTCTATTACTTCCTGTCCGGTTGCTTCTTCAAGGTGTACGACGGCTTCAGCGGCTTCATGAAGCGCAAGATCAACAAGCTGGTCATTCCGTTCGCCTTCTTCTATCTGCTCAATTCGTGCCTGTTGCCTCGACTGCTGTTCGATTGTTTCGGTATCAGCTGGGCGCGCCTCGAATACTGCGAGTTCCTGACCGGTTTCCTGCGTCCCGTCTTCCCGGGCATGCCTATCTGGTTCCTGCTGGCCTTGTTCGGCATCAATATCGTCTTCTATCTGATACATATTACGGCTCAACGTACGCGCTATTCTCTCGCCATCCTTGTGGGCAGCGCCGTCGTTCTGGCTTGCGTGGGCGCGTATATCACGGTCGACGTGTCGATCTACCTGAGGGCTATCTGCCGCAACCTGCTGTTCTTTGTGGCTGGCTATCTGGCCTATCGCAAGACCGATGTGCTTCGTCCCAATCGTTTCGACGATTTCCTGTGGCTGCAGATCATCGTCTCGTTTGCCATCGTCTGGTTCGGCTACAACTACCTGCCTTACTGGCTGCATTGCTACCTGTGCGGATTGGCCGGCCTCTATGGCGTGGTGATGCTGGCCAAGCTGATAGGCAAGCTGCCTTACTTCTCGAACATCGGCCGCTATTCCATCATGCTGCTCGTCACGCACATGGTGCTGATCCGCACGGCCGAGGACCTGCTTGCCGGCTTCAAGCTGACGCCCTCATTGCGTTTCCTGCTGATCCTGATCCCGGTGATGGCCTCGTATCACTTCCTCATCCCGTTCATGAAGAAGTACATGCCGCACGTCACCGCCCAGAAGGACGTCATCAAGGTCTGACGTCCTTGCGTGAAATGCGGAAGGAGTATCGTTCCGTGTAGAGTGCGCATCCTCGGAGCGGGGAAGAGTATTCCGTCCGCAAAATGCGCTTCCGCGATTTGCGGAGGAGTGTTTTGTTCGCAAAATGCCGTTCCTCGATTTGTGGAAGCGCATTCTGGCCGTAAAATGCTCTTCCGCGTTTTGCTGAGCCGCATTTTGGCTCCGGATTGCTAACACCATTCGAGTGGTGTTAGCAATTTTTTTGCGTAATGCTCTTCCCCGATTTGCGGAACACCATTCTGCCGGCCAAATAGTGCTTCCCGATTTGCGGGAGCCTATTCCGCGATGTGAGTTGTTCCTTCCGCGAAACGAGCAGGGACAGTCCCGATGGTTGACTGTCCCTGCTCGTTTTATTTTGGCTTGTCCGATGGCGTGCGAAGTCCTCGCTGGATGCACGGAGGCATGTCGGACGACATCAGTTCTCGATCTCGCATTGAACCGAGCCGATTCGCTTCAGTCCGATGACGGCCTTGATCGGATGATGGTCAGGCGTCTTCGACAACCATACTTTCAGCGGTGTGGCTTCCTGTCCCTTGGTGTCGAAGGTTAGGTAAATAAGGTACGAATCGTACTTCTTCTCGTTGCGAAGCTCGCATCGTTCCGAACCGCGGAACTCGCAGTTGATGATCTGCTGTTTGATGCCGTCGTAGCATACAAACTGCATCTTGCGGCCTTTCTGCATCTTCGAATAGTCGAGTGTACGCACCGAATAGAAGACCGAGAGCATATCATAGGCCACACCGCGGTTGGTCGATACAAGTCGCTGTGTCTTGGCCGGGTCCTTCCCCTTCTTGCGCCATCGCTCGACGGTTACGTATGTGCTGTCGACGTTCGATGGAGTATTGGCCGCACTTTTATTGTGCCAGTAGGGCTGATAGCGATTGTTGGCAATGGCGTTGTAGCTGCCCTCGTGAGTGCCCTTGCGGAACTCGGTCGGAACCATATCGGTGTTGAACCAGCAGTCGAGCGTGTCGCGCACCTTCATCACGTGCTCCACGATGCTCAGCGACTTGGCTGCCAGCTGTCCGCGCAGCCGTGTCTGTCCCGAACGGGTTTCCTTGCGGAACGACAGCTCGCCATAGCCGGCCTTCGCCCAGATAAAACCCATGTGGAAGTAGATGTTGTACGAAAGCTTCTCGCCAACGGCAGCTCCCCGCGTGACGGAGGTTGTCGGTGCTGGCGACATTTCGTTTGCCGGACTTTCTGCCGCGGTGGCATGCAGTGGCAAGGCCATGGCAATGGCCAGAAGAAGGATATAAAGTAGTTTCACTTGATTGTAATCAGTTGTATATTAACGTCGGACGGGCGGCTGTTGCACCAGGTGACGACGAAGCTCGGGATGTTCCTTGAGGTATTCCTCGTTCTTGCTCTTCTTCTTCTGTCGTTCCTTCGGCTTGTTCTGTATCAGCTCTTCCGGCTTCTGCTGTGTGGCGTCGAGGGCATGGATGTTCCACGTCTGGCTGAATTGCCAGTTCTCGCGCAGTTCCAGCAGGGTTGAGAAATAGTATACTGTCTCGGGTTGACGGTGATCGGGGAGCCATGCGGCATCGAACCGTCCGTTGTCGTTGCGATCCTCTACCAGACGGGCGTAGTATTTGCCGGCTGCAATGTTGGTGAACTTGGCCTGTCCGTTCTTCACCGGAACCTGCATCACGGGCTTGTCCTTTTCGGTTACCAGCTGCATGAAGGCCGGTCCTTCGACTCCCTGCACGTTGAAGAGCAGGTGCGCGTATTCCTCGGGCGTCTTCTCGGTGAAGGTGAATGCGGTCGAGTCGATCGGATGTCCCCAGACGTCGTGCATGGCGGCCGAATCGATCACAAGCCTGTACGTCTGGCCAGGCGTGAAGTGCGGCTTGGCATGGAGCGTGTATCGACGCAGGCGCAGGCTGTCCTGCTCCAGTTCGAAGTCGAGCGCTTTCCAGGTCGAGTCCTTCTGTTGTTCGAGGTGCAAGCCACTCAGATCCAGGCTGTCCAATGGTCCTGAAACCTCGATGTGGGGACGTCCGCCAATCTCGAGCTTCTTCTCGAGCAGTTGTGCGGTCATGAACACCGTGACGGGCAGCTGTGGGACGGTATCAGCTTCGGCTTCCTCGTCTTTCTTCGGCTTGCGCTTGCGCTTCTTCTTGTCGCCCTTGTCGTCGTCGGCTTTCTTCTCGTCATCGGTCTTGACGACGGGTCGTTCCAGATGTACCGTGTCGCATCGGCTGACGTCGACGCCATCGATGGTGAACGGATATTCGATGCAGAGGCTCAGCGTATCGCGCGTATATAATAATGTATCGCGTAACCAGTAGGTTAGGGTGTCGTTGGTAGGGTTCGGCTCGCAGATCAGCCAGCTGTCCTTGTCAATCCGGGCCGGACCTCTGAGGCTGCTATGCAACAGGCTGACGACGGGCGGTTCGGGTTGCTTGGCGGCAAAGAGCAGGTTGATGGTTACCGAATCTTTCCACTTCACGTCGTCGAGATAACGGTTCACGCGGCCTTCGCTCGAAAGGCGCAGACACAGGTCGTTGGGGTAGTAGTCGGTCACTTCGTGTACGTAGATCGAATCCACACGGGTGCTGTCGAAGCGGTTCCAGATGGTGTCGTAGGCCATGTGATGGCCTACGGATGGAGTGATCAGCGTGTCGAGGAAGGCAATTTCCTCGTCGAACGTGTCGTACTTGTAGTTCGAATTTCCGTCCTTCAGCGCAAAGACGCGATAATAGCCTGGTGCCACGCCGCTGATGGTGAAGCGGCCTTTCGAGTCGGTCTTGCCGGCGCGTTCGAAGGGGCGGAGGCTGAAGATCGAGTCCGGCCAGGCCGTGATGATCGAGTCGATGGCCAGTTGCAGCGAGTCTTTCTGGTCTTTTCCGTCCAGACACGAATGGTAGACAATCTGTTCGGGCATCGTCACCGAGCTGTCGGCATTGGCTACCCTGTAGATGCCGACAAAGGCACCGGCAACGGGTTCGAGGTCGGCGGCATTCAGCACGGTACCCTTCACCTTGAGCGTGTCGATGTGGTCGCCTGTCGAGAAGGTCAGGGTCAGGTTTTCCATCGGATTGCCCTCGTTGTTGTCCTGTACGGCATCGCCCAGGTCGATGGTGTAGGTGACGTTCGGCTTCAGCGTGTCCTGCAACTCGATGGTGAGCGTCTTGGCGTTGCTGAGTATCGACGGAACCTTCTCCTGAGGGGGCGAAATGGTCAGTTTTTCGTTGGCATTGTCGAGCTTGATGTTCTCGTTGAAGCGCATCACGATCTTCTGTTTCGACACCTTGACGGCGCCCTCTCCAGGCTCGCTGCGCACCAGGAAAGGAGGCGTCTCGTCGTAGAGTCCGCCGCCGGGCGATCCGGTACTGGCACAGCCAAGAAGTCCGGCCAGCGACAGGAACGAAATGGTGGCTATAGCCGGCCGTTTTGAGCGTAAAAAGTGTTGAAACATGCCGCGAAGATACGCAAAAATCAGCATACATACATAAAAAAGAGTAAAAAAAGTGCTTTTTTTTAGGATTTTTTTCGGGATTTGAATTATTTTTATTACCTTTGCGCCCGAAATATGCAAAAAATTTAAGTAAAATCATAATAATTTCAACATGCAAAACAAAGGATTTGTAAGTGTGATTGCTGTGCTTCTCGCGCTGCTTTGCTGCTTCTACATCTCGTTCTCGTTCGTTGTGAACAACAAGGAGAAGGAGGCTGCTGAGTACGCTGCCGGCGATCAGACCAAGTACAAGCAGTATTTGGATTCACTCTCCACCGAGACCGTCTGGTTCGGCAAGACCTTCAAGGAGGCTCAGGAGATGCAGGTCGGCCTTGGCCTTGACCTGAAGGGTGGTATGAACGTTATTCTCGAGATCTCTGTAGCCGACGTGCTCAAGTCGCTCGCTGCCGAGAACGCACAGAACCCTGTATTCGTACAGGCCCTCGAGGATACCAACAAGGGCGAAGTCGAGAGCGGTGACAACTTTGTCGACGCTTTTGCTGCCAATTATAAGAAGGTTAGCCCTTCGGCCAAGCTTGCTGACGTTTTCAGCACCTACCAGCTGAAGGACAAGATCAACAAGAACACCTCTGATAGCGAGGTCATCTCGATCATCAAGTCTGAGATGGAGTCGGCTCTGGCCAACTCGTTCAACGTACTCCGTAACCGTATCGACCGCTTTGGCGTCGTTGCTCCTAACATCCAGCGCCTCCAGCAGGCCGGCCGTATCCTGGTCGAGCTTCCTGGCGTCAAGGAGCCAGAGCGTGTAAAGAAGCTGCTGCAGGGCTCGGCTAACCTCGAGTTCTGGGAGACCTATCAGGCAGGCGAGGTTGCTGGTGCATTCCAGCAAATGCTCGTTGCTGAGGCTCAGAAGGCTGCTCCTGCCGCTAACGACAGCGTTGCTGCCGACAGCACCGCATTGGCCGAGGCTATGCAGAACAGCCTTGCTGCCCGCGTTCAGGTATTCGGTGATCAGGGCCCAGTTGTTGCTGTTGCTCAGTCGAGCGATACCGCTGCCATCAACGCTCTCCTCGCTGTCAAGCAGTACCGCGATGCCTTCCCTCGCAAGCTGAAGCTGGCTTGGAGCGTCAAGTCGTTCGACGAGAAGGGTATCTGGTATCAGCTCTACGCTCTCAAGGCTCACGACAACATGGGTCATCCATCGTTGCCAGATGCAGCCAAGGGTGGCGACATCGTGGTTGACGCTACCGTCGACTTCGAGCAGGTTCGTGGCGAGTATGCTGTCAGCATGACCATGACTCCTGAGGCTGCCAACACCTGGGCTAAGCTTACCAAGGAGAATGTAGGCAAGTGCGTTGCCATCGTACTCGACGACGTCGTCTACTCGGCTCCTCGCGTAAACCAGGAGATCTCTGGCGGCCGTTCGCAGATTACCGGCAACTTCGACACCGAAGAGGCTAACGACTTGGCTAACGTGCTCAAGTCTGGTAAGATGGCTGCTAAGGTCAACATCGTATCTGAGGACGTTGTAGGTCCTACCCTCGGCCAGGAGTCAATCGACGCTTCGGTAACTTCGTTCATCGTGGCTCTGATCCTCCTGTTCATCTACATGGTACTCTTCTATGGCGTTACTGCAGGTCTGGTTGCTGACTGCTGCCTCCTCATCAATGCCTTCTTCACCATCGGTATCCTCACCTCGTTCCACGCTGTGCTTACCCTTTCGGGTATTGCAGGTATCGTCCTCTCAATGGGTATTGCAGTGGATGCCAACGTACTTATTTACGAGCGTGCCAAGGAGGAGCTCGCTGCTGGCAAGCAGCTGCGTTCGGCTGTCGATGCTGCATACAACAACGCATTCTCGGCTATCTTCGACGCCAACCTGACTTCGTTGCTCACCGGTATCATCCTCTACTACTTCGGTACTGGTCCTATCCGTGGCTTTGCCGTTACCTTCATCATCGGTATCATCACCTCGTTCGTCAGCGCTGTCTTCCTGAGCCGTATCTTCTTCGAGTGGGCTCTCGCTAAGGGCTGGTTCAAGAACCTCTCGTTCACCGGTGCTCTGTCAGGTCTGCTCAAGCCAACTTCGATCGACTTCGTCAAGAAGGGCCGCACTACTTCTAAGGTATACGCAGCCGTATGCGCAATCGCTGTTGTCCTGATGTTCATCCCAGGTCTTGAGAAGGGTATCGACTTCACCGGTGGTCGCAACTATGTCGTTGCCTTCAACGATGTAGATAAGGTCGACAACGAGGCTATCGCCAACAAGCTGGTTGCTGACGAGTCGCTCCAGGGCGCTACCATCAAGGTTATCACCATCAGCCGCGACAACCAGGTACGTATCACCACCAACTTCGACCTCAACGCTACCGACGACGCTCAGGCTAACCTCATCGTCAAGCAGGCTATCTTCAACGCAGGTAAGGAACTCGGCTACACCGCCGACAAGGAGTTCGCTCAGTTCAACAACGAGGACTACATCCCATCTACCCAGAAGGTTGGTCCTTCGATTGCTGAGGACATCACCTATGGCGCTATCCTCGCCATCGTCCTGTCGCTGATCGCTATCGCTCTCTACATCCTGTTCCGTTTCCGCAACGTAGCATTCTCGCTCGGCGCTATCGCAGGTCTGGCTGCCAACACCTTCGTGATCCTCGGCCTCTACTGCTTGCTGCCAGCTATCATGCCATTCTCAATGGAGATCGACCAGGCATTCATCGCTGCTATCCTTACCGTCATCGGTTATTCAATCAACGATATCGTGGTTGTATTTGACCGTATCCGCGAGGTCAGCAACCTCTATCCTAACAAGGACCGCTACAACGTCATCAACGAGGCTCTCAACGCTACCATGCCACGTACGTTGAACACCTCTATCTCGACGCTCCTCGTGCTCCTCGTAATCTTCTTCTTCGGTGGTGCTTCAATCCAGAGCTTCATCTTCGCAATGCTCCTCGGTGTCGTTGTCGACCCATTGACCACCATCTTCCTCGCCGTTCCATGTGCTTACTACTGGATGGGCAAGAAGGAGGCTAAGGCTGCTGCTAAGAAGTAATCACATCGCGTTTTACGCGTACATTTATATAATAGTTATCAGTTATAGCCTCTATAGCTGGTAACTATTATTGTTAATACACATTTTATCAGATGCAGAAACAAGACCTTCGTATCGTCTTCATGGGCACGCCTGATTTCGCCGTGGCTTCGCTCGATGCCCTTGTCATGGGCGGTTATAATGTCGTAGGCGTCATCACGATGCCCGATAAGCCTGCGGGTCGTGGCCATAAGGTGCAGTACAGCCCTGTCAAGCAATATGCGCTCGATCATGACTTGCCTTTGCTGCAGCCCGAGAAGTTGCGCGACGAGGCTTTCCTCTCCGCCTTGGCCGAGTGGAAGGCTGATCTGCAGGTCGTCGTCGCCTTCCGTATGCTGCCCGAGGTGGTTTGGGCCATGCCTCGCATGGGAACCTTCAACCTGCATGCGGCCTTGTTGCCACAGTATCGTGGCGCAGCTCCGCTCAACTGGGCGGTAATCAATGGCGACCGCGTGACTGGCGCTACGACCTTCTTCCTCGATCATCAGATCGATACCGGTCGTATCATCCTCAAGGAACCGATGCCTATTGGCGATGACGAGAATGTCGGCTCGGTTCACGATCGTCTGATGGAGATGGGCAAGGGGCTTGTCTGCCGCACGGTGGACTTGCTGCTCGAAGCCGATGGCGACGTTGCTCGTATTCCGACCATCGATCAGGAGACGCTCATTGCCGATCTCGAAGCTTCGACCGGCATCAGCGAGTTGCGTCCTGCGCCAAAGATTTTCAAGGAGACGTGCGAACTGCATTACGATCGTCCGGTTCGTGAGGTACACAACCTCGTGCGTGGCCTCTCGCCCTATCCGGCCGCATGGACTACGATTGGCGAGATGTCGCCGGTCAAGGTTTTCCGTACGTCGGTGGTCAAGGAGGGCCAGCCACAGCCCGCTGAACGTATCGGCGCCATCGATACCGACAATAAGTCGTATATCCACATTACCTGTGCCGATGGTGTCCTCGCCCTTGAGGAACTGCAGCTTCCTGGCAAGAAGCGCATGGAAGTCCGCGCCCTTCTCAATGGCTTTAAGCTATAGCATTGGCACATCCTCCTAAGGCGGCTTCGTCGCCGCTCCAGCATCTTAACACCTTCATACCTTCACAAGGCGGCCATGCCGCCGCCTTAACACCTTCGCATCATGCAGCCACTCTATCCCCTCCTTTTCGAGGATAATTTCCATCAGACCGTATGGGGCGGCAATCGTCTGAAGCCGCTCAAGGGATTGCCGGCCGACGACGAGCCGGTGGGTGAGTCGTGGGAAGTATCGGCCGTCCCTGGTTCTACATCCGTCGTCAAGAACGGACCATTGGCGGGACGTACATTGTCGGAAATCGTGTCTGAGTACCGCGAACTGTTGTTGGGCAAGGCCGTGACGAAGCGTTATGGGGGTGAGTTCCCGTTGTTGGTCAAGTTCATCGATGCCCGCAAGGACCTCTCTATCCAGGTTCATCCCGACGACCGTCTGGCACGCGAGCGCCATGGCTGCTTCGGAAAGACCGAGATGTGGTACGTCATGAAGGCCGAGCCGGGAGCCTATCTCTATAGCGGATTGGCCGAGCCTGTCTCGCATTACGAATACGAACATCGCGTGGCCGATGGCTCGATCTGCGATGTGCTGGCACGTCATCAGGTCAAGGCCGGCGATGTATTCTTCATTCCGGCAGGCCGTATCCATGCCATCTGTAGCGGAATCCTGTTGGCCGAGGTCCAGCAGTCGAGCGACATTACCTACCGCATCTTCGACTACAATCGTCCGGGCTTGGACGGAAAGCCACGCCAGCTGCACACCGAACTGGCTGTCGATGCCATCGACTTCAATATCCCCAGCGAGCGCGCCTCGGTCGTCAAGGGCAGTATGGCAGCTGTTGCGCCACAGCCTTTGCTGGCCGGACAGCGGGCTGACCTCAGCGTGTATCGTCACGAATACGAACATGTGCTCAACAAGCCGGTTCCGCTCATCGTCAACGAGTTCTTCATCGTCAAGCTGCTCAAGGTGAACCGTCCATTCCATCGCAAGCTGTATAAGTATGACTCGTTCATCATCTATATGTGCCTGGAGGGCGACTGTACGATTCGCATCAACTCTACGCAGGGCTTCGGCTCTGATCCTGACAGCCTTTTCGGAGCTCCCTTGATGCCGGCACATCGCGATTGTATCATTCGTCTTACCGAGGGCAATTCGTGCCTCATTCCGGCCAGCGTGGCCGATATTCACGTCACGCCGAAGAATTCCGAGGGCGTTACGCGTCTGCTCGAGGCGTATATCGACAACAAGAACTATTAATGATTTCGGTCATCATCCCCGTCTATAATGTGGCTTCCTACCTGACGGAATGCCTCGATTCGGTGTTGGCGCAGACTTATGCCGACTTCGAACTCCTGCTTGTGGATGATGGCTCGACCGATGGAAGTGCCGACCTTTGCGACGACTATGCCTGTCGCGATGCTCGTGTTACGGTCCTGCATCAGGCTAATGCCGGTCCGGCGGCTGCCCGCAACGCGGCTCTTCAGGTGGCCGCGGGCGATTTCCTCGCTTTCGTCGATGCCGACGACGTAGTTCATCGGCAGTACCTCGAGGTGCTTGTGTCTCAGTTCGATGGCCGCCCGAATGTGGACGTGGTATGTGCCTCGTATCAGATGGTAGGGAAGGGCGCGTTGCCTCTCTCTTCGGTTTTGCCCGTCCGCTATGCACGTCGTGAGCTGTCGGGCGAGGAGGCCTTGCTTGCCATGCTTTATCAGCAGCCTCATGCCGACTCCTCGCCGTGGGGAAAACTGTTTCGTAGCTCGTTGTTCGAAGGGTTGCGGTTCCCGGCCGCTTTCCGTGTCTACGAGGATCTGTATCTCCTGGCGCAGCTTTATCCTCTCGTGCATCGCGTCGTGTGCATCGATCTGCCATTGTACTACTATCGCAAGCAGGATGCCGGCACTCTCAACAGCCTCTCCATTCGTCGCAACGATGCCTTCGATGTGCTGCAGACGCTCGAGGCTCAATATTTGGTCACCGGACGCCCTCAGTTGATCCGTGCCGCTCGCGAACGTCGGCTGGCTGTGGCGATGAACATCCTGCGACTTCTGTCGCGCCAGCCGCACACGGATGCCAACATAGCCATGGCGCATCGTTGTTGGCAACATATCAAGGCCTTGCGACGCGAGAGTATCCGCGATGGTCAGGCTCGCCTCAAGAATCGTTTGGCGGCTATGTTCTCTTATCTTATTTATCGATAACGTCATGCGTGTTGTTACTCTGACTCCGGCCTTGCTGGCCGATGCCTGTCGCCAGCTCTCGGCCCGTATCTTGGCCGCTGGTTGTAGTCCTGCGCTCGTTGTGGGAATCCAGAGTGGAGGTGCCGAGGTCGCACGCCTGATGCGGGCAGATTTCCCTGGTGTGCCGTATTGCGAGGTGCGTCTGTCGCGTCCCTCGACACGGCAGAAGGAGGCCGGCTTCGTGCAGCGGCTGTTGCGACGGATGCCGCTATGGCTTTGCGACCTGTTGCGCATCGTCGAGAGTCGGATAGGCGAATGGCGTAGCCGCGGTCAGCTGCCGGCTCGTGTCGGAGACCTGGCGATCGATGCCGATGTGCCTTCTGGCGGTACGATACTGCTGGTCGACGATGCCATTGATACCGGGGCAACGATCCATACGCTTCGACAGCATCTTGCTGAACGCTTTCCGGGTGTCACGATACGTGTTGCTGTGATTACCGTCACTACGGCCCGTCCGGTTTGCGATGCCGATTTCTACCTCTATCACGATCGTACGCTCTGCCGCTTCCCGTGGTCGAACGATTATAGAGGTTAAGAGGTAAAAAGGTAAAAGGTAAAGAGGTGACCAGCGGGTCGTCGGCCAATACAATACAGAATATTACCTATAGAACAATGCGGAAAGCGCTCGCTATAGATCTTGATGGCACATTGTTAGCCACCAATTCCTTCCAGGATTATCTGTCGTTCTGCGGACATGCTGCCCTCAACAGCATGCGACTCGATATCGCCTTGAGTATCGTCTTCTGGGTCGGGTTGCGCAAGTTGCGTTTCGTGCGGCACAGCACCATGAAGCGCCATCTGCTCAACCGTACCGCTTCGTTCATGCAGCGCAAGGAGCGCCTCGACCTCTTCGTGGAGCGCGAGCTGATTGCCATCAATCGTTCGGTCCTGCAGCGTATGGAGCAATATCGCAATCGTGGCCATCTGCTCATCCTTACTACGGCCGCCCCGGGGTTCTACGCGCATTCGATAGCCGAAAATCTGCATATCGATCTCTGTTGCGCTACTCCGCTGCCCTCAGAGGTGGTGATAGGACGATGGTCAGAAAATGTGGGACAGCAGAAGGTCGACTCTCTCCAGCGTATGCTGCAGGTCCACAAAGCCGAACTCGACATCGTCATTACCGACCATTACGATGACCTCCCCTTATTGAACAGCAACGAGGGCAGCAACTTTGTAGTTGCGCCCTCGCCAAAGACTTTGCAGGTCTTGCAGAAAGCCTGCACGAAACCTTATACCGTGATCTGATTCAGTTTTTCTTGATCCGTATTGCATCCAGGCATCTGGCTCCGGCCTATGCCTGCTTTCGTCGATTGCAGAGATACACCCCGGCAACGGTGAGCACACAGCCCACGATGGCCAGCCAGGTGATGCGTTCGTCGAGCACCCAATAGGCCACGAAGAGCGAAGTAACCGGATTGAAGTACAGGTAGTTGCCGGCAGCAATGATGCCGATGCGACGCAATACGATATTCCATACCAGAAAACATCCTAACGAAGCTACCAGGCCCAGAAACAACAACGTTCCGGCTACCGTCGGTTCGAGCAGCAAGGACCATTGCGTCTGGTGCGTCATGCATACGGGCAACATGGTAAGGATTCCCCAGAAGAATACCTTGCGGGTGATGACAGCCGACGAATATCGCTTTTCCATCTGCCGGATTACCAGGCTGTAGATAGCCCACATGGCCGAGGCTCCGACCGAGAGGATGATGACCAGCGGATCGTCGTCGAGCACGAACACGCCGTTGAAGACCACCAACGCCACGCCTACCAGCGCCACCATCGAGCCTGTTATGAAGCGCGAGGACAGATGTTCGTCGCGATGCAGGCAGCGGTTGAGCAAAGCCGTGAGAATGGGGGTGGTGCAAACCAGCAACGCCACGGTCGAAGTGGCCGACGAGATGTCGACCGCCGTGTTTTCGAACAGGAAGTATAGCGAGCCGCCGCTCAGGCCCAGGACGGCAAACAGCAACTCATCCTTCAGCGACTGCACCCTTTGGGCTTTCGAACCGTGAATGCCCGGTATGCAATGCTGATGGCACCATGGCAACATCAGTATCCAGGCCAGGACAAAGCGCAGACACATGATTTCGGCTGGCGTCAGACCAGCATTGAGCAGCACCTTCGAAGCTACGAAGGTGCTGCCCCATATACATGCTGTGAGTAATCCTAATAGATGCCAGATCATCTTATTGACGTACTTCGATCTTGGTCGATGCGCTTCGCAGACCCTTGGCGCTTACGGTCAATGTGGCTGTGCCCGGAGCGGTGCCGGCTTCGACTACGACGACTGCCTCGCCGTTGAAGGCCTTCATCGTCGGATTGGTGAATACCTCGACGCTTGTTGCGTCGCCATTGCAGCACGAGTTGAAGGCTGCCACGTATTCACCCTTCTCCAGTCGACGGCCGGGGGCTGACTTCTGGCTGACGGTGAAAGTGAGCTGATTGTCGGCCATAGGGCAGAGGTTGCCATCCTTGTCGACGATGCGTACGGTTACGAAGGCCAGCTCTGGCGTGTCCATGGTGTTGCCCAGGATGTCGGTCGGTGTGGTAGTGAGTGTCCACGATCCGGCGTTGGCGTCGAGTACGTCGCTCTGTACCAGCTCGATGTGGTCGGGCTTTCCGGCCGTGCGGATCACTTCGGTAGCAGCCACCTTGCCGTCCTTGTCGTAGGCTACGACCTTCAGTTCGCCTGGCTCATACTTTACGTCCATCCAGCGGAGGCGATAGCGGTCCAGACGGTTCTTGCCGCGTGGTGCGTCGGCATTGGCAAACTTCACGGTACCACCCCATGGCATCGGTTCGTCGTGGCGAAGTTCCAGATAGTCGTCCAGCGCTACGTCGATCTTCTTCAGTCGGCCCTGGCTCTTGCCATTGACAAACAGCTCGGCCTCGGGGTAATTGGTGTAGCAGAAGACTGGCGTCGTCTCTCCTTCTCGACCCTGCCAGTTCCAGTGTGGCAGTAGGTGCAGGGTTTCCTTCTCGGGAGCCCAGTGTGTACGATAGAGGTAGGCACGGTCCTTGGGCAAGCCGGCAAGGTCGAAGATACCGAAGTACGACGAGCGCGAGGGCCAGTATTCATCGTAAGGAGTTGGCTCGCCCAGATAGTCGAAGCCCGTCCATACAAATTCGCCAATTACCTCCGGACACTTGTCCTGCCACATCCAGTCGTCGTCGGGCAGGTTGCTCCAGATGCACGACTCCAGGTCGTATGACGAGATCTGTCCGTCGTCGTAGGCTGTGCCATGCTCTTCGGTCACAGGGAACTTATATTCGCCGCGGCTCGAGATGGTCGAGGCGGTCTCTGATCCGAGGATGAAGCCCTTAGGCGATGCCTCCAGACCCTTCTGATATACATGCAGGCGGTAGTTGAAGCCCGGAATATCGGTCTCCTGCCATACGCCGCTGTACATCGGAGCCTCGCCGCGGTCCATTCCCTGCGTGCAGGGGCGGGTGCCGTCCAGCGTGTGGATGATGTCCTGAAGCAGGCGGGTATAGCGCAGGCCGTTGGCGTCGCCCTGCTCCGGAATCTCATTGCCGATGCTCCACATCACGATCGATGGGTGATTGCGATGCACCAGGACGAGGTTGGTGAAGTCGCGTTTCCACCAGGGTTCGCCAGTCTTGTTGACCGATGTTTCGTCCACCTTATCAAAGAAACGCGCGTAGCCGTTCTTGCACTTGGCGTAGACCCACATGTCGCACGACTCGGCCATAACCATCATGCCCATCTCGTCGCAGATGTCCATCTGCCAGGGCTCAGGCATGTTGTGGCTGGTACGGATGGCGTCGCAGCCAATCTCCTTCAGCAGCGCTACCTGGCGACGGAAAGCCGACTTGTTGAACGCTGCGCCCAAGGGGCCCAGGTCGTGGTGGAGGCAGACGCCGCGGAACTTGCGTGTCTCGCCGTTCAGCTTGAAGCCGTCAACCGAGTAGTCGATCGTGCGGATGCCTACCTGCTGCTGTTGTTCGTCCCATACGCGCTCGCCCTCGACCAGGCGTGTTACCAGCGTGTAGAGCGTAGGCTGTTCGGGGCTCCAGAGCTGAGCGTCGCGGACCAGAAGGACGGTGTTTGACAGCTGTGAGTCGTTCACGTCGTTGGCCTGCATCGCGATGCGTCGGCCTTCGCTGTCGATCAGCTCGTTCACGACCTTGAACTTGCGGCCTTGTGTCGGCTGTTCGAAGCGCGCCTCGCTCGTGATGGTCAGACGTGCCTCGGCTGCCGTGCGATGATTGTCGCTGATGCCACGCAGCATGGTCGTACGTGCAAAGGTGCCCCAGGTCTTCAGTCCGATGCTCTGGCCGAGCGCCAGGCGTACAGGGCGATAGAGGCCGGCACCAGGATACCAGCGGCTCGACTCCTCGACGTTCTGCAGGTGTACGGCCAGCGTATGCTCGCCAGGCATGATGCCTCCCTCGACCGAACGGTTGCGAGGCAGGAACTGTGTGATGTCCAGGCGGAAGGTATTGTAGCCGTAGGCCCAGTATCCGACATCCTGTCCGTCCAGGTAGACGTGTGGCTCGGCCATGGCACCATCGAAGATCAGTTCGGCATGGCTGTAGCCGTCGGGAATCTGGAACGAGGTGCGATACCAGCCCTCGCCTATCCAGGGCAGCGAGCCCGAGCGACCGGTCTTCTCGGTGGCTTCCTTTTCGCCGTTCTGTTCTATGCGGACTACCTGCTTGTCGATATCCTTGTCGAAGGGACCGCGGATGGCCCAGTCATGGGGAATGGTGACCTCTTCCCATCGTGTATCGTCGAAGTCCAGGCTTTCGGCTCCTTCCTGGGCTCCCATATGGAAGCGCCATCCCGAAAGCAGCAGTTGCTCGCGGCTCTGGGCATTGAGCATCGCCATGGTTGATGCGGCAACCAGTAGCGAGGTAATGAAACGTTTGTTCATAGTGGGGTGTATGTGTTAGTGTGGTTTTTATGGCTGCAAAAATACTCTATTTTCGCGAAAACTCCAAATAAATCCCCGAAAAATAGTATATTGTGGCTATATCATGAGCGATAATGGGCAGATTGTCGGCAATATTTGCCCTATATAGATGACAATTTGTTAGAAAAGTGTTGATAAATCGGCGCGTCGAAGCAGAAAAAATCGCCGAAGGACTTGAGTTTAAAGAAAATTGCGTATCTTTGCGCGCTGATTTGTGGGGAAACTACGCCCTCAATGGGTCTAAGTCAACCGCAAAGCCAGTGGCAACCTCGACGAGCTCTAGTCCGTAAGCCGAGGCTCTGTCCGAGATAAACAATTATTATATTCATTATTTATTCCAACCAATCAACAGTGGATACTTTATCTTACAAGACCATTTCTGTGAACAAAGCAACTGCACAGAAGGAATGGGTGGTTGTGGATGCTACTGACCAGATCATGGGTCGCTTCTGCTCGAAGGTAGCTAAGCTTCTCCGTGGCAAGTACAAGCCATCATTCACCCCTCACGTTGACTGCGGCGACAACGTAATCATCATCAACGCCGACAAGATCACCATGACCGGCAACAAGTGGACCGAGCGCGAGTGGCTCACCTTCACCGGTTACCCAAGCGGCCAGCGCGTACACACCGCTGCCAGCGTGGTTAAGAAGCAGGGCTATCAGGCTCTCTACCTCACCGTCCTCAAGGGCATGCTCCCCAAGAACAAGCTTGGCCGTCAGCTCCTGAAGAACGTTCGTATCTTCGAGGGCGCCGAGCACAACATGGAGGCTCAGCAGCCTAAGGTTATCGACATCAACACCCTGAAGTAATCATCACCTAATCAAACATTAAAACTATGGCAGAAGTAATCAACGCTATTGGCCGTCGTAAGGCCGCTGTTGCCCGCGTTTATGTTCAGGCAGGTGCTGGTAACATCACAATCAACAAGAAGGACCTCAAGGACTATTTCCCTTCAACCCTCCTTCAGTTCGTAGTTAAGCAGCCCCTCAACGAGCTGGGCGTTGCTGAGCAGTACGACATCAAGGTAAACCTGAAGGGCGGTGGCTACAACGGCCAGTCTGGTGCCCTTCGTCTCGCTATCGCTCGTGCTCTCGTCAAGATCGACGCTGAGAACAAGGCTGCCCTCCGCAAGGCTGGTTTCCTCACCCGCGATGCACGTATCGTTGAACGTAAGAAGCCAGGTCAGCCAAAGGCTCGTCGTCGCTTCCAGTTCAGCAAGCGTTAATACATTTACAATTGGACAATTTACAATTTACGATTGGCTTCGCGCTTCGTAAGGCATTGTAAAGTCCAGATGCAATTAGCGTCATAAGCGTCATTTAAGTATAGTACGCGTGTACATCTATTTAAATAACGCGTTTAGTATCTAAACCCAGCGGATCCGGGCGACAATTGTCAAATAGTAAATTGTCAGATAGTCCAATACCTTTGGGTTGAATAACAAGAACGTAAACAAAAAAACAATTTCGACATTATGTCACGTACAAACTTTGATCAACTTTTGGAAGCCGGCGTTCACTTCGGACACCTCAAGAGCAAGTGGAACCCAGCAATGGCTCCTTACATCTTCATGGAGCGCAACGGCATCCATATCATCGACCTGAATAAGACAGTTGCTAAAATCGACGAGGCAGCTGAGCAGCTCAAGGCCCTGGCCAAGAGCGGCAAGAAGGTGCTTTTCGTCGCCACTAAGAAGCAGGCCAAGGAGGTCGTAGCCGAGAAGGCTCAGGCTGTTGGCATGCCTTACGTTATCGAGCGCTGGCCAGGCGGTATGCTTACCAACTTCACCACCATCCGCAAGGCTGTGAAGAAGATGGCTACCATCGACAAGCTTACCAAGGACGGTACCTACGATAACCTTTCAAAGCGCGAGCGTCTGCAGATCAGCCGCCAGCGCGAGAAGCTCGAGAAGAACCTCGGTTCTATCTCTGACCTTACCCGTCTCCCAAGCGCAATCTTCGTTGTTGACGTTATGAAGGAGCACATCGCCGTAGCTGAGGCTATCCGTCTGGGTATCCCAGTATTCGGTATGGTTGATACCAACTCTAACCCACGCGGTATCGACTACGTGATCCCTGCTAACGACGACGCTACCAAGTCAATCGAGGCTGTAGTAGGCGCAATGTGCGACGCTATCGCCGAGGGCATGGAGGAGCGCAAGGTCGAGAAGGCTGACCAGGACGCTGCTGAGGCAAGCGGCAAGGGCGGCAAGAAGAACGTTGAGACCTCTGAAGAGGCTTAATGCTTCGCAAGTTAAAGAGTTAAAGGGTTAAAGAGTTAAAAAGTTCCATGCTGTTGGGGCCGTGTGGCTCTTTAACTTCTGAAATTTCCTATTTCGGCAGATTCTCCGTCCGCAGATAACTCTTTAACTTTTTAACTTTTTAACTCTTTAACTTATAATCTAAGATTATATTATGGCAGTTTCAATTGCTGATATCAAGAAACTTCGCGAGCTGACACAGGCTGGCATGGGCGACTGCAAGAAGGCCCTTGAGGAGTCGAATGGCGACTTCGATGCCGCTGTAAAGTGGATCCGCGAGAAGTTTACCAAGATTGCTGCAAAGCGCGAGGCTCGTGAGGCCGCTCAGGGTGTCGTTATCGCTCGTACCGAGGGTAACTATGCTGCTGTCGTAGCTCTCAAGTGCGAGACCGAGTCTGTAGCCAACAACGACAAGTTCCAGGCACTCGCTGCTACCCTTGCTGACCTCGTAATGGCCAACAAGCCAGCCGACAATGCCGCTCTTCTGGCTCTGCCACTCGAGGAGGGTACTGTACAGTCTGTCATCACCGAGCGTTCAGGCGCTTGCGGCGAGAAGATGGAGGTCGTATTCGAGGCAGTTTGCGGCGAAGGCGTCGTAGCTTACAACCACTTCAACCACATGCTCTCTGCAGTAGTTGCCTTCAACCAGGCTGCTCCTGAGGAGGCTCTCAAGGAGGTTGCTTGCCAGGTTGCTGCTATGAACCCACTCGCAGTCAATGCTGACGAGATTCCACAGGCTAAGAAGGACGAGGAGCTCGAGCTCGCTATCAAGAAGACCAAGGACGAGCAGGTCGAGAAGGCTGTTGCTGCAGCTCTGAAGAAGGCCGGCCTCAATCCTAACCCCATCGACAGCGAGGATCACATCGAGTCTAACACCTCTAAGGGTTGGATTACTCCTGAGGAGGCTGCCAAGGGTCGCGAGATCATGGCTGCTACCGCTGCCGAGAAGGCTGCTAACCTCAACGAGGGTATGATCCAGAACATCGCTAAGGGTCGTATGGCTAAGTTCTACAAGGACAACTGCCTCGTAGAGCAGGAGTTCATCAACGACAGCAAGATGAGCGTTCAGCAGTACCTCGACAAGGTTCAGAAGGGCCTTACCGCTACTGCTTTCAAGCGCATCAACCTCAATCAGGACTAATCATTTGAGCCCTCGCTCAAATGTTGATTACAAATTACGAATTACAAATTACGGCAAGGTGCGCTACAAGCCCCGTCGAATCAGTAATTCGCTGTGCGGAGTAATTCGTAATTTGTAACTCGTAATTATAGAATCTGTGGCTTCGAGCCGCAGATTTTATCGGGGTTTGGCGCAGTTGGTAGCGCGCTACGTTCGGGACGTAGAGGCCGCCCGTTCGAGTCGGGTAACCCCGACCTTTATATCCATAAGGTCTGACCATATAAGTTGCTGAATGTCTTAACCGATGTTCAGCAATTTTCATTTTCTTTACGACGGGAATTATAGCATCGTTTCCCTAACTCGATTTTTTTATGAGTTCAACAAATACCCACAATTGATATGCAGAAAATCTTTACACTTTGCGCAGCCCTGTGCATGACAATGGGGTTGAATGCAGCAACACAGCAGATTGAGAAGGCTCAGCGCGAGGCTTTCGCACCAACCAGGGCTACTGCCCCCTTCCGCGCCAAGGCCGAGGTGATTGACAGTCCGTACGACCAGGTCATTGTGACCGATATGTATACCGACGTATGGTTCCAGGCAGCGAGCACAGACGGAAAGTACCAGTGGTTTATCGATATCAATATGCCTATGAAACAGCTGGAGATCGGCAAGGTGTATACACTCGATGATATGCTGTTGGACTACACCTTTGGCGTCGCCCTGAGCGGCGGTGGATACTTCGACTATGCATCGGTTGAATGCGTGCTGAGCAACGAGAACGACAAGATGACGATGGATTGTCAGATTGTAGATACTAAAGGCAACGAGTACCATGTGTACTACAAGCCCCTCGACGCACCGGTTGACGGCGAGGTGGTCGAAGTGGGCGAAATGCAGCAGGTATTGCTGTCGGACATGATAAAGGACTACGGAGCCTTCCAGTTCCTGATGACCAACAGCGACTACGAGATTGCCCTGTGCTTTGCGTCGACCCAGGAAGTAGCTGGCACCTATACCACTGACGACCTGTACGAAGGCTTTGCCTACACATACCTGAAGGATCACGGCCAGACGGTACGCCTGCACACCGTGGAGGCTACGATCATGGCCCTGAACGACAAGGAGTACGCCATCGAGGCTAAGCTCTCTGCATACGACGGCACAACCTACTTGGTGAACACGCAGATGATGACCCCGACAGCGAAGTATGCCGAGACGCTCCTCTCGACCGACCTCTCGGTCGACGACTCGATGGTGAACACCTACATGTCGTACTACGGCTACGGGCTGTTTACGGCTACTGCCAGCAGCGGCAAGCATCAGATATCGGCCGAGTTCATCACCCGTACAGGCATCGTGCCTGGCCATTATGATACCAGCGACGCTGAGGCCGACTACGTGCTGAGCCGACTGACGGTGGACGGCATCTCGACCTACTCGGGCGCCGTCGACGTAGAGCGTACTGCCGATGGCTTCTGGACGTTGCAGGGCGAGGTCCTATGCTGGAACAGTACGGTCTACACGCTCGACCTCAGCCTCGTAATCCCTGAGGTGACAGAGGAGCGTAACTTCATTTCGTCGACCATCGAGCTGGCCGACCTTTGCACCAGCCTGGGCGTGTTCCAGGTATGCGGTACGACGCCCGACGAGTACGACTGGATCTCGTTTGTGTTCGATGCCGATGAGGTCGTTTCGGGCCACTACGACCAGCTGTCGGTTCCTTACCGCAGCTCGTGCATCATTTATCTTGGCGCCGACAAGTATCAGATGTATTCGTGCGACGTGACGTTGGACTGGGACGGTCAGGAGTTTACCCTCGAAGGCACATGCCAGGCTGGCGACATCCGCTTCAACGTCTACCTGACGGGCGAGGCAAAGTCGCAGATCGATCCGATCAAGGAGTTCGACGATCCGGACAACGACCTCGATCTGGTGTTCACGACCGAGGATATTGTGATGTATGAGGTTGAGCCGGGCGACTATGTGTACATTTCGTGCGGAGATGCTACGCAGCAGTTTGCCACACTCATCTTTATCAATGGCGACGAGCTGCCAGCCGGCGAATACGAGATCAACGCCACCTTTGCACCCGGTACGGTACAGCCAGGCCTGATCTCCGATCAGGGCGTATTCCCAACATTCTATGCACATCTGAATGACGAGGGCTACATGATTACTCCATTCTGGCTGTTTGCAGCCGGTACGGTGGCAGTGAGCTACGACGCGAATGGCGACTTCTCGCTCGACATCAATGGCAACAACTATTGGGGTCGCTCGGGCCATGTAGTAGTGAACCCACAGGCTCCTACCGCCATCGAGAGCGTCGTCACCCAGGCTATGCCAAGCACGAAGCTGCTGCAGGGCAACACCTTCGTGATCCGCAGCAATGGCCGACAGTACAACGGCTACGGACAGGCGATTAAGGATTGACGAGCGGACGAACGCATCCCGAAGGCGAGAGGCTGGGTCTTTTGACTCAGCCTCTCATGTTAGTTTAGGTTCACCTTGTCGGATGTACTCCTCCAAGCCTTGTATCGAGTATTTCTGTTCGTTGTTCATTATGCGTGCATTATTCTATATTTCAATCTATCCCGCGCTGCAAATATACATATTTCCTGGCAATTTAGCAAGGAATTGCGCGAAAAACCATCTGCTTGACGAATTTTTTGGGGGCGATGCGGCGTGAGTATCAGAAATTTTTCGTATATTTGCACGACGAAAAGTAGCCAATGAGTATTCAGTCATCATATCGCCCACACAACCCTGGCCATGACTATTATGGCGAGGGTGTATATCATATCACCCTGGTAGTAGGCGACCGCGACCGCCTTCTTGGCCGGCTGAATATGGACCTGAAGCAACCGATGGTGGAGATGACGGAGCTGGGCGTGTTTCTGCAGAACCAATGGCAGAAAACCGTAGAACTGCAGGCAAAGCGCGGCAACCATATACAATTGCATGCACAAATATGCATGCCTGTTATCCAAAGCTTTTGATAACGGGCATTATCTAAAGTATATTGTTATCAAAAGTAGCATCCTAACCGCCATTGATACAGAGCCATTTATCATTGATGGTTTAAGAAACTACTTTTGATAATATTAGAGAGTGTTGGTGCTAACAAAAGCTTTTTAGGAGTTCTTTCAGCTTCGGATTGTTCTCCCAGCTTTTGACTTCAGGTTCAGTGATGCCTACCGATTCATAGGCTTTTTCGAGAGCCTCACGCTTTTGCTTTGAGTCTGCTCGTGCATAGATTTCCGTTGTCTGTATGGATACATGCCCAAGGATATCTCGTATATAGACAAGATTGACTCCTGCCTGCAGAAGATGCATTGCCCTTGAGTGGCGGAATACATGTGGAGTAATCCTTTCGGGATACAATTCCGGATGTAGCTGACGAGCCATGGCTGCATACTTGTTGATGATGTATGATATGCCGGGATTGGAAAGTGGCTCGCCCCATGAGTTGGAAAATAGAGGAGCGTCTGCCTTTCCGCTATCAGTGAGGCGGTTCTCTTCCATATACCTGACCATCAGATTCACAATCGCATCGTCTAGAGGTACCAGTCTGCGCTTGGAGCCTTTGCCGAGCAGTTCGATGGTGTATGGCTTCGTGAGTCGTAGCGCCCTTGGGGTAAGGTCTATGAGTTCCTGCGCACGTGCACCAGTATTGTAAAGCAGCGAGAGCATAGCAAGATTTCTCCGTCCGCCTTTGTTATCAGTCTCCACCTGCTCCAGCAGGCATTTCATCGCTTCTATGGTAAGGTATGCCACAGGCTTCTGCTCATACTTCTTCATCTTGATGGTGCATATCTGCTTCCATGTTGACATGTGCGTCGGATCCAGATACATCATGTACTTGAAAAACGAGCGCAAGGCGGCACATCTCTGATTGCGAGTACTTATGGAGTTATGATGCTTTTCTTCAAGCCAGTCAAGATAGCCAGTTAACATATCTCGCTCAAAATCGGTGAGCTTTATGCGGTCTGGTGGTATGTGCCTGACTTCATCCAGATAGTCTATCAGTAGGACAAACGTGTCTCTGTATGAGCGTATGGTATTGCTGCTGGAGGCTCGTTCGCGCACCATATAGTCAGAAAAGAAGGACTGCAGGGCGCTTGCAAAGTCAGGATGTCTGTCCTTCATTGTCCTTGATGATAAGGGCTCTGCTGATTACATCCTTGACCATGGACGTGACCGTTGCGTCCATCTTTATGAGATCGGGATACATATCCTTCGTAAGTCGCAGGTAGTATTCCGTGGCGTCCACATCGTGATGTCCCATAAACTTGCATAGCATTGGCAGGCATACGTATGGATCGTATCCGTTTCGCACCATCCTGACCAGCGAGTGGACGCATGCCGTATGCCGCAGGTCGTGCAGGCGAGGGATATTCTCGGACGGTGAAAATGGTACACCTGCAGATTTCAGCATCAAGCGGTATCTTCTTAATACGGCAGAGTGCAGGCACCGTTCGCCTCTCAGATTCGCGAAGAGATACCCGTCAGGCCGGTCTATGCCATCAATCGGCAGTTGGTTGCGATATCTGATGTACTGTTTCAGCACCATCTCCAGGCTTGGGTTTATGGGAGCAAGCCTGTCTTCCCTGTTCTTGGTATAGCAGAGACAGATGACATGGCGGTTAAAGTCCACATCCCTGTTGCGTATGTCAAGTGCTTCGCCAGCTCGCATTCCCGTACTGTAGAGCAGTCTTACAAACGCAGGCATGATAAGTGCTGTGCTTGATTTGCCATTCTGATGATCGCGCCAATTGTCTGTAGCCTTGAAGATGGATGTCAGTTCATCTTCGCTATAGATATAGGGTATATAATCCGGCTGCCTCCATTTGGGCATTGGAGCGATGTAGCTGTCATGCCCCAATTCACACATATAGCGGCAGAAGGCTATTGCTGTCTTTTTGTTCTCGTAAATAGTCTTCATATCCAGGCCTTCCATAGAAGCTGCCCATCCATCATAAGCCGTCTGAGTTATGTAGTCATGGATGTAGCTCACGCTACAGAGATACTTGTCGATGCTCCTCAGCACATATCTGAGCCGCACGTTGCTCTTACCCCTGGCTTCAAAATCGTCCATGTAGGACTGGAAGAAGGGAGTCAGGACACTCTTGAATACAGGCTCGCTATTCATAGAACGCACCTCCTTTCTGATGATAGAAACGGTCGCTTACAGGCGGCACATCCATGGAGCACTCAATAAGAGCACTTACATTTACTCCAAGATAAAACATCGTATTCTCCGTAGATGTATGTCCCAGCACCTCGGATATGACGGGCATCTGCGTGCCATTGTTCATGAGCGTTGTGGCAAGACTATGACGCAGGCAATGTGCTCCCTTGTGCCGCTGGCTGACAAACACATCCGATATGGTAATGTAGCGCCTGACCATACTGCCTATGGATCTCAGTTTTGAGTATGGCTGTATACTTGACACAAAGATATTCTTCAGGTCGGTCTTTGGGCGACCGTTACGTATATAATCGATAATTGCATTTCCCACATCTGACAGCAATGGCAGGGTTATTGACCTCTTGGTCTTGTACTGCACCAGATGTATCTGGCTGTTGTCCCAATCGAGATTGGAGAATTCAAGTTCCACGATGTCAGAAGAGCGTAAACCCAGGCGGGATGCGAGCAGCACCATGGCATAATCTCTCTTGCCTGTAGCTGTTGTCCTGTCTATCGCATTTTCTATCTTATGCACCTCTTCCGGTGTATAGTATGATATCACAGGCTTGTGCTTCTCGTCATTGATGCCTTTCAGGCAGGTGGACAAATCCTTTGAGGTAAGTTTACGCTCATACAGATACGCCATGAAGAATTTCACTACCATGGCACAGACTCTTCTGCTTTTGTGTCTTGCAGAGATGAAGCGCATTATGGCAGGACGGTCAAGGTTGCTCAACTCGACATTGTCAAGACGCATGGCCTCAGTGAACAAGTACAGGTTGTAGCGATAGTTCATTATGGAAGAGAAAGAGAGTCTCTTAGGTGCAAGGGACACAATGAATTCCTCTGCAAGTCGGCCGAGTTCCGTGTCTGGACAGAAATACTCCTTGATGCGCTCTCTGCGATGAAACTCCTCTCCGTTCATGAAGATATGAAGGTAGCGGATCGTACCCTTGATTCTTTCTTTCCACCCTCCACTGACAATGGTGTCAGTCTTGAAATGCTCGATAAACTTTTCGCCTACCTCGGAAGTATATTCCAGGATCTGCTCCTCTTCCATAAAACTGGCCAAATGCCTCAGTCGGCGGCAATGGTCATCCACACAGCCCTTGCTCAGGCCAAAGGTCTGGAAACCTTTTCGTCCTGTACTCAGCAACTGCTCATACGGGATTGATTTGATGATGTTTGACATAGATAAAATTATATAGTTCCGGCAATATTGCCGTACTATAATATACTCCATCCTGTCAAATAACAATCATTATTATCAATAAATATTATCAAAAGTACTGCTGAATGTAATATAATTATGTAGAAATTTGGAGAACCACTTTTGATAACAATATACTTTAGATAATGCCCGACCACCTGCACATGATACTGAGGGTACGTGAAGACCTTCCCGAGCGGAAGAACCTAGGTTGGATAGTAGCCGGTTTCAAGGGAGGGTGTTCGAAGGCAGCAATGAGGCTGAGGTGCATGGACGGACATCCACGCAACGCTAACCCCGCCTTTGCCGACGCAAGCCCAGCTACCATCCCTTTTTCGTCCGAAAAAGGAGCCCCCATCCCCCTCTTCGAGCCCGGCTACAACGACAAGATACTGATGCACGAAGGCCAGCTCGGCAACTGGAAGGCATACCTCGATGACAACCCTCGCCGACTTCTGTTGAAGCGACAGAACCCGCAGCTCTTCACCGTGCTCAGCGGCATGGAGGTGGCCGGTCACAGCTGCCAGGTGGTAGGCAATCGTTTTCTGCTCGACATCCCCGACAAGGTGGCGGTCATCGTCCATCGTCGCTACACCGATGACGAAAACGCTCGGCTGCGCGAAGAGTGGCTAGCCTGCGGCGAACGGGGTGGCGTGCTCGTAAGTGCCGCCATTTCGCCCAAGGAGAAGGAGGTGCTACGCGAAGCCATGAACCGAGGCTATCGCATCATCTTGCTTCGCGAGAACGGATTCCCCAAACTTTACAAACCTTCAGGCGAAAGTTTCAATGCCTGTGCGCAAGGCCTGCTCCTGCAGATCAGCCCCTGGGAGTATCACATGGAGAAAGTGACAATCACCCGAGCTCAATGCCTCGAGCTAAACAAGATAGCCGAAATTATTGCCGATGGTTGTCGCTAGGATATTTGTGGCGCGAAAACTATACCTCCGCCCAATTTTTTTTCGCCCAAAAACTTGCATATTTCCGCGAAAGCCATTATCTTTGCAACGTCAACACACATTTTTGTGACCTAAATTTGGAGAAAGGCGAAAAATATCATATATTTGCAGCCGAAATTAGTAAATACAACACAGACTAGAGTAGTTCCTCGATATGCACTTAGCGTAATCAGTCAGTTGTCTGAATATCATCTCCACCTTTTACCGAGCAATAATAAACATTATAACATACAAATTATGAAATCTCTCAGATTATTTGCTACATTCGTGGCACTCTTATCCTGCATGGCTGCTAATGCAGAAGTCAAGACTGGCAGATGCGGAGAAAACCTCACCTATACCCTCAACACAGAAACCGGTGTGTTGAAAATTGAGGGCAGTGGGGCGATGGAAGATTATGAAAACTTCAAATACTCCCCGTGGTATGATTCTCGTAAATATATCCTTACCTTAGATCTCCCCGCAGGTTTAACAAGCATTGGAAAATATACCTTCAATGAGTGTTCCGGCCTCACCTCTGTCACCATTCCAAATAGTGTCACAAGCATCGGATACGAAGCCTTCTATCGCTGAGTTTACCCACCCAGAATACCCAGTACTAAGCCGGAATAAGGCGGCATAAAATGTTGATTTTCAATAGGGATTAGATTTTAACACTTCTTATAGCAGATTTGGTCGTTCCGACAATTCTGGATATCTTTGCAACGTATT
>JAZUEP010000115.1:0-6480 GCA_045640225.1 Bacteroidales bacterium | reverse complement strand
GCCAACCAGACTCGTTCTGTTGTCTGATTGACGGTGCAAAGATAGGGCAAAAAAATAGGCCTCCCAAGCGAATCGCCCCCTATGAAAAAGTGTGCAAGTAATTACAAGTTTTTACAAGGAAATACAAGTTCGGCCTCAGGCGTTGACCTGCTGATTCCAGTTACTTTCGCTCGGTTTATAGAGGCGATAGCGATGAAGAATCTCCCACAACGGGCGCTTGCATCCGGCCCGTGTGACCTTCTGCAGGCGCAACAGGTTGTTGACGTGCGAGGTCACGAAGGTAGGACGTGCCCCATCGATGGCATTGATGAAGGCCCGCACCTCGTCGATGTCGTTCAGAAAGATGGCGAGCAGCTCGGTTTCGAGCGTGACTTCGGGCTGTACCTCGCACACCCGCTGTGGCCCCTCCTTCGCATCCTCGCGTTCCGCCCCCTCGGTCCGGGCCTCGGTGGTCGGGGCAAAGATGGTTACGCTCTCGTTGTCGTGTATGTCGAACATACATCCGATCTTCACGTCGCAATGCGTGAAGTCGATCTTCACACCCTCCTGCTGTATCATGGCTTCAGCTCTACCTTATCGTTACCATGGATGTCGTTCACACGCTCGATGTTCACCATCGGCTTCTCCACCTCGTCGTCCAGCGCGTCGAGCAGCTGCTGGTCTTCGTCGCACAGCACCAGGTGGGCCGTAGCCACCAGTTCCTGCAGCACCATCTTGATGTAGCCACGTTTCTTCACGCTCTTCTTCTGCGACGTCATCATGTAGCGATGCACCACGCGGATCAGGTCGTCGTGTTCCGACTGCTTGGCCACCGCATTGTTCACCTGCTTCATCGTCTTCATCTGTTCGGCCTGCGCCTTCGCCTCGTCCTTCAGCGTGGTGTTCTCGTCCTTCAGGCGGTCGATGCTGGCCTGCAGCTTCTCCATCGTGGCCCGCTGCTTCTCCAGGGTCGCGTTCAGTTCGTCCACTTCGGCCTGACGGTCGGCCACACAGTCCTCCAGGCGCTCCACCTCGCTGGCCAGAAACTCCAGGCACTGGCATTCCATCTCGTGGCGCAAAGCCTCTTCCTTCATTCGCTCGTTGTCGGCCTTCTTCTGCCGGATCAGGTCCTTCACTTCGTCTTTCATACGGTTGTTCGGGTTGTTTTGATGTTTGTTTGTATGCATTGATAATCTCGGATTTTTGCTTTTCGCGCCACAAATATCAAAGCAACCTGTATCGAAATCGGATACAGGTTCGAAAAATCTGCATTTTTTCTCCCATTTTTTTACGTTTTTTTCTCCGAATGGCAGGCCGAGATAGCAACTTCGATGGTTATTCTCTGTTGTCAGTACACAACGAAAGAAGCTGTGGCTTTTGACACAGCAAATAATAAATATTAATCGAAAGCGCAAAATCCTGAATATCCTGATTATATGATTATGATGATAGAAAAGTGGAGTGGTGGGGGATAAAATTGTCTGATTTAACACTTTAGAGGACGGATTGGTGGGTGTAGGTGACTGAATTGAGGGATAAAAATGAAAAATTGGGGTGGCAAATTAAGGAAGAAGAGAGGGAAGATAGGGAGGAAATGAAAAGATTTGGAGCTGAAATTTGCATTTATATTATTAATAATGTATCTTTGCCACGCAGATAGTGTGCATGGATGGTAAATATAAATACTAATTATGCAAATGAATTAAAATTATACACTATGGCAAGACCAATACGTAATATACCCACACTCTTTGGCAATGAAGCACAGAACTTCATCCGCGAAGCAGAGCGTGTAGAGGCAAATCCTGGCACCATCAAAGTGCAACGCAAGGATATTAACATCATGAAGCAAATCCTCCGCGAAGCAAATATGTTATGACGCAACAGGAGTTTTTTGGAAAATTGTATCGAATTTAAAATCAATATAAAATGGCAATAGCAATTAGAGAAATACCAGTACTGACAGGTCAGTCGGCAGCCGACTTCCTTGCTGAAGCAGAGAAGTGGGATCACAAGCCTGTACCCCATTTGACAGAGGAGCAAGAGGCTCGTCTCAGACAAATAAAAGAAAGCGGCAAGAATTTTGTTTGGTAATATGGCTCAGTGCTTATCAATAAATACAGATTGTGGCATGATGCCCTATACAAAAGAAGTCGTTGACAAGTGTGTCAGTTTCTCCTGTGGAAACAAAGACTTAGACGATTTCTTTGCCAACGATGTTTTTCTGTATGCTGATGAGATGCTCGGCAATACATATTGCTGGGTAACAAAGTCAGTGCCCCATAAGATTGTTGCGATAGTCACGCTCGCTAATGATAGTATTAAAAGTTCTCAGTTACCAAAAACATCAAGGAACCGTTTTAACCGTCAGTTTGACAACTTGAAACGCAACAAGACCTATCCGTCCACACTTATTGGTCGTTTAGGAGTGAACGATGAGTTTCAAGGTCAGCATATCGGACGTCAGGTCATGGAGTACATCAAATACAGCAATATCTCCAACGACCGAGAGAACGCCTGTCGTTTTCTTGTTGTTGATGCTCACAATAACGAAGACACTCTTGCATATTACGAGCACAACGGTTTTGTGTATATGCATAAGACAGAAGAGATAGAGCGTTTAGCACTCAAACGGTATGACGAGGCAGGAAACCTCATCTACGAAATTTCAGAAGACGAACCTCTGCACACCAGAATGATGTATTTTGATCTCAAAAAGCTATAATCCCCTAATCGCAATGAAGCTAACCGCCACATCCCTCCCCCGTCCAGCCTTCACGCAAGGTTGTGGGGTGCTGTGCGTGGATGCGTATAACGCACTGAATTACCGCATTTTAGGGGGGGGATTGCGGGACCTATAACCCGCAGATTTTTCGTCGATTACAGAGCCTTTCAGAGGTGCTTACGGGCATCTTTGAAAGGCTTTGCTGCGTCTGTAGCAAAATAACAAAACAACATAACTTTAACTAACAAATCAAAATGAAAAAGATTCTATTCACACTCATGCTGCTGCTCTGTACGACAGCAGGCTGGGCTCTTCCTGACCAGGATGAGCAAGGCTATTACCTGGTCTCGAACCTCCAGGAACTGAAAGATGCAGTCAATGCAACTAAAGACAGCCAGGGCAAATCTACTTCCAAGATCAAGCTCACCAACAACATCTATCTCGACGGCATGCAGAACACGCTCTGCACCACCTTTGCTGGCGAGATAGACGGAAGCTTTACCGTCAGAAATAATAACGGTATAGATGTCACCTTAAAAAACATGATTTTTGGTTCAACCCTTGGCGATGAAGAGACAAGAAAGAAGTGCAGCTACTTGTTTACTTATCTTGAGGACGCCACCATTAAGAATGTTGCTTTCTATAACATTCGCATCGAAAGTGATGATCGTGATAATATGGGCGTGATAGCCAGTACTGCCACGAACACTACTTTCGAACAAGTTTCATTAGAAAAATGTTCTATTTTTACCGATGAGAATAATGCTGGTGCCGTGGTTGGCCAGGCTAAAAACTGTAAATTCTTTGTTGTGTTTGCCAATAGCTGTGACATTACTGTCGATGGCATCCGAGCCGGTGGTTTCGTGGGCTATTCAGAAAACAATCAGTACGCCTTTGGCGGTGCAAGTTTAGGTACAGCTGTATTTGCTGATGGTAACAACGCGACGAACGGAGGTTGGAGTGGCGGCATTGCTGGCTACTCAAAGAATGACGTCTTCTACTTCATGGCCAATCTGGCCTTGGTTGGCGCTGACCAGAATTTCGTTGGTGGCTATGCTGGTGAAAGTGAGGGCTCAAATTTCGTTAGATGTCAGAACAGCGGTGCTGTGCTCCAGATCGACGAAGAGGATGATGATCCAGAAGAGAGTTTCAGAGCCATACACAAAAAAATGTTAGAAGAAATCAACAAAAAAAACAGCACTACGACCGTTGATGCTGGGTTGGATGTGGATACCAAGATATTTGCTTGTATGCTGAATGTTGGTGGTAATCTTGATTTGATCTCTACTTTGGATTTACAGGCTGCTCCTCAAACTCGAATGGTGGATGTGGGCCTCTCATTGGTCGAACGCCTGTTCGAACCAGTAGCAGAAGTTGCTGTAAATGTTGACTGGTCGGCGTTATCCGCCGTTTTAACTGAAAACGTAGGTGGAGGGGGAATCGCCATAGGTGGAGGGGAAGTCGCCATAGGTGGAGGAGAAGCCGCGGCTGCCGCTTCTTCTACAGGTTTGAGCATGGCTGGGGCATGTGCTATCGGAGCAACCGTCGCCGTCGCAATTATTGCTACTGCAATTGCAATCTACATTTTCAACGGAGACGATGAGGTGGGCGGTATTTGTGGCAAGGCCACAGATGGTCTTTTCGAGCAATGCACCAACAATGCTACGCTGAGTTGCCGCGACGACAATTGTGGCGGTATCGTAGGTCTGGGCATAGGCGTTACCATCAACAACTGTCTGAACACCGGTCAGATAATTTGGGATGAAAAGGTATGCTCAGGAAGTATCCTCGGACAGTCTAAGGCCAACGGTAGCAAGAAGTGCAAGGTCACCAATTGCTTCTCTAATGAAGCATTGCATATCGTAGGTAACAATGGCGTTTCAGAGGGCATGGACGATGCTTCGGGCAACAACTATCGCCCTCGACGCAGTGATGGTGAAGACAGTAACTGGGAGATGTTGATTCCGGCTTTTAAACCGGATTTGACCGGACAAAAGATTGGATACTGGCTGAACAACGGTGTCGAGAACCGTCGTGCAGGCATAGCTCCTTGGCGCTACACCCCCAATTCTTTAGCCGGACTTCCCGATTATCCCGTTCTCGATCCATCGCGCAACGAGATAACTCTCGAAAGTCTGCGTCATGTCGAAATCAGCTCTGCCGCTGATCTGTTAGCCTTCGCAGATGAAGTCAACAACAGAGGCGAACAGTTCAAGGTAGGTATATTGACTGCCGACATCGTCATTCCAGCAGGCACAAAGTGGACTCCTATCGGCAAGAACGAAGATAACAAGCACTTCCGTGGCATCTTCGACGGCCAAGGCCACACCATCTCGGGCCTTGAGGTCGAGATTAACAGCGAAGACCAGGGTGCTGGTCTCTTCGGTACTATCCATTCAAATGCCATCATCCGCAATGTCATCGTAGATAACACGTGTAAGATCACTAACAATGGAGTTGGTGGCGCAGCAGGTATCGTAGGTCGATTAAATACTAAATGGTACTGGAGCGAAGCACTCATCGAGAATTGCGCAAGCTACGCCAGCGTCAACGCCCTCAAGCACGCAGGTGGTATCCTGGGCCGCGTCTTTACAGGCGAAAACAATGGCCCTAGCGTCAGGGTCTATGTCGAAAACTGCTACAACATGGGCACCATCACTGCTGGCGATGGCGACAGTGGTCTCCTTTGCGGCTACACCAAGGACCACGGCTATGTCAGCAACTGCTGGAGTGGCGGTAAGCTCAAGATGTCTGATCCGAACTATCAATATTGGCCATTCAGCACGGTGAACAACGAAAACGACCGGAAGATAGAGTGCCTCGTCGGCTATAACACAAAGCATCACGTCGAGAATTGCTTTGTCATCGATCCGGATATCAATGTTGACCACTACGATTACAGAACCGACTACGCGCTCTCTCTCCAGGACGGAGTAACCGTCATCGAAGCTGCCAAGCTCGCCACTGGAGAGTTCACCTACATGCTCAACGGCAACACCAACGACGTGACCAAGCCACTCGGCTGGCAGCAGGAGCTGGGCGTGGATGATATGCCTAAGATGGGCAATAAGGGCGTATATCACACCCGCTCGATCAGCAACACCATCGGCACCGTATGTCTGCCATACGCGCTGAAGTCTGACGACGCTATCCGCTACTACACCTTCAGCGAGTTATCGGAGGCCAATGGCGAGATCAAGCTGAACTTCGTGTATGCCGATTCGCTCATCGCTGGCACTCCAGCCATCTTCGTCGCTGAGAGCACTGCCGAGCCTCTGACCTTCAGCGGCGTCGGCAAG
The DNA here is from genome assembly GCA_045640225.1 of Bacteroidales bacterium. Taxonomy (GTDB): domain Bacteria; phylum Bacteroidota; class Bacteroidia; order Bacteroidales; family UBA3663; genus Liminaster. The sequence continues at coordinate 477 of JAZUEP010000115.1, read as the reverse complement.
GGATGGGCAGACAGCCCAGTTGCACCTACATCTGCTGCCTGGAACTTCACCGGTACCTACGAGGAGTGCGTCTTCACAGGTGACGCAGCCAAGACCATCTACTACGTCTCAGGCGGCAAGATCAAGCATGGCACTAAGGCTACCATCGCTCCTTACCGTGCTTACTTCGAGGGCCCAAACATCGACGAGCTTATCAGCAATGGCAGCGCCCCAGTCCGCGTCCGCATCGTCGTCAATGGCGAGGAGGGCGAGACTTCTGCCCTGGAGCTCGTTTACGATTACGAAAACCATAACGATAACCGCAGCTACACCCTCTTCGGCACCGAAGCAGGCGAGGGCTATCGCGGCATCGTGATCCGTGGCGGCAAGAAGGTGATAGTTAACAATTAACAGTTAACAATTAACAAGTTTCGCAAGTAACGCCTTGTGAAACTTGAATAAACCCTAAAAACAATGAAGAAGAACTATATTAAGCCA
>JAZUEP010000114.1:0-4841 GCA_045640225.1 Bacteroidales bacterium | reverse complement strand
ATAAATATGATGGTAATGGTCCAGAGCTTTATGCGAAAGTCATCAAGGAATCTGAGGATGAGCCAGATCGCTATTATGTCTATGACAAAGCGACGAAATATGAATATGATTACACGACGTTCTTCCCAAGAATGTACAGTTCTCAACCTGAACATGTAGAAGGTTACAAGCAGTGGTCTGGATACAAAGGTCAGAAGGTAAGAGTAAAGAATGCCTATGGCAATCAGCATACCATCACCGTGCCGACATTTGGTGAGAATCTGACTTATTTTTTCCAATACCAGCTCAATCACATGTACTGGCGTTACTTTCTATGGAATTTCTGTGGTCGTCAGAATGATCTGAAGAGTAATGGCGAAGCAGATCGAGGCAATTGGATTACAGGATTTGACTGCATCGACCAGTGGCTAATCGGCAGCAAGGAGGCGATGCCCGAGTGTATGACGCACAACAAAGGCCATAATGTCTATTATATGTTGCCTCTCCTTCTTGGTCTGCTAGGTATGGGATGGCAATGGAAGAAAGGCGTTCAGGGTCGTCAGCAATGGCTCGTTGTCTCGATGCTATTTCTGATGACCGGTATAGCTATCGTCGTTTATCTCAACCAGACACCTTACCAGCCTCGTGAGCGAGACTATGCCTACGCAGGTTCTTTCTATGCCTTCTCCATCTGGATTGGCATGGGAGTGGCAGGACTTCATTCTCTATTGGAAAGGGTCTTAAAGCAAAAACGTCCTATTTCAACAGCTATAGGTTCTGCTGTTCTTGGATTGATAGTTCCCATTCAGATGGTTGGACAGACTTGGGATGATCATGACAGATCAGACCGCTACCTTGCTCGGGATTTTGGCCGAAATTACCTCGCATCGTTGGATCAGGATGGTATCATCTTCACCTATGGAGATAACGATACCTTCCCGCTTTGGTATGCCATAGAGACAGAAGGATTCCGTACAGATACCCGTGCCTGTAACCTTGCCTATCTGCAAACCGACTGGTATATTGACCAGATGAAATCCCCTGCATACGACTCCAAGCCGCTGCCAATCCCTTTCAGTCGTAAAGAATATGCAGGGACGAACCTCTATTTCATGCCAGTCGACAGCGCAACGAAAAAGATTGTATTGGACGAAGATGCCATCAGACAGTCCGATGCCTTCACGATTCAAGAAAGTGATACAATCCCCGAGGCAATGGAAATATCGCTCGGAGACAAGAGGTATCTGCTCCGTAATGATGTTGTCAAACTGGACATGATTAAGACGATAGCAAATGAAGGATGGAAGCGCCCTATCTATTTCGCCTGTTCCGTAGGCCCATCCGAATATCGAGAACTGATGCCATATCTGCGAACCGTAGGTCTCGCCTATCAGGTAGTACCGATCGAGACAGGAGGACCGGAGTCGGTTGACATCGAGCGGACATACGACTGTGTGATGAACCGTTTCCACTGGGGCAATGCCAACCTTCATGGCATCTATCTGGATGAGACGTGCCTGAATATGTGCGCTACTCACCGTATGGTCTTTGCCCGCCTTATTGATGCACTTCTGGAATCTGGTGACAAGGAAAGAGCATTGAAAGTTGCAGAGCGATGCCTTGAAGTTCTGCCGTCCTTCAATGTGCCACATGATGCTTCCTCTTTGTCGATAGTTCATTGCCTCTATGTGTGCGGAAAGATAGCAGAAGCAGATGCTATCTGCAAGGAAATGCTGGTGCAGACAGATCAGTACCTGCATTGGGTCTCATCGCTCAATAAGAGGCAGCGAATCTCTTGCTCGGATTCTGTACGTCGCTCGCTATACATCATGCATTCCATATTATTGGAATTGAGCGAGCAGCAGAGCAATAATCTTATCAACTCTTATTCCTCAAAATTCAATTTCTATTATGAGCAATTCAAAAAACAAGCCTGACAAACTCGCTGCGACAGATCGGCAACCACAAGACAGGATATCATGTTTCAGCCGTAAGAACTATATTGTCATGATTCTCTCAGCATGCCTCATAGTGGTGGGGTTCTGTCTGATGAGTGGGCCTTCATGCACCATGGAACATTTTAATCCCGAGGTGTTCAGTATGCAACGTATCGCCATCGCACCAACCATCAGCTTCTTCGGCTATCTGCTGATGATTGTTGGAATCTTAGTATAAACAATGCGAGAGTCCGACATGGGATGATGTTCTCAATCAGACCCTTGTCGGACTCTCAATTTATTGATCTCAAAAACTATTCGAGCATGTATTCCCTGCCTCGTTCAGTAGTAATATGCAGACCACCCTGCTCTTCAAGGATGGGCTTTAGCCTTTTGATCAGGGTATAAAGTGTATCACTTGCATCTGGCTTCTTTGGCCAAAGCGCATCACAGATCTCTTGTTTAGTCAAGCTGTGATTACTCGAAGCAAAGAACATCTTTAGCAGCTTATCCTGCATAGGCGTAAGATGGATCATCTGATGACTGTTATTGTAGAAATGGTCATCAATCAATGAAATGCCGCCCATCGATACGACATCAACCACTGGCGAACGACGGAACCAGAAGATGGAGAACAATCCCCATAAAAGAGGCAAAGAAAGCAGAGAAAATGGGAGTCGCTGATCAGACAATCCAAGAATATCGAATACCGAAAGTGATGCATAGCTTTGATACTCACATTCATCAAGCCCATTGCTCCACACCTGACGTTTGCTACAAATAGCACCAGGCTTGCCATCCATTGCATAATAGACAAAAGAATGGTCTTTCAGTTCTGGAATCTGTAGGTTAGCCAGATAGTTCTGAATCGTATCTGGAGTGATCTCGATGGAGGACTGCAGGTCGAGCGTTTTCTCAAGCGCCTGATCCATATCAGACAGCAGTTGCCCTTTCGTTTGGTCATAGTTATGCCAACTGCAGACTATTGATGGAATCAACAAGCCAAGAAACACGAGGATTGCATGATAGTTTTTCATACTGCAAAGATATGGATAGATTTTGACTCAGCAAAACGAATAATCAATAATTAACTTTTTCTCCTCGTTTTTATATTCTTTTATCACTATTCGCCAAACGGCAAGAGGAAACTGTCTCAGCTTCCTCTTGCCTACACAATGAAATAAACAATGCAGTATATCTGCATATATTATTGTGCAATAGTGAGAATCTTCACACCATTAAGTCTGGCATTCCCATATTGCTGATATTTCTCGGGCAAATTGTCAGGGGCGAATATTTCCATGCTGATCAGGCGATCGCCTAACATCTCTGTAGGGTCACCATCGTCAAATACAACTCCCTCAAAGATCTTGTCGCCCATCTTTACCACATAGTAAGGCTGGCCCATGATCATCACCCAGTTGTCATATTGCTTTTTGAGGCGCTGGCCGTGCGAGGAGTTCTTGATCGATTCAGGCAATGACTCATAGAGGTCCTTGATACCGACTATGTTCTTCCATTCGTAGTAAGCTACGCATCCATCCTCGTTGGCATGTTGACGGAGATAGGCAAGCTGCTGCTCGCGAGCCTCTTCTCTGGTGTTGCATTTCATTGCGTTCTCACAGGCTTCATCAGCTTTGGCCCACTCGCTGTAGAAGCCAGTGCCCGAAAGGTGGTAGTTGCCATCATAGACGCGAAGCTCGGCTGTCTCGCCTGGGACGAATGGGAAGGACACATTGAAGGTATTGACAGACCCGTCAGGAGAAACGGCAATGCAATTGCCTTCATATTCGCGATCGAGGTGGCGGGTGAAGGTGCATTCGCGATTTTTACCAATAGTGAGATCGGCCACCATTTCACCATCACTGTAGCTATCATAATACCTCTGACGAATCAGGTAGCCGCTAAGGTCAATGTCTGGTGGTGTGATTATGCGGAGGGTGAAGTTAGGGTTGGTAGAGTCAGTATTGTCTTGGCTCACGGTTAGCATCTCCTGTGGTGTATTGTCGGGCACATTGTTAATGACATAGAAGGTATCGACACTGTCCACCATAGGCTCGAAAGCACAATAGACGCCGAAAGTACGTTGCTCCTGGCTCCAGTTATCATCAACAGGATGATTCAGAGTGCGCTTCAGCTTGAAGAGCTGTCCATCCTTGTCTCTTAAGGCGATATTGCCAGGGATTGATACATTACGAGTGGCCTCATTGGTGGTGAACAATACGACGGTTTCGTCTTGTCCGAAATAGACACGTTCGACAGACAAATGACAATAGCCATTCACCTGTATTGATGGTTTATCCCAAACCTGCGGTGCCGTAACTACTGGCATGTGAGGATCCTTCATGTCATTAGCGTGGCGCACGCCAAACATTGCACGGGCTGCTTTTGTTTCATGACTGAATGGGTGATCGGTCTCGTAATAGCCATTGTGGACGGAGAGGTGAAGTGTCTCTCCTGGCACGAACCAGAGATCGATCCATGCCGAACAAAGCTCACCGCCTGGGAAGATACAGCGCACGCGACCTGCGATGGTCTTAGTCAATGGCAGTTCATAATGGAACTTGCCATCTACTACCTGGACGCAGGTGTCTGGCACCTCCCCCTCGATGTGGAAGTATTCATCTGAAAGGTAGATATTGTAGCAAGAATCGGTGATCTGCGGATCGACCGAACCTTCGAGGATGAAGAGCTGTGGCTCATTGAGCTCAGGGATAATGAACATGTTGTTCTTCTCTGATTTACAAGAGATGGTGAATAGGCATACGAGAGCAATGACCCATACTGCAGTGCCGAACTTACCCATTCGGCCGAGGGTATTGACAGTTGATTTTTTCATCTCGATGAATCTTTGTCGTATAAAAGAATGATTGAACCCACTGACCACTGGCGAACTTTCGTTCATAACCATTTCGAGCAAAGTGG
>JAZUEP010000113.1:0-52460 GCA_045640225.1 Bacteroidales bacterium | reverse complement strand
GTACCAATGTGGGGGACCTTCCTCTCAGAACCCCTAATGATCGTCGCCTCGGTGGGCCGTTGCCCCGCCGACTAGCTAATCATACGCATGTCCATCCATAAGCAATGAATCTTTAACTGATAAAAGATGTCATTCATCAGTATTATGCGGTATTAATCCAGCTTTCGCTGGGCTATCCCCCACTTATGGGCAGGTTACATACGCGTTACTCACCCGTGCGCCGGTTTCTTCCCCGAAGGGAATCTCCCTCGACTTGCATGTGTTAGGCCTGTCGCTAGCGTTCATCCTGAGCCAGGATCAAACTCTTCGTTGTATTTATTTTATCTTCGTCTCTTTCTTTCAGTCCGGGACTGAAAGAACTGAACTTGACTGTTTTGTTCGATGCTGGCAATCAATATCAAGTATTGACGGTAAAGCTTCGGCAGTCGCCTGCCTTTTCCCGCTCTACCCAAGTATGTACTTGCTTTATTCTGTCATTCATTCTTTCAAAGATCGGTTGCTATCACTTTGCTACCCGTTTGGGCTGCTTATTTCGTTTTAGCGGGTGCAAAGATAGCAGATTTCTACAAGCAAACCAAATTTATAGCCAAGAAAATGGTCTTTTTCGGCCAAAATGGCAGATAAAGGCCATTTTTTGTCATTTAAATCTGGCAGAATAGGGGCTACCATTCGATATCTGAGTCCCAACCGCCATCACGTCCACGGCTCTTGTAACTATCGTCCGAGGAACGGTTCGAATCAATCTGCATAGATTCGCAGACAATATTAGTTCTCGGGACGATGCAGATATAGACCTTAGGTCTTGTATAAGTCTTTTTCATTTAAATAAAGAATAAGAGTTGTGATAAAAATCGTTTTTCACTCTCATGAACCATGGCTCTACATTTTTCAAAAAGCCGAATCAACGTCTATCCTTGAAGAAACCCGTTACCAAAGCCAAAGCCTCGTCAGCCAGGACTCCGCTCACCACCTCGGTTCGTGGATGAATAGCCGAGGGTGCCAGACGCTGGAAGCCACGTCTGGGATCGGAGGCCCCGTAGACGATACGCGAAATCTGGCTCCACCCTAAGGCACCCGCGCACATCACACAGGGTTCGAGCGTCACGTAAAGTGTACAGTCGCTAAGGTATTTCCCACCGATGGCCTCGCATGCCGCAGTAATTGCCTGCATCTCGGCATGAGCTGTTACATCGTGAAGCGTTTCGGTGAGATTATGGGTACGAGCCAGGATACGATCGCGGCACACTATCACCGCACCGACGGGAATCTCTCCCTCGGCTGCAGCCTGCCTGGCCTCGACAAGAGCTTGTCGCATGTAGTATTCGTCGGACATAATTTGACTGTACAACTGTTAGTTTAGACCATGAAAAGTATAATCACGGGTGGCAAAGGTATATATTATTATTTAAAATGTGTATTTTTGATGAAAAAAAACGCAAAAGTTACCATTAAAAAGAAGATTTTGACTATATTTGCGCGCTCTAAATATTATTTTCGATATATAATTAACGACAATATAGCAATAATGGCTCAAGTAAAACCAAGTATTCCCAAAGGAACGCGCGACTTCTCGCCCATCGAGATGGCAAAGCGCAACTACATTTTCAACACGATCCGTCAGGTCTATGCGCTGTACGGTTACCAGCAGATCGAGACTCCCTCGATGGAGAATCTGTCGACCCTGATGGGCAAGTACGGCGAGGAAGGCGACAAGCTGCTGTTCAAGGTACTCGACTCAGGCAACTTCCTGGCCGACGTCAAGAACGAGGAGATCGTAGACGAGAACGGAAAGCCCAATGGCTCGGCACGTCTGGCCGCACGCATCTGCGAAAAAGGCCTGCGTTACGACCTCACCGTCCCATTTGCCCGTTTTGTGGTGATGCATCAGAACGAACTGACCTTCCCATTCAAGCGTTACCAGATACAGCCCGTATGGCGTGCCGACCGTCCTCAGAAGGGCCGTTACCCCCAGTTCTTCCAGTGCGATGCCGACGTGGTAGGCAGTGATTCACTGCTCAACGAGGTAGAGTTGATCCAGATCATCGACGAGGTGTTCGGCCGTTTCGGCATCCGTGTGGCCATCAAGATGAACAACCGCAAGATCCTGGCAGGAATTGCCGAGATGATCGGTGCACCAGAGCTGCTGGTTGACATCACCGTAGCCATCGACAAGCTCGACAAGATCGGTCTGGACAATGTCAATGCCGAATTGCGCGAGAAGGGCCTCAACGAGGAGCAGCTGGCCAAGCTGCAGCCTATCATCAAGCTAGAAGGCAGCAACGAGGACAAGCTTGCAACCATCAAGCAGAGCCTTGCTGCCTCGGAAGTAGGTGTCAAGGGCGTTGAGGAACTCGAGTACATCCTCAGCAAGGTGAACAAGCTGGGCGGCACCAACTGCCAGCTCGACATCGACCTCACCCTGGCTCGCGGCCTGAACTATTACACAGGCGCCATCTTCGAAGTCAAGGCCCTCGACGTAGAAATCGGCTCGATTACCGGTGGTGGCCGTTACGACAATCTGACAGGCGTATTCGGTATGCCGGGCATGTCAGGCGTAGGCATCTCGTTCGGTGCCGACCGTATCTACGACGTACTGAACCAGCTGAACCTCTACCCTACCGATGCTCTTCTTTCGACCCAGGTACTCTTCGTCACCTTCGGACAGGACGAGCAGGACTTCTGCCTGCCATTGGTAGCCAAGCTGCGCAAGGCCAACATCCGCGCCGAGGTTTACCCTGAGGCCGGCGCCAAGATGAAGAAGCAGATGTCGTACGCCAACCAGAAGCAGATTCCATACGTCGTCATCGTAGGCTCGGACGAAGTTGCCAGTGGCGAAGTCTCGCTCAAGAATATGGTTACCGGCGAGCAGCAGAAGGTGAAGGCCGACGAACTTGTCAATGCTTTGAAATAAATTTATACTCACATAACAATGAAAGCAAACCAAATCCTCACGGCAGCAGCTGCAGCCCTCCTTACGCTGAGTGCCTGCCAAAACAATTCGAACAACAATATGCAGAATCCATTTCTGGTAGAAAGCAACCTCCAGCACGGAGCATTCCCCTTCGACCAGCTTCGACTCGAGCACTACAAGCCAGCCTTCGAAGAGGGTATACGTCAGCACGACGAAGAGATCAACGCAATCGTAGTGAATCGCGCGATGCCTACCTTCGAGAATACCATCGAGGCTCTCGACCGTTCGGGTATGCTGCTGAACCGCGTATCGAGCATCTTCTACAACCTGCTTGAGTGCGACGGTACCGAAGAGATGCAGCAGCTGAGCGAAGAAATCCAGCCTATGATGAGCGAGCATAGCCTCAGCATCAGCCTGAACGAGACACTGTTCCAGCGCGTACAGGATGTCTGGAACCGCTATCAGGACACCGCCATGTGGAACAGCCTCAGCGTGGCACAGCAGCGCCTGCTGAAGGACACCTACAACGGGTACGTACGTTCGGGTGCCACCCTGCAGGGCGAGGCTCGCGATCGCTGGCGCGTGGTAAGCGCACAGCTCGACAGCCTCACGCTCGTCTTCGGACAGAACGTACAGAAAGCAACTGCAGCATGGACCTACAAGCTCAATCCTGAGACCGATCTGGCAGGCCTCCCTGAGTTCGTAAGCTCGGCTCTGAAGGACAATGACTACACCCTGACCCTGCTTGCTCCCAGCTACCGTCCGTTCATGACCTACAGCAGTCGTCGCGACCTTCGCGAGATGCTCTACAAGGCCTACAACCAGCGTTGCGTAGGTGGCGAATTCGACAACACCGACAACATCCGCCAGATTGCTACCCTCCGTCAGGAGCGTGCCGAACTGCTCGGTTACGATACCTTCGCCGACTTCCAGCTCGAGAACAAGATGGCGCATACTCCTGCCGCTGTTACCGACCTGCTGAACCAGCTGCTCAATGCCTACATCAAGCCAGCCAAGGCCGAGGTTGCCGAGGTTGAAGCCTTTGCTGCCAAGTACGAGGGCCATGCGCTCGAAGGTGGCCTGCAGCCATGGGACTTCAGCTACTATTCAGAGCTCCTTCAGACCGAGAAGTACAATTTCAACGACGCACTTATCAAGCCTTACCTCCCACTCGAGCAGGTCAAGGCCGGCGTCTTCGGCCTCGCAGGCCGTCTGTATGGCGTCAAGTTCCAGAAGATCGACGTTCCTGTCTACAACCCAGAGGCCGAGTGCTTCGAAGTACTCGACAGCGACGGTTCATACCTCGGCCTGCTCTACACCGACTTCATGCCTCGTACCACCAAGCGTCCAGGCGCATGGATGACCGAGTTCAAGGGCCAGTGGGAGGAAGTCAACGAGAACAACGAGGTTGTATCGGACAGCCGTCCTCACATCCAGATCGTCATGTCGTTCAGCAAGGCCATCGGCCAGCCTGGCGATTCGACCTACGTTCCTGCCCTCCTTACCTACGACGAGGCTACCACCTTCCTGCACGAGTTCGGCCATTCGCTGCACGGCCTTCTCACCAAGTGCCACTATGCATCGCAGAGCGGTACCAGCGTGACACGCGACTTCGTGGAGCTGCCTTCACAGTTCAACGAGAACTTCATGCGCGAGAAGGAGTTCCTCGACACCTTCGCTGCTGACTACAAGACCGGCGAGAAGATTCCACAGGACCTCATCGACCGTCTGCAGGCTGCTCAGAACTATCATGCTGCCTACGCCTGTGTACGTCAGCTGAGCTTCGGCCTGCTCGACATGAACTTCCACATGCTGGGCAAGGGCAACGCCACCGATGGCCAGACCGAGATTGCCAAGCGCTATCCACAGCTTGCCGACGTCGAGAAGTTCGAGGCCAACGCCATGGCTCCTACCCAGGTGCTTCCTACGGTCGAGGGTTGCATGATGGCATCATCGTTTACCCACATCTTCAGCGGCGGCTATGCTGCCGGCTACTATGGCTACAAGTGGGCCGAGGTACTCGATGCCGACGCCTTCTCGGTATTCCAGCAGGAAGGCATCTTCAATCCTGAGACTGCCAAGCGCTTCCGCCACATTCTTGAGAGCGGCGACACCGAGGATCCTGCCAAGCTCTATCGCGACTTCAAGGGCAGCGATCCTGACATCAAGGCGCTGATGCGTCGCGATGGCATCATCAAGTAAGCCTTTACACTTCCTCTACCCTTGCCTCGCTGACGGGGCAAGGGAGTGATATTTCGGTATGCTATTAGATATTGTTTATATCCTCGTAGGCCTGTTGCTGCTAGTCAAAGGCGGTGACTGGTTGGTCGATGGAGCTTCGGCAATCGCACAGCGAGCCAAGCTCTCGCCAATGGTCATCGGCCTTACCGTTGTAGGTTTCGGCACGTCGATGCCCGAACTGCTGGTCAGCACACAGGCAGCACTGCAAGGCAACAGCGGCATCGCCATCGGCAATGTCGTAGGTAGCAATATTGCCAACATTGCACTCATACTGGGTCTCACCGCACTGATCCGCCCCTGTCCTACCGATCGCAAGACCCTGCGCATCGACACGCCCTTCATGGTGCTGTCATGCGTGTTCCTTACCGCCATCGGCATGACCGGAACCATCGGCCGCATTCCGGGACTTATCGGTGTAGGCTTGCTGATAGCCTTCATCTCGTGGCAGATACGCGACAGCCGCAAGAAGGCCAGCGAGGAAGCATACGTCGAGCCCAAGCTAAAACTCTGGCAATCCATCCTGCTCGTCCTCTTCAGCCTGCTCTGCCTCTCACAAGGTGCTGATCGCCTGATCGATGGTGCATCGGGTATAGCCAGTTCGTTTGGCGTTACCGACCGCATCATCGGCCTGACAATCGTGGCCGTAGGCACTTCGCTACCCGAGCTCTTTGCCAGTGTCACCGCTGCATACAAAGGCCAGACCGACATGGCCATCGGCAACGTAATCGGCTCTGTGACGTTCAACATCCTGTCCGTCATCGGCATTGCTTCGGCCATCTGTCCGATACACGAGGCCAACGTCGGTTTTGCCTTCGATTATCTCCTCATGACTGTCCTGGGCTTCGTGCTCTGGTTCTTCCTTCGCACCAAGCACCTGCTGGAACGTTGGGAGGGAGCCGTACTTGCAGTTATCTACATAGCATATCTAATCCGTACCATCATCATTGCCTGATATGACCAAAGCAGAACTTCGCAAACAGATACGCGACGAAATCAAACGACTGAGCGACGCCGACCGCGACACCCAGTCACTCTTCATCTGCCTGCAGATACTCGGCACGGCCGAATGGCAGCAGGCACAGACCGTGATGCTCTACGAGGCGCTGCCTGACGAAGTATCGCTGCAGCTGCTGATCGACGATGCCCGTGGATCGGGCAAGGAAATAATCCTCCCTGACCAGAGTGCGTCGGCACCGATCATCCCCGATGAAGTCCTGGCCGAAGTTGATTTTGCCATCATCCCTGGCCGCGCCTTCACCCGACAGGGCAAGCGACTGGGACGTGGCGGTGGCTGGTACGACCGCGTGCTACCCAAGATGAAGTGTCCGCGCTGGGGTGTGGCCTTCAACTGCCAGATGAAGAAGGAGGTTCCCACCGATGAGTGGGATGTCAGAATGAACAAGGTGGTGACTGCTTGATGCAATCACCACCTTTTTTGTTAGTCGGAAATAATAGGAACCGGGAAGAGCGAGGTTTCTGCCGAAAAGTGCTTCCGCAAAACGGGGAAGAGTATTTTTCTTCCAGAATGCGCTTCCGCAAAATATTAAGGAAGAATTTTCGCCAAGATTCTTCCTTCTCAAAACGGGGAAGAGCATTTTTCTAACAAAATGCGCTTCCACGGAATGAGGAAGAGCATTTTTCTTCCGGAATGCGCTTCCGCAAAACGAGGAAGAGCATTTTCTTCCGGAATGCGCTTCCGCGAAATGAGGAAGAGCAATTTCCTTCCGAAATGCGCTTCCGCGGAACGAGGAAGGTTACCAGTTGATTCCCTTGCCTGCCTTGAGCGTATTCTTCATCAGCGAGCAGATGGTCATAGGGCCGACGCCGCCCGGAACAGGAGTGATGAACGAACACTTAGGTGCGACCTCGTCGAACTTCACGTCGCCCTTCAGCTTGAAGCCGCTCTTCTTTGTGGCATCTGGCACACGGGTGGTACCTACGTCGATGACGGTGGCACCCTCCTTCACCATATCGGCCGTAACGAATTCAGGCGAACCGATGGCAGCGATGAGGATGTCGGCCGAAGCACAGATCTCCTTCAGGTTCTCGCTGGCCGAATGGCAGACAGTCACGGTCGAGTTGCCAGGATAGGCCTTCTGCATCATCAGCTGTGCCACGGGCTTGCCTACAATGTTCGAACGACCCAGCACTACGCAATGCTTGCCCTTGGTCTCGACGCCATAGCGCTCCAGCAACATCATGATGCCGGCAGGAGTGGCGCTGACGAAGCATGGCAGGCCGATGGACAGACGTCCTACATTGACCGGATGGAAGCCATCCACATCCTTGCGATAATCGATGGCCTCGATCACCTTCTGCGAATCGATATGACGTGGCAACGGAAGCTGTACGATGAAACCGTCAACCTCAGGATTGTTGTTCAGCTCGTCGACCTTGGCCAGCAATTCGGCCTCGGTGATGTCGGCTTCGTAACGAATCAGCGACGAGGTGAAACCGCACTCCTCGCAAGCCTTTACCTTAGCAGCAACATACGTCTCAGAGCCACCATCGTGGCCCACCAATATAGCAGCAAGATGAGGAGCACGCTTGCCTTCGGCCAGCATCTGCTTTACCTCGTCTGCAATCTCAGCCTTGATTGCGGCGGCTGTAGCCTTTCCATCTATCAGTGTCATAATGGATAAAAAAGATTAATAATTTGCTGCAAATGTAATGCAAAATATCCAAATCTCCAAATTTATGCGACAAGAAAAGGCTCTGACATGTCTTTTTAGGTCCGAAACAATGCTTTTTCGGACAATTCTTCCTATCTTTGCAACATGAAACTGCAAAATCCGAAGCATACATATCGTCTCACTACCCTATTCCAGCGGTTTGTCGTCGTCCTGTGGCTTTTCACCATGGGCCATGCCTTGCAGGCCGGTGACAGCGGGTCGAAGCATTCGCTGATCAACGAGTGGGAGTTTGCCTATGGAGCCGGATCTCCGTTCGGTGCTACCGAGTGGCGTGCGGTCAAGAACTCGACCTTTACGCAGAAGTTCGCACAGATGTGGCAGGTGCACTTCGCTCACCAGTTCACGGCCGAAGATTTTGGTGCGGCACCCAGCAACTTCTACTACCCTTCGATCGGTGGCTACTTCCAGTGGCTCGACTACAGTCACCTGAGGATTCGGGGTGTCGAACCTACGTTCCCCGAAACCAAGACGGCCGACTATGGCCAGATCATGTCGTTCGGCTGGACCATTCACCAATACACATGGGCCAAAGGCAAATGGCGTACGCACCTCAACATCGAGAATGGTGCGGCCTACGTATTCAGTCCCACATACGAGGAAGGCAACTGGGTAACGCTCTCCAAGCCCTGGCAGATACTGGTGGCCATCGGCTTCTACCTCGATCGCGAAGTGCGTCATGGCGAAGTGTCGGTAGGCCCGCAGTTCACACACCTGAGCAACAGCGGCCTCGGAGCCTACAATACGGGCATCAACAACTTTTCGCTCTGCCTGAGGTATCGACACAAGAAGCTCACCGACATTCAACGCTGCCGCCCCGAGCAGGCCTTGACCAATAAGGACGGAACGCCCTTCCGCTCGCACTTCTACGGCAGCGTGATGCTGGGTGCAGGAGGCGTCTTCTTTGAATACGACCAGACGCCTAACCTGCAGTACAATGCGATGGCTGACCTCATGTATCGTCTCAATCCGAACAATGGATTAGGCCTGGGTCTGGATTACTGGCACAACGTACAAGCCGACCGCACCGGACGCACCGAGTACGTAGGTCTGGCGGTAAAATACGATCACTGGTTCGGCCCCTTTGTCATTCACCTGCAGGGCGGCGCCTATCTGAACGAGAAACGACCTATCAAGTGGAAAGAAGAGTCGCGCATCTACGAGCACATCGGCTTCAAATATGTAATGATGCGAAACCGCCGCATCTCGCCCTATCTGGGCATCTACACCAAGGGCAACGGCTTCAATGCCGAGCAGATGACCTTCGGCATGGGCATGACGTTCAAGTAAGGTCAAGCAAACTACAAAAAGAAAAGAGTTGGTCAGTATTGTCACCTATCGTGCTACTGTCCAACTCTTTTTTGTTTATCTTCGTGCTACACCGAGCCGAACCGAAGGAATTACATGCCAGGGAACTTGCCCTTCATCTTGGCAGCCATCTGCTGCATCTGCATCATGGCACGTGGATTGCCCTTCATGTCGTTCATCTTGCGCATTACCTTGCGCATATCGTCGAACTGCTTGACCAGACGGTTGACCTCCTGGATCGAAGTACCCGAGCCCTTGGCAATACGGTTCTTGCGGCTCTGGTTCAGGCACTCCGGATGCTGGCGCTCGTAAGGAGTCATCGACTGGATGATAGCCTCAACACCCTTGAACGACGAGTTGTCGATGTCGACATCCTTGATGGCCTTGCCTACGCCAGGGATCATTGAAGCCAGGTCCTTGATGTTACCCATCTTCTTGATCTGCTGGATTTGAGCAAAGAAGTCGTTGAAGTCGAACTGGTTCTTGGCAATCTTCTTCTGGAGCTTCTTGGCCTCCTCCTCGTCATACTGCTGCTGTGCACGCTCGACGAGCGATACGACGTCGCCCATGCCGAGGATACGGCCTGCCATACGTTCGGGATAGAACACGTCGAGGGCGTCCATCTTCTCGCCGGTACCGATGAACTTGATAGGCTTGTTGACCACCGTACGGATCGAGAGGGCAGCACCGCCACGGGTATCGCCATCGAGCTTGGTGAGGATTACGCCTGTGAAGTCGAGACGATCGTTGAACTCCTTGGCGGTATTGACCGCATCCTGACCGGTCATCGAGTCGACGACGAACAGGATCTCGTGAGGCTGCACAGCGTCCTTGATATTCTTGATTTCGCGCATCATCTCCTCGTCGACGGCCAGACGACCAGCCGTATCGAGCAGCACTACATCGTTACCTTCGCGACGGGCCTTGGCGATGGCGTCCTGCGCGATCTTGACGGGATCCTTGCAGTCGCGATCCTCGTATACGGGCACGCCTACCTGGCTTGCCACAACCTCGAGCTGATCGATAGCCGCAGGACGATAGACGTCGCAGGCAGCCAGCAGTGGCTTGCGGTTCATCTTCTCCTTCAGCATCAGCGCCAGCTTACCGGTGTGCGTGGTCTTACCGGCACCATTGAGGCCGGCCATCAGGATCACGGTAGGATTGGCCTTCAGGTTCAGCTCTGAAGCCTCGCCACCCATCAGCAGTGCCAGCTCGTCGTGTACCAGCTTGACCATCAGCTGGCCAGGCTTTACGGCCGTAAGCACGTCCATACCGAGGGCCTTCTGCTTTACCGAATCGGTGAAGCTCTTGGCTACCTTATAGTTGACGTCGGCATCGAGCAGGGCACGACGTACGTCCTTCAGGGTTTCTGCAACGTTGATTTCGGTGATCTTGCCTTCACCCTTGAGGATTTTGAACGAACGCTCAAGACGTTCGGATAGATTTTCGAACACGGGAGTATTATAAATATAAAATGTACGATGCAGAAATGTAAAATGTCCTTGAATGGATGAGGGCACATCCGGGCATCTTACATTCTACACTTCTGATTCTTATCTAATTCTGACCGCAGCAATTCGTAAAATTGCGGCGCAAAGATACGCATTTTTGGCGAATAAACCAAATATTTTGGCAGAAAATGACATTCGTAGCCCTAAAAACCGACCGACTCTTAATCGTCAGGCAGAATATCTGCGGCATCGACCACCTCTTCGGCATTCTCATCGGCCGTAACGGCCTGGTCTTCGACAAGATGGTTGTTGATGCTACACGACACGCCATCGAGCGAGCGTAGGAAGTCGACCAGACGCGACGTGACGTGCGCACGGCACTTGCGGCTATACAGACGCACATGATATCCCTTCTGGAAGTCGCACAACTCGAAGTGGAGCGAAGTCATAGGCTGTCCCTCGCGCTTCTGATCATCAGCGGCATCTTCGTCGAGCGAACAATTGATGATGACGTCCGACATCATCCGGATTGTCGCACTGGTCAGCTGGTTGCTATCGATGATGACCGTAAGGTCCTCGATCAAAGAACCTGCCACCTGACTCAGCTGCTGAATACGGCCGATGCTCAGCTCGAAGTCGAAGACCGAACGTGCTTCGCGTACAAATCGCTTAGGCTGATACTTGGCCTGGATGTAGAGGTACATTCCCTCCTTGCCGAAGCCTCGCCACTGCGGGAACGCCTCGCCGAAGAAGGCAAAGTCGTGCTTGCCGGAATAATCCTCGAGCGTCAGGATGCCGTAAGGATTGCCCGACTTCGACACGCCCTCGCGCCAGCCGGTGACGATGCCACCGCACGTGATTTCACGTCCCTGGAACTTACGGATACGCTCCATCTCCTTAGGGTTGTTCATCAAGTCGGACATGATTCGGGCCTGGTCTTCGCGTGATCGCGGATTGGGTATCGACTCGAGTTCGGCCATGGTCGTGTTGCAGGCATAGAGCAACTGTAACTTGAACTCGTCGAGCGGATGTGCCGACAGGAATAGGCCTACCAGTTCCTTCTCCTTGTTCAGGCGCTCGAGGGTACTCCATCGTTCAAATTCCTTCGAAGGCTCGGGATGCTGTATCATCACCTCGTTGTCCTCAAGGTCGCCGAACAGGCTCATTTCGTTCGACTCCTTGTCGGCCTTGAACTTCTGGCCATACTTTACTACCTGGTCGAGGAACGATACACCCTGCGAATTGACGCTCATGTACTGTTCGCGCGTATACGTGCCAAGGCTATCCAATGCGCCCGACAGCGCCAGGGCTTCGAGGGCCTTGCGGTTCACCGAACCCAGGTCGACACGCTCTACGAGGTCGAAGACATCCTTGAACGGACCGTTCTTCTTACGTTCGTTCACCAAGGCATCGGCTGCACCTTCACCAAAGCCCTTGATGCCGGCCAGGCCGAAGCGGACGGCGCCCTCGGTATCGACCGAATAGCGCTGACGCGACAGGTTGATGTCCGGACCCTTGACACTAAGGCCCATGGCTCGGCACTCGTCCATCTGCTTGGCCAGTTCGGTCACATTGTTCAGCGAACGCGACAGCACAGCCGACATGTATTCGGCCGGATAGTGCGCCTTAAGGTAAGCCGTCTGATAGGCCACCCAGGCGTAGCACACGGCATGGCTCTTGTTGAAAGCGTAAGAAGCAAAGGCTTCCCATTTCTTCCAGATCTTCTCGAGCACCTCCGCATCGTGACCATTCTTAACGCCACCGGCAATGAACTTAGGCTTCATGGCATCGACGATGTCCTTCTTCTTCTTACCCATCGCCTTACGCAGGGCATCCGATTCGCCACGCGTAAAGTCGGCCAGCAGTCGTGACAAGAGCATGACCTGCTCCTGGTAGACGGTGATGCCATAGGTATCCTTCAGGTACTTCTCCATGATTGGAATATCATAGGTGATTTCCTGCTTGCCATTCTTACGGGCGATGAAGTCAGGGATATAATCCAATGGTCCTGGACGATACAGGGCGTTCATCGCCACAATGTCGCCTATGCAGTCAGGCTTCAGCTCCTTCAGGTATTTCTGCATGCCTGGCGACTCGAACTGGAACGTACCCACAGTACGGCCGGACGAGAAGAGCTCGTAGGTCTTCTTGTCGTCGATCGGGATATGGTCAATGTCAATCTCAATACCAGTGGTCTCCTTGATGTTGTCCAAGGCTTCGTTGATGATGCCCAAGGTCTTCAGGCCGAGGAAGTCCATCTTGATCAGGCCGGTCGATTCGATCACATGGCCATCGTACTGGGTTACCAGCAGCTTGGTACCATGGTCGTCGACCACCGATACGGGCACAACCGTATCAATCGGGTCACGACCGATAATCATACCACAGGCATGCACACCCGTACCGCGCACGTTGCCCTCGAGCATCTGGCCCAGGCGCATCACGTTGCGCACAGCCGGATCTTCGCTATGGCAGGCATTGGCCAGGTCTACCAGCTTGGATTTGGTTTCGGGATCCGTCTTGAAGACCTCGGGATTCTGTCCCACCTTGATGCAATTCTTCAGATTGCATTTCAGGGCCTTGCCGTTCTCCTCCGGCATACGGTCGGGAATCAATCCGGCCAGACGGTTGGCTTCGGGGATGGGCACTTTCTCGACACGCGCCATATCCTTCAGAACCATCTTGGTAGCCATGGTGCCATAGGTGATGATGTGCGACACGCGGTCGGCACCATACTTCTCCTGCACCCATTCGATGACACGCGGACGGCCATCGTCGTCGAAGTCCGTATCGATATCAGGCAATGAGATACGGTCAGGATTCAAGAAACGTTCGAACAGCAGATCGTACTTGATTGGATCGATCTTGGTGATGCCCAGACAATAGGCCACGGCCGAACCGGCAGCCGAACCACGACCTGGGCCGACGCTGACGCCCAATTCCTCGCGGCAGGCACGGATGAAGTCCGACACGATGAGGAAGTAGCCGGGGAAGCCCATCGTCTTCATGATGTGGAGCTCGAACTTGATACGCTCCCACACGTCTGGACGCATGGCCTCGATGACCTTGCGTTCGAATTCCTCGCCTTCCGGGCCGCCCTTCATCACCACGGCAATGGGCTCGCCCTCATAGCCGTATTCCGGGATGAGGTAGTGCGAGACGGCACCTTCGAGCGTCAGGCGGCGCAGGTAGTCGGCCTCGAACTTGATGCGAACCACCTTCTGCAGGTCGCCGTTGCCCAACTTCTTGAACTTTTTCTGGGCGTCCTCCTCGCTCAATACCACGTTGCCGTTCTCGTCCTGAGTCATCTCGTCAAACAGCATCTCGCGCGTGAACCGTTCGCGGTATTCCTCTTCCAGGCCGAAGTCTGCCGGAATCTCGAAGTTAGGCATAATAGGGCCATTCTCGATGTCGTACTCCTCGCACTTGTCCACGATTTCTATCGTGTTGCGCAAGGCCTCAGGCACGTCGGCCCACAGTTCGTTCATCTCGGCCGTGGTCTTGAACCATTCCTGCTTGGTGTAGCGCATACGGTTAGGATCGTCCAGATCTTTGCCAGTGTTTAGGCAGATCAGGTGGTCGTGCGCCTCGCCGTTCTCCTCGTCCACAAAGTGCACGTCGTTGGTGGCCACAAGCTTGATGTTGTGCTTATGGGCCATCTCAATGAGCCAGGGGTTCACGGCATTCTGCTTGACGATACAATTAGGGTTGAACAGCGGATCCTTCGACGGATGACGCTGAAGTTCAAGGTAGTAATCGTCGCCAAACAATCGCTTGTGCCACAGGATGGCCTCCTCGGCAGCCTCCAGGTCGCCCAGCTCGAACTTACGCGGCACTTCGCCACCCAGACAGGCCGAACAGCAGATCAGGTCTTCGTGATACTTCTCGAGCACCTCATGGTCGATACGCGGACGCATGTAAAGGCCGTCCACCCATCCTATCGACACGGCCTTGATCAGGTTCTGGTAGCCACGCTTGTTCTTGGCCAGCAACACCAGGTGCCAGCCGCTGATGTCCTGCTTACCCTCCTTCATGTGCAGGCCACGATGGGCCACATAAACCTCACAGCCGAAGATAGGCTTGATACGGGGCAACCCTTCCTTCTGACGGTCCTTGTTCATCTTGCCGGCCTCGTCGAAGAACTCCTTGATGCCACACATGTTGCCATGATCGGTGATGGCAAATCCGGGCATGCCGTCAGTGGCAGCCTTCTTGAGCAGCGACTTGATCTTGCTCATTCCGTCGAGCAAGGAGTATTCGGTATGTACGTGAAGGTGGGCAAAAGGTTCCATGAGGGTGTATCGAGTTTTTTTGAGGGTGCAAATTTAGTGTTTTATTTTCATTTTTCCAAATAATCTACACAAAATAGTCCGAATAATTTGGCAGTTTCGGCAAAAATGTCTATATTTGCGCCCCGATTCTCATCAATTCGAAGACAAGCGCAGGCCGTCGCTCATCAGGATCCGGACGAAGTCTGCGCGCATCTATATAATGTATTACAAGCAAACCAAACAATCAGTCAAGTGGAAGCGCTTCAGTGGCGCCCACTATGCAGCCTTCCAGAGCCTCCATCGCGAGGTGCAG
The DNA here is from genome assembly GCA_045640225.1 of Bacteroidales bacterium. Classification (GTDB taxonomy): domain Bacteria; phylum Bacteroidota; class Bacteroidia; order Bacteroidales; family UBA3663; genus Liminaster. Next base: position 37,275 of record JAZUEP010000113.1, on the reverse strand, counting down.
ATTGGCGTGCTGACCGTGGCAATGCTCACTACCGTAGGCCTCAAGGCCGAGAACCATTCGGAGGTGAGCCTGCACCTGCCTGTCAGCGACACCCTGCGCGAAGAACTGCTCGAGGACGTCGAAGTCCTTGCGACGCGTGCCTCGCTCACTGCCGAGCAGACACCGCGTCTGGTGACTGTACTGCAGGCCGCAGATATCGCTGCGGCTGCGGTACACAGTATCAACGACCTTTTGGAGTATGCCGTCGGCATCGACGTGCGTCAACGCGGAGAATATGGCGTACAGACAGACGTCTCCGTCCGTGGAGGAAATTTCGACCAGGTCACACTCTTGCTTAACGGTACCAACATCTCATCGCCACACACCGGCCATCTGACGGCCGATTTTCCTGTGACGGTGCAGGACATCGAGCGCATCGAGGTGCTCGAAGGGCCCGCTGCACGCGTGTTCGGAACCTCGGCCTTCACGGGTGTGATCAACATCGTGACGCGCCAGCCTGACGACAGCCGTCTGGGCGGACGTGCCCACCTCTATGGCGGCTCGTATGGCTATGCGGGTGGCGACGTGTCGGTCAACAGCACCACGGGCACTCCCTCCTTCCGCCTCAGCCATCTGTTGAGCGGAGGCTATAGTCGCAGCGACGGTGCTACGCCGAATTCCGACTTCGGCTCGACGCGCCTCTACTACAACGGTTCGCTGCAGAAGGGCACCTCGAACCTCGACGCACAACTGGGGTACAGCTACAAGGATTATGGTGCCAACACCTTCTATGGTGCCGGCAGTACCGACCAGTGGGAAAGCAATGAGCGATTCATTGCATCACTGCAGTACCAGGTAGCAATCGGCCAGCACTGGAACCTGAAAGCCAGCACGTCGTGGAACCGATGGTACGACCACTACCAGTGGCACCGTGGCACGAACCTGTACGGCAACTTCCATCGCGTCGATGCCGCTGCCGCTCACCTCGGCCTCGAGCACCACACCGCCCACACCAGCACCAGCATCGGATACGAGGCTCGTTACGAGGGCATCTACAGCACCAAGCTCGGCCAGCCTCTGGCGGCTGCTGACTACAAGCCTACGGGCGGACGCGACGCCAACGATACGGTCAACTACATGTTCCAGGACGATCGCATCAACCACAATATCTTTATTGAACACGACCTGCTGCTCGACCGATGGACCATCAGCCTGGGTCTTCTGGCCAACAACAATACGGGCCTCGACCACCATTGGCGCCTCTATCCGGGCATCGACGTGGCCTATCGCCCTACGGCCGGGCTGAAGCTGTTTGCCTCGTGCAACATGGCCCTACGCATGCCTACCTACACCGACCTCTACTACAGCGGGGCCAACATCGTAGGCAATCAGGACCTCAAGCCCGAGCGCACCACCGACATCAGCCTGGGTGCCCGTTACCGCCGCCAGGGATTGCGTGCCGAGGCACAGGCCTTCTACAGCCACAAGACGGATATGATCGACTGGGTGATCTTCGCCTCCGAACCCGATGGCAAGACTTTCCGCTCGACCAACTTCGAACTCCACAACCTGGGCTTCGAGGCCAATGTGGCATGGCTTCCCGACGAGGTATGGCCAGCATCGCCTGTACGCAAGGTGGGCATACAATGGGCCTATCTCGACCAGGATTCCGAGTATCAAGCACCGATTCTCTCGTCCAAGTACGCCATGATGTACCTTCGCAACAAGGTGGTGGCCCAGATCGAAACGCGACTGGTCAGCCGCCTCAACCTTGCCGTCAACTGGCGTTGGATGGATCGTATCGGCCAGAACAACCCGTCGTACAGCCTGCTCGATGCCCGCCTGTCGTGGGATGCCGACCGATGGTCCTTCTATTGCGACGCTACCAACCTGCTGTCGCACAAGTATTACGAATACGAGTACGTCCTGCAGCCTGGCCGCCTTTTCTGCGCCGGACTGAAGTGTCGCTTCTGACCGAGGAGGTGTAGGAGGTGTCTCCTCCTACACAGGCCCTCCGGTCCATTCTCTCACCCCGGATCCTGATCATCAACAAAGCCACCCCCGCTGCATTTTGCGAGGGTGGCCATTATTTATCATTTATATTTAGTATTTACCTCACCCGAGGTTGACAAGTCCTTCGATGGGCGATCTCACCACGCGTGTCACCACATAGCCATACGATTCGGCTACCTGTTCCACCACGGCGCGCAGATGATACGCTACCGATCCTACCAGCCTTACGTCCACCAAGCCTTCGCCTTCGGGAACATTGTCGATGGGCATCACGTTGCGACGCCAGAAGGCATCTACACCCCGATAGGCCAGTTCCTGACAGTAGCGCAGGTCCGGATGCCGTCCCACAAAGGCAGCAAATGTGGCCAGATAACGATTAGGTTGTGGCTGCCGGTAGACGTGGCCGATGGCCGATTCGGCTGTCACTCGGCCAAAGTCGTCCTCGAAGGCCTCGCGTACCCGTGGCGGCATCTGCTGCTTCAGGTAGTCGCCCAGCAGCTGTCGGCCCAGCCACGCTCCGCTGCCCTCGTCGCCCAGGATGTATCCCAGGGCGAGCATGGGCTTCAGTATCGCCTGTGCCGGATCGTACAAGGCGGCTATCGATCCCGTACCCATGATACAGGCAATGAAGGGCTCCTTCGACTGTCTGGCCAGAGCCAGGGCCGCCCCTTTCAGGTCCGAATCGACCTCCACGCGCGTCAGAGGCGTCAGTACGCTGCGAAGTGCCTGTTCGGTCTGTGCGATACGTTCGCCGCTGCAGCCCGAGCCGTAAAAGCGCACCTCGTCGGGCCTTGTTTCGCCCACATCAGCCAGCACCTGTCGCAGGGTTTCGGCTATCTGCCGTAGCTCGACGTACAGCGGGTTCAGGCCTATCGTCTCGGTCACGCCTATCTGTCGTGGGAAGCCTTTTTCCTGGCTCACCAGCGCCCAATGCGTCTTGGTGCTGCCACTATCCGCAATCAGTATCTTCATTGCGTCACTTTCCCAGCTTGAACGTCTGCTTCACGGCCTTGCCCTCGTTGTTGCAGTAGTCGACGGCCGTCACCACATAGGTGTACGACTTGTCCGAGAGGTCGCGGTCGTAGAACTCGGTCGTAGCCGAATGGGCGTACAGGTTCTCCATTGTACGGGTATTCACCTTCTCGCCCTTGCCGAAGCGGTAGATGTTGTAGTAGCGGATGTGCTGTGGCTTCTTGCCGTCGGGCACCGGTGCCGTCCACGTCAGGTGCAGGGCCAAGCCCTTCTCGTCGCGTATCAGCTCGCCGTCCAAAGCGGTTACCTTGGCCGGAGCCTTGGTGTCGAGCTTGTCGTAGGCCGGTGGCATGGCTGGCTGCTGGAAGACTGATTGTTTCAGGAAGTCGCGCACTTCGAAGGCGTTGTCCTCTACCTGATAGGCGTACCAGAAGCAGTTGCCCTGGATGCGCTTGCTCGAACGTGCCTGATTGATCTTCGACACGAAGTGGCGGTTGTGCTGGATCAGGTTCTGTGCCTTGTCGCCCGAGGGCAACTCGTCCAGACTTCGCTCGATGCTCTGGCCTATGTACAGCTGACACTTCGAGGGGATGGCCTTGGCCCACCAGTCGCACAGCGTCTTGTAGTCGGCCGTCTTGTGGCCTATCTCCCAGTACAGCTGGGGTATCACATAGTCGATCCATCCCTCCTTGGCCCACAGCAGCACGTCGGCATACAGGTCGTCATAGCACTGGGTACCGTTCGTGTCCGATCCTTCGCTCCACGACTTACGGTTGCGATAGATACCGAAGGGCGAGATGCCGAAGCGCACCCATGGCTTCAGCTGCTGGATGTCGTCGTGTACGGCCTTGATCAGGATGTTCACCGAACGGCGGCGGAAGTCGCCCAGGTGCTGAGGATTCTCGACGTCGAAGCCCATCACCGGACCATAGGTGGCAAAGGCATAACTGTCGTCGAAGGGCTGTCCGCCGGCCGGATATGGGTAGAAGTAGTCGTCCATGTGCAGGGCGTCGATGTCGTAGCGCGACACGATGTCCTTCACCACCTGGCGTATCCAGCTACGACTCTCGGGCAGGCCCGGATTCAGGTACAGGCGTCCATCGTAGGTCACGAACCACTCAGGATGTTGGTAGTAGATGTTCGAGCTGCTGAGCTTCCAGTTCTTCGAGGCGGCACTACGGTATGGGTTGATCCAGGCATGGAATTCCATGCCGTGGTTGTGACACAGCTCTACCAGATAGGCCAGAGGATCCCACTCCGGGTAAGGCGCCTTGCCTTGCTGTCCGGTCAGGAAGCGGCTCCATGGCTCGAGCTGGCTAGGATAGAAGGCGTCACCTTCGGGACGTATCTGGAATACCACGGCATTGAAGCCCGTGCGGTCCAGCGTCTCGACCAGCGATGCCAGGTATTCGCGGCAGCGCTGAGGGGTCTTGCCCATGTAGCGATCCTGGAAAGCGGTCTGGATCCAGGCGCCACGGAATTCGCGTTTCACATCCGGTGCCGTCTTGGCCACCTTGCTCGACGTGCGGCACGACGTGGCTGCCATCAGCAGGGCAACGACCGCAAGCAATAGGACGATTGTCTTCTTCATATCTTTTCGTTTTTTCTTTTTTTATCCAATTTCCGACAGTTCCAGCCAGCGCATCTCCTTCTCGTCGATCAGGTCTATCAGTTCCTGCATCCGATGTCCTTTCTGCACCAACTCTTCGTTGCTCAAGGTACCGCTGCTCATCTGTTGTTCCACCTCGGCCTTCTCGGCCTCGAGCAGTGGCAGCTCGCGCTCCAGAGCCTCGAACTCCTGCTTCTCCTTGAAGGACAGCTTACGGACCTTTTCCGTGCGTGGCTTGGCCGCGGGGCGCTCGGTGTCCTTGGCCGGCTGGCGGGTGTCCGACGTGCGCTGGCGGCTGGTCTCTTCCTCCTCCTGGTCCTTCAGCTGTCGCCACTCGCGGTAGTCGGTGTAGTTGCCCGGATAGTCCTGCAGCTCGCCTTCGCCTTTCATCACCAGCAAGTGGTCCACCACCTTGTCCATGAAGTAGCGGTCGTGGCTTACCACAATCACGCATCCGCCGAAGCCCTGCAGGTATTCCTCGAGCACCTGCAACGTGGCAATGTCCAGATCGTTGGTGGGTTCGTCCAGAATCAGGAAGTTAGGCGACCGCATCAGTATCGTACACAGGTACAGCCTTCGACGCTCACCACCCGACAACTTGTACACGTAGCTATGCTGCTTTTCGGGTGCGAACAGGAAATGGGTCAGCAACTGTGTGGCCGTCAGTTTCGAGCCATCGCTCATCGTCACGTACTCGGCTATGTCGCGCACCACGTCTATCACCTTCTTCTGCTCGTCGTATTCGATGCCGTCCTGGCTGTAGTAGCCGAAGCGCACGGTCTCGCCTATGTCAAAGGTTCCGCTATCAGGCGGTATCAGGCCCAACAGCAGCTTCAGGAAAGTCGACTTGCCCGAGCCATTCGGACCGATAATGCCCATCTTCTCGTAACGCGCAAAGGTGTAGTTGTAGTCGTGCAGTATCACCTTGGGCACGCTGTAGGCCGAGTTTCCGTTGGGCACGAAGGTCTTGCTCACGCCCTTGGCCGTGAAGATCTTTGATCCGATGTACGAACTGCGAATCTGCAGTCTGACGCGCTGTTCCTCGTAGCGGGCCTTGGCACGTTGTTCCAGTTCGTAGAAGGCCTCGATACGCGAACGGCTCTTGTGTCCGCGCGCCTGAGGCTGACGCCGCATCCAGTCCAGCTCCTTGCGCATCAGGTTCTGGGCATGGTCAACCTGCGCAGCCTGTGCGGCCATGCGCTCGGCTCGCTTCTCGAGGTAGTAGTTGTAGTTGCCACGATAGGTATAGAGCTGGCGGTCGGCCAGTTCGACGATGCGGTTGCACACACGATCCAGAAAGTAGCGGTCGTGAGTCACCATCAGCAGCGTCATCTGTCGCGTGCGGTTCAGGTACTGTTCGAGCCACTCTACCATCTCCAGGTCCAGGTGGTTGGTGGGCTCGTCCAGTATCAGCATCTGTGGGCGATCAATCAGCACGTGTGCCAGAGCCAGGCGCTTGCGCTGTCCGCCGCTCAGCTGCGACACCTTCTGCCCCAGGTCGGTCAGCTTCAGGCGTGTCAGCACGTGGGTCAGTTCGGACGAATTGTCGAGCACCTCGCCTTCGTCCTTGCTGTCGTCCAGCACCCATTCGTTGCCATCGCGCCGGCAGCGGCAGACTTCGCCCACCGTGATGTCGGCCGGGAACTGAGGGTCCTGCGACAGGTATTCCACTCGCAAATCGTTGCGCCAGACTATCGAGCCCTCGTCCTTGCCCTCTACGCCTGCTATGATATTCAGCAGCGTCGTCTTACCTGTGCCGTTGCGTGCTATCAGGCCGATGCGGTCGCCCTCGCTGATGTTGAGCTCGAGGTTCTCGAAGAGTACCAGATCGCCGAACGACTTGGTGAGGTTATCGATCTGAAGGTAGCTTATTGCCATAGAATAGGAGTATTTTGGGGTGCAAATATACTAAAAAAACGGAATATGCATACAAAAGAAAGCAAAAATTATAGAAATTTTAGAAAAAAAACAACTTTTTGGCCGCAAAATTTGTTCATGAATTTTATTATGCGTATCTTTGCTGCCGAATTGATGACATTTTTTACCCATTAATTAATCATTTTAAAATTTAAGTGCAATGAAGAAATTCTTTACTCTTTGTGCCGCTTTCGCAATGCTCATGAGCGTTGACGCAGCACCACAGTTAGTCAAGGGTCCTAAGACTGCCGATTTGAAGCCAGTTCATCGCATGCTCTCCGACCGTGCACCTCAGAAGCCAGCAATCGAGAAGAAGGCTGCCAAGCTGACCGACCGCAAGGCTGCTCTCAACGGCATCCGTCGTGCTAAGGCTGAAGTAATGGAGTGTACCTACGACACGTTCTCAGCCGAGGATTATGGTACCGATACCTGGTTCCAGTGCACAACCTCTGACGGTGTTTACAGGTTCGCCTTCAACCCTCTTGTTCCTATGTCGGAACTCGAGATCGGCCATGTGTACACCATCGATGAGATGTGGCTCGACTACACCTACGTTCAGGAAGTTGCCACCTACAACACCAGCTTCATGGTTGAGACCGCTTTCGAGCTCCTCTACACCGAGGAGGGCAAGATGGTATTCGACTGCCTGTGCACCGACGAGAACGGCCAGGAGTATCACGTATACTACAAGCCTCTTGAGCGTCCAGAGACCTTCACCGAGGTTGAATTGGGCGAGTTCACTCCAATGCTTAAGGACTTCACCGCTACTCTGGGTGCATTCCAGTTCGTTTGCGAGAACAGCGAGAACTACTTCGCTGTCTGCATCGCATCTGACGGCCAGATCGAGGGCAGCTACACCACTGCTGACCTCTACGGTGACATCAACAATTATACCTACCTCTACACCGGTGGCGGCTATGTAGAAACCAAGCTCTGCGACGTTGAAATGGAGGTTGTTTCACTTGGTGCTCACAACTACCACATGGACGTTAAGCTCTACGCATACGACGGCAACGTCTACGTAGGCGGCGGCGACTATATCGAGCCAACTGCAGAAAACAAGGTAACCGTTGCTGCTTCTAACCTCGTCGTCAACACTGCTGATTGGGACCTCTACATGATGTTCTTCGGCTATGGCGTAGCTGACTTCTCAGCTAGCAACGGCGAGTACAAGCTGGGCGGAACTCTTATTAGCTACAGCACCGTTGAAGGCCAGTACAATGATGAGGACCACACCCTCAACTCATTCGACATCGAGGATGCTAATGGCAACCTCACCAGCATGTTCTCGAACGACCTCGTTGTCGAGATGGCTGAAGACGGCTCGTACACCATCAAGGGTACCGTTCTCTGCTGGAACAGCACAGAGTATACCCTCGACCTCCACTTCGAGGTTCCTGAGATCACTGCTGAGGACCTCTACATCAGCACCACAGGCCAGATCCTCGATCTTACCAGCGATCTCGGAGCATTCCAGGTTATGGCTGAGGATGCCAATGGTGACTTCTTCACTATTGTAATGGATGCCGACGAACTTGTTTCTGGCCACTACACTTCAGTGAGCAAGGAATACAAGAGCTACTGCTACATCCAGATTGCCGGTGAGCCAAACACCATCTACACAGCCGACTTCGACCTTGAGTGGGACGGCGAGGTATTCAGCCTTACCGGTACCTGCCAGGCAGGCTCTACCCTCTTCGATGTTGATATCGAAGGCGTCGAATACGTTGAGGTTGACCCATACGATGCAACTGCTGAGGATGGCGACATCGACGCTACCTTCGAGCTTGAGGACATTGTTAGCTGCGAGATTAGTGGCGGCGGCTGCTTCATCGACGTTGAGAACTTGGAGCGTGGCGACATGTTTGGTTGCTACATCTACCTCGAAGGTGAGACCCTTGAGGCTGGTGAATACCCAATCAACGACACCTACGAGCCAGGCACCGTACAGTCTGGTCTCTGCGATGGCTGGAACATCTACCCAACCATCTACGCTACCCTCGACGAGGAAGGCTACATCAACGTTCCAATGTGGTACTGCACAACCGGTACTGTTACCGTTAGCTTCGACGCCGATGGCAACATCGTCCTCGTATGCGACGCTGTCAACACCAACGGTGTAAACGTTCACGTAGTTGTTAACGAGAAGGGCCTCGTAGGCATCCAGAACGTTGCTACCCAGGCTCTGAAGGACGGTAAGTTCTTCGAGCAGAACTCAGTTGTTATCCGCAACAACGGCAACGAGTACAACGCATACGGCCAGCTCAAGAAGTAAGCCTACGGCGTTAGCCAACTAACCAACATAGCCCGGGACGTCCAGCCAGATGCCCCGGGCTTTATTTATAGCGTCACTCATGTCAGGCATCTACATCCACATACCCATCTGCGCCACACGCTGCATCTATTGCGACTTCTACTCCACCACCCTCCGCCATCGTGCCGGAGAGCTCGTCGCTGCCCTCGAGTGCGAGATGGACGAGCGACAGGAATTCCTCGCCGAACCCGTCCGAACCATCTACCTCGGTGGCGGTACGCCCTCGCAGTTGGGCAGCCATCATGTCCGCTCCATACTCGAAGCTCTGGCTCGCCACTTCGACCTCAGTCAGTGCCACGAGGTGACGCTCGAAGCCAATCCCGAGGACATCGCCAGCGGCCTGTGGCAGATGGGATCGGACCATCAGCTATTGCCTGGCCACCCTTTGCCCATCAGCATCAACCGCATCTCGATGGGCGTACAGTCAATGGTCGACGACGAGCTGCGACTCCTCCATCGTCGACACGATAGTAAGGCCGTCGAACAAGCCGTAAACCTGGTACGCCAGGCCGGCATCCATAACCTCAGCCTCGACCTGATGTACGGCCTTCCGAACCAAACGCTCGACACGTGGCAATACACCATCGACCGCATCCTCAGCCTTCGCCCCGAGCACATCTCGGCCTACAACCTCATGGTCGAAGAAGGCACCGTACTTTCGGAACTCGTCGACCGGGGCGAACTACATCCGGCCGATGACGAGACGTGCCTCCTGATGGCAAGCATCCTTCGCCAACGGCTCAAAGAGGCAGGCTATCAGCAGTACGAGATCTCGAATTACGCTCTGCCTGGCTACCATTCGCGCCATAACTCCAGCTACTGGCAGCCTACGCCATACCTCGGCCTCGGCCCGGGGGCACACAGCTACGACGGCCACCGCTGCCGCACATCTAATGCTCCCGACCTGCTTGCCTACTTGAACGGCACGCGTAACGAGGACGTCGAGCTCCTCACCGACACCGATCTCTACAACGAGTTCCTGATGCTCGGCCTACGCACGTCGCGTGGTGTCGACCTCAGCCGGCTCCTCGCCTTGCGCCAACCGCTCAGCGCCGAGCCGCTCCACCCCCTCATCAGCTCCCTCATGGAGCGTGGCCTGGTCTGCCAGTTCTCCGATCCCACTTCGCTATCGTCCGCTTCACCTTCGTCCGTACGACCTACGGCAAACACCACACACACGCGCCTCGCCCTCACCGAATCGGGCCTTGCACTGGCCGACGAAGTGATTCGCGAACTCATGGCATGAGCAACGCATACGAGAAATAGATATCTATAAGTTCGAAACGACGGTCCGAGGACAAAACGAACTTCCCCGCTCCGAGCTAAGCACATTCTGTTGCCGAAGTGCTCTTGCTCGGAGCGGGGAAACGCATTTTGCTGCCGAAGTGCTCTTCCTCGGAACGGGGAAACGCATCTTGCTGCCGAAGTGCTCTTCCTCGGAACGGGGAAGCGCATTTTGCTGCCGAAGTGCTCTTCCTCGGAGCGAGGAAGGAGATGTCAGATCTTGAGCTTGACCGAAAGCTTACACAATGCCCATGTGAGCGCAATACAGAGGGCTGAGAAGAGCATGCATTTGACGATGCCCAAGGACTCGGGAATTGCATACGACCAATTCCACCCAACGCTGAGCGAAATGAGCGGATAGACAACATAGGGTAGCATGTAGCACGTAAGTGTGGCGGTTCCGGCGGGCGATAGGAAGGCCAACCGTCGGGCCTTGCCCTTGCGGACAAGCCAGTCGATGAGGGTGTAGAGCGCCAGATCGATGGCGAGGGTGTAGAAGATCCAAGGGAGGGTACCTATCAGCTTTGAGACGATGAACAGCCGATGGCTGACCAGCGCCACGACGGCACAGGAGAGGGCAAGGAGGAGGGTACAGACGGTCTGTCGGGACGGTCGCCAAAGGCTTGCCTTACGAAGGTAGATGGCCGAGAAAAGGACTCCGCTCATAACCAGCAGGTGGCTCGATGCGTTGCCCAGGTGAAGGATATTGAGCGTCAGCTGCGCAATGTTGGGCTCGGGCAGCGAGAGAAGGGTGCGGCCTTGAAGGGCGGAGTAGGGGGCTGTTTCTGAGCAGCAGAGGCAGACCAGAAAGAGCAGGAGCCAGACGAGCAGGATGGTGCGGGCCTTGCGCGCCAGCGCGTAGACGAGGGCACAGAAGAGGTAGGCCCATCCGATAAGGCCGAGAATGCCCCACCAATAGGGATAGAAGGTGCGACCCTCAGGGCTACGCGACGTGATCATCAGGTAGAGCAGCAAGGCGACGCCTGCCATCCGGAGAAGCGCGGCAAGTGTGCGTCGGCCTTGTGGATAGCGATTATAGAGGAGGAAGACGGCGAGCGTCATCAGGAGGCTATAGCCGTTGCGATCGTAGCCTACCGATGGGTCGATACCCTCCTCGTAGTTGCAGATAAAGGCTCCCATCAGGATGAGGGCAAAAGAGCGCGAGAGGATATGACGGATGACGTCGCCCTCGCTCCTACCCTTGCGACGCATAGCAGCTACGGCATAGGGGATGGAGAGGCCGCCACAGAAGAGGAAGGAGGGAAATACGATGTCCGAGAATCCGAGCATATCCTCGCCCCAAGCGGCATGCTGCAGCCAATGGGGAATGCCGTTGACGGACCAAAAGTCGTTGACCATCAGCATCAAGGCCATGGTGATGGCACGGAGCAGGTCGATGGTGAGGTTGCGCTGTTCGAGGTAACGTGTCATCGGTCAGAAGGGTTCAGGAGGTTCCATACTGTACGACTGAGGGTAAAGGCATCGTCGTCGTTGTCACTATCCCAGTACATAGCGCCACGGAGGCCCTTCGAGAGGATGTAGTGGCACTTGTGGGTGATAGAGCGGGCGTTCTCGTGCGCCAGCACCATACGGCCATCGGCATCGACAAGGTAAGGGACGAGGGCAACGGAATCCCACTGTTCGGTGTAGAGTCCTTCGAACGCGAGCTTGCCAAACGGACGCTGACCCTTGTAATCCTTGACGCCACGGCCGTAGAAGGGCATTCCCATGACGAGCTGTGACGAGTCGACGCCCGCCTCGAGATGGTGGTCGACTGCTTCGTCAACGGTCAGCACGCCGGCGATGGGCGAACGGTAGAGGGCTGAATGATGGCAGGGCGGATCGGCAATGTCGTAAGTCATCAGGTTGACGAAATCGACATACGGCATGACCGCACGATAGTCGACAAAAGTGGTGTCGGCATAATCGGCAAACGTCAGCAGTCGATCGGGTCCGAGAGCCTGACGGAGGTCGCGCATCAGAAGGGTGAAGTTCTGCTTGTCGGCGGGCGACGACGAGATGCCGGCACTACTGCTGGTAGGATACTCCCAATCGATGTCGATGCCATCGAGCTGGTACTCGACGACGGCCTTCAGGCAGTTGGCGGCAAAGGATTGGCGATACTGATCGCTGGCGGCCATCTCGGAGAAACGGCCACTGCCCCACCCTCCGACGCTGACCATGACCTTGAGCTCGGGATTGGCCTCCCTGAGGGCTACGATGGAGCGTAGGCGTTCGGGATTGTCGATACGCACGCTGTCGAAGCTGTCGGTGACATGGGCGAAGGCATAGTTGAAATGGGTGACCAGCGACGGATCGGGCATGCGGTCGCCCCACGACGTGACATAGCCGACGACGACCTTCGAGGACGCATCTGCGGCAGGAGCCTCTGCCTTCGGAGCAGAAGGATCAGCATGACACGAGGAGAGCAACACGATGGCAGAAATGACGAATGAGGGTAAAGACTTCATGTGTTGATAATTCGGTTATGGGGGTATGTATGAATATTCGGGAGGTAACAGCACTGGCCGGCGAACGACGACAAAGCTGCGGCGAGTGGCACAAAATGAGGGCTCGGAGGCAACTTTTAGGGCTCAATGCTTGCGTGGACAGAAAAATGTTTGTATCTTTGCGGCAGCGATGCGCATCAACGTGCACCTGCAGAATGAAAAATATGATGAGACTAGCGAAACTGATTTCAGCTTCGGCCCTCGGAGGCCTGCTGATGGCTTGTACACCCTCGCCCGTACCGTCGGACCCGACAGGCGACGGAGCAGACACCTTAACCCTACCCGACATGACAGCCACGGCCGATAGCATCGTCGTGCTGCAGCCCGATACGGTGGTGACTGCGGTCAGGACGACGTCCGATTCGGACTTCGTAGTGCTGGCCGATGTGGTACCCGACATCATCCAGGAGATCCGCTATTACACGACCTACAACTTCATAGGCCGCCGCATCCCTGGTTACGACGAGCCCGTAGCGCTGCTGACCCGGCGTGCGGCAGACAGCCTCAGGGCGGTAAGCGACGAGCTGGTAGCCAAAGGATACCGGCTGAAGGTGTTCGATGCCTACAGGCCGCGGAAGGCAGTAAGATATTTTGTGGAATGGTCGCGTCATCCGGCTGACACGCTGATGAAGCGCTACTTCTACCCCGAGGTGAATAAGGCCAACGTCTTTGAACTGGGCTACGTCTCGCCTCGCTCGGCCCATTCGCGCGGGGCTACGATCGACCTGACGCTCTTCTCGATGGAGACGGAACGCGAAGTGGACATGGGCGGGACGTACGACTTCTTCGGCGAGGTGTCGCACCAGTCGTACACCCGAACGCTCACACCCGAACAGCTGGGCCATCGACGCCTGTTGCGCGATGTGATGCTGCGCCATGGCTTCAGGCCTGTGCCTTCGGAATGGTGGCACTATACGCTACGCAACGAGCCATATCCGGATCGGTCGTTCGACTTCGATGTGAGGACAGACTTCAGACAATGAGAGGAGATCAAAGCTCGTCGAGCGGCTTGTAGACAACCTCGATGCCAGCACGGCGGAGGAGGTCAATGCCATCGGTGAGGCGGTATTCGCGTGCATAAAGGACGCGACGGATGCCGGCCTGGATGATGAGCTTAGCGCACTCGATACAAGGGCTGTCGGTGACGTAGAGGGTCGAGCCTTCGCTCGAGTTGCTGCTCATGGCCACCTTGGTGATGGCGTTGGCCTCAGCATGCAGGACGTAGGCCTTCGACGTGTTCTCGGGCGTCTCGCAATCGTTCTCGAAGCCGGTAGGCGTGCCGTTGTAGCCATCGCTGATGATCATCTTGTCCTTGACCAGCAGGCATCCTACCTGTCGACGCTTGCAATACGAGTTCTCGGCCCAGATGGCCGCCATGCGCAGGTAGCGGCTGTCGAGTTGTTCTTGTTTTGGCATGGGAAGTGAGACTTTAGGGATTTGGGAGATATTGGGAATTTTCGGGATATTAGGGACTCGAGTTTCGTACTTGCGGAACTCGAGTTACTGCACTGCCTGGCGTGCTACCTCGAGACCCTTGAGGTAGGTAGGATCGGCGCTGTAGTACTCCTGGTAGAAGTAGTCGTCGTCCTTGCACTGACGCATGATGTAGGCTATCAGGAGGCGCTCCATGTCGCTGCCACTGCGTCGCAGATCGTCGGCCGAAGGACGGCCCAGGTGTGGCGCGGCAAAGTCGATAAAGGCAGGCAACAGTTTCTGCGACAGCAGGTAGCGCTGCATCGAGGCGAAGTCGTGAAACGAGGCAAGGTGCTCGCGGTGCTTGTCGGTAAACTGGAAGGCGAAGCTGTACATCTGGCTGATGGAACGGTTGTAGTAGGCCGAAACGTACGACGTGTCGCTAGGCACGAAGTAGTCTGGCATGATGCCGCCACCGCCATACACTACACGACCGCCTATGGTCTCGTAGCGCAGAGAGTCGATCATCTGGATGCTGTCCTGGTTGTAGAACTCGCCACGCTCGTAGCGGTTGATGAGGTCGAGGGCATACGACTCGCCATCGCCCAGCGAGTAAGGCTTCTGGATGCATCGGCCCGAGGGCGTATGGTAGCGCGCAATGGTAAGGCGCAGAGCCGAGCCGTCGTAGAGGTCGATCTGCTGCTGGACAAGGCCCTTGCCGAACGAGCGACGACCCACGATCTGGCCACGGTCGTTGTCCTGCAGGGCACCGGCAAAAATCTCGCTGGCCGAGGCCGACCACTCGTCGATCAGCACCACGACGGGTGCCTGCTGGAACGATCCGCCGCCATCGGCTACATGATCAGCACGTGCTTGAGTGCGACCCTCGGTGTAGACAATGAGTTGGCCACGGCCCAGGAACTCGTTGACCATCATGCAACATACTTCCATGAAGCCACCTCCGTTTCCGCGAAGGTCCACCAAGTAGGCCTTGGCGCCATGGGCGCGAAGGTCGATGAGGGCCGAGAAGAACTCGTTGTAGGTGTTTCGGCCGAAGTTGTCGACCTTGACGTATCCGATGCCGTCCTGGACATAATGGGCCACAACGCTGTTGACGGGGATGTCGCCACGCTGTACTTCGAACTCGAGCAGATCGGCTGTATAGGCACGACGCACGCCGAGCTTGACGGTCGAGCCCTTCTCGCCACGTAGGGTCTTGAGGACGCGATCGTTGTTGATGTCCTTGCCGACGAAAAGCGAATCGTCGACCATGACGATACGATCGCCCGGCTGCAGACCTACACGCTCGGACGGACCGCCCGCAATGACCTGGATGACCATGACGGTATCCTGCTGAATGTTGAACTGGATGCCCACGCCCGAGAAGGATCCGTCGAGCTGTTCGTTGACGGCACCAAGCTCAGAGGCCGGAATGTAGACCGAATGCGGATCGAGCTCCTCGACGATAGTAGGGATGGCATCCTCGACAAGCTTTTGCAGATTGAGCGTGTCGACGTAACGATCGCGCAGCAGGTCGAAGAGGTAGACCAGCTTGCTCGAGGCCTCGCTACTCGTGAAGTTGCCGAGGTCGTCGTTGTTGAAATCCTGATCCTCGGACTGATAGACATGCTGAAGGCTGGCCATACGGGCCTGACCCAGCAACATGCCGACCCAGATGGATGCGGCCACACAAAGACTGATGATGAGAGGTAACCAATGTTTACGCATTGCGGTGAGAGGGGTTGGAAGTGAGTGTCGGACTAAGAGGGAAACGAGGGACTACTGCTCGAAGATGCGAAGCGCACCCGTGGCAGGGGTAAAGAGGGCCGAGCAAGGCTTCTTCTTGTCGGTGAACTGGATCTGTGGCAGCTGCTCGACGTGGCCGAACTGCGACATCCAGATATCGCCTTCGGTCAGCGGACCGTCGACGTCAAAGATGCGGACATGGGCCTTGCCGGGCACACAGAAGGCGATGCCTTTCTCGACCTTCTTACGCTGCTTGGGGTCGAGGTCGGGCAGGCGGTTGTCCTCAATGACCGTGACGCTGGCATAGAACGGTGCGCCCACCAGGTCGTCGGCATCGACAAGGCCAAATTCAGTCGAGAAGCGGAAGACGACGTCGTGGTCGGCCTCGCCCGTAGGTACATAGGTATAGGTACGCGACACCTCGCTGACCGTGGTGGTGCCTACAAAGAAGGACAGCAGAGCCTCCTCCTGGGCGGTGAGGTTGTCGAGCATGAGCTGCAACTGACGGCCGTCATTAGGCGTGTTGTCGGCTTCGCCACGGATCAGCTCGGAACGACTCTCGCGGATGGAGAAAATCTCCTGGGCGATGAGCTCGGCCTGCTTGGACTTGCTGCCGGCCTTCAGGATGTCGCTGGTCAGCACGTCAGTAGGGCGATAGGTGAGCGACTTGGGGGCCTCGGCAGGCTTCGCCACCTCGGGCGCTACCTGTGGCGGTGCCATGTTGATGGCCCAGAGGCAGTGCTCGTCGGTGAGGTAGAAAGTGGGCAGGGCGCCCTTTTCGGGGAACGAGATGTGGAAGGTATTGACCGGATCGGCCTTGGCCACGGATTCCAGACGGATGCCGCTCAGCTCGCACTCGGTACGATCGGTGAGCGCCACGTCGTGGAGGCCCAGGAACTTCTCGGCATACATGGCATACTGTCCGGCCACCGTGCGGGCACAACGGGCCGTGACCTGGACCTGCAAGGCCGTGACCGGAAGGCTGTAGGTGATGCCGTAGTTCATATTGTCGCCAATGTTCACCTGCTCGACCTGCTGGCCGAGGGCGCTACCGGCAATGATGGCAGCAAGAGCCGCCGCAATGTGTCGTTTCATTCTATCGGGTTTATGGCGTAACCGCCAATAGTTAACGGCTACACGGTGTGAATATCTATCGGATGGACTGCAACGAATCGGTAAAGAGCGTACGATGCAGGATGCTTCGGCCCAGGGTGACCTCATCGGCATACTCGATCTCGTCGCCTACGCTTACGCCACGCGCCAAAGTTGTGACCTTGAGGTCGGCGAACTGGCTCAACTTGCGGAAGATGTAGAAGTTGGTCGTATCACCCTCCATGGTGGTCGAAAGGGCCAGGATTACCTCAGTGATGGGCGTTGACGTCTGGCGGCTGGCCGCGATGCGCTCCACCAGGCTGTCGATCTGCAGCTGGTTAGGCCCGATGCCGTCCATGGGCGAAATAAGTCCCCCTAGGACGTGGTACAGGCCCGAGAACTGACGGGTAGCCTCGACGATCATCACCTCCTTGACGTTCTCGACCACACAGACTACCTGGGCATCGCGCTTGGGATTGGAGCAGATCTGGCAAAGGTCGGAATCGCTGATGTTGTGGCAGCACTTGCAGTAGCGCACGTCATTGCGCAGACGGATCAGCGACTCGCCCAGCTGCAAGGCGCGTTCGGGTTCCTGGCGCAACAAATGCAGCACAAGCCGCAAGGCAGTCTTGTGGCCGATGCCCGGCAGTCGCGAGAACTCGTCGACAGCGTGTGTCAGCAGGACGCTGGGATATTGGATCATGGGGATGATGCTGTGGTGGAGGGATGAACAATCGGGTTGTTGTAGGTGCAATCAGTACTTGCCAAAGTCCTTGCGGGCACGGTCCATGGCACGACGATCCTCCTTGTCGCGCAAGGAATCGCGCTTGTCGAACTGCTTCTTGCCCTTACAGAGGGCAATCTCGAGCTTGGCATAGCCATGGTCGTTGATGAACAGGCGCAACGGCACAATGGTGAGGCCGGGCTCCTTCGAGTCATTGAACAGGCCACGCAACTCGCGACGCGTGAGCAGCAGCTTACGGTCGCGATGCGCATTGTGGTTGTTGTACGTGCCGTAGAAGTACTCGGCAATGTACATGTTCTTGCCCCAGAGCTCACCACGGTCGAAGAGGCAATACGAGTCGGTCAGACCGGCCTTTCCGGCACGCAACGACTTGATCTCGGTACCCGTCAGGACAAGGCCTGCCGTGAAGGTATCGAGAATCTCGTAGTCGAACGTGGCGCGTTTGTTGCGTATATTGACGGCAGGAGTCTTGCCTCCTGACTTTTTCTTTGAATTAGCCAATTGATTGATGAATCTGAATGGATGGTTAAAGCGTTTTGGGGCCTCACCCCTGCATCCGCTGAACGATGCTGATGAAGAGGTGCGACGAGAAATAGATGATCACCGCGGCGACAAAGCCGAAGACCCAGCGACGACGTTCCTCGATGCGGATGATGGTGGTACCGCCTGTCCACGTGATGTAGAACAGATAGATGACGATGAACGAGAAGAAGCGGATCGAGGGGATGAAGGCCAGCAACATCTCGAGCACCATCAGGAAGCTGGTGCTGTAGAAGACGAAGAGGTGCACACGGTCCTTGCTGGGATGCGGCATGCGGTAGAGGCGTTCGAGTGTTGCCTTGAGCAACATCTGGGCCAGATAGGGTCCTACCAGGAAGGCTACCAGGCAAGGCACCATCTGCTTCATGCCCTGTTGCAGGTCGAACGTGGCGTCGCCTACAGCCCCGTGAAAGCCTTCGCACAGGAAGATGACCAGCGCCATGAAGCCCAGCAAGGGCAGGAAGAAGTGCTGCTGGACGTATTCGGGCTTGGATTCGGCAACATCGTCGGACGAGAGGTAGACCCACAGATCCTGAGGATGCGAGATGAGCAGGATCAGGAACTTGACAATATATTTTGCCTGCTCCATATCAATCGTCAAGGCTGTGAACTACAAGGCCTGAACGCAATTTAGGCTCGAACCAGGTAGTCTTAGGAGGCATGATGTTGCCCGAATCGGCAATGGCCATCAGCTGATCCATGGACACAGGATAGAGGGCCAGGGCTACTCGCATCTCGCCCGAATCGACTCGACGTTTCAGCTCACCAAGGCCACGCAGACCGCCCACGAAATCAATACGCTTGTCGCGACGGAGGTCCTTGATGCCGAGGATACGGTCGAGGATGAGGTTGGACGATACTGAAACATCGAGCACACCGATCGGGTCGTTGTCGTCGTAGGTGCCAGGCTTGGCCGTGAGGCTGTACCACTGGCCCGAGAGGTAGAGGCTGAAGTTGTGGAGATGGGTAGGACGATACTCGTCAGCGCCCTTGAGCTCGACCTCGAAGTTCTCGGCCAAGGCGGCAAGGAACTGCTCATCGGTCAGGCCGTTGAGGTCCTTGACCACGCGGTTGTAGTCCATGATCTTGAGCTGGCTGGCAGGGAAGCATACGGCCAGGAAGAAGTTGTACTCCTCGTTGCCAGTATGGTTAGGGTTCTGCTGGGCACGCTCCTGACCGACGCGAGCTGCAGCAGCCGTGCGGTGATGGCCATCGGCCACATAGAGGTAAGGGATGGCCGCAAAAGCTTCGGTGACCTGCTGGATGAGCTCGGGCTCGTCGATCACCCAGAACTCGTGACCAAAACCTTCAGCCGAGGTGAACTTCTCGGTGCTAGGCTTGGCTACAGTCTGACGGATCACACGATCGAGCACCTCGTTGTCGGGGAAGGCGAAGAACACAGGCTCCATGTTAGCTGAGAGGCAACGGACGTGCTTCATGCGGTCCTCCTCCTTGTCGGCACGGGTCAGCTCGTGCTTCTTGATGATGCCATTGAGATAATCGTCGACGTTGGCAGCCACGACGAGGCCGTACTGTGTGCGGTCGCCCATCGTCTGGCTATACAGGTAGTAGACGGGCTGCTGATCCTGGCGGAGCCAACCTTCAGCCTTGAACTTGGCGAACTGAGCAACGGCAGCATCGTAGACCTGCGGATCGTGCTCATCGGCAATAGGCGTGAAGTTGATTTCGGGCTTGATGATATGATAGAGGGACTTCTCGTTGCCCTGACACTCGTCGAAGGCTTCCTGTGACGAGAGGACATCGTACGGACGTGACGAAACAACAGGAGCGAGCTCCGGAGATGGGCGAAGGCCCTTGAATGGACGAACTTTTGCCATGGTCGTTACTTATTGATTAAAAGATTTTTGCTATTGTTATTCGGGTTGTTGCGGTTGTCTTCACCCCGAGGCGAAGACGCGTATCGGACGGTCACTTCAGGTAACGCTTGATCATCATGTTCACCTTGCGAAGCGTCAGGGGGTTAGTGAGCAGATAGCTGGCGCCAAGGTTGCGCACCTGCTTGTGAAGCGGACGTTGCGCCACATCGGCCGTTGCGATGATGGGCACGTCAGGCAGCGAGGCATGAATCTGGACCAACAGGTCATTAACTGGCAGCTGACCGGACAGGTTGGTATCGACAAACACAATGTCTGGCTCCATGCTGGACAGGGCTGCGGACAACTCGTCGGTCGAGCAGGTAACCGCAACCTCGAACAGATGCTGGTTGCGGTATAGGCTTGCATCGCTGCTCATGCCGATCAGCACCTGCGGCAAGGCGGAACGGCTGTTCTGCATGGCCTCGACCTCGGCTTCGCGCTCCTGATTGAGCTCGTCAAGCAGGTCGGTCCCCTCATCTTCTGCTTCGGTGACCTTGGTCGATGCCACGGGGAAAGCCTGAATGATGGAACGACGGGCATCGAGCGGCAGGGTGATGACATAGCGTTGACGACCGGCTTCGAGGGGTTCGACCACGATGTCGCCCCACATACGCTTGGCGATTAGGCGGGTAACGCTCTGACCCAGGGACGCTGCATTGTAGACCGATCCACGCTCGGCCGAGGGTACACCGCCTCCCGAGCTGGTGATGGTGATGCGCAGACGTTCGGACGGTTGGTCAACCACGTAGCTGATGACGATGCTGCCACCGGCACTGGTGCGGATCAGGGCGTTGATGACGTTGTCGAGCAGGACGTCGAAGAGCTTGAGGTCGACGTGGATCTGCAGATTGTCGTAAAGGTTCGAGAAGTAGAACTTCATCTGCCCACCGACCTTGAGCGAATAGACCTGCTGCAGTTCGGCAATGTGCTCCCAGAGAGCCAGCGGACGCACATCCTGCACAGCCGACGTTTCGGTCTCGTTGCCCACATAATGGCGAACCTTGTCGGTAAGCTCGAGCAAGTGGCCTACCTGATCCTTGAGCGACGAAAGGCGCATCAGACGCTCCTCGGCATTACGCGGATCGTCGTCGTGGGCGATGAGCGTATCGGCATTCTCGGCCAGATTGCGGATAAAGGCACCGACCTCCTGAATCACACCGGCACAATAGTTGGCCTGATTGCGGGCATTGAGCAGCTGACGTGCCTTCTGATCGAGCAGTCGCTCCTGGGCACGGAATCGCTGGTCGAGGTTGATGGCCACGCCACGGACGTAGGTAGGACGGCCATGACGGTCGCGCGTCAGTGTCTTGCCACGGAAGCCGTACCATTCGTAACGGCCTACGCTCTCGCCATCGGGCTTGAGCTCGGCGGCCACATTGAGACGAAGGTCCACCTCGAACATCTTGTCGCTACGGTAAAGAGGCGATGTATGGCGCACCAGAACCTTCTGGATATCATCGGGATGGACACGCTCAAGCATGGTGGCCAGCTTGATATTCTTCTCCTGATCGTCAATCCAAAGGCTATTCAACGAAGGTATCCCGAAGCGTACTTTTTGCTCCGGGATATACCACTCCCAAACGTAAATCTGGCATTCGTTCAGGAAAGGGTCGAATTCGTTTGACGCCTTCTTCATGCTGATAAAAAGAGTAATCGCCAACTACAGATTACCGATCGGGAACGACACGAACCGGCAACCTGTAATCGGCAATCAGTTGGGGAATCAGTTGACGCGGAAGCGGTCGACGCCCTCGTTGAGGAAACCGCACGACTGCTTGGCAGCGGCGATACCTGCATTCGAGTTAGCCTCGGCGGTCTGTGCGCCACTCTTCTTAGGAGTGAAGAATACGCGGGTGCCGAACTTCTCGACAAATAGGTCGGCAGCGGCTGGCTTGACGTCAGCGATGTACTTGAAGTCAGCACGTTCGTCCATCAGCTGCATGACACCAGCCTCGTCGATCACCTCCTTGCGGGCAGTGTTGATCAGGCAAGCGCCCTTAGGCATGGTCTTGAGCAGGTCGTAGTTGATCGAGCCGATGGTCTCCTTGGTAGCGGGGCAATGCAGCGAGACGTACTGACACTGGGCATAGAGCTCAGGGATAGTAGCTACAGCGGTGACACCCTCCATGCTCTCGATCTGCTCCTTGGTGAGGAATGGATCGTAGGCATAGACCTTCATGCCGAAGCCCAGGGCAACACGAGCCACGTTGCGAGCCACGTTGCCGAAGGCGTGCAGGCCGAGGGTCTTGCCTTTGAGCTCAGTACCGGCAGCACCCGAGAACTGGTTGCGGCACTGGAACAGGAGCATGCCGAATACCAGCTCGGCCACAGCATTGGCGTTCTGGCCAGGGGTATTCATAGCCACGACATTGTGAGCGGTAGCGGCAGCCAGGTCGATGTTGTCGTAACCAGCACCGGCACGAACTACGATCTTCAGATTCTTGGCTGCATCGAGCACGGCTGCATCGACAATGTCTGAACGGATGATGATGCCGTCAACATCGGCTACTGCATCGAGGAACTGCTGCTTCTCGGTATATTTCTCGAGCTTCACCACCTCGATGCCTGCACCGGTGATGATCTCCTCCATAGCCTTCACAGCAGCGGCTGCGAATGGCTTTTCGGTTGCGATAAGTACTTTCATAAGGACCCTCCCCCGGCCCCTCCACAAGGGAGGGGAGTATATAGTTTACTTTCGGGGAATATTCTATAAATAATTATTTCTATATTTTAGCGAAAAAAGTATGTAACCACTCCCCTCCCTCGTGAAAGGGTCGGGGGAGGGTCTGCTTTTTACTTGTGAGCCTTCTCGAACTCCTGCATGCAATCGATGAGAGCCTGAACGTCCTCGACCTCGCATGCGTTGTAGATAGAAGCACGGAAACCACCCACTGAACGGTGACCCTTGATGCCGATCATGCCCTTGCTCTTGGCAAACTCCATGAACTCGGCCTCGAGCTCCTTCTTGCCCTCGGCCATCACGAAGCAGACGTTCATGTTCGAACGATCAGCCTTATCTGCTACAGTGCCTACGAACATCGAGTTGCGGTCGATCTCGGCATAGAGCATGTCAGCCTTCTGCTGGTTGATCTTCTGGATAGCCTCGACACCACCCAGGCCCTTGAGCCACTTGAGGGTCTCGTTCATAACGAGGATAGGGAATACCGGAGGAGTATTGAACATCGAGCCTCCATCGACATGGGTCTGATAGTTAAGCATGGTAGGAATGGTGCGGCTTACCTTGCCGAGGGCCGACTTCTTGACGATGACGACAGTAACACCTGCAGGGCCAGCATTCTTCTGGGCGCCACAGTAGATCATCTCGTACTTGCTTACATCGACAGGACGTGAGAGGATGTCCGATGACATGTCGCAGATAACAGGAACGCCATAATCCTTATCCTCCTTGATCTCGGTACCATAGATGGTATTGTTGCTGGTGATGTGGAAATAATCGGCATCCTGTGGAACCTCAAAGTTCTTAGGGATGTAATTATAGACCTTATCCTCAGATGAAGCTACGATTACGGTCTCGCCGAAAGCCTTGGCCTCCTTGGCTGCCTTCTTGGCCCAGACACCGGTCTGGAGATAGGCTGCCTTCTTCTCGAGGAAGTTCATCGGAACCATCAAGAACTCAAGGGATGCACCGCCACCAAGGAAAAGCACCTCGTAATCCTCAGGAATGCTGAGCAATTCCTTCCAGAGCTGACGAGTTTCCTCCATCGTAGCCTCCCATTCCTTTGTGCGGTGAGAGATACAGAGGACACTGACACCTGTACCTTTGAAATCCTTGATTGCCTCGATTGCATTGTCGAGGGCTACTTGTGGCAGGATGCAAGGTCCTGCATTGAAAACATGCTTTTTCATTATTCTATATTAAATGATGTTTATGTCGTGATTAGGAATCCTTCAATAGCGGGTACAAAGATAGCCACTTTTTTTATTTCTTGCAAATTTATTTACAAAATTCTTCAAGATATTAATAATTATAAGAAATATTAACCAAAATGACAAATTCCGCTGACAATTATCCTATAAAACGGCAAAAATCCGGACAAGTTCGACTACAAAAACACATCATTTGAAGCGATCGCCCCACATCGCGTTCAGATAAGCCTTCAGCCTATCCTCCTGCGCATTGGGCTGCGGCACATAGAAATGAGCCTCCTGCAACGCATCGGGCAGGTACTGCTGACGGACAAAGTGGCCGGGATAATCGTGTGCGTATTTGTAGGTAGCGCCATAGCCCAGATCGCTCATCAACTTGGTCGGAGCATTGCGCAAATGCAGCGGAACAGGCACGTTACCTGTTTCCTTGACCGTCTGCAAGGCAGAATTGATGGCATTGTACGACGCATTGCTCTTGGGCGACGAAGCGAGATAGACGCAAGCCTCGGCCAATGGGATACGGCCTTCGGGCCAACCGATCTTCTGCACGGCATCGAACGCGGCATTGGCCAGCAGCAAGGCATTCGGATTCGCCAGACCTACGTCTTCGGCCGCCGAGATAACCAGGCGACGAGCAATGAAGGCCGGATCCTCGCCACCCTCGATCATTCGCGCCATGTAGTAGATGGCAGCATCGGGGTCTGAACCGCGGATGGACTTGATCATGGCCGACACCAGGTCGTAATGCATCTCGCCATCCTTGTCGTAGGCCATCGGATTCTGTTGGAGCTTCTCGGTGACGATGGCATCGGTAATCACGATCATGTCGGCTTCCTTGCCGCCGGCATCCTCGTTGTCAGCGGTATCGCCGATCGTGGTATCATCGTCATCGTCCTCCTCGTAGTCCTCGAAGTCCTCAGGCGAGAACATGCTGCTGCCCGTGGCGTCGGCAAACTCGCCACAGACAAGGTCGAGAATGTTGAGGAACTTGCGGCAGTCGCCTCCGGCATAACGAAGCAAGGCCGCGGTTTCGCGCACCTCGACACGACGCTTCGAGATAATCTCGTCCTCCTTGAGCACACGCTCCATCAGGCCCAGCAGATCCTGATCGTCGAGAGGCCTGAGCGTATATACCTGACAGCGGCTGAGCAACGGACGGATCACCTCGAACGAAGGATTCTCGGTCGTCGCGCCAATCAGGGTTACCACGCCACGTTCGACGGCATCGAGCAGCGAATCTTGCTGCGACTTCGAGAAGCGATGAATCTCGTCGATGAAGAGGATCGGTGAAGCGTTGGGCAGGAAGAAACGGTCCTTCTTGGCACGCTCAATCACCTCGCGCACATCCTTCACGCCACTGCTTACGGCCGAAAGGGTATAGAAGGGCAGCTCGAGCGTCTGGGCAATGATCTTGGCCAGCGTCGTCTTGCCCACACCAGGAGGGCCCCACAGGATGAACGAGGCGATGCGGCCCGATTCAATCATGCGGCGCAACACGGCATTACGGCCTACCAGGTGCTGCTGGCCAATATATCCATCGAGGCTCTTGGGCCTCATGCGTTCGGCTAATGGTTCCAAAGGAAGAGATGTGTTATTGGGGGTGGTTATAAGTTGATTCTTTCGTCATCTAGCAAGGCTCAGTACTGCAGCGACTCTGCACGCTTGCGCATCTCGCGACCGGCACCGGGGTCGAGCGTCATCGTAAAGGCAGCACCGCGGCAGGTAAGTCCATCCCAGCCGACGGCCACGCCGAAACGCCATGTCTGCACCAGCTCGATGCCATACTGCAGTTCCCAATGCGCACGATGCGTCGCCACCTTGGCCAGATGTGCCTGGACGTATTCTCGCATCAGCAGGCTCTCCTCTATCCATTGCGAGAGCAGCATCTTGTCCGACGTCCATTCGACGTGTCCATCGAGCCACTGGCGATCGGTCGAAAGTTCGTAATTGTCGAGCAAAGCGAAACGTGTCAGCGACTCCTTACCCTGCCACCAGAAACTCGAGGCATCGAGATGATGCCAATCGGCCAGGCCGATGTCACCATGCTTGAGGATGACGCCACCCGAGAGGGAATAGCGCAACTGATCGTCGCGACGTGGCAGGCTAGCATCCTGACGGACCGTGAGGCCAAGCGAGGCGTAATGCCACTTGCCCATGCCGGCATCGGCCCGCAAGGTGATGAGTGGCCAGGACGAGACCGAGCGGCACGTCATGTCGTCGTAGACATAGACCGTACGATAGGGCTGCCATTCAACGGCGAGGCTCATCAATGCCATGTCGCCATCGATCGGGCCCTGATAACAGACAAGGTCGCTGGCCGTCGTTCCTTGCCGCAGACGAGGTTCGTTGCTCTCGGCATGAACCCCGAAGACGTTGGTCTCCTTGTGATTCACCATCGCGCGACGACGTTCCCAGGCCACACTTCCCTTCAGGTCGACAGTAGCGCTCAACGGCAGGCTGGCACGCAAGCCGACGTCCGTACGCTCCAGCAGCTTGTAGTGGTTCCATCCGAAGAGGCCTGTAGCCAGCAGCGACTGCTCGGTGGTCATTGCAGGCTC
Organism: Bacteroidales bacterium; assembly: GCA_045640225.1. Classification (GTDB taxonomy): domain Bacteria; phylum Bacteroidota; class Bacteroidia; order Bacteroidales; family UBA3663; genus Liminaster. Next base: position 10,818 of record JAZUEP010000113.1, on the reverse strand, counting down.
GTGGTCGAAGTCCTCGGTATGACGACCGCCATGCAACTCCAGCATCACACCCTGTTCGAGGGGGCTGTACCATCGCAAAGCACCTTTGGCCAGCAAAGCCTTACGGCTGCCTGCCCATCGGATGGTCTCCTCCAGTTCCCATCGCTGGCGATTCTGGCCGATGTAGCCCAGGGTAGAATGTGGACCGAAGCTGTAGCCATCGACATAGTTCATGACCATCAGGTCGCTCAGGCCGCTGGTCATCGACAGGTACCAAGGGCTGCCGGCTCGACGCATCATGCCGCCTTCGTACAGCACACGCGTCCAACGGTCGCCTTGTTTCTGGCGCACGACGGGCAAACGCGTTGCACGCTGCCCTTCAGATGCAGTAACCTGCCCTGCGGCCGCCATTGGCAGCAGGCAGAACAGGCTACACATTATATATATATAATATAAGAGTTTCACGTGAGGCTTGGGTACTCGCAACAGAACTCGTTCGTCAGCCTATCGACGTACTGTCGGGCTTCGATGCGTGCCATTCCCAAGTCGTGCAGCAGATAATTGCCACAAGCATCAGGGGTGGTGCCGGGCACCTCGCCTTCGTAGTCGACAACCGACTGGAACGCCTCGATCATCAGCTGACGGATCTCCTCGCACGAAGGTTCGCCCTTCATGATGAGGTAATTGCCGGTCAGGCAGCCCATCGGCCCCCAATAGATGACCTGGTCCTTCCACGTCGCATGATTGCGCAGGTAGGTAGCCACGAGATGCTCGATGGTATGCAAGGCCGGAGCGTAGACAGGCGTCTCGCGATTCGGGGCTTTCATACGGATGTCGTAGGTCGTCACCTTCTGATCGCCTACCGTATCCTGACGCGAAATATAGACACCAGCCACCAGACGGCAATGGTCGATTGTAAAGCTTGGGATTAAGTCCATATGCAGCTCAAGTCGTTAATGGAATCTACAGGACAGGCTTCTTAGTGTGCAGCCGCAAACTCGTGCAGGAAGCGCTTGTCGTTCTCGGAGAAGAGACGCAGGTCCTTGACGCGATACTTGAGGTTGGCAATACGCTCGACGCCCATACCGAAGGCATAGCCGGTGTACTCCTTCGAGTCGATGCCCGATGCCTCGAGCACGGCAGGATCGACCATACCGCAACCCATGATTTCGAGCCAGCCGGCGCCCTTACACATGGCACAGCCCTTGCCGCCGCACAACGTACAGCTGACGTCCATCTCGGCCGATGGCTCGGTGAATGGGAAGTACGAAGGACGAAGACGGATCTGTGTTCCAGGACCGAACATCTCCTGCGCGAACTGCAGGAGCACCTGCTTCAAGTCGGCAAACGACACATTCTTGTCGATGTAAAGACCTTCGACCTGATGGAAGAAGCAGTGAGCACGTGCCGAGATGGCCTCGTTGCGATAGACGCGGCCCGGACAAACCACTCGGATAGGTGGCTGCTGCTGTCCCATCACGCGAACCTGTACCGACGAGGTGTGGCTACGCAATACGACAATGGGGTTCTGCTGGATGAAGAAGGTATCCTGCATATCGCGAGCCGGATGATCCTCGGCGAAGTTGAGCGCACCGTACACATGCCAGTCATCCTCGACTTCAGGACCTTCGGCAATCGAGAAGCCCAGACGGGCAAAGATATCCACGATCTCCTGCTTGACGAGGCTCAATGGATGACGGGTACCCACCTCATCGGGATAAGCCGGACGAGTCAGGTCGATCGATTCATCGACGTGATCCTCGGCCTGGAAGTTGGCCTTCAGTGCCTCGAGCTTATCTGTAGCGGCCTGCTTCAGGGCATTGAGCTTCTGACCCAACTCGCGCTTCTGGTCAGCGGGCACGTTGCGGAAGTCGTTCATCAGCGCGCTGATCGAGCCCTTCTTGCTCAGATACTTGATACGGATGGCCTCGATCTCCTCGGCGCTGTTGGCAATCAGCGACTCGATTTCGGCCATCATGGCGTTAATCTTTTCAATCATATCGTAGTTTTTTATTGATATACGTGCAAAAATCGGGGCAAAGATAGTTAATTTTTTCCAAATCACGAAATTTTCACTATTTTTTTTGTATTTTTGCAGCGAAAAATTCCAATTATTGCCACCCCATGTCCCAAATCAGCGAGAATATCCTCCGACGCGTAGCCGATTTTATTGAACGCGAGCGCCTGTTAACAGCCTTTCGACCTATGTCGCAAGGCGAAGATGCAGCCTCGACAAACCCGGTTCAGATCTACGTCGGGCTTAGTGGGGGACCCGATTCGGTATGCGTGCTCGATGTGCTGCATCGGCTGGGATACGAATGCCACGCGTTGCATTGCAACTTCCATCTGCGAGGCGACGAATCAGATCGCGACGAGCAGTTCTGCCGACAGCTCTGCCAGCAGATGGGTGTGGCATTGCAAGTCAAGGAATTCGACACCTATGCCTTCATGCACGAGCAACACCTGTCGCTCGAAATGGCGGCCCGTCGGCTACGTTACGAGTGGTGGGAATCGATACCGGGAATCATTGCCCTCGGCCACCATCAGGACGACAGCATCGAGACGTTGCTCATCAACCTGATGCGAGGCACCGGCATCCACGGCATGACGGGCATCGTGCCCTACAATGCTGCCAGCCGCGTGGTAAGGCCGCTGCTTTGCCTCTCGCGGCAGGACGTCCTGGATTACCTGCGCGACAACGACCTGTCGTACGTCATCGACAGCACCAACGCCCACTGCGATACCTTACGTAACCAGATTCGCCATCAGCTGCTGCCGCTGATGGAACAGCTGCTACCTCAGGCACGACTCGGCATGGTCAACACCATGCGCCACCTGCAAGGCTCCACCCTACTGGCCGATGCCCAGCTCGCCGCACTCGACAGCCTCACCGTACATCATTGCCGCTGGGGATTGGAGTGGGACGAACTACCACTGCAGCCACTTCGCACGGCGCTCTCCGGCCTCATTCCCGTTGGCAACGTCGAACTGGCCTTCGAGGCCGTCCTTCACGACTGGAAGGAACGGCTCTGCACGTCAGCTGCGATGACCGTCGTCCGCGATGCACAACGCCTCTATACCGCTCCGCTCAACGAGGCCGACATCGAACATCACCGGCCCTGCCTCCATATCGCCACGGAAGACTGCAAGCCTGATTCACAGACGTTCGCCGCGAAATCGGATACCACGTCCTGCTTCGATGCGGACACGATCCGGCAGCCATTGATGCTACGTCGCTGGCGCGAAGGCGACCGCATCGCACCGCTTGGCATGCAAGGCCATCGCAAGCTTGTCAGCGATCTGTTCACCAACGCTCACCTTTCGCCGATGCAGAAAGCCACGACCTGGCTTGTATGCGATGCCACGGGAGCGATTGTCTGGATCCCGGGACTTCGGATGAGCGAGCTTCACAAAGTCACCCCTCGCACCGCCCGCATCCTTATCATCAGCCTCTCCGACCCCGAGAAAAAACAAAACTAAAGATAGCATTTCGACAAGAATGAGTCGAAAAGAGAGCCTGAGCGAAAAAAAAGTCATCGGTTTGTTGGCAGATTGCAAAACATTATTTATATTTGCGCAGTTTATATATTCCAAAAATACAACATAATTCATAACCATGGCAAACGTAGTTCCATTCAAGTATGCCCCAATGTTCCAGTTGGGCAAAGACACTACCGAGTATTATCTCCTCTCAAAAGAGGGTGTTTCCGTAAGCGAATTCGAAGGACACGAGATCCTGAAGGTCTCGCCTGAAGCCCTGACGCTGATGGCACAGCAGGCTTTCCACGACGTCGAGTTCATGCTTCGTCGCGAGCACAACGAGATGGTGGCCAAGATTCTGCGCGATCCTGAGGCTACCGAGAACGATAAGTATGTAGCACTGCAGTTCCTGCGCAATGCCGAGACTTCGGTCAAGGGCGTACTGCCTTTCTGCCAGGATACAGGTACAGCCATCATCCACGCCGAGAAGGGCCAGCAGGTCTGGACAGGCTTCGAGGACGAGGAAGCACTGTCGAAGGGCGTATACAACACCTATACCCAGGACAACCTGCGCTACTCGCAGAACGCTCCTCTCACCATGTACGACGAGATCAATACCAAGTGTAACCTCCCTGCTCAGATCGATATCGAGGCTACCGAGGGCGCTGAATACAAGTTTATCTGCGTTGCCAAGGGCGGTGGTTCGGCCAACAAGACCTACTTCTACCCTATGACCAAGGCCCTTATCCAGAACGAGAATACCCTGCTGCCTTGGCTCGTCGAGGAGATCAAGCACTTCGGTACCGCTGCATGTCCTCCATACCTCATCTGCGTGGTCATCGGTGGCACCTCGGCCGAGAAGAACCTCCTCACCGTGAAGCTCGGTTCGATCAAGTACTACGACTCGCTGCCAACCACTGGCGATGAGACCGGCCGCGCCTTCCGCGACCTCGACCTCGAGGAGAAGCTCCTCAAGAAGGTCTACGAGATTGGCCTCGGCGCCCAGTTCGGCGGCAAGTATCTGGCTCACGATATCCGCGTCATCCGTCTGCCACGTCATGGTGCCTCATTGCCTGTAGGCATGGGCGTCAGCTGCTCGGCCGACCGTAACATCAAGTGTAAGATCAACAAGGACGGTATCTGGATCGAGAAGATGGACAGCAATCCTACCGAGCTCATCCCTGAGGAGCTGCGCCAGCCAGGCGAGGGCGGCAAGGGCATCGAGATCGACCTCAACCAGGGCATCGACGCTGTTCGCAAGGAACTCTCGAAGTATCCTGTCTCTACCCGCGTAAACCTCAAGGGTACCATCATCGTGGCTCGCGACATCGCTCACGCCAAGCTCAAGGCTCGTCTGGATGCCGGCGAAGGCCTGCCCCAGTACTTCAAGGATTATCCGGTACTCTATGCCGGTCCTGCCAAGACTCCTGAAGGCTATCCTTGTGGTTCGATGGGCCCAACCACCGCTGGCCGTATGGATCCATACGTCGACGAGTTCCAGGCCAATGGCGGCAGCCTCGTAATGATCGCTAAGGGCAACCGTGCACAGTGTGTCACCGACGCCTGCCAGAAGTACGGAGGCTTCTACCTCGGCACCATCGGTGGCGTGGCTGCAGTCCTCTCGCAGACTTCGATCAAGTCGATCGAGTGCGTCGAGTATCCTGAGCTCGGCATGGAGGCCGTCTGGAAGATCGACGTCGAGGACTTCCCTGCCTTCATCCTCGTCGACGACAAGGGCAACGACTTCTTCAAGCAGCTGAAGCCTATGCCTAACTGCTCCATCCTGAAGTAATCAAGCAAACATTGGTGTTGTTACATCGCCTGACATCCGGGCCTTGTAACAACACTTTATGGTTTTCTTACGTATATTTGCCATCCTAGTTACATTACTCACACCTACTCAACACCAGATTACCCGAAGCAAATAACGTAATCCACAACCAATCTCAACCAATAAATGGAATCAATTCTCCCTATCCTCAAGTTGCTCGGCTCGCTAGCCCTGCTGATGTATGGTATGAAGTCGATGAGCGAAAGCCTCCAGAAGATGGCAGGCCCACAGCTCCGTCACGTGCTTCAGGCCATGACTACCAACCGCTTCACCGGCATGCTGACCGGCGCCTTCGTAACGGCTGCAGTTCAGTCATCGACCGCTACCACCGTGATGACCGTGTCGTTTGTCAACGCCGGCCTCCTCACCCTGGCTCAGGCCATCTCCATCATCATGGGCGCCAACATCGGTACCACGTTCACAGCGTGGATCATGTCGGCAGGCTTCTCGTTCAACATCACTGACTTTGTCTGGCCAGCCTTCTTCATTGGCGTGCTGCTCATCTATTCAAAGAAGCGCAAGATCATCGGCGACTTCCTCTTCGGTGTCTCGTTCCTGCTGCTCGGCCTCGGTACCCTCAAGGCTACCGGCACTGACATGCACCTCGAGAACATCCCAGCCGTCACTAACTTCTTTGCCTCGTTCAACGATGGCTATGGTTCGTACCTTCTGTTCCTCCTGATCGGTGGCATCATGACCATGTGCGTCCAGTCATCGGCTGCCGTCATGGCCATCACCATGACCCTCTGCTCGACCGGTGTGCTGCCTATCTATCTGGGCATCGCGCTCGTAATGGGCGAGAATATCGGTACTACCGTCACCTCGAATATCGCTGCCATGACCGCCAACATCCAGGCCCGTCGTGCTGCCTTCGGCCACATGTTCTTCAACGTCTTTGGTGTACTCTGGGTGCTCATCGTCTTCCGTCCGTTTGTCAACCTGGTTTGCGGCATGGTAGGCATGGATGCCGCTGCTCCTGAGGCTGACAAGCTGCCATTCGTACTGGCTACATTCCACACTACCTTCAACGTCATCAACACCGCCATCCTGATCGGCTTCATCCCAGTCATCGAGAAGATCGTCTGCGCCGTACTCAAGGGCAACAAGAAGAACGAGGAGGAAGAGGACGAATTCAAGATCCAGTTCATCTCTGGTGGCTTCATGGCTACCCCCGAGCTCTCGGTGCTCGAGGCTCGCAAGGAGATCGGCCAGTTCGGCAAGCGTATGTTGCGCATGTTTGGCATGGTCGAGGACCTGATGGACGAGAAGGACGACGAGAAGTTTGTCAAGCTCTTTACCCGAATCGAGAAGTACGAGGGTATCTCGGACAACATGGAAGTCGAGATTGGCAAGTACCTCAACGAGGTTTCGGACAATCACCTCTCTGACGAAACCAAGGCCAAGATCCGTGCAATGCTTCGCGAGGTCAGCGAGCTTGAGTCTATCGGCGATGCAGCCTACAACTGTGCACGCATTCTCAACCGTCGTCACAACGCCAAGGAGGACTACACCGAAAAGCAGATCTCAAGCATCAAGAACATGTTCTCGCTGGTCAAGCGTGCACTTGAGACGATGAACGAGATGTTCGTCATCGACCGCGAGCAGATCGATCCTAACAAGTCGTTCAACATCGAGACGGAGATCAACAACTTCCGTGACCTGCTCAAGAATCAGAACGTCACCGACGTCGACAACCACGTTTACTCGTATGCTGTCGGCTCGATGTTCATGGACCTCATCAACGAGTGCGAGAAGCTGGGTGACTACGTTGTCAACGTCGTCGAGGCTCGTACTGACGTGAAGGAGAAGAAGGCATGAACAGTTAACAATTAACAGTTAACCAATCACAATTAAGTGGCAAAAAAGAATTTCGTTAGGGCGATGTTTGACGACATCGCCCCAACTTATGACCGACTGAACCATATCCTGTCGCTCAACGTCGACAAGAGCTGGCGTCGCAAGGCCGTAGAGCACATCGTGAGCCGCAAGCCACAACGCGTCCTCGACATCGCCTGTGGCACCGGCGACTTCACCATCGCACTGGCCCGTGCCGGTGTACCTCAGCTGCTGGGCATCGACATCTCGGAAGGCATGCTCGAAGTTGGCCGCAAGAAGGTGGCCGACCTGGGGCTTAACATCGAGATGAAGGTAGACGACAGCGAAGCACTCTCGCTGGCCGACGATTCGGTCGATGCCGTCAGCGTGGCCTTCGGTGTGCGCAACTTCGAACACCTGCAGCAGGGCCTGAACGAGATGCACCGCGTAATCCGCCCAGGTGGCGAGGTTTGTGTCGTCGAGCTCTCAGTACCCCAGAATCCTATCCTGCTCTGGGGCTACAAGCTCTACTTCCTGCACGTACTGCCCTTCTTCGGCGGTCTCATCTCGGGCAACAAGGGTGCCTACAAGTACCTGCCCACCTCGGTGCTCAACTTCCCCAAGCCTGATGCTTTCTGTGGCATGCTCAGTGCAGCCGGATTCAAGCAGGTCGAGGCCCGGAGCTTTACCTTTGGCCTCTGCCGTATGTTTACAGGCGTGAAATGAAGAATATGGAAATCAAGACCAATAGCCCCAAGGCCTGGCTTCTTGCCACCCGTCCCAAGACGCTGACCGGCGCCTTCATCCCCGTAGTGCTTGCTGCCGCTCTGGCTCATCATGACGGCTGTCTCGACTGGTCAGTAGGCCTGTTGTGCCTGCTGTTTGCGGGCGGGATGCAGATAGCAGCCAACCTCATCAACGACCTCTACGATTTCCTCAAGGGTACCGACCGCGAGGATCGTCTCGGCCCCGAACGAGCCTGTGCCCAGGGGTGGATCACACCTTCGGCCATGAAGATCGGCATCTGGGTCAGCATAGCCATCTCGTGCGGCTTTGGCCTCGGAGCTCTGGCTCTGACGTGGCAACAATTGCCCTGGCACGGTCTGGAGCTCGTTGCATTAGGCCTCAGCTGTGTCGTTTTCGCCTTCCTATACACCAAGGTATTCTCCTACCTCGGATTGGGCGACGTGCTGGTGCTGGTGTTCTTCGGCTTTGTTCCCGTATGCGGTACGTACTATCTCATGGCCTTCGACCTCCCTTGGCAAGTCTGGCTGCTGGGCCTCATCAGCGGCCTGGTTATCGACACGCTCCTCATTATTAATAATTATCGTGATCGCGAGCAAGATCGCATCTCGGGCAAGCGCACCATCATCGTCCTGCTGGGCGAACGTGCCGGCAACTGGCTCTACCTCCTTGTGGGTGTGGTTGCAGTCTTGCTGTCACAATGGCTGTTAGGTATCGATGTTGCCTATCATTCGGTCGGCATCTTGCTGCCAGCCGGCTATCTGGTCTGGCATGTGCTGACGTGGCAGAGGATGCGAAAAATTCGCCAAGGCCGTGCATTGAACGCAATCCTTGGCGAAACCAGCCGCAACATGGCCTTGTTCGGCATCATACTTGCGGTCGCATTGTGGTAAAAGGGTCCTACGGCAGGTCAGCTCACCACATTCTGTGGCTTGCCGGCCGCGAAGGCACGGACATTATCGAGGGCTATGGCCATCAGTCGCTGACGTGCAGCCAGCGTTGCCCAGGCAATGTGGGGCGTGATGTAGCAGTTACGGGCTCCGATAAGTGGCGAACCCTGGCGTGGTGGCTCCTGCGTAAGTACATCGATACCCGCGGCAGCAATACGTCCCTCGTTCAGGGCATCGGCCAGGGCCTGGTCGTCTACCAGCGGTCCACGTCCCGTATTGATCAGTATCGCCTGTGGCTTCATCAGCTGCAGGCGTTCTGCATTTACCAGATGGCGGGTCGATTCGGTCAGCGGGCAATGCAGACTCAGGACATCGGCCTCCCGGAAGAGCTGCTCTACGCTCTCGGCCTTCAGCAAGCCATCGGCAGCCAGGACGTCGGCCGGCTTCGAGCTATAGGCCATCACCTTCATGCCGAAGGCCTTTGCGATGCGTGCGGTAGCGCGGCCCGTATTGCCGTAACCTACGATACCCAAGGTCAGGCCATCGAGCTCCTGCAAAGGTGTTAGGGCGAAACAGAAGTCCACCGCATTCTGCCAGGCACCGTCACGAACGGCCTGGGCATGCTCGGCCACGTGATGCGTGATGTTCAGCAGATGTGCGAACACCATCTGTGCCACCGACATCGTGCTGTAGGCCGGGATATTGGTCACCACTACGCCATGCTGTCGTGCCGCATCCAGATCTACCACGTTATAGCCTGTGGCCAGGACACCGACGTAACGCAACGCTGGCAACTGAGCCATCACCGCGGCATCGATCACCACTTTGTTGGTCAGTACCACTTCAGCACCTGCCGCACGCGCCACGACATCCTCCGGAGCCGTACGATCGTAAATCACAACTTCGCCCAGTTCGTTCCAGGGCTCCCAGCTGATATCGCCGGGATTGGCTGCAAAGCCATCGAGTACAACAATCTTCATGAGGCAAAGATACGCCAAAAAACGGGCATCGCCAAATTTTCGGACCTAAAATCGCACATTTTGCACCAAAAAAGTACGATGGTAAATAAAAAGTAAATAATTCTAACATTTTTATTTGGCACTATCGCAAAAACAACCTACCTTTGCAGCGCCAAACTTATTAACTTAACACGTACAACTATGAATAACAAGGAGAACGAACTCTATCGCATCGTAGACTTTGTGGTAGAATGCTGTGCCACCCGCGTGGACGATACGGGACGGATGAGTGTCACACGTCAGGACGTCTTAGGCCGAAGCCGAGCCGAGAATGTCGTCATGACACGATGTATCCTCGTCAACCAGATCATCGGAGCCGGATATTCCACCACCACGGCTGCCCAGCTCCTGAAGCGTACGCCTCACGCCATCCGCCATCTGCTCGAGGTAGGCAATCAGTACGAACGTACGTCGCGAGCCTATCGCATTGCCAATGCCGAAGCCACGCTGAAGTGCAAGGAAATCTCGGCCCCCTTGGCAGCTCCAACCCTCAATGCCGAGGCCTAAAATACTCCTACTCCATCGGATCATGACAATCGACGAGACACGACAGCTTGTGCTCGACAGCACAACAATCACCGAATTTCAGCGACGGGTTTACCTCGAACTGCTCAACGTGCCACGCGGCCAGACCATTACGTATGGCGAACTGGGCCGACGTATCGGATGTCGTAGTGCCCAGGCTATCGGCCAGGCATTGCGACGCAATCCGTATGCGCCCGATGTCCCCTGTCATCGTGTCATTGCGGCCGATGGCTCACTCTGTGGCTTCAACGGACAGCGCGAAGGCGAACAGATTGAACGCAAACGACGCCTCCTTGCCGACGAACAAGGCGGAACGACTGTCGTGTAGCCCCATTCTTCCCTATCGGATTCGTACAGAACAGCATTTTCGCGAAATATGCTTCCTCGTTTTGATAGAGGGTGTGTCAAAAGGTATAAATACCCTGACACACCCTCATTTGCTAATTTAAATTAAAAGTCCGGACTTTCACAAGCTCGGACTTTTTTATATCCGCAAAAATGTGTATCTTTGCGGCGCTTTAAAATAATTATGTCT
>JAZUEP010000112.1:0-102749 GCA_045640225.1 Bacteroidales bacterium | reverse complement strand
CCAGGATAGGCGGCATCTCCTGCCACCGAGCCGATGTTGATGATATGGCCACGATTGCGCTCCACCATGCCGGGGACCACAAGCCGTGTGATCATCAGCAGTGCCTTGATGTTGGTATCAATCATCGTGAAGCACTCGTCGAGATCGCAACTGTATTCTTTGTCCACGCCCAGCGCAAGGCCTGCATTGTTGACGAGGATATCTATTTCCTTCCAATGGTCCGGAAGGGTTGTGATAGCTGTAGTGGCAGCTTCGCGGTCACGAACATCGAAGGGGAGCAGCAGCACTTCCGTGCCATACTGCTTCGAGAGTTCTTCTTTGAGGAGTTCAAGTTTGTCGGTGCGCCTTGCATTGAGAATCAGGCGGCAACCGTTCTCTGCGAACTTTCGGGCACAGGCCTCGCCGATACCCGATGATGCTCCTGTGATAAATACGGTCTTGTTCATAGTCTATGAGAGTTTGTTTCTAATGTCTGTTGTTCAGCCTGTTCAAGGCTTCGTTAAGTGTCTCGTTTATTTATAATAACCCAATTAAGGTGTCAAATTCTTGTGCGTGTTTTGGTGCGTAATAATGAAATCTTTGAAATAATGCTTTGAGATGTTTGAAATAGTAAATCGTCGAAAATGAAAGAGAAAGACGTTGCTCGGTGCTTAGACCAAACAACGTCTTTTCAATGCTGTACCCCAAGCGGGGGTCGAACCCGCACGGCCGTAAGGGCCAAGGGATTTTAAGTCCCTCGTGTCTACCGATTCCACCATCAGGGCAAAGAACGATCAGAGATTAACGATGGGCGATGCCTGATCGGTTAATCGGGCGCAAAGATAAGGCTTTTTTGCGAGAAAAGCAATTTTTTAGGGTAGAAAAATGCGGAAAGTATCATTTTTTATGGGTCGTGGCCTTGTTTTGACGGGTAAAAATATGTTTTTCGACATGTTTTGCTCAAAAAACAGGGTTCACATGTTGGGCGTCTCGAAAAAAATACGTAAATTTGCAGCCAAATTGCGACTTACTCATTTTATATGAAAAACAAGATTATCATCTATCAGGCTTTGGTCAGGCTTTTCGGCAATGCCAATGCCTCATGCGTACAGAACGGCACCATTGAGCAGAACGGCTGCGGCAAGATGAGCGACTTCAGCGAAGTGGCTCTGCGTTCCATCCGTCAGCTGGGTTGTAATTATATATGGTATACAGGCCTGCTGCAACAGGCTACACAGACCGACTATTCAGCCTATGGCATTCCGCGGCAGAATCCTCAGGTATTGAAGGGAGTGGCCGGTTCGCCATACGCCATCACGGATTATTACTCGGTGTCGTGCGATCTGGCCGACGATCCGGCACGTCGTATGGAGGAGTTCGACGAACTGGTCGAGCGTACTCATAGGGTAGGGCTGAAGATGATCATCGACTTCGTGCCTAACCATGTGGCCCGCCAGTACAAGAGCGTCACGAAGCCTGAGGGCGTGAGCGACCTGGGCGAATACGATATTGTTGAACATCAGTTCAATCCTCAGAACAACTTCTACTATTGCGGCGAACCTTTGCATCTGGACAATGTGCACGGACACCCTTCGGCCGACTATACCGAGAATCCGGCCAGAGCTACGGGCAACGACGTGTTCCATGCATGGCCAGGACGTAACGACTGGTACGAGACCGTGAAGCTGAACTACGGCATCGACTACATGGGCGGTGGCCGTTACTGCTTCGATCCGATTCCGAGCACATGGCTCAAGATGCGCGACATCCTGATCTACTGGGCCAAGAAGGGCGTCGATGGCTTCCGTTGCGACATGGCTTTCATGGTGCCTGTCGACTTCTGGCACTGGGCCATTCCGCAGGTGAAGGAGGTGAACAAGGACCTGCTGTTCATTGCCGAGATCTACGAGCCGGCCATCTATCGCAGTTACATCGAGTATGGCGGCTTCGACTATCTGTACGACAAGGTAGGCCTGTACGATACGCTCAGAGCCGTGGTGGAGTGTCGCGAGTCGGCCAGTGCCATCACCCGCGTCTGGCAAGGCTTGCAGGGGGTACAGGAGCATATGCTCAACTTCCTGGAGAACCACGACGAGCAGCGTCTGGCATCGGACTTCTTTGCTGGCGATCCGGTAAAGGGACGTCCGGCCCTTGTGGTCAGCGCCCTGATGAATACGTGTCCGTTCATGCTCTACTTCGGTCAGGAACTGGGCGAACGTGGTATGGACGAGGAAGGCTATTCAGGCCGCGATGGTCGCACCACGATCTTCGACTACTGGACGGTGCCGACCATCAGCCAGTGGCGTGGCAAGGCCGGCCTATGGCGTCGTAATAAGCTGCCAAAGACCGTTCGCGACCTGCGCGAATATTATACAAAGGTACTCGAGGTGGCCAACGCCTCGGAGGCCTTGCAGAAGGGCGACTTCTACGACTTGACCTACTGCAATTACGACAATCCGGGATACGACATTCATCGTACCTTCTCGTTCCTGCGCCATTCGCGTCACGATGTGGTGCTTGTGGTGGCCAACTTCCAGGGCGAGGAGAAGGAGATCAAGGTCAATGTACCACGCGAGGCCTGGGACTTCGTAGGTATCGAGCCCGGAAAGCGTCGCCACGTGCAGAACCTGCTGACCGGCGAATGGGACTTCGGCTACTTCTCGACCGATGAGCCAGTGACCCTGAAGGTGCCGGCCTACGATGCCGTCGTCTTGCAGATCAAGGGCAAGTAACAGGCGTGGCCTGGCGACCCCTCGGGCGATTCTTTATCTCATAAGATAACACCATATGCCAAAAACGATAGGAAAATGACCGTTTTTTTCATTTTCCTATCGTTTTATTTGTTTAGTTGTAAAGAATTCGTTATCTTTGCGCCGTTTATTTTATTAAAACGATATGAACAATAACTTTCTTGTATTCTCGGGCCGTGCATCGCGCTACCTCGCCGAGAAGATCTGTGCCAGCCTTGGCTGTCCACTTGGTAACATGTTGATCCAGACGTTCGCTGACGGCGAGTTCGGCGTTTCGTTCGAGGAGAGTATCCGTGGCAAGTATGTCTTCCTGGTGCAGAGCACCTTCCCCAGCGCCGACAACCTGATGGAGCTGCTGCTGATGGTCGATGCTGCCAAGCGTGCATCGGCTGCGCAGATTGCTGCCGTCGTGCCTTACTTCGGCTGGGCACGTCAGGACCGTAAGGACAAGCCACGTGTAGCTATCGGTGCCAAGCTGGTGGCCGACATGCTGTCGAAGGCCGGTATCGACCGTCTGATTACGATGGACCTCCATGCCGATCAGATCCAGGGTTTCTTCGATGTTCCTGTCGATCATCTGTATGCATCGAGCGTCATCATGCCATATATTGCCAACGAGGTAGGCCTCGACAACCTGGTCATCGCATCGCCTGATGCCGGTGGTTCGAAGCGTGCCTACAACTATGCCAAGTACTTCAACGTACCGATGGTGATGTGCGACAAGCATCGCGACAAGCCCAACTCGATCGGCGAGATGTTCCTCATCGGCGACGTCCAGGGCAAGGACGTCGTGCTGGTCGACGATATGGTCGATACAGCCGGCACCATCACAAAGGCCGCCAACCTGATTATGGACATGGGTGCCAAGTCGGTACGTGCCGTAGCCAGCCACTGCGTGATGTCGGGTCCAGCCAACGAGCGTGTCGATGCGTCGGCCCTGAAGGAGATTGTCTTCACCGACTCGATCCCTTACCGTGGCAGCTGTCCTAAGGTACATACGCTGACGATCTCGAACCTTTTCGCCGAGACGATTCGTCGTGTGATGAACAACGAACCGATCTCATCACAGTTCTTATTTTAATCAATTCAAACCAGTTACAACAATGAAGAAATTCGTTTCTGCAATTGTGGCATCGTTCGCCCTGCTGGGCGGTAGTGCTGTTGCACAGCAGATGCCACAAATGCCGCCAATGCCTGTCGACGGACAGGTACGCTATGGCAAGCTCCCTAACGGCTTGACCTACTACATCCGTCACAACGAGCTGCCTGAGCATCATGCCGAGTTCTACATCGCCCAGCGTGTAGGTTCGATCCTCGAGGAGAAGAATCAGCGCGGTCTGGCTCACTTCCTCGAGCACATGGCCTTCAACGGCACCCGCAACTTCCCGGGCAAGAACATGCTCGACTACCTTGAGCGCAATGGCGTGAAGTTCGGTACCAACGTCAACGCTTATACTTCGATCGAGGAGACCGTCTACAACATCTCTGACGTACCTACCGACGAGAGCCATCCCGGTATCGTCGACTCGTGCCTTTTGATGCTGCACGACTGGAGCGGCTGCATCTCGCTGCTCGATGAGGAAATCGAGGCCGAGCGTGGCGTGATCCACGAGGAGTGGCGTTCGCGTTCGTCGGCTCAGATGCGTATGTACGAGACCATCCTGCCTAAGCTCTATCCTAACAACCGCTATGCCGACTGTATGCCAATCGGTTCGAAGGTAGGCGACAACCATCTGGCCGTTGTCGACGACTTCAAGCCAGCCGAGCTTCGCGACTATTATCAGAAGTGGTATCGTCCGGACCTGCAGGGTATCTTCGTTGTCGGTGACGTCGACGTTGACGCTGTCGAGCAGAAGATTGCAGAACTCTGGAGCGACATCCATGTGCCAGAGGGCGCCCCTGAGCGTGTATACTTCCCTGTCGAGGACAATGTCGAGCCTCTCATCGCTGTTGCCAGCGACGTCGAGCAGCAGTACAACGTCATGAACGTGATGTGGAAGACCGACCCAATGCCTGACGAGATGAAGCTCACTCAGATGGGTTACATCCAGAATATCCTCCTGCAGATTATCAACACCGCCATCAACCAGCGTATGGAGGAGCTCTGCCAGAAGGCCGATGCTCCATTCCTGCAGGCAGGCGCAGGTTATGACAATTATGTACTCTCGCGTACGAAGGATGCTTTCTCCGTAGCCTTCGTCTTTGCCGAGAATCAGTGGCAGAAGGGCCTCAATGCCGCTATGCAGGTAGCCCTGAGCGCTGCACAGTACGGCCTGACCGATGGTGAGGTCGAGCGCGCCAAGGCCGACATGCTGGCCAGCATCGAGAATGCTTACAACGAGCGCGACAAGCGCAAGAACCATCAGCACATCCGCGAGATTCAGGCACACTTCCTCAATGCCGAGCCAATGCCAGGCGTCGAGGTGGAGTACCAGATGATGCAGCAGTTGCTGCCTATGTTCAATGCGGCCGTGATCAACCAGATTATGGCTCAGCTCGTAACCCCACAGAACGTGGCCATCATGCTGATGGGCCAGAAGGTCGACAGCAATGTGCTTCCAACCGAGGAGGAGTTGCTGGCTGCCTACAACGAGTCGTTGAAGCAGGAAGTGAAGCCTTACGAGGAGGCACTGAGCGGCATCGAGCTGCTGCCTAACAAACCAGCAACCGTAGGTTCGGTTGTCAAGGAGGAGAATGGCTCGTACGACTCGAAGGTATGGACTCTGTCGAACGGTGCCAAGGTAATCTGGAAGAAGACCGACTTCAAGCAGGATCAGATTATGTTCGAGGCAACTTCGAAGGGCGGTTACCGTCTCTTCCCAGAGCTTGCAAAGATCGAGAGTTCAAGTTTGACCGAGATTCTGACCCTCGGCGGTATCGGCCAGTTCAGCACTACCGACCTGCCTAAGGTTCTGGCCGGCAAGCGTGCCAATATCGATGCTTATGTGGGAGCACAGTCCGAGGGTCTCGAGGGTACTTCTACGCCTAAGGATCTGCGTACACTCTTCGAGCTGATCTATCTGGCATGGAATGAGCCTCGCTACGACGAGGAGGCTTATCAGGCATGGTACAACCGCAACCTTACCCAGTTCCAGATGATGGAGGGCAACCCACAGAAGGTCCTGTCGGATTCGCTGTCTCTTACCCTGTACAAGGGACAGCCTTCTGAGGCTCCTGTTCAGCTGGCCGACCTCGAGAAGCTCAACTATCGTAACCTCTTCGACCTTGCCGTCAAGCGTTTCGACAATGCTGCAGACTTTACCTTCTACTTTGTAGGTAATATTGACGAGGATAGTCTCCGCACCCTGTCGTGCCAGTATATCGCTACACTGCCAGCCAATGTCGCTCGCGAAGAACGTCCACAGGCTGTGCTGATTTCGCGCGGTACCCGTCAGAATAATTTCGACCTGCCGATGGAGGATCCTAAGACCACCGTTTACAACGTACGCATGCTCTACGACGAACCATACAGCATCGGAATCGACCTCAAGAGCTCTATGCTCGGTCAGGCCGTAAGCATGGCCTTCCTCGAGACTATCCGCGAGCAGGAGGGCGCTGCATATTCTCCACACGCTCAGGGTGGTGCAGGCTTCGAGAATTATGCTCAGCTGGTATACATCTATGAGACTGGTGCAGACAAACTTGATCGTGCAGAGGAATTGGCTAAGCAGGAGCTCGATAAACTGGCTAACGAAGGCGTACCTGCCGACAAGTTCCAGAAGATTCGCGACTACATGGCCAAGCGTCATCAGGAGCAGGTCAAGGAGAACAGCTACTGGATGAATGCCCTGCAGTGGATCAACGAGCGTGGCATCGACAACGTAACCAATTACGATGCCGTATTCGAGGCTATTACTTCGGCCGATCTGCAGGCTTTGGCCAAGCGTTTCCTCGGCGAGGAGGCTACCGATATCAAGTTCATCGCCCGTGGCGTAAACAAGTAATCGGAGTTGCATAAAAGTAAGCAAATTTACTAACTTTACTTTACAAATGTACGGATTTATGCAGAAATACTTGCATAAATCCGTATATTTTGTATATTGTGTTTGGAAATGTCAATTTTTAGCCCTATCTTTGCATCCCGATAAAATAATTGTACTATATATATTATTTTAAAGGTATGCAGAACAAAAAAGCGGTGTCGCTTGTGCTGGACGATGGTCATGTGTTCCATGGCTTCAGTTTCGGCTTTGAGAAACCCATTAACGGAGAGGTAGTTTTCAATACTGCCATGATGGGTTATCCCGAGTCACTGACCGATCCTTCGTACAGCGGTCAGATCCTGGTGATGACTTTTCCCCTTGTTGGTAACTATGGTGTCCCATCGGCTTCGGAAGAGGCTAATGGGCTTTCGTCTTTTTATGAATCAGATCATATCCATGTCCGAGCCCTTGTCGTAAGTAATTATAGCGAGGAGTATAGTCATTGGAATGCCAACCGTTCGCTGGCACAATGGCTGCAGGAAGAGCAGGTCGTAGGCATCGAAGGCATCGATACGCGCGAGCTGACCAAGGTGCTTCGCGAGAATGGTTCGATGAAGGGTAAGATTGTATTCGATGGGGGAGAGGATATCGATTTCGAAGATCCTAACCTGACCAATCAGGTAGCGATTGTCTCGACCCGTACCGTCGAGCACTATGGCAATGGTCAGAAGAAGGTCTGCCTGGTCGATATGGGAACCAAACTCAATATCATCCGCGAACTGCTGAAGTACGATGTCAGTATCACGCTTGTGCCTTGGGATTACGACTTCAACCAGGATGGCGACATCTACGACGGCCTCTTTATTTCGAATGGCCCTGGCGATCCGAATCTCTGCGGCAAGACCGTCGAGCATGTACGTGCGTTCATGAAGACCGGCAAGCCTATCTATGGCATCTGTATGGGTAATCAGATTCTTTCGCTGGCAGCTGGTGCCAAGGTCGAGAAGTTGAAGTACGGCCACCGCGGACACAATCAGCCTGTACAGCTCTGCAAGGACGGCAAGCCTACCGAGAAGTGCTTCATCACCTCGCAGAACCACGGCTATGCTGTCAATAACGATACCATTCCTGAGGGATGGGAGCCACAGTTCATCAATATGAACGATGGCTCGAACGAAGGCATTCGCCACAAGACCATGCCTTGGTTCTCGGCTCAGTTCCACCCTGAAGCATCGTCGGGCCCTACCGATACTGAGTTCATATTTGGCGAGTTTTTCCGACTCCTCTAACGCCCCTATCCCCAGCCCTTCCCCCGAACGGTGGAAGGGAGTATATAGTTTTTGGGGCAGAGAAAGTTTTTGGTCACATTTAATAAAGATAAAAATGAATACGACATATAATCAGACATCCGAGACAAACCACTCCCTTCATCCCCTCCGGGGGGAAGGGCAGGGGATAGGGGCCATCAAGAAAGTCCTTTTGCTCGGTTCCGGAGCATTGAAGATCGGTGAGGCTGGTGAGTTCGACTATAGCGGCTCGCAGGCGCTGAAGGCATTGAAAGAGGAGGGCATCGAGTCAATTCTGATCAATCCTAACATCGCCACCGTCCAGACCTCTGAGGGCGTGGCCGATCGCGTCTACTTCCTCCCTGTTACTCCATATTTCGTCGAGAAGGTAATAGCCAAGGAGCGTCCTGATGGCATCCTGCTGAGCTTTGGTGGTCAGACTGCCTTGAACTGTGGCGTGGCCCTCTATCAGAACGGTGTGCTCGAGAAGTACAACGTCCAGGTATTGGGTACTCCGGTACAGGCCATCATGGACACCGAGGATCGCGAGCTTTTCGTCGAGAAGCTCGACGAGATCAACGTATCGACCATCAAGAGCCACGCCTGCAATACGCTCGACGAGGCCAAGGCTGCAGCTGCCGACCTAGGTTATCCGGTCATCATCCGTGCTGCGTATGCCCTCGGCGGACTTGGTTCTGGCTTCTGCGACGACGAACAGCAACTCGAGGTAATCGGCAACAAAGCCCTGTCGTTCTCGCCACAGATCCTGGTCGAGAAGAGTCTGAAGGGCTGGAAGGAAGTGGAGTACGAGGTAGTACGCGACAAATACGACAACTGTATTACCGTCTGCAACATGGAGAACTTCGACCCGCTGGGTATCCATACTGGCGAATCGATTGTCGTGGCACCTTCACAGACCCTTTCGAACCGCGATTACCATAAGTTGCGCGAACTTTCGATCAAGATCATCCGTCACATCGGCATCGTCGGTGAGTGTAACGTGCAGTATGCCTACGATCCTAATTCCGAGGATTATCGCGTCATCGAGGTCAACGCCCGTCTTTCGCGTTCGTCAGCGCTGGCTTCAAAGGCCACTGGCTATCCTCTGGCCTTCGTCGCTGCCAAGCTGGGCCTCGGTTACGGTCTGTTCGAACTGAAGAATTCGGTGACCAAGACCACATCGGCCTTCTTCGAGCCAGCGCTCGACTATATTGTCTGCAAGATTCCACGTTGGGACCTCGGTAAGTTTGCCGGCGTCGACCGCGAGCTTGGCTCTTCGATGAAGTCGGTAGGCGAGGTGATGGCCATCGGACGCACCTTCGAGGAGGCTATCCAGAAGGGCCTTCGCATGATTGGCCAGGGCATGCACGGTTTCCTCGAGAACAAAGTTCTGCAGATCGACGATATCGACAAGGCCCTGCGCGAACCTACCGACAAGAGAGTCTTCGTGATCTCGAAGGCCATGAAGGCCGGTTATACCGTCGACCAGATCCACGACCTTACCAAGATTGACAAGTGGTTCCTTCAGAAGCTGATGGGCATCGTCAAGACCGACGACGAACTGCAGAAGTACGACGACGTGAAGGACGTGCCTGCCGCCTTGTTGCGCGAGGCCAAACAGAAAGGCTTCTCGGACTTCCAGATTGGCCGTGCCCTCCTCAAGGGCAATATGGCCGAGGAGGCAGAAGAGGAGATCCTCGCTGTCCGTGCCCGCCGTAAGGAACTGGGTATCTTGCCTGTCGTCAAGCAGATCGATACGTTGGCGGGCGAGTTCCCTGCTCAGACCAACTATCTATATCTGACATACAATGGCGTTAGCCATGATGTCGAATATGCAGACCCTCTCCGCCCCACAGGGGGGCACCTCCCCCTTAATGGGGAGGATTGTAATGTGTCTGTTCCCGACAAATCTCTGTGCGACCCACAAAACATACCAACTCTCCCCATGAAGGGGGAGATGTCCGAAGGACAGAGAGGGTCTTCATCCGTCATCGTGCTTGGAAGTGGCGCCTACCGCATCGGTTCGTCCGTTGAGTTCGACTGGTGTTCGGTCAATGCGCTCCAGACGGCACGTAAGCAAGGCTATCGTTCGGTGATGATCAACTACAACCCGGAGACTGTCTCGACCGACTACGACATGTGCGACCGCCTGTACTTCGACGAGCTGACCTTCGAGCGCGTGATGGATATCATCGACCTCGAGCAGCCTCATGGCGTCATCCTCTCGGTTGGCGGTCAGATTCCTAACAACCTGGCCATGCGTCTCGACGAGCAGAAGGTGCCTATCCTTGGCACGCAGGCTCAATATATTGACAATGCCGAGGACCGTCAGAAGTTCTCGTCAATGTGCGACCGCATCGGTGTGGTTCAGCCTGCATGGAAGGAGCTCACCAACATGGACGATGTCAACGCCTTCATCGACAAGGTAGGCTTCCCTGTACTGGTGCGTCCGTCGTACGTGCTGTCGGGTGCAGCGATGAATGTATGTTCGAACCAGGACGAGCTGGTACGCTTCCTGCAGATGGCAGCCAACGTATCGCAGAAGCATCCTGTCGTGATTTCGCGCTTCATCGAGGGCGCCAAGGAGATCGAGATGGATGCCGTAGCCGATAAGGGCGAGATTATTGCATACGCCATCTCGGAGCACATCGAGTATGCAGGTGTCCATTCGGGCGATGCTACCATCCAGTTCCCGCCACAGAAACTCTACGTCGAGACCGTCCGTCGTATCAAGAAGGTGGCCAAGAAGATCGCGGCCGAGCTGCACATCTCTGGTCCGTTCAACATCCAGTTCATGGCGCGCGACAACGATATCATGGTCATTGAGTGTAACCTCCGCGCCTCGCGTTCGTTCCCGTTCGTGTCGAAGGTCCTGAAGCTGAATCTCATCGAGCTGGCTTCGAAGATCATGATGGGCCTGCCTTACGAGCGTCCTACCAAGAACGAGTTCGACCTCGATTACGTGGGCATCAAGGCTTCGCAGTTCTCGTTCTCGCGTCTGCAGAAGGCCGATCCTGTGCTGGGCGTCGACATGTCATCGACGGGCGAGGTAGGCTGTCTGGGCGACGATACCAACTGTGCCATCCTCAAGTCGATGCTTTCCGTCGGCCTCCGTATTCCTGAGAAGTCCGTGCTCATTTCGTCGGGTAATGCCAAGCAGAAGGCATCGCTGCTGAAGCCCTGTCGTCAGCTGGTCGAGAAGGGTTATAAGCTCTATGCCACGGCGGGCACCTATCGCTTCCTGATGGATAACGGCGTGCCATGTCAGATCGTGTTCTGGCCGAGCGAGGACGCACAGCCACAGGCACTTGACCTGATCCGCCAGAAGAAGGTCGACATGGTGGTCAACATCCCTAAGAACCTCACTTCAGGCGAGCTGACCAACGGCTACAAGATTCGTCGTGCGGCCATCGATTTCAACGTCACGCTCATCACCAACGATCGTCTGGCTTCGGCCTTCATCAATGCCTTCACGACGATGTCGGTCGACGATATTGCCATCAAGGCGTGGGACGAGTATTGAGCCTGATTGCCAGGCAACCTAAGCCTCTAAAAGTCAGTTTGGCAGAAGCCGATGACGGAGGTTTTGAATCGTAAATTGTATAATATAGGTTGCAATTAGACGTGATTGTACACCATTCTTGATAAAAAACCGGCGGCAAATGATACGCGATTAAAAAAAATTACGTATCTTTGCCGCCGATTTAATAATAATTAATCTTAAAACAACCCTAATTTTTAATTAACTATCCATTAGTTAATGGCATTTACTCCACACAGCGGCGGCGGTCCCAATCGACCAAAGCCACAGGGCCCACGCCCACAGCAAGGCCAGCGTCCAGGCATGCAGCAGAACAACAAGGACGAACATCGTATCAACGAACGCATTCGCGGCGTCAAGGAAGTTCGTCTGGTGGGTGACAATGTGACCATGGGAATCTACTCCATCCAGGAGGCCATGCGCATTGCCGAGAATCTTGAGCTCGATCTTGTCGAGATCAGTCCTACTGCCCAACCACCCGTCTGCAAGGTGATGGACTATCAGAAGTTCTGCTATCAGCAGAAGAAGAAGGCCAAGGAGGCCAAGGCCAATGCTGCCAAGGTCGTCATCAAGGAGATCCGTTTCGGACCACAGACCGACGATCATGACTACGAGTTCAAGCTCCGTCATGCCAAGGAGTTCTTGCAGGAGGGTTCGAAAGTGAAGGCTTACGTCTTCTTCAAGGGCCGTTCAATCCTGTTCAAGGAGCAGGGCGAGGTTCTTCTCCTTCGTTTCGCCAACGATCTTGAGGAGCTCGGAAAGGTCGAGAGCATGCCCGTGCTCGAAGGCAAGCGTATGATCCTGATGCTTGCACCTAAGCAGACCGCTTCGGCCAAGAAGAAGGAGCAGCCACGCGACGAGCAGCCACGCGAGCCAAAGAAGCAGACCGTCGAGGTTCGTGGTGCCAAGCCAGCTCCTGAGCGCGATGTCACCGAGACCAATCCGCTTGCTGCTGCACTCAAGGATGCCGGCCTCAAAGGCGAGTAATTGTTTTAAGCGGTGTCTCCGCTTATCGTTCCCAGCAAAATCCCTTATGGGTAATAACAATAATAATTAACAAACAAACAAAATGCCAAAAGTTAAGACTAACTCCGGTGCTAAGAAGCGCTTTGCGCTCACCGGATCAGGAAAGATCAAGAGAAAGCATGCTTATCACAGCCACATCTTGACTAAGAAGACCAAGAAGCAGAAGCGTACTCTCGACAGCTTCGCTATCCTTGACAACGCTAACAAGAACAACGTTCGCGAGCTTCTTTGCCTCAAGTAATCTTTCTCACATCTACTAACCAAACAGCTGTATTAAGAGAATAATTGTCAAATTTGGATTTAAATTGTAAATAGTCCGATTGTCAAATATTCCGCGGCGTTTAAAAACAACTTTTACACTATGCCACGTTCGGTAAATCACGTAGCGTCACGTGCAAGACGCAAGAAGATTCTCCGCCTCACCCGAGGCTACATTGGTGCCCGCAAGAATGTGTGGACCGTTGCTAAGAATACCTGGGAGAAGGGTTTGACTTATGCATTCCGCGATCGTCGTAACAACAAGCGCAACTTCCGCGCTCTCTGGATCCAGCGTATCAATGCTGCTGCTCGTCTCGAGGGTCTGAGCTACTCTAAGCTCATGGGCCTTCTCCACGCTAACGGCATCGATATCAACCGTAAGGTTCTCCCTGACCTCGGCTTGAACCATCCGGAGGCTTTCAAGGCAATCGTTGACAAAGTCAAGAAGTGATTTGAAAGCAATCTTTGATTGCGATTCATGTCAATCGTTGACAAAGTCAAGAAGTGATTTGAAAGCAATCTTTTGATTGCGATTCAAGGCAACTACCGCTCAGACTCTTTCGAGTCGGGCGGTTTTTTTTATTGCCATACCCAGTCTCCTTTGCTGGCTTTAGTTGTTGATACTGTGCGTTCCATTGCTATCTATATTTGTTATTTGCGACATTCTTAGATGTTTTTTGTTGTTAATCTAGAAGGTTTTCTGCGAAGTCCTTTTTTATATTATAAAAAATAATTATATTTGCTGCAAAAATATACTAATCTCAAATCACATTAATCAATCCCCAAAACAATGAAGAAATCATTACTGACCTTAGTAATGTCGCTCGTGGCCACCATGATGGTCATGGCGCAGATTACCACGTCTGCACTCTCAGGTAAGGTGACGGATTCGATGGGCGAAGTGATCGGTGCTACCGTTCAGGCGGTACACACTCCTTCAGGTACCCATTACGGCACGATTACCAACGAGAAGGGTGTATACGAGATTCGTGGTATGCGTGTTGGTGGTCCATACGAGATCACCGTATCGTACGTGGGCTCAACTACTCAGAAGTTCACCGATGTTGAACTCGCCCTGGGTGAGACATTCAGCCTCAACGTCGAACTGAAAGAGAATGCCGAACTCCTCGAGGATGTTGTCGTCGTGGGTTCAGCTTCGAAGTTCTCTACGATGAAGACTGGTGCTGCTACCAACATCAGCAAGTCAATGATGCAGAATCTGCCTACCGTCAGCCGCAGCATCACCGACATGACCCGTCTTTCACCTTATGGCGGTAATGGCATGAGCTTCGGCGGTGCCGACGGCCGTACTGCCAACTTCACCGTCGATGGTGCCAGCTTCAACAACGACTTCGGTCTGAGCTCGGCTCTCCCTGGCGGTGGTAATCCTATCTCGATCGAGGCTATCCAGGAAATGCAGGTCGTAGTTTCGCCTTTCGATGCTCGCGAGACAGGCTTCATCGGTGGTGGTGTCAATGCTATCACCCGTTCGGGTACCAATACGTTCGAGGGCTCGGCTTACGTCTACCATCGTAACGAGTACCTGCATGGCAAGACCATCTATGGCGAGCCACAGGCCGGTGCTACCGACATCAACCGCAACACGCTCTATGGTGTTACCCTTGGTGGTCCACTCATCAAGAACAAGCTCTTCTTCTTCGCCAACTTCGAGTACGAGGAGACTCCTTCCGTAGCTACCCGTTGGCGCGGTTCGGTGGATGGCAAGGCCAACCCTGACCAGTACATCTCGCGCACCAAGCTCTCTGACCTCGAGACCGTCAGCAACTTCGTCAAGAACAAGTATGGCTACGACACTGGTTCGTGGACGTCGTTCCCATCGGACGAGAACACCAAGAAGTTCCTGATCCGTCTGGATTGGAACATCAACGACAACCATCACCTTGCCGTACGTTACAACTACACCAAGAACCTCTCTTGGTCTGCTCCTAATGCAACTTCGATGGACGGTGGCTCGCGCGCCTCTGGTGCTCGTATGTCGCAGTACTCGATGTCGTTTGCCAATTCGATGTATTCGGCCGACCACATCGTACACTCGTACTCGATCGACCTCAACAGCCGTCTGAGCGACAACCTCTCTAACCAGTTCCTGGCTACCTATTCGCAGAAGGACGACGTGCGTGGCACCAACTCTTCGCCATTCCCATTCATCGACATCCTCGACGGCGATGGCCAGAACTACATGGCCCTGGGTTACGAACTTTTCACCTGGAATAATGGTATCCACAACACCACCTGGAATATCAAGGACGACGTTACCTATTATATGGGCGCACACAAACTGACTGCTGGTCTGTTCTTCGAGCACCAGATGGCCGACAATGCCTACATGCGTAACGGTACCGGTTACTATCGCTATGCTTCGCTCGACGACTTCCTCAACGAGGCCGCTCCTGAGATCGTCAACCTCACCTATGGTTATGGTGGCGAGCAGAATCCTGCAGCACGCGTACAGTACAACAAGGCTGGCCTCTACCTGAACGACAACTGGACCGTCAGCAAGAACTTCAACCTCACGGCCGGTATCCGTTTCGACGGCCTCTTCTTCGACGACAACGACCTGATGGCCAACAAGGCTATCGACGAGTTCAACGATTCGAATTTCGCACAGTACAACGTATCGGGTGTCAACACCATCAACAAGGGCCACAAGCTCAACACCGGTGCATGGCCTAATGCTCACGTCAGCATCTCGCCACGTGTAGGCTTCTCGTGGGATGTCCTGGGCGACGCTTCCCTCAAGGTGCGCGGCGGTACTGGCTTCTTCGAGGGTCGTCTGCCACTCGTATTCTTCACCAACATGCCTACCAACGGCGCTATGGTTCAGTACAACGGCAAGCTCAACGGCACCGGTTCAAGCTCTGGCACCAAGACCGACATGAACGCCTTCGCCGGCGGCATGATCACCGATATGAATGCCCTTCGCGAGAAGTTCATCTCTCTGGGCCATCCTGCTACCATCTCGCCTGAGGATGGTGTCCTGCCTTCAAGCATCATCTACGTCGATCCTGACTTCGTGATGCCACAGGTCTGGAAGACCACTCTGGCCGTCGACTATCAGCTGCCTGTCGATTTCCCATTGAGCATCAGCGTCGAGGGTATCTACGGCAAGACCATCAACGGCGTCTGCCTCACCGACTGGAGTGTACCCGACGTAGGCGGTTTCGCCCGCTTCAATGGTGCTGACGACCGTCCGATCTATCCATCTAACTACCGCGGCACCTACAAGTCGCTCGTTACCGGCAAGACTACTTCGATGCCAACCTGCTTCACCCTTACCAACACCAGCAAGGGTTACGAGTGGTCGACCGTCGTTTCGGTCAACGCCAAGCCAGCTGAGTGGATCGACCTTTATGCCGCCTACACCCATCAGGCCAACCAGGAGATCACCGGTATGCCAGGTAGCGATGCTTCGTCAGCCTTCTACTATGTGCCTTGCTACGAGGGTCCGAACAACATCAAGCTCCACAGCTCGCAGTACACGCTGCCTGACCGCATTGTTGCTTCGGCCAACATCCACGACAAGAGCGGCAACCACTATAGCTTCATCTACGAGGCCAAGCGTGGTGCCAGCAACTACTCGTACATGCTCAGCAACGACATGAACGGCGATAGCTACAACTACGATGCCCTCTACGTCCCAACCGATCAGGAGGTCAACGACCGTCAGTTCCGCTTTGTCAGCGACGACGACCGCGACCGCTTCATGGCCTTCGTTCACAACGACGACTATCTCAGCCAGAACCAGGGCAAGTATGCCGAGGCCTATGCGCTCTATACTCCTTGGCATCAGTCGCTCGACTTCAGCTACAAGCACGACTTCAAGCTCAACGTCGCCGGTCAGAAGCATAAGCTCGTCCTCAGCTGCGACGTCAAGAACATCATGAACCTCTTCAACGACAAGTGGGGCGTATATCAGCAGTTCAACCCTGCTATCGGCAGCGAGCCACGTATCCTCAAGTACGAGGGCGTCGATGCTGATGGCTATGCTACCTTCTCTACGCCTAAGGCTGTCAATGGCGACACCGAGACTTTCGTGCCTAACAAGTCGCTCGGCCAGTGCTGGTACATGTCTATCGGTCTGAAGTATTGTTTTAACTAATTAACAGCTCGAACGAAACAATGAAACTGAAATATTTCCTTGCAGCTCTGATTGCTGCTTCATCATTCGCTCTTACTACCGTCAGCTGTGATAGTGAAGACGAAAAGTCGTTCCTCAGCGAGGTGCAGGTTACCAGCTCGTACGTAGCGCTGCCTGTCGGTGGCGGTTCGCAGACCATCGAGGTCAAGGCCAGCGGCTCGTGGTCGTTTGCCGATGTTCCCGAGTGGCTCACCATCTCGCCTCTTTCTGGTTCGGGCAACGCTTCGGTAACCTTCTCGGCCGCTGAGACCAAGAAGACCAACGAGGCTACCGTGCTGCTCAACTGCGAAGGCCAGACTCAGCGCATCAACGTCCTGCAGATGACCGAGAAGACCGACCTCCCGCTCTCTACCTGCGCTCAGGTTCTTTCGGGCCTCGATGGCACGGCTTTCCGCGTTGGTGGCGTCGTAACCAAGATCGCCGAGTCGGCCACCTATGGCAACTTCTACATCAACGACGGTACTGGCGAAGTCTACATCTATGGTACCAAGTATCAGGGCCAGACCAAGCAGGGCGCTATCCTCAAGCTTGGCATCGAGGTAGGTGACGAGGTAATCGTCGAAGGTCCTAAGACCACTTATGGCGGCACAGTCGAGCTGGTCGACGTCGATGTAATTACGGTCAACAAGTCGCTCATCAAGTGCGATTCGACCTACGTAGCCGGTGTCAACACCAACTCACTTCCTTGCGAGGGCGGCGACCTCACCGCTTACCTCACCAACAAGGGCCAGGGCCTCTACGTCTCTGTTCCAGACGAAGTCAAGTCGTGGATCTCGATCAGCGAGATTGCCGGCAACACCGTCACCTTCCGTGTAGCCGAGAATATCGCCGGCCCTCGTAACGCAACGCTTGTCGTACGTACTACCGATGGCAAGAAGGAGTATTCTGCCAACATCGAGCTGACCCAGGATGGCTTGTCGGGCACGTTCGACCTGCCTATGACCGTGGCTGAGGCTATTGCGGCTGCCAATGCCGGTATTACCAAGTCTGTCTACGTCAAGGGTATCGTCTCTGAACTCGTCAAGGGTGGCTTCGATGCACAGTACGGCAACGGTTCGTTCTGGATCTCGGCCGATGGCGTATACAACGAAGATCCTACGCTCGATTTCGAGGCTTATCAGGTCAACTGGTTCGGTGGCAACAAGTGGACCGAGGCCGACGCTCAGATCGAGGTCGGTGCCGAGGTGCTCCTCTATGGCCCTCTGACTACCTACAAGGGTACGGCCGAGACGCAGGGCAAGGGCGCAGCCTTTGTCTACAGCGTCAATGGTGTTACCACGGGCGAGAACGGTCTGGGCTTCCTGTCTGCTCCGTTCAATGCGCTGGGCGGCATTGCTGCTGCTCAGGCCGCTACTTCGGCCAAAGTCTACGTCGAGGGCATTGTCTCTGAACTCGTCAAGGGCGGTTTCGATGCTCAGTACGGCAACGGTTCGTTCTGGATCTCAACCGATGGCGTCTACAACAACGACCTTGCGCTCGACTTCGAGGCTTATCAGGTCAACTGGCTCGAAGGCGCCAGGTGGAATGCCGAGACCGATCCACAGATCGCTGTCGGCGACAAGGTAGTCCTCTACGGTCCGCTCACTACCTACAAGGGTACCAGCGAGACGCAGGGCAAGGGCGCGGCTTACGTCTACAGCTACACGCCAGCCGAGTAATCGCGTTCGTAACAAAATGTTAATTCCATAAGAGCGTTTTCCTCTTAATTTTAACATTTTCATTGCACATTTTAGTTAAATATGGGCAGTAGGCTTCGGCTTGCTGCCCATATCTCGTATATTATGCGTATCTTTGCAGCGCAATCACGCGGTATAGAAAGGTTGCTATTAAGGTATTTTCTACAACATATTCTAAAAACTTTTGTGTAATCAATGAAGAAATCATTACTGATTTTCGTGCTTTCGCTCATGACCTCTCTCTCGGTCATGGCGCAGGTCACCACGTCCGCCCTTACCGGTGTCGTTACTGACGCCATGGGCGAGGTATTCGGTGCTACCATTCAGGCAGTGCACACTCCTTCGGGTACTCACTACGGCACCATCTCGAACGAGAAGGGTGCGTTCGACATCCGCGGTATGCGTGTCGGCGGTCCTTACGAGATCACCGTATCGTATGTAGGTGCTACTACCCAGAAGTTCACCGACGTTATCCTTCAGTTGGGCGAGACCTACAATCTCAACGTCGAGCTCACCGAGAACGCCGAGCTCCTCGAGAACGTAGTTGTCCTCGGTACGGCTTCGAAGTTCGCTGGCCAGGTCAAGACCGGTGCATCACTCAGCATCAACAATGCTTCGATGACCGCCCTGCCTACCGCTAACCGTTCGCTGGCCGATGTTGCCAAGCTTTCGCCTTATGCAGGCGGCAGCAACAGCTTTGCCGGTGGCGATGGCCGTTCAACCAACTTCACCATCGACGGTGCCAACTTCAACAACAACTTCGGTCTGTCATCAGCCCTTCCTGGCGGTGGTAATCCTATCTCGATCGACGCTATCGAGGAGGTTCAGGTCGTAGTCGCTCCTTTCGATGTGCGTCAGACCAACTTCATCGGCGGTGGCATCAACGCCATCACCAAGTCGGGTACCAACACCTTCAAGGGCACGGCTTACACCTACTACAAGAACGAGAACTTCCGTGGCAACAAGATCCATGGCGAGGACCTCGGCGACCGTGCTGAGGAGAGCCTCCAGACCTACGGCTTCACCCTCGGTGGCCCAATCATCAAGAACAAGCTCTTCTTCTTCGTCAACTTCGAGCATTCAATCGCTCCTGGTACTCCTATCACTTTCCATGCCAAGGGCAGCAATGGCTCGGGCAAGGAGTCGGCTTGTACCATCAACGACATGAACACCGTTCGCGACATCCTCATCAACAAGTACGGCTACGATCCAGGTTCGGCTACCGATTTCCCTGCCGACGAGACCAACACCAAGATGCTGGCTCGCATCGACTGGAACATTAACGACAATCATCACCTCTCGGTACGTTACAGCAGCACCAAGAATACTGCCTGGAACGCTCCTAACGGCAACTCGGCCGATGCCGGTACCCGCGACCGCAGCACCAACCGTGTAGGCGAGACCTCAATGGCCTTCTCAAAGTCGCTCTATTCGCAGGACAACGACGTAACCTCATGGGCTGCTAACCTCAACAGCCGCTTCGGCAACAACATCTCTAACGAGTTGATGTTCACCTACACCAGCATCGAGGATATGCGTGGCAGCGATTCCGAGCCATTCCCATTCATCGACATCATGACCGGTGCTGACAACCACCACTACATGTCGGCCGGCTACGAGCTCTTTACCTGGAACAACGGTGTCAAGAACAAGATTGCCTCGATCAAGGACGATTTCCGCTACATCATCGGCAACCACAACCTCCTCGCTGGCCTCCAGTACGAGCATCAGTATGCCAACAACGCCTACATGCGTAACGGTACCGGTTACTACCGCTTCGCTTCGCTCCAGGACTTCATCGACTGCAAGCCTCAGGGCGCTGCCGTTACCTACGGCTTCAATGGCGAGAAGAATCCTAACGCTCAGGTTACCTTCAACCAGCTCGGTTACTACCTGCAGGACGAGTGGACCGTCACTCCAGCCTTCAAGCTCACCTATGGCGTGCGTTTCGATCACCTGATGTTCGACAACGCCGACCTCGCTACCAACAAGGCTATCTACGCCCTCGACTTCAACGGTCAGCGCGTCGATACCGGCAAGTGGCCTAACTCGAGCGTACAGATCTCTCCACGTCTCGGCTTCTCTTGGGACGTAATGGGCGACCGCTCGCTCGTCGTACGTGGCGGTACCGGCCTCTTCGCGGGCCGTCTGCCACTGGTATTCTTCACCAACATGCCTACCAACGCCAACATGGTGCAGAACGTGATGCGTAACATCACTGGCGACAAGCTCGCTTCGCTCATCAAGGACGGCAAGTTCCTCACCACCGTCGACGAGATGGTAGCTGCCCTCGGTGCTCCAACCCAGCTCGACGAGAAGAACCACGCTGCCGGCTCGACCATCTCGGGTGTCGATCCTGACTTCAAGATGCCACAGATCTGGAAGTCAAGCCTCGCTGTCGATTACATCGTACCAGTTTCGTTCCCATTCACCGTCAGCGCTGAATACCTCTTCAACAAGAACGTATACGCATGCTACGTCAACAACATCAACTTCAACGAGCCAACTGCTCTCTTCAAGGGCGTCGACGACCGTCCTATGTACAATAAGTCATCGCTGAAGTACAACGGTTCGTACGATGTTGTGATGCTCGAGAACACCAGCCTCGGTCATGGTAGCGTCTTCACCCTTTCGGCCAACATGGAGCCAGTCAAGAACCTCAAGCTCATGCTCGCTTACTCGCACACCGAGTCGAAGGAGATCTCTGGTATGCCTGGTTCAGACCCATATTCAACCTGGCAGGGTACCTATGTCGTAGGTGGTGCTAATAAGCCAAGCCTGCAGCGTTCACGCTACGTCGTGCCTAACAAGCTCATCGCTTCGGCCAACTACGACATCGAGCGCACCGGCACGCACCTGAGCCTGTTCTATACGGGCCGCAGCGCCAGCGGTAACTCGGTGATCTACAGCAACGATATGAACGGCGACGGTATCGTCAACGACCTCATCTACATTCCTAACTCGGCCAACGAACTCCAGTTCACCAGCGACGAGGACAAGAACAAGTTCTGGGCTTTCGTCGAGCAGGACGACTACCTCAAGAGCCACAAGGGCGAGTACGCCGAGGCATACGCCGATCAGGCTCCTTGGTTCAACCAGTTCGACTTCCGTCTCGCACAGGACATCCGCTTCAAGGTTGGTAGCACCAGCCACAAGTTCCAGCTCAGCGTCGACGTCATGAACATCGGCAACATGCTCAGCTCACACTGGGGCGTTCCTGAGTACACCGGAAACTCTACCAATACAATTTCCCCTCTCACCCTCGACAAGGTTGAGAATGGTACTCCTGTCTATAAGTTCAACGAGAAGCAGTCGGCTGAGAGCTTTGTTCACGACAAGGCTTACTCACACTGCTGGAACATGCAGATCGGTCTGAAGTACTTCTTCAACTAATCTTCGGACAATTCCATATCCTAAGGCGTCACTTCGGTGGCGCCTTTTTTGTTGCCTACAACCGCTGAGATTGCTTTCTCGAAGTTCGGAGGAATAGTTTTCGCCAAAACTCTTCCTTCGCAAGTCGCGGGAGGAGTATTTTGCTGCCGGATTGCCCTTCCTCGAAATTCGGAGGAATAGTTTTCGCCAAAACTGCTCCTCTGAAAAACGCGGAAGCACGTTTTGCTGCCGGATTGCTCTTCCTCGAAATTCGGAGGAATAGTTTTCGCCAAAACTGCTCCTCTGAAAAATGCGGAAGCACATTTTTCGTCCGGAATGCTCTTTCGCGAAATTTTAAGGAAGAATCTTCGCCAGAATTCTTCCTTCGCAAATCGCGGAAGCATTTCGGCGGTTTTTGGTGCTGTCTACGTCATCCACGCTGCGTTGTCAGACGAGCCGGAAACTCTCCCCGTCATCGCAGATTCCATTTCGTATCGTTCCGACGTCTGATCGGCATTTTTTATTGCAGTTTAACTGCTGAAAATGTAATTTCTGTATTGCAAAATGGGGGGGGTAATGCGCGCCAAATTACTTTTTTGAAATTTTGTGCCTGATATCGAGGCCCAAAAATACTTTCTTCCAAATATATTCATTATATTTGTGGGTCAAAAGTATATCAATTTTATCACCGGTCTACATTGAAAAAGGCACTTGCAATCATCGCGCTTCTCTGCCAGGCGGTAGCTTACTGCCTTGCTGCGCCCGCTCCTTACGAGCAGGATCCGCAGTACCCTTACATCGTCATCACCGACGATGGCGTTGATGGTGTGCCTACGTTTGCCGACGAGGAATTCTACGTCATGTCTACCGGTGTGGTGTTCGAGGTCAACAAGACTGCCATCCGTCCTGACGACGCATTCTTCACCCTCTATCAGAACGAGATTCTGCCTCGTATCAACCAGCAGCACCTCCAGCTTCGCAAGGTCTTTATCCGCGGTGCCGCTTCGCCCGAAGGTCCGTACGAGAACAACCGCCGACTGGGCCGTGCCCGTAGCCAGGCTTTGCTCGACGCACTTCGCAGCCAGTTGCGCAACCAGTACATCGAGATGGATGCCGACATCAGCAGCGTCACCGAGGATTATGGACGTCTGTGCTACATGATGCAGCAGTCCGGCGATGCCGATTATCCTACGGTACGTTCCATCTACGATCGCTGCGAGGGCAACGAGCCGCGCATCAAGCAACAGCTGATGTCGGCACAGGGCGGCCGTCTGTGGAAGCGACTGCTGAAGGAATACTTCCCAAGCCTGCGTTCAGCGCGCCTCATCCTGTGGTTCAGCCGTCCTGACCGCGAGCATGCCGCGCTGTCCGACATCGCGCAGCTTCGCCCCGATACCGTGCCCATCCTGCCGCTGCCTTGGCCCGATGACCGCGACGTTCGTCCCAACCTGCCTGCACAGGCTCCGGTCGAGTACACGCGTCGTCACCTGCTGGCCTTCCGCACCAATCTGCTGCACGACTTCTTCTACATGCCACAGTTCGGCCTGGCCATGTCGCCCAACTATCAGCTGGAGTACTATCCGCTCGATGGCCATTATACCTACAATGCCGCCTTGACGTGGGGAACGCATCGCCACTGGGACACTCAGCAGTTCTTCCAGGTGCGCGACGTCCAGCTCGAGGTTCGCCGCTACTTCCGCGGTCATGGCGACTTCACAGGCCTCTACCTCGATGTCTATGCGCACGGCAATAAGTACGGCATCGGCCTCAGCCCGACCAAGGGCTGGCAAGGCGAGGGTGGAGGTGCAGGCCTCGGCATCGGTTACGTCCGTCCGCTCAACAAGCGTGGCAACTTCCGCCTCGAACTCATGGCTGCCGTTGGGTACTATCGCACGCTGTACGATCCTTACGTCTACGGCAATCCGATTACCGGTCAGATCGATGGCGATTACTACTACGACTATTACGGCACGGCCTCCGATTTCAAGCGTCGCAATCACGTCTTCTCGTGGTTCGGTTCTACAAATTTCGGCCTCTCGCTGACCTACGACATCCTCTATCGCAAAAAGAAACCCACTACCCAAGTAGCACGATGAATCATCTTCGCAATCGCATAGCATCACCACTCGCCAGGCTTTCCACGCTGGTAGCCTTGGGCCTGCTGACGGCAGGCTCGGTGACGTCGTGCATTGAACCGCCGCTGAAGCTGCCGGCCGAGGAGGTCGTCATCGACTTCCCGATCATCCAGCTCGACCTGGAAGTGGTCTGGGACATCGATGCCGAATGGCGCCGCAACTGGTACTACGGCTGGGACGAGGTAGATCGTCAGCTCTGGGGCGACATCGAGTATCCGATGCCTTCCAACTACGAGCTTCGCCGTTACTACCTGGGCAAGGAGCCACGTGTGCCGCATACCAACGTCGAGCCTTATACCATCTTCGGTACGCATTTCCGTCGTACCTACATGTTCGGCTATTACGACATGCTGCTCTGGAGCAATATCGATTCGGACGACGGTACGCAGGTCGTTGTGATCGACGAGAAGGACCTCGACAACGTCGAAGCCACTACGACCGTTACCCGTGGCATGACGCGTGTCGGGACCTCCACGACCGTCACTTCCGGTACTTCGGTCCTCACCGGTACGTCGGCCAGCACCGTGGTGACCGGCCTCTACAACCAGCCGGAAATCTTCTATTCCAACTACATTCGCGACCTGAACATCACGCAGAATCCTGCCGATTACGACTACTTCGACGAGGAGGAACACTGCTGGGTCAAGAAGATTCATTCCGAACTCGAACCATTGGTCTACATCTACCTCGTACAGGTAATCATATATAATAATGACGGGCGCATACGCGGGTGTACGGGCGATAACGCCATCTCGTCGTTCGCCAGCGGTGCTTCGGTCAATACCGGCCACACGTGGGACAAGCCCGTGCTCGTCTACTACGGTTCGCGCTTCAAGCAGGGCATCGACGTCAATGGCCAGACGGCCGACATCATCGGCGGCAAGCTCACCACCTATGGCCTCTGCGACATGGATTCGTACAGCCGCACGCGTGGTTCGTCGCAATATACCGGTACGCGTACCGACCTGAAGAACTACCTGTACGTCGACATCACCTTCTCCAACGGTGTGACCTCCACGCTTCAGGCCGACGTCACCGACCAGTGTCAGGCCAAGGCCCATGGCGGAATCATTACCGTCGAGGTCGATGCCAGTCAGATCGACATCCCTCAGGGTCCGGAATCTGGTTCAGGTTCGCTCTTCGTTCCTACGGTCGAGGACTACGAGGAGGTCGTCTTCGACATCATCATGTGATAAAAATCAAAACAACAAATAATTAATAACTACCTATTTTATCTTTTTAACCGTATGAAGAAAGTCTTTCTTTACGCCGCCGCTGGTCTCATGTTAGCCAGCTGCGCCAGTGATGAGATTGTCGACATCACGCACGGAGGCAACCGTCCGTCTGACGTCAAGACCATCAATTTCACCACCAGCCAGAAAAACATCACGCGTGCTTACTCTCCGCTGCAGGAGAAGGGTCACTACAACTTCGGCGTGTTCGCCTACAAGAGCACCGATCTGGTAAATCCTGTTATGCCTAACTACCTCGTAGGTTACTACGACGAGGAGAAGGCATACCTGAATTCAGGCACCTCGACCTGGGGCGATCCTTCAGGTCTGGAGGATGGCAAGTCGTACTGGATGTACGAAGGTATGGGCTCAGCTGAGTACAACGGCACATACGCCGGCGGTGCTCTGACTCCAGCTTACACCTCGAACAATGCCAACCAGTATCTGAAGTACTGGGATAGCTCGGCCGACTACACCTGCTTCTACGCCTATGCACCATACATCAATGGCGCAGGTACGGCTACCTACGTCGACGGTACGGCTCAGGCTGCTACCGGCGCTGATACCTACGTGCTCACCATTCCTAACGGCACGCTGACTGATGGCTACGACGACGAGTCGCTCGCCGAGTACATGTATGCTTCGGCTAAGGTCGCCAAGGCTGACTACGGCCACGACGTGGCGCTGCAGTTCCATCGCCTCAATGCCAAGGTGAACATCAAGTTCTGGGAGGATATTCCTGGTTGGAAGGTTCGCATCCTCGACCTCAGCAGCAAGGCTGAAGGCGTTCAGGCTGCCGCCTCCATCAAGGACGGTACTTCTGGCTCGTATGGCTACAAGGCTGGTAAGTATTACGTCGAGAACGGTGTGAAGATTCAGTTTGCTGATGGTGCTTCGACCGGTATGAAGCAGTTCGCTGGCACTACCGCCGACAACACGACCACCCTGAAGTTCAAGTCGCCAACCGTAGCAAAGATCGGCGAGAACCGCTATGAGGCTTCGGCTTCGGCTACTACCTACTATGCTATTCCTAAGGGTAGCGACGCTGATGTCCTGAAGAACGATACCAAGGACCTCACCCAGACCCAGCCTGTCGATGACGACCTTGCACTGACCGGTTTCACCTTCCACGTATCGTACGAGCTGACCGCTGAGGATACCGGCGAGCACATCGTCGTAAAGAACGCTACCGTTCATGTTCCATGCGACTATACCAACTGGAAGGCTAACACCCACTACACCTACATCTTCAAGATCACTACCAACTCGAACGGTAACACGGGTGGCACTGACGACGACGCTGATCCAACCGATCCTGAGGTTCCAACCGTACAGTCACTCTATCCAATCGTATTCGATAACTGCACCGTTGAGGAATGGCAGGAGAACGAGAGCGAGTGGGAGATCACTGAGGGTACTAAGGCTGCTTATCACGATATTCTGCTCAGCACCTACTCTCTGGTTAGCGGTGATATTCAGGTAACCGTAACAGACAACGATACTCACGCTGGTCACGCAATCGACTATACCAAGATTGCAGTTACTGGTCCTGCTGGTGCAGATATGAACAAGGTTACCTATGCTTCTGCCACCAAGACCATCACTGTTGCTGCTGATGCTACCGCTGGTGT
This sequence comes from Bacteroidales bacterium, assembly GCA_045640225.1. GTDB lineage: Bacteria > Bacteroidota > Bacteroidia > Bacteroidales > UBA3663 > Liminaster. Next base: position 75,781 of record JAZUEP010000112.1, on the reverse strand, counting down.
CTACACCGTAACCTATACTTGCAATGCTCCTGCAGGTGCACATGCAACCCATCCAGCTACCTGGACCGAGCACTTCGTTGTCGGCAATGTCTATACCGTCAAGACGCATCGTACTGAAGCTGCCACTAATGGTTTGGCCAATTCTCGACTGAAAATTGCTGCTACCAAGAATAATGCAAATGTAACAGTTGACGCATCTGTTGCAGGTCAGTTGACAATTGACTATCCGGATAACTTCACAGCTGCCCAGAAGGCTGCAGTTTATGTTTCTGGCGAGTACATCATTATTGTTAAGTCTGCTACTCCAGGTACCTACAAGCTGGTTTACACCGTCGACGAGGGCTCTGTCGTAAAGGTTGCTGAGCAGTTGTTCACTATTACTGATTATAACTTTACGCTCAGTCATAGTGTCGTATTCAACAATGTTGGTGGTACTGTAGTAAAGGGTAGCCAGACTGCTTCTATTGGCGAGTATACTACCGATGGCGGTTTCGACGTATCAAACAACGAAATCACAGTTCCTAATAACACAGCAGAGGGCATTTACACTGTTACTTATACCGTTCAGAAAGATAATGTTGCAAAGGTTGAGTATCAGAAGACTTTTGAGGTACGTAACACTCACTCTGTTGTAGTTTCGAAGAATGCTATTTCGAAGAGCGAGGGTACTGCACAGGATTCTGACTATTCAGTCGATACCAACTCGATTACTACGAAGATTAACGGTGTCAACACCACTACGAATCTTTCAAGCCAGTTGTCGATTGTTAAGGCCGATAAGACAACAGCTACTGCTGCAAATGACTTCAAGATCACCTATCGTTCTAACAATGGCAAGTATGCTCTCGCTGTAAAGCGTAGCGTTGAACCTGGAACATACTACGTCAAGTTCGTCAACACCGTAGCTGGTGCAGACAAGGCAGAGTACGCCGAGTTCGTTGTTAAGGAGTAATCCTTACATTCCATATCAGCCAAAGGGGGTTCGACTCCCCCTTTGGTTACACATTATATATAATATATAGGAGCGACGGTACGGTACCGACTCCTAACCGTAAAAAAATGAGCAAACGCATCCTGACATATTTCGTCGCAGCTACATCGCTGTTGATGGCTTCCTGCACCTCCGAACGCGTGATCGAAGAGGTGCCGGTAATCGTCGACAAACCCGATCTGATGCGTTTCAGCGGCATCAACGACCAGACGCAGATCACGCGTACCGATAATACGATTCCCAATCTGCTGAAGCAGAACTTCATGGTCAGCTGTTACAAGAACTTCGGCAACGACAATCAGCAGGAGGTAATGCCGATGTACGAAGTCAACTACGAGCCTTACACCGCCTCGAATGGCGAACAGACCTCATGGAACTACATCAGTGCTGACACCGACCACATGTTCTATCAGACGCAGTACGAGAAGTATTGGGACTACAGCGCCTTCCCGTATCGGTTCAATGCCGTAACTCCCGCTCCGGTACAGAACCAGACGCTTGCTCCCGGCTTCGAACTGACCGACAAGCGCCTCTTCGTCCCCGCGCGCTTCGAATACCAGACCTGTACCAATGGTATTTGTACCGCAGGCGCCGAACCTTGCATGGTGGCGCAGGTCAGCCGTATGGACGACGGCCGCGACTTCGACCTGCTGGCACATGACGACGACGATCCGTCGTTGCCGAAGGAGATTAACACTGCCAGCCAGACCAAGAACCGTAGCGTGGCCCTGCCGTTCCATCACCTTAACAGCAAGGTGCGTTTCGGAATCTATTGCCCAAAGATCGGCGAAGGGGAGGAGCATGACGTTGTCGACGTGAAGATCAAGGTCCGCAGTGCGCAGTTCACCACTTCGGCACAATACGAAGCCGATCTGACGACCGGCTCTATGATGGATGGTCTGTTTGTCGACCGTTCGATGGCCGATGACGTCCTGCTGCTCGAAGTTTCGCCTGGCGCTAAGCAGCACGATAACGAACTCTTCCACCTCGACGAGCAGCCGGCTCCGATCTACTGGTTCGAGTGTCAGAACGGTTTGTTCCAGGTGCCGCAGATGGGCGTCCAGCTCTCTATCTCGTTCAAGGTAAAAGGCAAATTCCTCGACGAGAAGGTACAAGAGCTGCCGGGTGTAGACTTCGATGGTGAATACACCGACGTCAAGGACCTCCCCATTGCGCTGAAGGATACTCAACAGGAGATCTTCAATTGGGAAAAGAACAACTTTTACACCTATTATATCATCCTTGGTGAGTTTACCACCACCACACCGCAGTATCCTATCGTCGATGGCCCTGGCGCAATCTACTTCACTTGTGTCGTCGAGCCATGGGAAGAGGTGAAGGGCTCGATGGGCGTCGGACTCGAGGACTAAGGTTGTAAGGTTTGAAACGAAAGCAAATGTCAAAACTAGAATATATGAAGATACGTCAGATACCATTGTTCTTGGCTACGGCCCTCATGGCTGTGGCTTGTGACGATGACAATGTACATGACATCATCGATAACATCCCTGCGGATCAGAAGGAGGCTATCGCATTCTCGATGAGCGAAACGGGCGGTGCTCGTTTTGGTCAGACGGGTACGCGTGCCGGCTTCACGGCAAAGACGCAGATTGTGGCTCGTTTTGAGAGCTTCAAGAGCCAGACCGTGGGTGCTAATCCTGCCGCTGATGCCGAGAAGCGCACCACGCGAACTGTGCTCGAAGCTTCGGCTGAGGAAACTGCTACTGATGGCTCGAAATTTTCACGTGTAGTATATAAGGCCGTTGATACAGATACCGACGAAGAAAAGCAATACATGCGTTATTGGGACGACTCGTTCAGCCGCCTCGCTAATATCTCTGTCTATGCAGTAGCGGTTCCGCAGATTGATGCTCCAGCAAATAATGGTACTTCGTTGGAGGAACTCATTGACTATAGTGGCGATGATGCTACCAAGTCGAATACCGTATGGAAGAAGGATGTTGAAGGCAAAATGTCGCATAACAACATCACGTGGACGGTAACAAAGGGTTCACGTACCGATTCTTCCATCTCTGGCCAGACTTCTGATCTCATTGCCCAGGAGGATCTCTGTTACAGCAACAATATCCAGGCCGATGCTACCCTTGGTAAGTATGGCCGATATGTATACGATTTTACGTCGGAGAGTTATCCAGCCTACTCTGGTATTGCCAATAATCATAAGGATGGCCCACTACGCATCGCGCTGAAGAACACGACCGACAAGACGTCGCAAGGCCATTTCGATAAGGGCCACTTGATTTTCCATCACGCGCTTACACGCCTGACCGTCTATCTGAAGAAGGGCGCAGGCTTTGCTGCCGATGCTCCATTCGCGTTTGCGAAAGTGGGCGAGACCGATACTAACGTCAAGATCTACAACGTACCGGTCAGCAATACGCTGAACATCCAGACTGGTGTTTGGCAGGACCATCCTACTCGTGGCAACATCGAACTGATGGGCGGTGCAACCGCGAAAGATGGCTTCGAGCACGCGCTGATGGCACAGTTCGTTCCTGGCTATGTATTTACCGAGGGACAGACCGATACCAAAGTTCTGGAGTTCACCATCGACGAGAGTACCTATTACGTTTCGTCGGACATGATCTATACGGCTCTGGCTGCAGATAATGCTGGCGAAGTTGAGACAATCGACTCGAAGAATGCTATCAAGATGAAGCAGGGCAAGAACTATGTGCTCGAAATCACCGTCAACAAGACCGGCATCAACAACGTCACGGCCGAGCTGGTCGATTGGGAGACGATTCAGTCGACAGAGATCATCCCCAGCAATAAGTATGTGAATGTCGTGCTCGAGGAGCGTGGCTCGTCGGATAAAATCACTACCTACGGCTCTGATGATATCAATAAGTTCGATATCTATCGCAAGGCATCTACATCTTCGTTGAACGAGAACACCGCATACTACAATACATTTGTCGACTACCAGTGGATGACACCTTACGAGTCGACCAAAGCGTCGAAAGAAAGGGATGCGACAAACTCTTGTTGGAAGACCGGTTGGTTCTGGCCGGACAACAAGACCTACTATCATCTGCGTGTAGTAGGTAATGATGGTGCAACGGCAGCTAATCAGACGCCTTCGGTAGTTACTGCAACAGCGGGCGATTATTTTGCTATACATAGCGGAGATCTCGCTGCTTCATCAACTTCATACCACGATTATCTGTGGGGCGCTCCATTCACGGATATTGATCCAGATGCCAAGTTTATCTACACGGTCGAAAATGGCTTCGACCAGCAGACAAAGGATGCTGATGAGAAAGTAACTTCCTCACAGATTTACAAGGCAATTGGTGCAACGGACGATCGTATCAACTTGATGTTGTTCCACATGACCAGCCAGGTATTCTTCGAGGTGAAGACTACGACCGGTAATGATAAGGTCGAGCTTCGTACCGGAGCTGGCACGACCGAAGCTCCGTATCAGCAGACTCAGGTCGAGCTTCTGCGCTTCTATAAGGATGGTACCGTCCTGATGGGTACCGGTAAGGTCGATGTTTCGGGCGAATTACAATCGGCTAAGGCTATCGAACTGAAGGAACATGTCGTCGGAACTACGACACAGGGCGCTAAGTCAACGTTCCAATATGGTGTAGTGCCGCAAACGCTCGACCGTCATACCGAGGGTGATGATTCGAACGATTACAAGATCGGCATTCGCATCACTACTCCCGATGGCAATCAATACGTCATACAGGACATCAGCACGGTCTATGCCACCGTGTCGAACAATCATCTGCAGAATCCTTATACCGTCTCAACAGGGACTGGAACGGATACTAAATATCTGATCAACCGCTGGTATCCTGGTTACAAGTATACCTATTCGGTAACTCTCAAGAAGACTGGCATCGAGAAGCTCACGGCTCAGCTTGTCGACTGGGAGGAGGTTTCTGGCGTGATCAAAAATGGAGATGACGATGAGTTCACCCTTGAGGGAACTAATTGAGAGATCTCCATCACGAGGTAAACGAATAAGAACAAAAACAATATAAAGGATGCAAAAACATCTGTTATATAAGAATCTATTAGCCCTTACGTCGGTATTTGCCTTTGTCGCTTGTACTGACGAGGTGGTGAATACGGTCGATCCGGACAATTCGGTGGGAGAGAAGACTCCTATCGAGTTGAGTGTCGGTACTACGGATAAGGCTGAAACTCGTGCTATCATTACTGATGGCACGAATAAGAATCTGTTTGCATTTAATGCCGGCACCAGTCTGTATATGGTTATGAAGAGCGAGGATCTGACCTCTGGTAGTACCAAGTCACCTCTCTATACGCGTACTGTAGGCTTTGCCTTAAAGCAGACCGACGATACGAAGAACTATTCTGATGTCAGCTTTACCGCCTCTAACGAGGGTGATGTTTTCAAGCGATATTGGGAAGATTCGTACTCTCGTTCGTCGGCATTATCGATTTACGCTGTTTGCGTTCCCGGTTATGCTCCTGATGTTGCAGGTGGAACATATGATTTCAGAACATGGAATGTTGGAACTGGCCCAACCTTTCAAAATATTCCATGGGGTAACTCTACTGATGCTGAATATGCCAAGATTGATTGGCCAATCAGTACACCCAAACAGGGTACACAGGATAATTATGTCGGATACACCAATGAAGGCGTCAGCGATGAGTCTACCGGTAAATTCATCGAGCGTTTTGACCTGTGTTTTACTAATAATCTTGCCAATTGGAGCCAAGTTAGTGGTAAAACCGATGCTCGACTAAAGTTTAATTCGAACGGAGATCGTAAGTTCGATGCGGGCACGATGATTTTCTATCATGCTTTGTCGAAGTTGACGTTCAAGTTGAAGAAAGGTGCTGGCTTTAGTGATGCAGAGTTTGCTTTCAAAGAGAATACGAATATCAAGCTTACCAATTTCTGGAATTATGGTACGTTCGACATGGTAAACGGCGAGTTTAAGTCAGAATCTTTGAAAAAGAAACACGATATTGAAAAGATCTTTGAGCACACCACTCTGACCGATGCAGAAACCGCAGCAGGAGTAAAGAAGGTTCTCGATGCCTTGGTCATCCCTGGTACCAACATGGATGATGCAACTACTGTCGGCGTTTCGTTTATAATCAATGGCAATGAATATAAGCTGTCGATGAAGCAGCTGTATGATGCCATTGTTGCTGGCGTTCCATCTGGAAAAACTATCGATGAGTATTTCGATGGTACTACCGGGAGCTACAACAAACTGAAGGCTGGCATCCACTACGTATTCACTTTAACCGTCGGCAAATCCAAGATTGATAAACTCACCGCTCAACTCGTCGAATGGGAAACAATCGAGGCTGAAGCTACTCCAAGCAATGCTACCATCAAGTTACAACTGGAGGAGCGTGGTAACCCTGTGACTTCGGGCATCGAGCTGTATCGCACAGCTGAAACTACAGAAGGATATAATTGGACAAGCGGGTACTCAAAGGAATGTAGCGAGCTTCAATATGCTACCGACCATTGGACCACCTCATGGTTCTGGCCGGACAATCAGACCTACTACCATCTTCGTGCCCTCGATCCAACGACGCAGACCGTCACTGCGGTTACAGATGGAGCTGATTATACTTCGTTGTCGCACAGTGAAACCGTTGATGTCCTTTGGGGCGCTCCGTTCTTGGACGATGGAGACAATGAGACAGCCGGAACATTCAAGTTCAATTACGGCTTGACAAAGAATGGCTTCGACGGTACGGATGTTGCAACCGATCACCAAATCTATCATGCCATCGGTGCTACCAGCGATACCATCAAGATGCTGATGTTCCATTTGCTGAGCAATGTAAACTTCCGCGTTCAGACCACTACCGGTGATGACAAGGTAACGCTTGTAACCGGCGAAGGCGATGCGGCAAAGTATTGCACGATTACACTCAAGAACGTATATACTGCAGGCACGGCATTGCTGTCGAATGGCCTTGTGAAGGAATCTGGAACGAGGACTTCGGAATATCAGTTTAGTGTGAAGCCTACGAAGCCCACGGATGAAACTTATTGGTTGTACAATTATTACGCTATCCCGCAGGAATTGATTGACGATGTAGTCGTAGTCATCACTACACCAGATAACAATCAATACGAGGTACAGCTGAACAAACTGAAGTCTACTGCGGTTACTGATAATAACCTCAATAATCCATATACAAAGACCGATGGTAAATACACCATCGACCGCTGGTATCCGCATTATCAATACACCTATACTTTCACCCTCAAGAAGACGGGTATCACCGATGTACAGGTGACCATCCTCGATTGGGAAAAAGTCGAGGCTGATCCAGAAGAAGTTGAAATAAAGTAAAGCAAGATGAAGCTTACACATTATTTATATATAATAGGAGCCCTATCGTTCTTCACTGCCTGTGATGACGATTTGACGCGTCCGGATGCTGGCATCGACGATGATGCCATCGCATTGATGGCGGGCATTAGCACCGATAGCCATGATGCCCTGACGCGTGGTGCTGGTTCCTCTGTGCTGGAAAATGCAAACCATGGCAAGCATCTGGCATTCACAAAAGACACAAAGGCCGCCTTGCAGATCAATGGTACATGGAAGGAACATTCGCCTGAAGCTGTGACAATCACTACTACTGCTACTATTGGTGCCGAAACCACTACCGATAGCAAGCACAATAGCATCGAACTTTCCCCCAAGGTGTATTGGAACGATTTCGGTACTGCCGATCCTGCAAATATGGATCCTGTCGAAGGCAATGGTCGTGAAAAAGGCTTGACTATCTATGGCGTGGCCGTCAATGGAGTTGCTGATGCTCCTACGGTTAGCAGTTGGACTGCTTTGCCATGGAGCGTTGTAGCCGATCAAACTTCTGGTTGGAGTGCTAAAGATTTGTTGATTTCGAACAATGTAAAACCTGGAGGTCCTGACGATACTTACAAGTTCAAGGAGAAATCTGCGGGTAAAGTGCTCGAGTTTAAGCATGCCATGAGCAAGATGACTGTCATCCTGACGGCAGGCGAAGGGTTCGTAGGTGGCGTATTTGTCGCCGAGCCTTTAGTTACATTGCTTAACTTCAATACGGCGGGCAGTGTTAATGTTACAGATGGTAGCTTGATAAACCCAGGAACTATTGCAGATATTATCACTTATTGCGAAAACGGAACCAAGACTGTCCAGAATACAGTTACTCGTACCGCTCTGGTTTTCCCAGGTAACGAATTCGTGGCTATTATTGCTGCCGATGATAAGAAGACGCCAACCAGCACCACTGAGATCCTCAAGATTACTGCCGATGGCAATGTCTACTATGTTACGGCCGCTCAGCTGGTCAAGGCCATTGCGGGAGCCGGCGCAACCGGTACCGTCAAGGGAAAGCTTGAATCTGGCAAGAACTATATCCTCCAAGTTACCATCAACAAGACTGAGATTAAGGTAACGGCCACCATCATGGATTGGATCGATGTCGAGGCTGAGGTCGTTGCTCCAAAGATCGACGTCAAGCTGACGCAAGGCAATGGCGGTACTCCAATGGATGATAATGAATATAGATTCTACATCAGTGAGAGTAAGGATAACGGTTATGGCGTGGCAAAAGGCTCTGATGCTATTTATTATGAGCAGAATGCCGCTATTGCATACGACAAGACGAACAAAGTGTGGGCTTTGTCCCCACATCTTTACTGGCCAAGTCATGACACACACTACCTGATGCGTGGTGTATGGCCACAGACAGGAGCCGCAGGGAACACTGATCAGAAGCCTGTTGTCGTAAAGGATGCAGAAAAGCAATATATTGCGCTCAACAATGTGGCCTATAGTAAGGGAACTTATCCTTCTGACCTGATGCTCGGTGCTCCGGACATTACAGCCACAGATAAGTGTCAAGGCGAGACACATACACCTGTCGTCATGTCAGAGAACGGCATCTGCGCCACGGAGGATAGCGTGCACATGGTATTCCGCTACATGATGTCGCAGGTGGAAGTGAATTTGTCAACTACTGAAGGTGACGATAAAGTAAATATTGGCGCCGATACGAAAGTCGAAATTGTCAATGTTTACACCACAGGCAATGCCGAGTTCGGCAATGTCGCAGTCGTTACGACGGGTTCAAAAACTAATTACGAACTTGCTTCGGTAACCGATAACGATTTGAAACGCCATAGCGCTGTCATCCCTCAACCATTGACCTTCTCAGAAGCTGGCGCTACGACTAATGTCCGCTTCCGCGTAACGGTTACGAATGCTGACAATACTACAGATGTCTATTACGCAGACATAAAGCCTATCAAGAAAGCTGGTTCTACCGATCTTGTTGCCCCCAATGGCAAGTGGGAGAGTGGCGTACATTACGTCTACAACCTCATGCTCAAGAAGACAGAAATCTCTGTCACAGCAAAGATCGTCGACTGGATAACCGTCACCGCCGAAGAGAACATCTGGTTCTGATCTCCGATGAACGAGTATCCCACAGCGGCTGTCGGCACAAAGATTGTACGTGCCGGTGTCACCTTCACGATGACCGAAGACGGTTGGCGAGCCGAACTTCAGCATTCCATGATGCGTCGCTGCCGCAATTGGGACTATAGCAGGCCTTGGTGTTATTTGGTTACGCTGGGATGTCAGCATCACGAGGTCGTTCCAATGCCCGAGGGAATTCCGGTCAAAGCTGGCAATGTCGAGGTAGTTCAGCCCATCCCGTCTGACTGGCATCTGCCACAATGGCTCGATGACGTCTACGCCAAGCCTGGCAGTCCGCATATGTTCGGAAGGTTGACAGGAGCTACAGCCGCTGAGGCTCGCATCGAACTTAACGCCTTCGGGCGTTGTGTAGAGGAGATGATAGCATCGATCCCTGCTACATATCCCCAGGTGCGGATCCTTGAGCACATCGTGATGCCTAACCACCTCCACATGGTAATCCGCATCACAGCGCCGCTGCCAGCTAAGACGCCGTTAGGCATCGTGCTCAACAACTTCAAGAGTTGGGTAAACCGCCGCTACAAGGAAGTCGCCCTCGGTCTTCCTGCCAACACCCTGATGCGCGTCCCTCAACCCTCCGGCGCTGGCCGCTCCGCCACCGGTGTTTCGTGTTTTCAGTCCAGCGTCTCGTGTTTTCAGTCCGGGACTGAAAATACAAAACTGGGGCCTGAAAATACAAAACCAGGGCCCGAAAAACGCGGCCACGGCGGCAAGAACCCCAAGCGGGGCCTCGTCTTTGAGCCTGGCTTCCACGATCGGATCCTCTTCCGCGAGGGCCAGTTGCAGTGCATGATCGACTACTGCCGCGATAACCCCCGCCGCCTATGGGAGGTCGTCAACAACCGTCGGTATTTCGAGACTGTCGAAGGCTTGGAACTCTCGATGCCGCTTTTGGCTGCAGGCGGAACCGCAGGCCACAATCGCTGGACTGGCCCAGTAACGGGACTTTTAGCCCCCGTGCGCTACTCCCAGTCGCAATCCACTGGCAGTTGGTACCAGACGGTCACGTTCAGCGCCATTGGAAATCGCTCCCTGCTGAAGGTAGCCGAGCGCATACAGATCCAATGCAGCCGCTCGATGACGACCGAAGCTGTCGAGGCAAGGACTCAGGATGTCCTCGATGCTTGCCAGCATGGCGTAGTCCCCATCTCGCCCTGCATCAGTCCTGGCGAGAAGTCTGTAGCAAGGGCAGTGCTCGACGCTGGTTACAGCCTCATCGCGCTGTTGCCACAAGGCATACCGCCTACGCACTACAAACCTTACAGGCAGTTCTTCGATGCCTGTGCCCGCGGCCAGCTACTGCTGCTCAGCCCATGGGTCTTCGAAGGCGGCGTGAGCCACGTAAAGCGTTGGCAGTGCCTCTTCATGAACGACCTCGCTGCCCAACTGGTAGTGATCGAGACAACGACAAATAAAGAAACAACAATATCATCTTCGCGATAATGAAGAAATACATATATTATATATTGGGCATCACCGCCACGATGGCATCCTGCACAGAGGACGTCATCGAGCAATCGCCATACCTCAACGGCTCGGAGAAGACGCCTATCGCTGTCGATATTGCCTTCGATGAGCATGCAAGCCTGACGCGTAGCCAGACTCGTGCGCTCGATGGCAAGTTCCAGACCGGCGATCTGCTTTTGGCCTATTTCAAGCATGTCGTAGCAACAGATGCAACTGCCGATCCAGTTGTCTATACAGACGTGAATGTTACGGGTACCGAGCCTCGTTTCGTAGGTTTCAAGGTTGCCCAGAAGGCAAACTATGAGAACGAGGCAGATAACTATACCGATCATAGTGCCTCGTCTACACTTGTCACGACTGATGCCTCCGGTGTTGCCAAGGGTCTCTATTGGGATGACTTCAGCGTTGGTGCAAAGGGCGATGCCACCGACATCCGTACGGAAAACCATTACCTCCAGTCCTACTATGGCTATTGCTTCAATGGTCGTGATGATAAAAATGTAAGTGATGCTTCTACTGGCGAACTTGAATGGACTGTCCTTACCGACCAGCGTGTTACAACGGGTTCACCTGCCGTAGCTACCCGTACCGATGATTCCAACTTCAAGAGGAGCGATATTCTCTGGTCTTTCCCTCAGGCGCCTGTGCCATACAATCATTGGACGTCAAATGCCACAGCTAAGGAGCATGGATTGATTTCCATTCCTTATACCCATGCCATGAGCAAGGTTACTATCAAGCTCATAGCAGACAAGGGTTTCAAGACTGGAGCATTCGCCAAAACTACCGTAACCCTCAAGAATGTCAATACGAGTTGTTCATTGTTGCCTACGGCTACAACTGAGTCTGATAGAATTACGGGCGAAGGCGTGGTTACGGATGTAATCATGCATGGTTATTCCGAATCCGTTAACGAGACAGGAAAGCCAACCTGCCTGTTTGTCGCAGCCATTGTGCCATCAACTACTATCAAGGTGGGGGAGACATTTGCTGTGATTAGCGATGTAGATGGAAATAACTACACCATCCCTGTTACTGAAAACATGCTGAATACTACAAATGCATGGGGACAGTCCCCTCATTCGGTCTCAGCTGAAAATTCTATCCAGACCCTCTCGGCATACAATTACTTCCTGACTGTAACGGTCAATAAGCAGGAGGTAAGCGTAGTTTCTACGCTCGAAGATTGGTCTACGCTGGAAGCTACAGGTACAAGCCAGATTGAATTCGAACATGACGATGACAAGTTGGTGTACGAAGACGACGGTAAGCCAGGAACCATCGAGGTTGAGGCCGTCGACGAAAATAAGTTCAAGCATCAGTCTTCGTTCAGTCTCTTCGATTTGAAGATGACATCCAGCAACGAAACTAATCAGGCTAACCGTACTAACAATGCTTACCAGTACGTTACGGTTTGTACGTTCGATAATCCTGACGATACTGACCCACATAATGATGTCTGGACTAATGATCCTGAAATCTACTGGCCTAATGCCAACGACAAGTACTTCTTCCGTGCTTTGGCCAAGTACAATGGCACAACCAACGGAGTGAATGATATCGAGAAAGTTGGTAATTTGACGGGATCTCCGGTCGATAAAGGTCTTGCCGTCAGCCAAGGTCTTAAGGCTAATCAGGACATCATCTGGGGTACATCGGCTAAACATTATGGCAAGGGGCCTAATTATGATGCTGATCCAAACGACCTTCGCACCTATCAGGCTGGTCAGGCCATTCCTCCTCGTAGCGGCGCCGTGCCTATTGCCTTCGAACACGTAATGAGTAAGATTACTTTCAACCTGACCACTAGCGCGGTTGAAGCAGCAAAAGTTAATCTCAATGATGCGCTGATTTCTATTACGAATCTGTTCACTACGGGCACGATCAACCTGGAGGATGGTACGGTCATTTTGCCAAATGCCGTAACCGAAAAGGCCATCGGCCAGCGATATGACGCTTCAGCAAGTCCAGCTCCGACGTATTTCACATCGAAGAGTCATCCCGCAGATGATGCTACAGTTCTTGACGAATACATCGTAGTTCCGCAGAGCTTTGCGAGTGTAGCTGCCGATCCGGTAGTATCGATCCAGCTTAAAGACTACGACAGCGATAACGATGGCGTGGCAGATACCTACGGAACGGTTTATTCCATCAAACTGAAGGATTGTGTTGTCGAGGGTTCTTCTACACAGATCGTACAGTGGATACGTGGTCAGCACTACATCTACACCATCCATCTCGAGAAGGAAAAGATCGACTTCTGCGTCATGCTCAAGGATTGGGAAGCTCCTGTTTATGGCCACGGCGATGCCAACATGGAGTGGGAATAATCGCACGAGTGCGAGTGAATAGAGTTTAAAAGATAAAGATTTAAGAGTTTTGCTTACGCGAACATTCTATAATACATTCAATACTATCGTTCTGCTGCTGTCGGTAGCATGCATCTCATCGTGCGTTGACGAACTTGAGGATCCTTCTGGCAACACCGGCAATGGCGACCTTCAAGGCATCGGCGAAATGGTGCAGTTTGCGGCCGGAGCTGCTGACAACGAAGTGTCGACTCGCGCTGCCGGCGGAAAAGTCTATTACATGCCAAATGACTATCGTTTCGTCTGCCGTATGTACTACAAGGCCAACAAAAGCTCTGAGGAGTTCGACGTAACACACGGCACCGATCAGACCGCTTGGCTGCAGGTGGTGGGCGATCAGGGCAACTCACTCTATCGGCAGAAGACTTTTGCCAATCCTTCGAACGCTGATTCTTACGGTAACGATAATCAGGCCTCGACCTTCTACTGGCAGAACCGTCGCGAACATGCTTTCCTGGCCTGGACCGACCTCAACAAAGCCAGGACGATGAAAGGTGGTTCGCAACGTGGTAACCTCAAGTTCGAGCAAGACTTGATCTACGAATATCATACCGGCGATAAGTCCAACGAATGGGTTACGCAGCATTACGAAATCTCGGGCATCAACGACAGCGAAGGCAACGCCGTTGAATTCTCATCACTTGAGACAATCTATCAATATGCGTATGCGAATGCCGGAAGTATTCCATCTGTGGTTCCCGCCGGCGTGGATCCAACGAAAGCCTATTTCAATTCAGTTAAGTCGTGGGAGAGGGGCAACTTCCTGAAGGTAAGTAATACCTTTGCCGATCGTAATGAGATCACGGGTTATTATGGTTGGTTTGTCTGCCGTCTGTTTACACAAAAGCAGTCATACGCTTACGATCCTGAGAATCCCGATGGCGTCACCTCAGGTACCTATTATGCCTTGCCTTACCTGATGAACGGCGATATTCCGGTTGCAAAGATTGAGAATACAGGGACTGACGAATCGCCTTCTTATCAATACTGGGCTTGCGATCCGGAGGGCTACGTCCTCTACGATGAGACGCAATACATCACGTTCTATTATCAGATTTTTGAAAAGCTGCTCGAGATTGAGACCATCGAGCGCTATCCTGCCTTGGCTTTCGATCTTCGTCGTTCGGCCGCTCCGCTCAACATTGGCGAACAGCCGGATATCTGTCAGGCTCTGACCGTCAAGGCACCTACCAGTGCTTCGGACAACCGTGTGAACCTCTACTTTGAGCATCAGTTCTCGCAAGTGCAGGTCAATCTGAAGAGCTCGGCCGACAACTCGGTGCAGATTCAGGCTAACCAGATTCTCAGCGTCGAGCTCCTCGGCGTAACGGATGAAGGTTACGTCTTCCTCGACCTCGAAAACGACGTAGAGGCTCCCAATAAGGCCAAAGTACGTCCGGCTGGCTACAAGCCTGTCGATATACTGGCGTTTACCGACGAAGAGCTCGATGCTAACCCATACGGCACCTCGTTCGGAATGTTCCCAATGGCTACTGCCGATGTCCCCACCGGTTACCTCGTTTCGTACAATGCCATTACCTTCGGCCAGCTTCAGGCTATCCGTATCGTTTGGTCGGAGGATGCGACAAACCCAACTTCCGAATCTGCCATCAAACACGAATCGACCTTCGTGATTCGCGATACGCAGCTCAGCAACCTGCAGAGCGGCATTCGCTACATCTGGAACATGGAGCTGCGCCGTGGTACGCTGGCCGTAATCCGTACTGAGATTGCTGACTGGATAGTGCCTCCCACCGAGCTTGAGTATCAAGGCATCGATGGCGTCATTAACGAGTGAGCTGACATTTGATTGTTTATCTGAAATTGTCAATGAAGTATTTATTCAAGCTATATAGCCTCTTCTGCCTCCTGGCTGTGGGTCTGGGCATGGCTTCGTGCACCGATGACGTGCTCGATAAGCCTGCGTCCGAACCTTCGCCCATCGAAGTAGGCGAGCCATTGCAGTTCACGCTCTGTCTGCCTTCGGGTGCTACCACGCGTGCCGCAAAGGACGATTGGCAGACTGAGCTGAACACCTATCATACTCTTTCAGCTGATTACTCGCCCATCACCGTCAAGATGATGCGTGAGGATGTTGACGACATCTCGTTCAGCGGCACTTACAGCCCCGTCAAGAAGGCTGGTGGCAACTACGACGAAAAAGGCAACCTGCAGCTGATAGCCGATCCATTGTATTGGCAGGACAACGTTCATGCATGGGGTTTCGAGGCTACGGCCGGCAAGCCCGAGATTGATACCGATCAGTCGGACGACACGAAGTTTTTCGCGCAAGACTACATCAAAGGTTACGGCTACCTGCCGTTGTGGCGAGAGGCCGATGCTGAGGCTGGTATCGAGGCAGGCCCTGCCTATAAACTTGAGGACATTAATTACCGCACTGCCAAGCAGTGGTATGCCGATCACAAGACGCTCCTTGGACAGGAGATGGTGGAGGTCAGCGAATACAAGAAGATTCCGCTTTATATGCGCCACCAGCACGCATGGATTACCGTGCGTCTGCGTGCGGGCGATGGCCTGCCACGTCAGGCATTGAAGTTCGCTACTCATACGATCAACATCGAACCTTCGATCCATAGCTATGTGGGATCAGAAGACATCCCGGTTACCAAGCCGCTGGCAAGCGAGATACTGATTGACTACCAACAGGACAAGAACGGCCCAGCCGAGCAGAATGTTTCGTCTGTGCAGTTCGACGCTATTGTGCAGCCGTACAACTACCTCGACAACGAGGCAAAGGATCCTATTATGACCATTGCCGTATCGGGTCAGAAGTACACCTTTGCTGCGCAGAATGACGAGCGTTATACCGATTATCAGAGCATGACCACAGACGAGGCGCGGCTTGCGCACGCCATGCAGGCTTACAACCTTACGGGTGGCAAGCATCTCATTATCGATGCGCGTCTTACGTCAACACGACTTGTGTTTATCACCGCTTGGGTGGTCGATTGGGTCGAAACCGTCACCAATACCATCTGCGATGACTATGGTCAGAATGGCGACCCTACGGTAATCAGTAATAAGGCGGAGTTCCTAGCCTTCCTTGACAGCCCGAAAAACAAGTCGGGTAATGTGGCAATTTTCCAGGCCACGGAGATGGATCTGGAGGAAGGTGGCGATTGGGCGACTACATATCCACTCAATGCTACCCTGAACCTTGCAGGCGCAACGATTTACACCAAGCATCAGATCTTTACCGAGCTGCCAACTTCGGGTACAATCATCAATGGCGTCGTGCAGATGCAGGATGGCGCAAACGTCGACGCAGCTATTGCTTCGACAAATAGCGGTACCATCGAGCGTATTCGGCTCACCGTTGCCCCTGGTGCGATGGCCGTAGCTACGAAGGGCGGCATGGTGGCCGACAACTATGGCAACATCGTGCGCTGCTCGTCCCGACTGCCGGTGCAAGGAACCTCAGGTTACGTGGGTGGCATCGCTGCACAGTCGTTGACTACCACTGTCAATGGTCAGACTATTATTCCGATTATTGAAGGTTGTACGGTCAATGCTCGTGTCGATGGTGCAGCCGGCGTACAGGGCGGCGGCATTGTGGGTAATGCTGCGGGCCGTGTGGTGAACAATAGTTTTGAATATGGTATCACCATCAGCCAGGATCCTACACGGTTTAAGAATACCTTCTGCACAGCCGATCATGAGACTGTGGCTCAGAATAATTCTTGGCCTACGAAGTCCCAAAATGCTGTGTCTGCGGACACTCCGAACGCGAATGCAACGCCTGAGACCGAGCGATACGATGCCGTAATCGACAGTCAGGCCGAATTAGCCCTCTTGCTCAACAGCCAGAACGATCAGAAGGACAAGACCTATCGACTCTCGGCCGACTTTACGGTCGACGATACGTGGACGTACGGACAGAAGCAGACTTTGACGGCTGCAGTCGATGGCGATAGGATTCTGGGCAACGTACTCTTCGATCTGGATGGCGACAACCATACCATCACACTCACTGGTTCAACTCCGATAACGCTGCCTGCGGTGAATGGAGGAAGCCCCCAGACCCTTACTCCCGCGCCGATGTTGTTCAGCAACATTCTGGGCAACATCAGCAATCTGGTAATCTATCTCGATAAGCCGGTGGTCTCTGCCCCAGCTAATACAAACACTGATGCAGAAACCGGCACTCCTGTTGACGATTCGTACGAGTCGACCGATGCCATTGCCCCTCTGGGTTATAACCTGATAGGCGACGGAACTGGAAAATACGGTACGCTGACCAGCGTCTATGTCGTTGCGAAGAGGCCTACCGTTGTCGATGGCGTTGTGGCCGGCGATGGCGCTTATGTTCAGTCCGCTTCTCCCGCTGGCTTGGTGGTCAAGGCCTCAAAAGGTGCTGTCATCGAGGATTGCCATGTGCAGACCGATGTGCGAATGTGGCTGGTACAAGAAACCGGAACGCAGTCTTACCACTTTGCCGGCGGACTGGTAGCCTTTGCTTCGAAAGCTGATATTGTGGCCTCACAGTATCAGGGCAACGTAACTATTGCCGGCTACGATCCGAGTCTTGTCAAGGATGAGCAGGGAAAAGATACGCACGATGCTACCAAGGTTGCTCCTAACTGGTATTACGGCGGCCTCGTCGGCGGCTTGGTAATCTTCAAGGACGAAAACAATATCACCGAAATCCCAGATCTTCGTATCTTCGACTGCAGCAGTTGGTTCACTACCACGCTCGGAATTGAGGTCAACAAGGTCAATGGTTCGATTATCGGTCTCGCTGCATATTCCGATGCCAGCAGTAATAAGGTCGATGGTATGCGAGCCGGCAATCAGGGTAACTGGTGGTCAGGCCGAGGTGTGGCAGCCGCAGCGAGTGGTGTTGTTTCTTCGCGCAGTGCTGACGAAGTGGCGCTGATTGGCCGCATCAGCAGTGTGACACCTACCTTCGTTGCCGAACCAGATACGACCGAATAACCTTCGTCCTTCACGACAAATGATTCAGACAATGAGAAAACTATTTTTCTATAACATACTCTTAGCTGCCTCGGCCCTCTGGTGCACCGTATCATGTACTGACGAGTTGACCGAGCGTCTGGATGTCGACCAGTCTGCCGGCAACATTATTCAGGTTGCCACGCTCGACCTGGGCGGGCCCGATGTGGTGGTTTCGGCTCCTACGCGTGCAGACGGACAGGCCACAGATGGTGCGCGCTATCCAGCCGAGTACTTCCAATGGCTGATTCGTCCACTCAAGCAAGGCTTGCACATTACCTACGGTTATGCTGAGAGCGACATCACCCATCAGCGTGTCGCCGAGTTGAAACTTCTGGGTGGGACACTGGATGATTACGTCTATCAGAAACACGAACAGAGTGGCTACGCCTATTATACATTTAAATATATAGACAATCCCACCATCACAGGCGATCCTGCCAGCGGCTCCGATGCCCGATGGTACGGCAATGGACAGCATTACTTCCGTGGCCTGAACGTGCCCGAGAAGCTGAAGCAAAGTAATGCACCAGCCGATTTGGTGGTTGATCAGCATGACGACAGAGCGTCAGACGATGGAACTGCCGACGGTAATTATACCTTGCTCGAGCGCTACCTGGGTATGCCGGCAACCACAATGCTTACGGCCACCGTCAGCCGCGTGTTGCTGCCATTTCGCCATCGCCTGTCGCGCGTAATTGCCTATGTGCTCATCGATCCGGAGATGGGCGAGAACGTCACACTCCGTGGATTCAAGAAGGATGCTGGCGGAAATACAGTCGACAAAGAAGATCCTACCACCACCGACTTGCGTTTCTGCAACGTCCAGGTGCTCAAGCAGGTCAACGGCTCGGGCGATAACCTGCAACCCGAATGGGCTACGGCACGTAAGGCGATTCCGCACTTCCTGGGCATGCGTGGTAGCTATAAGTCGTCCGACGTGCCGTTCAACGACGCAGTGAAGAGCAACTTCATCGTCTACACCAAACTGTCCGACAAAACAAAAATCTATCCGGCCAACGAGGGGTGGAAGGAGGCGCACGAAGCCTATACCGCAAATTCCGCCGAATCGGGCTACAGCCGTATGGAATATGGCGAAGTGCCTTGCTACGACCTGATTGTCCGCCCCACTTACACGTCGGCCAGCCAGGTGATGTACGACGAGACCTTCTTTGGTAACAGCACCGAAACCAATCGCATCGTAACGGCCAAGAATAAGATTGACTTCGAGCTGACCCTCTCCAACGAACTCATCTACCAGAAGACGTTCGAATTCGACCTTGATGCTAACTACGAGACAATCGTCTATCTCTGCATCGATCGCGAAGGCGTCGACTTCAATACTTCGGGCGCCGAAATGTGGGATGGCGAGGCGCGTAGCGACAACTATTATGGCGTGAACAACTCCAACGGCAACACCCTTTCGGAGGCTGGCAGTAGCTGGCAGCGCGCATATCGTGCCATCACCATCAACCAAAGTGTTACCGACGGCCACTATTATGATTATGATACGGAGGACGATGGCCAATACCTGGGTTCGGACGAAAAGTGGATCGAGTTCTTCAGTCAGGCACACGAAGGCGAAGGCGGAACCCACCATGGCGACTATTTCATACTCGATCATGATATTACGATTCCGGCAGCTAAGTTGCCAGCCAACTTTGTCTTTACCGGCCACCTCGATGCGCAGGACCACACCATCACCATCAGCGGCCGTACGGCTCTCTTCGATGGTATGAATGCCGACTATTCTACCAAACAGGAATCGACCAATGTCGAGAACTGGGAAGCCAACGTTCATAAGGAAGGCAGTTATTGGGTGCCTTTCAAAGGTTGGCGAG
Organism: Bacteroidales bacterium; assembly: GCA_045640225.1. Taxonomy (GTDB): domain Bacteria; phylum Bacteroidota; class Bacteroidia; order Bacteroidales; family UBA3663; genus Liminaster. The sequence continues at coordinate 55,662 of JAZUEP010000112.1, read as the reverse complement.
CTGAGGTACTCAATACCAAAGTCACCGGTGGTAAGCTCTTCGGAACTACTTCGTATACCGGCAATGTGCAGAACTGTTTCGACAAAGACGGTCGCGTCGCTGATCATACGCCCGCATTGCCCCAATATTAATATCCATAGCGATGAAGCTACATACATGCATTCATAATCTGCCGCTCATGTCCGCGCTGCTGGCATGCACCGTCGTCACCTCGTGTGCCGACGATGCCGATCTGCCGTTGCCGCTCACGGCCGAGCAACAGCTGCTCCTCGGCCGTTCGGTCGACTTCAACGTCAGCATGGCCGATCCATTCCAGACGCGTACCACATGGATCGAAAATGGTACGTTCAACGAGCAGGACCTGATGCGCATCCACCGTCAGTATTTTCTCGACGATGGTACGTGGGGCGAGGAGTCATACCGTACGTATTATTACTACACCAAGTATGCCCAGGGTACCAACGTGGTGCTCGAGAAGGATTGGCGTGTGTATCCAGACCGTAAGGGGTGGAATCTGCTGGCCGATCCGCAGCATGATCATGCCGCCAACGAGACTTTTGTGCAGAACGAATCTGATTCCATCACCTGGGACGACGGCCGAACCCTGCGTTTCCGTGCTTGGAGTCGTAGCAACTATGCCAACTGTCTGCCCAACAGCGAATCGAATAAAGAGTATTATTATCCCGACTTCTGTGTGTCCGATTGGGTCAACGTTTCGGGCCCTACGCTCTCCATCCCTTTGGTCATGAAGCATTTGGGCAGCCGTATAGCTTTCAGCCCGTTGCAAGGCAATCAGTTGTATAAGGTCGAGATCTGCACCGAGTGGGAAGATTACAGATGGTCCGACAATTCGGACGTGGAGGACAATGACACACACGAAACGGAATCAGGCAAGAGCGAAGCACAGGCTAAGGCCGAATGCAACGAAGTGCTTGCTGCATACTATCGTATGTGTCTGCCCGGTGGCGTGGCCGAAGATGCCAAGCATCAGCTCATCCTCAAGGCGCTGACCCAGAATGGTTACGCCACGCAGACGAACTTCGATCATCTCGAGGATCAGCCAGATAACATCTTTTATCATTACGGCCAGCAGTCCAATGCCTGGATCAAGGACAACGTGCAGCATCCGGTGTTCGGCAAGGTCAACGGCTCGTGCTATCTGATTACCATTCCGTACGACATGAGTAATGAGTCTACTCAGGGCGATATCATCACCCTTCCGGCCTGTACGCGTTTTCGCATCTATGTTCGCGATGTAAATAACGGCGATAACTTCGGGACGGGTGGCTACGAAGGTAAGTATCACATCTTCAACCTCTCGGATATCGTCGAGCTTGGTTCGGATGGTAACCCCGTGCTCGATGATGCCAAAAAGCCTAAGCCCAAGTATCCCAACGGCCTCGAGATGCTGCCTGGCTACAGCTATAAGTTCAACGTCGGCTATCTCTACGACAAGTTCTCAATCACGTCGTCCGACAATTTCTCGTGGGACCAGCAGGATAGCCAATCCGGCGAGATGGAAGTTCGTACTGTCCATCAGTCCGATTATCCTACTACCGGCTACACGTGGTGGAAAGATGCCATTGCCAACGCCATCCCGAAGGATAAGGAGGATTATGTCCCGACGTTTACCATCCACAACGAGCACGAGTTCATCGAGTTCCTGAAGCTGGTCAATGGTACGGCAGCCCTTAAGACTAGTGGCCTGTACCGTCTGGTAGATCATTACGACGAGGGACCCGGCGGCACGAAGACGCCTGTCTATGGTTGGTCGCGCACTAACGACCAGCGCCGTCCGGATTGGGTGACGCGCGAAGAGGCCGAGGCCGAAGGTTACCTCTTCTACCAGCACTATTATCCGGTGATGGGCGATACAAAGGCTTATGCCGACGAGGATTACCTGCGTGGGCCATTCTCGTTCTACGATGGTACGTTCGGCCTGCATTTCGACGTTAATCTTGCGGCCGACCTCAACTTGGCCGACTGGCTTCTGGATGCCAGCATTGGTACTTCGCCCGAAACGCCCTTCATGGGCAACTTCAATGGCAATAATCACGAGATAAGTAATGTCTACGTCCAGGACGAGGCCCTGTTCGGTAACATCAGTTCGGCCATGATCCGCAACCTCCGCATCCGCAGCACGCATCCTACTGCACTGGTCGGTACGGGCACGGTGACCAATACGCCTGTCTACATTACAGGCATTTCGGTGCAGGCACCGTCTACGACCAACAGCATTGCGCAAAGCCTTACCGGAACGTCGTTCGTGGTGGGTTGCATCCATCAGAGCAATTATGTAGGCGACCAGAGCAAGGCCTTGGTCGGCGTGGCCGACAACCTGGCGATGTATGGCTGTATGCAGGCAGCTGCCGTCACTTCAAGCGGCGCTTTGCTCGGCTCTTATCCGGCTGTGGCCGTGGGTGAGAACCAGGTGCAGTTCTTCGCTCCGATGCTGAGAGTGTCGCAGATGATTGCTAACGAGCAGTACGACGCACGTCCGACGTGGGGTCCTTTCATGTGCAACTATTACGACACCGAGCTGTCGCCTTCGGCCAATGCCGTAAGCAACATCGCTGACGACTATTCGCCCTGGGAGTATATCCGCGGCCGCCATTCGCACATCCTCAAGGCCAAGAACGACCTCTTTATCGACGAGGAGGAGATGCCGCTCGAGACTTTCTTCGCCGATCCCGTCCGCGTCGAGGAGTTCTATGGCCTCGCACCGTGGAAGGCTATGAACTATGCTATCCGCAAGTATAACCTCGACCACCCCAGCCAGATGTGCGATGCACATTACGAGTCGAACACTACGGGCTACAGCCATCAGTATCCCGTGCTCGTATCCAAGGCTCCTGGCGCCGGCGATGGTACCGGATTGAACTACGACAAGCTCAACCCTCTGGCTCAACCCAATTAATCTGTAGGCAATGAACGCAAACAAATATCTGTATCTGCTGGCTTTTGGTGCCGTGTGCCATGCCTGTACCGACGACGAACTGTCGACGGTCGAGCAGCCACAGCAACTTACGCTGACGTCTGAGGTAATGATGTTCGACGGCGATACGCCCACGCGTGCCAACGTGGAGGGCAATGCCTTCCGGGCGGGCGACAAGATGCGCCTCAAGATAGTCTGCCCCTTCTCTGACGGCTGGGAACACGGCGAGACCACCAATGGCACCAGTACTGACGCCTTCTTCCTGCTCAAGCACGACGGCACCGGCACCGTAGGCAAAAATCATTGGCAGCGCATAGTGGCGACCGATGGTATCGACATCGACGGCGATTTCAAACCTTCCGATTCGCCCAATCTCTACGAGAGCTCCATGTATTACGAGGCACAGCAGACGCCCTATGTCTACACCGCCATCACCTGGACCGAGGAGAAGCACTTTGTCAGCGGTACGAAGGTCTACGACCAATACAGCAACGTATTTCACGCCGACCAGTCTAAGCTTGAGAATTATCTGGCCAGCGACCTGCTTTGGGCGCAGACCTACATGCAGACAGGCTGCTGGAACATTCACCTTGCCTTCGAGCACAAGATGGCTTGCCTCGATATTACCATTCCTGAAGGTTTTTCGGCAAACGCAGTCCTTACCTTGCAGGGTGTGCCCGATATCGATCAGGCCGAAGTCGTAGTAGGCGACTATTACGCTCACCGCAGCAAGGTCAACGATACGTTCGGCTATCGCGAGAAGTCTTCGTGTTCGTACCAGAATCATGGTCGCGTCATCGGTGTGGCCGAGGTCAGCGACCAGTTGGGGCATTGCGTGGTGCATCCATTCAAGGGCGGTCCGGCTACCATTGGCGGGCTTGGAGCTTCGTACCAAGGCAGCGTAGTTCCCAACTCCGGTGTTTACACGGCTTATCACGTGGGCGGCCGGCAGTATCGCCTTATCGTGCCTCCCTGTTCGCTCTCCTTTGCTGCCGACGAGACTGCTTTCTGGCTGCGCGATGGCGAGAAACGCTACTGCTTCCATCTGGAAAACCTGACGGTCGCAGAAGGCAAGCTCTATCCTTTCACCCTGACCAAGTAGTTCACCTTCTATTGCTTTATATCTTATAATTTCAATGAAGCCTTTTCCCTTCATCCTCATGGCGCTGTTGGCCGTCGCCTGTACGCCATCGGATGAGCTGACACATATCACATCTGACGATGCCGTCCCCGTGGCCGGTGTCGAAGCGTCTATCAGCGGCAGTGGCGAGACTCGCGCTCCTTCACTGGTCGACTATGTGGGCCGTAATGTGTTCGTCACAGGCGACCACATGGTCTTCACTACGCTTCGCCGTACGCAGAACCCGCTCGCCCAGTTCACGTATTCCGGCCTTGAGTTCGCCAACGACAATGGCTGGAAGCGCGACGAGACCAAAGGCAGTTCGGGCTCGGGCGATGCCTCGACTTTCGACAAGGTCTATTGGAGTGATGCCCAGCACGAGCATACCTACATCGGCTACAGCAAACCGCAGGTCGCAGGCTTTGACTGGCATCAGTCGGGCACCTGGTACTATGGTTCGCTGGGTAATCCTCTGAATTCGGATGCTATCGATTATTCCACGGTCCGTGCCGCTGATGGCACCATCACTTCCGATGGCGCACAGAAGCTGAAGGACGACGACATTCTCGTCATGTACCACACCCGATTGCTGGCCGATGTGGGCGGTTCGGTGGCTACCGTACTGTTCCACCATGCGCTGGCCAACGTTCGCGTCATCGTCAGTATCACTGGTTTCTCGTCTGGCCCAGGTTCGGCTGACGATCAGTCGATGGTCTCCGATATGGAGCTGAAGCAGATGCTGACCCTCTACAAGTGGAACTCAGACCCCACTATGACACAGGAACAGCTCGATGCCAAGAATCCTTGGGCACTGGCTAAGTTCGGCGATTACGGCAATATCAGTGCCGAAGCTCTGTCCACTACCGATGTCACTGCTTCGATCTATGGCTCGGGCGTGAGCTACGATCAGCGCAAGGACGTAAAACTCTGGCTGCCCCGACCTGAAGGAGTCGGCAACGATGCCAGCCGTACCTTTACGTTCTATGCTCTGGCTGTGCCTACTATGATTGCGGCCAATCAGCAGCAGTTCTCGTTCAAGGTGAGGTATCCCGATGCCATGAATCCCGCGACGACCGTTACCCGTACCTATACCGCCACAATCCCGATGGAGGTTGAATTCCGTGCCGGACATTGCACCACCATCCACATCTCGCTCAACCATCGCAACGAGAAGATGACCGTGGGTGCCGAATACATGGATTGGCAGTTCGTCGATACGCCCGATCAGGGCGAGCTTTATAAGAATTCGACCTTCCTCGAGACAACCGAGCGCACTTCTGTCTATATCGTAACCGATGAGGAGGCCACCGAGGATGATGCCACTTGGCTCTACCGCAAGAATTATAAAGGCGAGGACATCGGTAAGGTGCTCGACGTCTACGGCAACGATGGCACAGCCGCAAATCCTTACACCATCAGCACGGCCATGCAGCTCCTGTCGTTCGCCTACGAGGTAAAGAACGGCCGTAGCTTCGAGGGTCAGTACATCAAGATGGATGCTAACATTACGCTCCAGCCCAAAGCCAAGGCTCAGGATCCTGAACCCGACAAACTTAGCGATACAGATCTCGTACAATGGATCGGCATAGGCGATGCCGAGCATCCGTTCCAGGGTACACTGATAGGCGCTAACCGTTATGTCACCATGCTCAACGGAGCTTCGTTTTTCGGTGCAATTGGCAATAAGGCATCGATCGAACTCTTCGGTGTGGCTTCCACAGCGGGCAAAGGTGTAACTTCAGGTACTGGTTTGTTGGCCGATGCCAATGCCGGTACTCTCAATGCCTGCTATGGCAAGGGTTCAATTTCAACCAGCGCCACCTCGCCCGTTGGCGGTCTCGTAGGCTCGAACAGCGGAACCATCTATGCGTCGTACCATCAGGGAACGATCATTGCGGCTGCCGACAAGGGTGGTATTGCCGGCACCAATAGCGGAACCATCCGGGCATGCTACAGCGCTGGCGGTCAGTACGACTCGAAGGCGAGTTCCGATGCTGATAATAGTACGCCTCCGACATCATCGTATAACAATGGCGGCATTGCTTCGGCTAATACTGGCACCATCACCGGCTGCTATTATAGCACGACGTTGGTAACCGACAATGTCAACCTCCCAGGCGTCACCGGACTAACCTCTGGTGCCATGCAGAAGGAATCGTTCCTCGGTACTTCCGACATTTATTATACAGATGCGGAGGTTGCCGCAGCACAGGCAGCATTGGAAGATGCTGCGAATAGAGTAACAGAGGCTGAAACTGCTGTTGCACTTGCCGAAACGGCTTTAGCAAATGCCACGGCTGAAGCTATAACCGCTGCTTCTACGTATGAGGCCGCAAAAACTGCAGAAGAGTCTGCCAGAAATGCAGCTATAGCCGCAAATAAAGCTAAGACAGAGGCAGAGCAACAGGCAACTCAGGCAGTTCAGGCTGCTCTGGAAGCTAAAAATGCTGCAGAAACTGCTAAGGCAGCTGCCGAAAGCGCTAAGGCCACCGCCGACGAAAAAGCTGCTGCTGTTAATGATATAGAAGATGAAGCAGAGAGAGCTGCAGCACAAGAAGAGGCGAATGCTGCATTGGAAGCCTATAATGAGGCTCAGGCTGAAGCTGATTCTTTGGCAGCAGTCGCTGCAGCAGCACAGAATGCTGCTGCCGACGCTCAAGCTATAGCTGAAGAAAAAGCTGCCGCTGCCGCCGAAGCTGCTACGGCACTTGCTACCGCCGAAGCTGCTACAGCTGCAGCAAAGACCGCATCCGAAGATGCTGCCGCTGCCTTACAGTCTGCCCAAGAAGCCCTTGATGCTGCTCAGACGGCACTCGCTACGGCTCAGGAAGCCCTTACTGCTGCCACCGCTGCCGCCAATATCTCTACCTCTGTCATCAAGACTCCAGCCACCGGCCTCGTTGCAGCTCTCGGTGCTAATAGCCTTTACGAATACATCTACATCCCTGCTTCGTTCCCGAAGGTAAGAAAAAGTGATCTGCACAAATCTGTAAGGCACTGAAACGATAAAACATCAGCGGCTGTCACTAAGTGTGGCAGCCGCTGGATTGTTATATGATATGCTAAGGAGAATCACAGTACCTATCCCTATGATTCTTTTTTCTTACTACTCCATTTCGCGGAGATATGACTCAATTTGTACTTTCAGCGGAGGTAAGTCTTCTGTAATTACCAGCCATAGAATATCATTGTTTATGCGGTAATAATCGTGTACCAAAATATGGCGCATCTTCTCAATCAAAGCCCAAGGTGTTTCGGTATGCGAATGCTTGAACTCAGGGGTAAGTCTGAAAATCGCCTCTCCAATCACCTGGACATTATAGACCGTAGCATGCAGATGCAATGGGTCAGAAACAAGTTGCTCCTTATTAATTCCGGAAGTGAATTCCTCGACTCTGGCAATGGCCGATAAGACATGCTCTAATCGTCCTTTATCTCTAGGCGGCTCTATCATATATCAATACTTTGTCTTTGTTGGCAGTTTTTGCGGCAAAAGGCAGGAGATCTCCATCTACCACAAGGTCGACAGGGCGGTTTAGTAACTTTTCTAGGTCAAGAATCATGGCAAAAAACTGAAGACCCATTTTCGCACCTGGAACAAATTTGATGAGGATATCCACGTCACTATCTGCTCTTTCTTCTCCTCTCGAGAAAGAGCCAAATAACCATGCCTTTTCGATAGGCTTGGTTTTGAAATACTCTTTGATAATAGTGCAAATACGTGAATCCATAAAATTGATATTGAGGTTTCGACGCCGCAAAGATAGTACATTATTCTGATATCTCCAAATATTTTGGGCGAAATCGCACAGATTCTATTCCGAAGAGAGGGGAGGAGGAGGCTTTCTGGTGGTTTCAGCAGCATCAGCGGCTGCTACGTTGGATGATGACAGCCGTTGGATTGCATACTCAAAAGTTCACGATGCAGAATATGCTTCCTCGAAATTCGGAAGTGTGTTTACGATGCGGAATGAGCTTCCTCGAAGTTTCGGAAGTGTGTTTACGATGCGGAATGTGCTTGCTCGAAGTTTCGGAAGCACGTTTACGACCGAGAATATGCAATCTCAATGTTCATTGGATCAATCTTTGCACAAAAATACTCTTGCTCGAAGTTCGGAAGCGCATTTCCCACTAGGAATGCACTATCTCTTGATGAGGACATCAACACACACGTGGAAGTGTTGATATCGTGAAGTTCGGAAGCACATTTAACTCGTAACTCTTTGATCCACGAAGTTGTAGGAGTAACGTTATGGTTGATGATGTGGTTCCAAAAAACAATCAGCGGCTGCCACGTTGGATGGTGACAGCCGCTGAGAATATTGGGGATTAGGAAAAAACGGAGAGAATCGGTCTCTCTAATTCTTTTTTTTGATTCTTATTCAACGACTAATGTGAATGATGTCATTTCAACATCAGAATCAGCATAGTTAATCACATTGAATTCACCTGCAATAAGTTTCTTTAGATTGGCATTCGTAAGCTCTGCAGATGCAGTTAAATCTCCATTATAAAAGCCCATTCTACCAAGGAATGTGCCATCTTTGGTTACAATCTCCATTTGGTTGCCAGGACAACTTTTAAGAGTAATTGTAACCGTGGCTGTTAGTTCATCAGAGCATGATGTTTTACCAACATTCATTTTATAAGTCTGTAACGTTGCTCCCCAAGATGCGGCATATGTCGTGGCTGTAGGAATGTTCAGATTATAAGTTCCTGCGGTAAGCGCATTTTGATCAGCACCTCCGTCTTCAATCTCAGTTACATCATCCAAGTCTATGCTTGGATCACTTGGTGTAGCTACAAGGTATTCAACATCATAATGTTTATACCAATTCGTTACATTATAATTCTCACCCCATTCTCCGAATGCAGGGTATGCTAAGTCAATACGAGCATTCTCATTTGGCCAAACCCAAGTGCTTGGCAAACACATCATTTGAGGAGCTTCGCCATTTTCTGGAGCGGTAACCGTAGTATAGGTGCCTTCTTCACGATTGTATACATTGACTGCGAAACCTCCCATCTTGTTGCCGTCTACTGTATTGGCCACTGAGAAATCTGCTGGAACGGAGATTGTGATACTCTTGCCTGTAGCAGAACGTGTGCCTGTTCCTGCATTGATTACAACGCCAGTCTCAATACGGCCATCGTCGAACCATGAATTAAACTGTGTTCCACCATTAGGGCCTTCCAAGGTTGTGCCGTTATAAGTAAGCTCAATTGGGAGTGTACCACCTGCTGCAAGTGCAGTAATCTTAGCCTTTGCCTCACCTGCAACGTGTGAAACCTTGAATACAACATCGTTGAAGTCAAAGTCTCCCGTGTTACCCAAGTCCTCGCATGCCAGTAACCATGAAGCGGCCTCTGGCTCTGGAAGGTCACCAGGGGTAATGTCCTTCGAAGGTGGCACTACGTTCTTAGCAATCAAGACAATGTCGTTAAGGTCACAGTCTCCAGACTGATCGCCAAAACCGACATAAGTTCTGCCATCATATACAAACTTAGCAGCGTATGGGCGCCCACCACGACCTACATCTCCTGTTTTAGTTCCTTCAGGAACGCTGTTCGGAGAATACTGATGCATGAATAACTCATAGTCAATCTTTGTATCTGACAAGAAAAACTTATAACCAAGATTTTGCTTATCTGCGAAGAAGAAACCAATCTTTGTGCCAGCAGTAAAATCGTAAGAAGCTGAACCACTTGAAAAGTTGACAAGTTTAATTTTTGTTCCTCGTACAATATTGTTCGAAGACCAAGAGACGAAATTTGAAGAGAACATGCCATCTACGTCGTTCCATGTTGCAGTTGTTTCGTCCCCAGAACTATCCCAATTCTTCCTTTGGGTCAACGAGGTTGTGCCCCCAATCCAGTTTGTACTCTCATTTTTGTTATCAATCAAAATATACTTTTCAACATTATTCCACCAATCTACGGTTTTCAAGTCCTCATCGGTGTAATAATAATAACCAAATATATCGTTGTACTGAGTACCTCGCCACATCAAATCAATCTCAACAGGGCCATCAAGATTAACTTCCAATGTAACATCTGTCGTCATTTCGCCAGTTTTTACGTACTGCTCAATGTGGTTTACACCCTCTTTGAATACACCATCTTTTGTTACACCTGAAGCGTTAACATAATTACCAAAAATAGGTTTCAATTCATCTGCAGTAAAACCATCGTCATGACGACTGAAATCTACATTGCTTAGAGCATATAGTTTAGGAACATTTTCGAACGTCGAGCAATTGTTATCATTTTGGTACATGTTTTTTGCAACGATGTAGCTATCTCCATTTTTAATCTTATATGTGTCATCATCGCGATCGTTGTAGTCTGTATAAGATTTCTCTCCACTTTCAATAAATTTATTGATGACATCTGTATTCATATGACGAACTGAAGCTGTATACGCTGTGCGAGTCACAGCAGCAGTTGGAGCATCAGGCGTTCCATCTGCTCTAGTGGCCAAGTCCGATCCAATATACAGGACACCATCAACAATGTTATAGATGCCAGAGGTGAGTACTTCTCCATTATTGACAACACGTGCATGTAAAGACACAGTACTCTTTACTGCGTCAAATTTTACCGTAGCTTTACCGTTTTCGATGGGTACAGTAGCAAGTAACTCACTACCTTTGACAGTTGGCGCTTTGGTATAAATCAACAATGTGCCATTAACGTCGTCTCCAAGATTAGCTTCGGCAACGAACTGTGCAGCCATACTCCAGTTCTGATTAGGATCGATGTTGCCAAATGCTTTTTCGAAGTTCTCTGCATACTCCTTCTGCTTGAAGGCGTCGGGGGTGACACCGTAGTCGAAGTCGTTACAACCTACGAACGCTGCGCCAGCAGCGACGAGAGGAAGAAATCTAAATTTGTTCATCTAAAAAAAAGTTATAAAAAGAGTTAGTGTATTTGTTGTCTGCGTGAAATGCGTATCGGACAGGCTCCGGTTAATAGCCATTATGTAAATTACTCTCCCATTTATTCTTTGGGATTGCAACTCGATTATCAGCCAAAAGCTTAGTCCTTGTGTATGTCGTTCTGTGAATAAGAATTTATCTGCTTCGTTTATCTTTGATAAAGCAAAAGTGTTTAAATCTATTCAAAGTGCGCCGCAAAGGTAATAATATAATAGGTGTATCGGTATTGTGGCTTTAATATTTAACGTTTAAATTAACTTTTTTAACACAAATGAATCTCTTTTATTTTCGAATTAGTTACCCGAAATATCACTTTTGTCTTGAAATCTGCTTTGAAATCTGCTTTGAAATCGTACCACAATCATATCCTATTTTATCTCGTCGTATCTAGGATTGCCCCCATAAACCTATCTAAATATCAAGAAATACTTGACATAATGGCTATTAACCGGAGCCCAACGTCAGACATCAATAGAGAATCAAAATACACTAACTCTTTATAATTTATCTTTAACAGATGAACAAATTTAAATTTCTTCCTCTTCTTGCTGCCGGTGCAGCATTTGTAGGTTGTAACGACTTCGATTATGGCGTTACAGCAGACACCTTCAAGCAGAAGGAGTATACAGATCAGTTCAAGAAAGATTTTGGCGATGTTGACCCAAATCATGACTGGTCAATGGCTGGTCGCTACACAGTTGACGTCAATCTTGATGGTAATGTCAATGGTAAACTCGAAATTTTTACCAAATCTCCATCCGTCAAGGGGTCTCTTTTTATTTGCAGCGCCATTGTGGAAAATGGTAAGGCTTCCTTCCAGTTCGATGCAGTGAAGGGTGCAACTGATTTCTATGCTCGTGTTGTAGGCAAGAATGGTTCAAACATTACTGACGGTTATTATTCCGTTGAGGATATGACCCTCACTGTGGGCAATAGTGCTGCTACCCGTGCAGAAGAGGCTTGTCCTGTAACCAAGGGAGCTCTTTGGAGTGCCGAGGCTTATGGAAGTCGTACAATGTTCCGTGTAAGGGAGGATGCCTATACAGAGATGAAAACTCTTTCTCCTCAGTCGTATGCACAACTGGCCACCATTCCAAATGTCAATAATCCATACGCTAAGAAATGGGGTTATGCAACTCAGGATGCAACGTATAATGCAGGTTCCACTGTAGAAGCTCCAGATGCTAATGCCGAATATACAGTCAAAGCGATGTTCGAGCTTGCAACACCCCAGAATCTCTATTACCTCAATGGTGTAGACCTCACTCAGCACAATGCCGGCTTTACAATGGAGTATCTTCGCAATATTTTCTTAAATAATGATGCCGTCTTCAAGGAGGCTGTCGATCATACAGAACTTGCCAACCAAGGTATTACGCAAAAGGACGTTATCTTCAATGTGTCGGAAGATGGTCCTGTAACCATTGATTGTATATGGCGCGGAACAAGGCGTGATGACTTCTTTGGTTACTACTATTACACTGGTACAGCTCCTACAGAGGAAGAGCTATGGGAAATGCCTAAGTTCATTCTTTTATCAGACGAAGAAAGTGATATTGAACAGGGATCCTCTCCAGATATTTATAAAGGTTGGATCCAGAATGACTCTCGTCTTACTGAATTCTTTGACGGCACCACTTGGTATGCTCATGGTGGCATGCATTGTGGCACCACGGGAACAAAGATTCGTGGTCGTTCCATTAAGCTTACCTATTTCGGAACTGATGGAAATGATACTCCTACTTATACCTTCCCTGCCAACACCAAGATCGGATTCTTCTTGGGTGGCAATCACAACGGTCAGTATGAGATTTATTTCTCAGACAGCAAGATGTCTTATGCTTTAGGTGGCCAATATAATGGCGCTGGCTCTGCAGAAAAAGGCTATGGCAATCGTCCAATGGCTGCTACCTTCAAGTATGATGGCAACACATTCTTCGGCATTGGTGATTACGATGGTGACGCAGACCTTAATGACCTTTGTTTCTTCGTACGTGGCGTAGATACTCCTGACGAGGACTTGACTCACGATGATATTAAGCCCAAACCAATGTCTTGGACACTTGCGTGTGAAGACCTTGGTGGTACTTTCGATTACGACTTCAATGACCTTGTATTCGACGTCGTGCTTACTGAGAATGCCGACAATACAACTCGTACCCTCACAATCGAGGCCCTCGCTGCCGGTGGTACTCTTGATGCACGTCTCATGTACAATGGTGTAGATATGGGAGAAGTGCACGAAATGTTCTCCGAAAGCGAAACTTCTATACCAATCAATGTCGGTTCGAAGGGAAAAACAGGCAAGTCTGCTTCTACTATCACGCTTGCTACCAACATTTCAAAGGATGCTAGTGTGGAAGATATCTGCAAGAATATCAAGGTGAAAGTAGGCAACGAAAACGATGTGGTATTCATTTCTCGTGAGAGTAAAAATGGTATAATTACTCCTCAGATGCTCATTCTGCCTGGCGGTTGGGATTGGCCGACTGAAAATACTCCTATCACAACCGTTTATCCAAATTTCGGCAAATGGATTGCAAACTATACCTATAACACCGATTGGACGGCACATCGTGAAGGTTCAGACTTTATTACAAGTCCTAAGGCAGATGCTGTCATCCAGGTAACTGAGGGCGGAAGTGGCTCTGGCTCTGGTACCGGTACTGGTGGTGGAGGCTCTACATTTACACCTTCAGGCACAACTACATATTCAGGCGATGCTCTGTCAGAAATTGTTGATGGCGACAAGTATACTTTGCCTTCATCCGCTTGTCAAACATCTACTTCATGTACTGTTAAAGTTACAACTGTTGGTACTCCAAAGAATGGTAATTCGAACTATGTGCAGTTCAAATTATACGTGACAGGAAGATCCGGAGGTCCAGTTCAGGATTTTACTGAATTACTCAGTCAGTACTATACTTTCGATCGCTCGGATGTAGCAACTGCTACAGTTTATGAATTCCATGCTGTCAATAGTGTTTTTTCAGATATCAACTCATCGGGCATTACTCTTGAGAACAATAGTGGAACAATTTCTAAAATTGAAATTATTACAGAATAATCCGCATAGTCATAGGGACAGATTCAGCGATTCACTTTAGTTCCTCATAATTATCCAGCGGCTAGCATCGTTCTAGATGTTAGCCGCTGCTGTCATTAATGCCTCTCATGCCGCAGTCCGGTGGGACAGGTACACCGGACGCCCCTAAATAAACACCACAGCGGCTATCGCATCTCAGCGGTAGTCGCTGCTATCATGATATGCCGCTCCTGCTGCAGATAACAAAAACAATTAACAATAAGGAATAATGTGGGTGGAGTATGGGGGAGAGGTACACTCGGTTCCTTCTTATTAAATATAAAATGTAATAGAGATATACATTCAAACACGATATCTGCATTATTTCGCGAAAAAATTTGGAGATATCGGAAATATGTCCTATCTTTGCGGCAAAATTTCACAAATATATCTTAGCGAATATTATGCAAACTATTACATTTAACCCAGCACAGATGCACGTTCTCAATTTGGTGTCTCACATCAAGACTCCAGAATCATTGAACATGCTTAAAGAACAGTTGGCGGCATTCTATGCTAAGCTCATCGATGAACAGATGGACGAACTATGGGAACGTGGGGAATGGAATGAACAAAAGTTGCAGGAACTTCGTAACTCTCATTTCAGAACTTCGTATAAGTAATGGGAGAGTCCGGTGGGACAGGTCCCTTGGACACACTTATAAACACCACAGCGGCTATCGCATCACAGCGGTAGCCGCCGTTTTTATTCGAATTTTTCATTATTCTTTTTGACTTCGAGGTTAGAGAGCACATTATTTATAATATTTCGCACGAAATATTTGGAGGTTTCGGAATAATGTCGTATCTTTGCGGCAAAAATAATATATTATGAGCGCAGTAGAGTTAAATCTTTCAAGGTCTTATTGGGAAGTACTAAAATCCCTGAGTGATGATGTCAAATTGCATTTGGCTTCATTGCTTACCTCGTCTGTGTTGGAAAATAGACAAAAGTCGAAAACTGTTGAGAACAAAGAGCTAGTTCTGCAGGATTGTTTTGGGGCTTGGTCAATGGATGAGACTGAGTATCCTGTCAGCAAAATGATTGATGATATCAATGAGATGTCAAAAGACAGTAAGGACTTCATTCAGACTCTATTATGATAAAGAACAACTATTTGCTCGATACCAATATTATTGTTCATCATCAACGAGGTTATTTCAATTTGTTGGCCTACCTTTCTGGTCATGGAATTTCCATTTCTGATTGCTATATTTCAGAGATTACTTCAATTGAATTGCTTATAGGTGATGAGTTATTCATTCATAAAGGCGGAAGACCCAAAGTGTCTGCCGATCAATTGATAGATTTGTTTAATGTCCTACCTATTTCTCCTGCTATCGAGACTTTTGTCAAGGAGAAGTGCCGTCTTCAGTTCGCGGGAACTCCGCAAACGAACAATTTCGATTTGTTGATTGGTTGCACTGCTGTAGTTCATGACATGACAATGGTTACTGATAATATAGATGATTTCAAGAATATTCAAGGAATTAAGATTGAAAACTGGATAAGATAGTGGAGCCCGGAGGGATAAGTCCGGAGTGGAAGCTTCATCGGACACCCGTAAATAATCACTACAGCGGCTATCGCATCTCAGCGGTAGCCACCGTTTTGTTCGAATTTCTCATTATTCTTTTTGACTTCGAGGTTAGAGAATACATTATTTATAATATTTCGGACGAAATATTTGGAGGTTTCGGAATAATATACTATCTTTGCGGCGAAAAAAACTAGTATACTATGACTTCGATGACTATTCAAGTTGAGAATCCTTCTATTCTCGCAAGCCTTAAGACAATACTCAGCGCTATTGAAGGCGTTAGAATTGTTAAGACCACTGCTCCTGTGGCTATTCCGGAAGCTTATGAGCCAAATGAAACTACCCTTGCTGCTATGAAAGAGGTTGAAGAAGGTAGGGCTTCAGGGAAAGTCGACCTCGGCAGTATTGATAGTTTTATAGCTTCGATGCAATAGTTATAAGAGAAGTTAGAAAAACGAGCCAATTCAAAAAGGATTTCAAGCGCATTCAGCGAGACGAATCGAAAGTGCGCGCTTTGCTTGAAGTCGTAAGACTATTGGCCGCGGATATCCCCCTACCAGAAGCGATGCGACCTCATAAGTTATCTGGAATTTATAAGGATTACTTGGAATGCCATATCGGTCCAGATTATCTCTTGATATGGTATGACAAAGATACAGATATTATTGAGTTGGTTCGTCTCGGTAGTCATTCTGAGTTATTCAAATAAGACGTTATCTCAAAGTGTCCATAGTGATAGATGCTCCGGACACTTGTAAATAAACATCCCAGCGGCTATTGTGTACCACAGCGTTAGCCGCTGGCTTCATTCAAATTTTCATTATTCTTTTGGCTTCGAAGCTAGAGAGCACATTATTTATAATATTTCGCACGAAATATTTGGAGGTTTCGGAATAAAGCGCTATCTTTGCGGCGTGAAAATAAAAACTCAACAGATATGAATACTCAATTACAGAATTATTCCGAAGAGTTGTTCGAAGGTAAAGACTTCGTTCAAGATTGTCTTGACACATTTGATGAACGCATATCTCAAATAGAGTCTGAATATGCTCATACAGATAAAAGTGCCTAAAGAAATAGGCTTAAAGCAAAGAATCGTTGAGAAATATACTTATCTTTATCGAGAGTACCGTCGCTTTTATCCAGAGCGAAAAGACTATACTTATCATCAATTAAGAAAGAATATCGTTGATGTCGCATCGATTGTAAATAAAACAATTGATTCTCATGACATTCATATTACAACTTTCTTGGGAGTCCATAGGGATAGTTCTCAGAACATCCCTAATAACCACTACAGTGGCTATCGCACTACGGCGGTAGTCGCTGGTTTCGTTTAGCGTGCTTCTGTGTAAGCATTCGCTGTAGTATACACAGAATTTACCACATGCCGGAGTCTCGAAGTGATGGCGTTCGTGCTTTTTTGATCTATAACCTTGCTCGTTTTGCTGCAGAGTTTTTTGCCGCAAAAATGGGCTTGCGAGATTTGTTGGAGGGTATTCGGCCAGAAAACTGCACGCCATAAAAACTCGGCGAAGCATTTCTGTGAAAAACTACATGCCATAAAAACTCGGAAGCGCATTCCTCCATCTAAATGGCCTTCATCGGAGCGAGGAAGCGTATTCTGCCCGCTAAACGCCCTTCATCAAATCGAGGAAACGCAATCTTACATCTAAATGGCCTTCATAAAATCGAGGAAGCGCATTTCGCCCGCTAAACAGATCCATGATCCTTCGATAACATGTAATGCCTATTAATGGAACATGAATTATTCATTATTTTTTAGGGTTCGAGTGTAGAGGATACATTATTATTATTATTTCTGGCCAAAAATTTGGAGGTTTCGGAATAATGTGCTATCTTTGCGGCGTGAAAAAGAACTATAATACGAAAAAAGATGTCCAAAGATAATTCAGCCTATTGGCTTGATATTGCTGAATATGATTTAGAGACAGCACAGGCATTAATGGCAACAAGACGTTGGCTCTATGTGGGATTCATGTGTCATCAAGTTGTAGAAAAAGCTATTAAAGCGTATTGGTGTGCCACAAAGCCCGAAGATCCTCCTTATTCACATAATCTGCTTAATCTTGTCCAAAGTTCTAATCTTGTTAGAGAGATTACTGACGACCAAAGACTGTTTATCCAAAGAATTATGCCTTTGAATATAGAGGCTCGTTATCCTGAATACAAGGAAAGGTTGTTAAAACAATTATCACCGCAAGTATGTAGACAAATAATCGACGATACAATAAATTTCCTACAATGGATAAAAAACAAGTTATCGAAATAGTGACTAGATATAAAGAAGCAATCTTAGCGGTTGTTCCTAATGGTCGTGTCTACCTGTATGGATCCTACAGTAAAGGTACGGCGCGCAAAGATAGTGATATAGACGTCGCTGTGATTGTGCCCGAATTAGATGATAGTTGGCTCGAAACGTCTGCCAAATTGTGGGGCGCTACTTGGGACATCAATACCTTGATTGAACCTATCTTGATGGAAGAGGGAGATCCTTCCCCTCTCTATTCCGACATTATGCGTACAGGTATCGCTGTTTAAGAGGACCATAGGGACATATCCTGTGATACACTTTAGTTCCCATCAAAATCCAGCGGGGTATCAGAAATGAGAACACACATGTTGAAATTTGTTTTTTCGGTTGTAATATTGCTTTCCGCGGTTTGCGATGCCATGGCATACACGGCGGAAGTACAAGCGTATCGTGATAGCCTTGTCCGTACGATTACGGGAGCGGCCGACTGGTCGGCACAACGCGTCGTGACAATTACGAAGCTGGGCGCTAAGCCTGATGGCGTGACAGATTGCCTGCCGGCCTTCCGTCGTGCCATGGCGCGAGCAGCAAAGACACCCGGTGGCCTCCACATAGTAGTGCCTGCCGGTTGCTATTATCTGCGCGGTCCGCTCCATCTGGTAAGCCATGTGACGCTCGAACTGCAGGAAGGCGCAACGCTGCTATTCTCGCCCAATGCCGAGGACTATCTGCCTGTGGTCAAGACGAGCTGGGAGGGTTCGCTATGCTACAACTACAGTCCGATGATCTATGGTTATGGTCTGGAGGATGTGGCCATCATCGGCCGTGGAACCATCGACGGTAATTGCTCGGAGACGTTCCCTGCCTGGCGTAAGGACCAGCGTGCAGATCAGCAGCTTTCGCGCCAGTATAATCATGACGAGGTGCCCTATGAGGAGCGTCAGTTCGGACAAGGTCATCTGTTGCGTCCGCACATGATACAGCTGTACGAATGTCGTAACTTCACGCTCGAGGACGTGATGATTACCAACAGTCCTTTCTGGTGCGTACACTTATTTCGTTGCCAGAACGGCATCTGCCGTCGCTTGCGCTACGATGCCAAGCTGGTGAACAACGATGGCATCGACCCAGAGATGAGCCGCGATCTGCTGATGGAGGACATCTGCTTCGACAATGGCGACGACAACTTCGCCATCAAGGCCGGTCGCGACAACGACGGATGGGCTGGCTGTGCGACCGAGAACATCGTGATACGTCGCTGCCAGTTCAAGGGATTGCATGCCGTGGTGATAGGCTCGGAGATGTCGGGCGGCGTGCATCATGTGTTCGTCGAGGATTGCACCTATGGCGGCTATGTGAAGCGTGGCCTCTACATCAAGACCAATCCCAACCGTGGCGGAACGGTACACGACATCTACATGACGAACTGCCACTTCGGCGAGGTGGAGGACCTGGTGTACGTGACGAGTATGTACGCTGGTGAAGGCGCTGATGATAACCACTTTACGGATATTCACGACATCCACGTTGAGCATCTGCGTGCCCAACGCGCTACGAATGCCGCCATTGTGCTGCAGGGTACGGAAGCCAAGCCTTTGCGCGATGTGACCTTACGCGATGTAACGGTGGACAGCTGTCGCGTAGGCTATACGGCTACGAATACCGAGGACGTCGTCCTGCGCGACTGCCATCTGGGCGGTAGGGTAGACGAGGTGCCTTCGCAGGCAAAATAAGCGAGGCTACCGAAAGGCAAAATCGTTAAAGAGTGCCAAAATTAGGATTTTTTACGTCGAAAGTTTGCACATTTCGGAAAAAAGCCGTATCTTTGCGCACTGATAAAAAGAGTAGCACAAGATGGGACGAATCCTGAGTATTGACTATGGCCGTAAGCGTACGGGCCTGGCGGCAACCGATCCGCTGCAGATCATCGCCAATGGTCTGACAACGGTGGCAACGCACCAGCTGGAGCAATACGTGACCGACTATGTCCGTCGCGAAGGCGTAGAACGCATCGTCGTGGGATTGCCTCGCCAGATGAACGGCCAGATGAGCGAGTCGTGGCAGTACATCGAGCCTTTCCTGAACCGTATGCGTAAGGTCCTGCCCGAGATGCCCATCGAGCTGGTAGACGAACGCTTCACCTCGGTGCTGGCACAACAGACCATTCTGCAGAGCGGCGTCGGCAAACAGCGTCGACGCGAGGACAAAGGATTGGTGGATGAGGTTTCGGCCACGATTATCCTGCAGCAATACCTCGAGAATCGCACCATGCCCGGCTATCAGCCGCAGCTCTTCCGTAATTCGTAATTAGTAATTATTTGCGTACAATCGTAATTCGTAATAAGATTTCATGATCTTACCTATTTATCTGTTTGGACAACCGGTGCTCCGCAAGGAGGCCGAAGAGGTGTCAGCCGATTATCCTGAGCTGGGCACATTGGTCGAGAATATGTATCTGACGATGGAGAAAGCCAATGGCGTAGGCCTGGCCGCTCCGCAGGTGGGCCTTGCCCTTCGCATGTTTGTAGTGGACGGCAACGGCTTGGCCGAGGACTATCCGGAGTGCACGGGCGTTCGTCGTTGCATGATCAATCCTGAGATCGTGGAACAGAGCGACGAGACAAACATGAAGGAGGAAGGATGCTTGTCGATACCGGGCATCTACGAGTCGGTAAAGCGTCCGAACTGGATTGTGGTGAATTACCTGGACGAGAAGTTCGAGGAACACGAGGAGCGTCTTGAAGGCTTTGCGGCCCGCATGGTATTGCACGAGTACGACCACCTGGACGGCAAGATGTTCGTGGATCATGTGTCTCCGCTTCGCAAGACCTTCATCAAGAGCAAGCTCACGGCCATCATGAAGGGCAAGAACAATCCGAGCTATAAGTTCCGCGGAGTGAAGTGAGGCGGGTTCTCAAGAGTGGAGAGTTTATAGTTTAGGGTGGAGAGTAGTTGCTAAGCCTTAGAATTGAGTGTTGCTCTTGATTCTTGGAGTTTAGAGTAGTTTAGAATTAATAGTATAGAATAAGATATATGGCAAAAGTACAGAAAGAGGTAGCAGGTGCCAGCAGTGACAAGCTGAAGGCTCTGCAGATGGCCATGGAGAAGATCGATAAAGTCTTCGGAAAAGGTTCGATCATGCGCATGGGCGAAGAGAAGGTTGAAGAGGTGGAGGTGGTTCCGACAGGTTCGATTGCACTGAACGCTGCACTGGGCGTAGGCGGTTATCCTAAGGGACGCATCATCGAGATCTATGGCCCAGAGTCATCTGGTAAGACTACGTTGGCTATTCACGCCATCGCCGAATCGCAGAAGCGTGGTGGCATTGCAGCCTTCATCGATGCAGAGCATGCCTTCGACCGCTTTTATGCCGAGAAGTTGGGTGTCGATACTGACAACCTGCTGATCTCTCAGCCAGATAACGGCGAGCAGGCCCTCGAGATTGCGGACAGCCTGATCCGTTCGGCTGCCATCGACATCATCGTGATCGACTCGGTAGCAGCCTTGACACCTAAGGCCGAGATTGAAGGCGATATGGGCGATAACAAGGTAGGCCTTCAGGCTCGCCTGATGAGTCAGGCGCTGCGTAAGTTGACGTCGGCTATCAACCAGACGAATACTGTCTGCATCTTCATCAACCAGTTGCGCGAGAAGATCGGCGTTATGTTCGGCAACCCAGAGACCACTACAGGTGGTAATGCGCTGAAGTTCTATGCTTCGGTTCGTCTGGACATCCGTCGTGTGTCGAGCATCAAGTCGGGCGAGGAAGTGCTGGGTAATCAGGTACGCGTCAAGGTAGTGAAGAACAAGGTTGCTCCTCCGTTCCGCAAGGCCGAATTCGATATCATGTTCGGCGAAGGTATCAGCCGTGCAGGCGAGATTGTCGACCTGGGTGTCAATTATGGCATCATCAAGAAGAGCGGTTCGTTCTACAGCTACAACAACGCTAAATTGGCTCAGGGTCGTGACGCTACGAAGCAGGTAATCTTGGACAATCCCGAACTGGCCGAGGAGCTTGAGCAGGCTATTTCTGCCAAGTTGGCCGGAAGCAAGTTGCCTGAGGAGCCACTGACTCCTGAAGAGCAGAAGGATTCTGAACTGTAAAATCGGAAAGTGAACGTCAAACGTTCGTAAAACCCAAAACAATAACAGCCACGATTTTTTGAATCGTGGCTATTTTATTGTTGTCCCAACCTTACGGTAGGGGAAGTTGTGATCGGGAAAATCGAGATGGAGATTACTTGACGGTCATCTTCTTTGAAGTATTGCCCTGTCGTACGATGTAGATGCCCTTAGGAAGGCCGATGGTGGTGTTGGCAATCTTCTTGCCGCAGAGGTTGAAGACCTCGACCTTCTGGTCGTTCTTGATGTTGCGGAGGTTCTGCAGACCATCGGTACCCTTCGTGTCAAAGTGTACGGTGATCGAAGCGCAGTTCTCCTCGTCGAAAGTAGGATAAGCCAAGAGCTCGACGGTACCGTCGTATTCGGCAGCTTCGCCGCCCATGCACTGCAGCGAAACGTGCAGCCAGTCTGACTGGTCGGCAACGGTGCCAGCAACGATAGGTGAGGCATAGTCGGTCGAGAGTTCGTCGCTGCTCCAAGGCAGGCAGTTGCCGTTAGGGCAGAAGGCTACGGCCTCGTAGTTGTCCTTGCCGATGCACTTGAGGGTAAGCTTTTCGTCGTCCTCGCTGACGTTCATTACCTGAATAGGAGCGGCCATAGCGTAAATCTGCATGACGCCAGGAATGTCGGCCTCGAGATGAAGGGTCGAGACGGTAATTACCGAGCCGTTAGGAATCACCTCGCCATTGTAGGTGAACTGGAAGATGGTCTCGTCCTGCGCCATCAACGAAGCGCATCCGAGCATAGCTGTGAGTATCGAAGCGTAAATTTTCTTCATATGCAATCCAATAATTTATATATATTTGGGTGCAAATATAACGATTTTGTCCGAATAATGCAAGAAAAACGCGAAAAAACTGCATCTCGAGCATCAAATAATGCATTGAGTGCAGTTTTTTAGGGTCTGAATGAAGGATTCGGAAGCAATTTTCGATGACTTCAACGCAATTTTCGCTCCTCTTCCTTCTTGCTCGAAAGCATGCCACAGGCAGCATAGATGTCCTCACCGCGCGATGCACGGATGGTGGTCATCAGGCCATGGTGGCAAAGGTAATCGCGGAATCGTTCCATGGCAGCGATGTCGGATGTCTGAAGCTCGACATCAGGGATAGCATGGAAGCGGATCAGGTTGACCTTACATGGAAGACCTCGTAACAGGTGGAGTAGGGCCTGCGCGTGTCGTGTGTCGTCGTTGAGGCCACGGAATACAATGTACTCGAACGTCAACTCGCGCTGATGTGTCCAGTCGTATTGTCGCAACACGTCGATGACCGATGAAGCCGAATAAGCGCCCTCGACGGGCATGAGGCGATGACGTTCGTCCGAGAAAGGACTATGCAGCGAGATGGCCAGATGGCATTGACACTGATCGAGGTAGTTGCGCAGATGTGGCATGAAGCCGATGGTCGAGACGGTGATACGCTTCGGACTCCAGGCCATTCCCCAAGGTGCAGTGATGATCTGCAGAGCTCGCAACACGTTGTCGTAGTTGTCGAGCGGTTCGCCCATGCCCATAAAGACGAGGTTGGTAAGCGTCTCGGATTCAGGGATGGCGAAGATCTGGTTGATGATCTGATGCGTGGTGAGCTGGCCGTTGAAGCCTTGCTTGCCCGTCATACAGAAATAGCAGCGCATCTTACAACCGATCTGGCTGGAGACGCAGAGCGTCGCGCGTTCGTGTTCAGGGAGGTAGACGGTCTCGACATGCTTGCCGGTCGGTGTGGCGAACAGGTAGCGGATGGTGCCATCGACCGAACGGGCTGCGTCGGCCGGATCTTCGTATCCAACAGTATAGCCGGCATCGGTCAGACGTTGGCGGTTAGCTACCGAGAGATTGGTCATCTGGTCGATGTTGCGTACGCGCTTCTGGTAGAGCCACTGTGCAATCTGCTTTGCCGTAAAACGAGGCATGCCGAGGCTTTCGGCCACGGCATGCAATTCGTCTAAGGTTTTACCTAAGAGAGGTTCCATTAATAGAAGTTAATGCGGTTATCCTCGATCTGAGCCTTGTTCTGCATTACCTGGAGGGCAGCGCTGACAGCCTGAGCATACTCGCGACCACGAGCAACAGCGTCGAGACGAGCCTGCTCGTCGTAGTTGAGGCCCTTGTCATTCTTGTCGAGTACCTGGAGGGCAACGACTGAGTTCTTGCCACTGACGGTGATGACCTCGCCTGGGTTAGCCTTCAGAGCAGCCTCGAAGATCTTTGGCTCGGCGCCAAGACCCATAACGCTGTTGAGGTTGAAGTTGACGAAGCGTGCAGTGTCGATACTTGCGCCGTTGAAGGCAGCAGAGTAACCTGAGAGAGACTTGTCGCTGACGGCAGCGAACTGCTCAGCCAGCTTCTCGGCCTTCTTGAGAGGAAGGACGTTGAACTGAGAAATCTGCTGGTAGAAGGTCGAGTCTGAGAGTGACATGTAACCGTTCTCGATGTCGCCGGTGATGGCTACGACGAGGAGGTTGTTGCCCGAAGTCTCGAAGATCTCGCTGACATCACCCTTCTTGTTCTGGAAGGCGAACTTGACGGCCTGACGAGCATCCTGGATGCCACCTACGCTGTAAGCAGTAGCATAGAGGGTGGTTGGCATCATCATGAAGCCCTCGGCACGAGCGCTGTCCTGCATCTGCTTAACCGACTTGTAGGTGGTAAGGAAGCGGTTGAGCTTGCCATACTCCTCGCCACGGGTGCGGGTTGAAGGGAATACCTCGGTAGCATAAACTGCAACCTTAGCAAGAGCTACAGGAGCAGACTTGCCGGTAACCTTGCCGACAATGTTCATGCCGTTGATCTCGTGGCTGAACATCTGGCCCTTTGCGGTCTCGCGGATCTTGTTGCGAATCTCGTTGCCGAAGCTCTGGAGGAGTGAAGGATCCTGCATCCAGCCTACGAACTTCTGCTGGTCGTCGTACGAAGCAAGAGCCTCAGCAGCGTCGTTGCTCTTGGCGAGCACTGTGCTGATGCTGTCAGCCTCGTTCTTGTCCTGTACAAAGACAACGGCGATCTCAGTAGAGTCGGCAGCTACGGTCTTGTCGAGGATACGAGCCATCATGTAGATGTCGCCGCTCTCGCGGTGTGGCTCGAGGATGGCGCCTACCTCATTCTGCTCAACAAACTCGCGGGTAGCGTTGTCGAGTGAGCTGACAGGTACGAAGGCGTCGAGATAAGGGACGTTAGAGTTGCCGTTAACGAGGTCGGCAACATCCTCGGTCTGAGCGAACTCGTCGCGGATAGCCTTGATGTCGGCCTCAGCCTCGGCATAATCCTGCTCGCTTGGACGGAGAGCTACGCTGATGTAGCTGACATTACGACGATCGGCATTGAGCTTGTAGTTGCGCTTGGTGCTCTCGTAGTACTTAACGACGTCATCCTTCTTGACAGAGACGAGTGAATCGGCTACTGAGCTTACAAACTGCTTGACGTAAGCGAAGGTGCACTCGGTGTTGTCACCGTCGTAGTTGTCCTTAGCCTCGAGCTTGTTAGGCATGATAGCAGAAGCGAGGAGACTGGTGAGCTTCTCGTTCTTACGGCTGAGGAGTACCTGGCTCTTAATCTCGTTCCAGTTGGCCTCGGTGAAGAATGGACTCTGCTGAGCGGCCTGCTCGAAAGCATCGTTGGCAGCAAGATTCAGGAAGTACTGAACTACCTGAGGAGCCTGCTGGCCGAACATCTGGGTAAGAGCCTGCGAACCGTGCTGGCCCTGGATGAGCTCACTGAGCTCTGCCTTGTTGACAGCGAGGCCGAGCTTCTCGAAGGTCTCGTCGATAAGGGTACGAGCAACGATTTCGTTGTATACCTGGTTGTTGAGCTGCTGAGTAGCCTGAGCATCGAGCTCCTGGCCCTGCATAGCCTTGAAGAAGTCCTGCTTGCGCTGACGCTCAGCTTCGTACTCCTCGTAAGTCACTTTCTTGCCGTTGATGACTACCACCTTGTCGCGCTGGCTCTGAACGATAGAGCTCGAGCTGGTGATAAGGTCACCGACGATGAATGCAATCATGGCGAAACCAACGATAACGAGAAGGGCTACCGAGTGGTTGCGGATGCGTTGTAATGTTGCCATTGTGTTGTTTTAGTTTTTTATAAAAATTATTATATTATTTCGTTGTTCGAGCCTTGCCTACAGAGGGAGGAAGAGGCGTTCTATATTATATATAATATGTGTAGACGCACTATGCCCTTGGCGTAGGTAGGCAAAATCGGTCGCGAATATACATATTTAATTTTATACTACGAAGGATTTGGTCGAAAAAATCGACAAAAAACGTAAATTTCGCAGTAAAAATGCTAAAAATTACTCTTCACTTGGCAAATTGGACAGTCTTACAAGTTCGATTTTCGTGGCGCTGGCCTTGAGTACTGTCATACGTATGTGGCGGTCGTCGAGGCTGACGGTATCGCCGACCTTGGGCAGTGTCTGCAGCTCGTGGAGAATGAGCCCGGCCAGTGTCAGATACTCTTCGCTCTCGGGAAGGTCAAGTTCGAGATCCTCGTTGAGCTTGCTGATCTCGAGACGACCGCTCAGTTCCCATTCGTGATCGCCGGTCTGTCGTTCGGTGAGCTGCAGATGATCGTGTTCATCCTCGATGTCGCCGATAATCTCTTCGAACAGATCCTCGGTGGTGATGACACCAGCCGTGCAGCCAAACTCGTCGATGACGGCGGCGATGGACTTCTTCTGTTCCATCAGCATCTTGAGTACCTTAGGCGCAGCCATCGTTTCGGGGACAAAGGGGATAGGGATGATCTTGTGCTGCCACTGGCGAGGACGGCGGAACATCTCGCTCGAATGGATGTAACCTACAAGATTGTCAATGTCGTCTTTATAGACCGGAATCTTGGAATATCCCGTCTCGACAAACAGCTGGTTGAGCTGTGAGAATGGCGTGTCGACCGAAACAACCGTGAGCTCGGACCGAGGAATCATACAGTCGCGCACCTTGACGTCTGAGAAGTCGAGTACGTTCTTGAAGAGCTGCAACTCCTGCAACATGTCATCGGTCTCGCCATTGTTGTGCGCGTCGTCGTTGGCGTCCGCATCGTTCTCGGTGTTCTCGATGCCCTTCTGGACAAAGAAGTCGAGGTCAACACGTGTCAAAGCACCTTGTTTCTGCTTCAGGACCGGCATACCGAACATGCGCAGGATACCATGGCTGAGCATGGTGCTGAACGACGATATCGGGAACAGCAGCCAGTAGATGATCCACAGCGGAAGCGCAAAGGCGCGCAACATCATGTTGGGATTGAGCTTGAACAGCGTCTTGGGTAGGTATTCGGCCGTGAAAAGGATGATGATGGTAGAAAGGATGGTCTGAGTGAGGACCACCAGGAAGTCGTTGGTGAAGATGTAGGCACGAATAGGCGGTTCGAGCAACTGTGCCATGAAGATACCATAGACGATGAGGGCAATGTTGTTGCCCACCAGCATGGTGCTGATGAATCGTTCGGAATGGCTGTAGAAATACTGCAGGATGCGTGCTGTCCAGCCACCTTCCTGCTTGTCGAGCTCCAGACGGATGCGGTTGGCCGAGATGAAGGCAATCTCCATGCCGCTGAAGAAAGCGCTGAGCAGCAGGGTCAAGGCAATGCTGCACAAAAGGGTATAGCTCATTGTTATGGGTTGGCAAATTTAAGTTTCAGAGGCTGGGTGTTGCGGTTGCGACGCTGGCGGGCGGCTTCGGCCTTCTCCTTAGGCGTGAGCGGACGGGCCGGGACAGTGTCTGCCTCGGTAGGAGAGAGGGTTCCCGGTTCGTCGTTTTCGGCCAGATGTTCGCCATCATCCGGAGCTTCGCCTTCGAAGTCGTTATCCTGCGAACGCAACTCGAAGATGCCCGTGGTGCGGCGGACTTCGTACTGTGTGAACGACTGGTCGCTGGTAAAGCCGTATCCTTCGAGGATGTCGTGCTGACGCTCGATGTGGATGAACGAGTCGCTGTAGATGGTCTGCTTGCGGCTGTCCCAGAAAAGTTCCTCAGTGTTGAAGCGTTCGCCCTGCGTATTCGAGATGCGGACGTTGCGGATAAGGTGCCACAACTGCTCGCGTTCCTGATAGTAGGCTGTGTCGGCCTTGATGTTGCCGATAGGCTGCAGGTCGTCGTCGAGCTGCTGAAGTTCGATGCCTTCGGGGAAGTACCAGTACTTCTTGACGGGATCCTGGTCGTAGCGATACCAGATAGGCGAGATGGCATGGTAGCGGATCACGCCCGAATCAGAGACGAGCATCGAGACGTCAGTGGTAATCATGCCGGGGATGGCAGACAGGTCGAGGACGCTGTCCTGAGCCGAGGCATTGCCATCACCGTCACCCTCGCCATTGCATCCTGCGGCTAGGCAACAGAGCGCCGTCAGAAGTAAAAAATAGAATATCTTGTGCATTTTTTTTGCTTTGCTAATGCCAAAATGGAAGTTTTTGGTCGATTCTTGATACTATTTTCGCAAAAAATCAGTTTTGCGCGGCAAAGATACGAAAAAAATACTTATCTTTGCCCACGTAAATACAAAAAAAACGTTTTGGCGTTTTATTATTGGCCAAAACAGACACGATTGCACTTTTAATGAAACAATATTTAGACCTAATACAACGCGTACTGGACGAAGGAATCCGCAAGGATGACCGTACTGGAACGGGTACAATCAGCATCTTTGGCCATCAGATGCGCTTCGACATGAGCGAAGGATTCCCTCTGCTGACGACGAAGAAGATGTTTACGCGCGGCATCATTGAGGAACTGCTGTGGTTTATCAGTGGCTCGACCAACAAGAAAGTGCTGCAGGAGAAGAACGTGCACATATGGGACCAATGGGGCGACGATGAGACCGGCGAACTTGGTCCTGTGTATGGCAAGCAGTGGCGCGACTGGGAGGGCAATGACGGCAGTCATCATGATCAGTTGATGGAGGCTGTCGAGACGATACGCCGCAATCCGGATTCGCGTCGAATCATCGTCAATTCGTGGCATGTTGAGGAAATCTCGCGTATGGGTCTTCCTCCTTGCCATTGTTTCTTCCAGTTCTATGTGGCCGATGGCAAGTTGTCGCTGCAGTTGTATCAGCGTTCGGCCGATATCTTCTTAGGTGTACCTTTCAACATCGCCAGCTACGCCTTGTTGCTGCTGATGACAGCCCAGGTAACAGGCCTGAAGCCTGGAACCTTTGTGCATACACTGGGCGATGCCCACATCTATACCAACCACCTCGATCAGGTGCACGAACAGCTCTCGCGCGCACCTTTCGAATTGCCCAAGATGCAGCTCAATCCAGAGATCAAGGATTTGCGCGACTTCCGAATTACTGACTTCACATTAACCGATTATCAATGCCATCCTGCCATTAAAGGCACAGTTTCTGTATGAGACAATCACGTTCCATGTACCAGCTGCCAAGTTTCTTGAAGCTGGCCATGTACTTCAGTGAGGTGATGATCGTCAACCTCCTGTTCTATTTGTTCTTCAAGGACTTGCTGTGTCCCTATAGCACCAGTCCGTTCGACGTGACAGCCATCTATGGTTTCGTCACGATGAGCCTTACGGTTTCATATATGGTGGGCGTCTGGGTCCGCCCTATCTCGTTCTACTATCGTTCGGATCGTCGTGGCTCAATTCTTGGCAACGTGTTTGCTTGTGTCAGTACGATGGCAGTAGTGTTCTGGGTGTTGGCTGTGCTCTTCAAGTTCTACGAGACTTTCTTTACCTGGCGTATCCTGCAAGTCTTCCTGTTTATCTATGCATTCCTTGCCACATGGCGTTTCCTCTGCCGTCAGGCTATCCAATCCATGCGTTCGCGTGGTCGCAATGCACACCGTGTAGTGTTCGTAGGTAACTCTGAAACCGTAGTGGAACTATTCGAGGAGATGAAGCAGCCGTTCTATGGTTACCGTGTAGAAGGATACTTCAGCGACGAACAGATCATCGATGCACCGGAACAACTGGTGTATCTGGGCCCTGTGTCCGAAGTTTCAGAGTACGTAAAGACCAATCCTGAACTCCAGCAGCTCTATTGCTCGTTGCCTGCCGTACGTTCGGCCGAGATCCGCGAGATCATCGACGCTTGCGAGCACAATTGCGTGCGCTTCTTCACCATTCCGCAGCTGCGTAGCTATCTGAAGCGTAAGATGCAGCTCGAGGTTCTGGGTTCGATTCCTGTGCTCTACATCCGTGAGGATCCTTTGCTGTCGCTCAGCAACCGTATCATCAAGCGTTCGTTCGACTTGGTTGTGTCCGGCCTCTTCATGATTCCTTTCTGGTTGCTGATCTATCCTACTATCGCCATCCTGACACATTATCTGCAGCCCGGACCTGTATTCTTCAAGCAGAAGCGTAACGGCTTGAATGGTGAGGAATTCTACTGTTACAAGTTCCGTTCGATGAAGGTGAATGCCGATTCGGACAAGGTACAGGCTACGAAGGACGACCCTCGTAAGACACCGTTCGGCAACTTCATGCGTAAGACGTCAATCGATGAGTTGCCACAGTTCATCAATGTGTTCAAGGGCGAGATGTCGATTGTTGGTCCTCGTCCGCACATGGTGGCTCATACCGAGGAATACTCGAAACTGATCGATAAGTACATGGTACGCCACTGGGTACGCCCGGGTATCACCGGATGGGCACAGGTGACTGGCGCACGCGGCGAGACCAAGGAACTGTGGCAGATGGAGGAGCGTATCCGTAAGGATATCTATTATGTCGAGAACTGGACCTTCTCGCTCGATCTAAAGATTATCTTCCTGACTGTCTGGAATGTTTTTGCGGGCGACAAGCAGGCTTATTAGTCTAAAGATTTAGGTTCAGAGTTTTGAGTGAAGAGACCTATTCGCACAGTTCCAGTTTCTTTTCTTTGATCGTAAAATGGAACTCGTGGCCGGCAAACTCGAAGCCGTAGACGCGTGAGTCGTCGTGCTGGTAGTGTGGACGAGGATCCTGGCTGAGCACCTGGCTCAAAGCCTTCCATTGTTCTTCTTTTAAATTATATAATGTATAGAGCCTTTCGGGTATGACAACCTCGAGAGGCTCTTGTTGTGATGTCTGTGCCGTGAATCCGCCACGAGCGTCAGGATGACTGTCGGTGAACGGAAGATATGGCTTGATGTCGAGGATAGGAGTGCCGTTCATCAGGTCTGCGCCTCGTACATAGATTACCGGTCCATCGGGGGTAGATAGTTCGATTCGATCGATCTCTACGGACGAAAGACCGATCGGATTGGGACGGAATGGTGAGCGGGTAGCAAATACGCCAACACGTACGTTGCCGCCCAATCGAGGAGGACGGACCGTTGGACTCCACGAGCGCTGGCGTTCGTCGGCTGTGGCGGTAACGCCGCTGAATTCCCAGACAAGCCAGAGGTGCGAGTAGCCTTCAAGTCCGCGCAAGGCTTCGGCTACGCGATATTCCGGTTCGAAGACGATACGGCCGATGAGCTCAGGAACCAGTCCTGACTGGCGGGGTACACCGAACTTGGTAGAGAAGTCGGTTTCGATATGGGCGATAACCTTGCATTCCATGTTTTTTTCAGTTTTTATTGCTGCAAAGATACGGAAAAAACTGCATTTTTGTATCAATAATATACGAAAAATAAGAAAATAGCATTAAAAAGTGAAAAAAGTGGCATCTTTTTGCACAACTTTCGAAAATATACACTATATTTGCACCGTAAAAATAAAACAATATAGTAGAATGACAATGAATCGCGCATATTGGTGGTGGCGTCGCTCATAACAGAAACGTTGTGGGTCGCACCCTTATGCGCATGATCGATACACGAGGGCTTGCAAGACGACACAACGTCTTTGCAAGCCTTTTTTCTTCATCGAAGGAATCGCTCACGAACGTGTTTCCCCAATTCACGACAATAAAACGACAAAAAACAAAACACCATATATGAAAACTTATCAGGTTGACGAAAACGGCTACTACGGCCAGTTTGGAGGGGCGTACATCCCCGAAATCCTCTACAAGACCGTCGAGGATCTGAAGAAGGCCTATCTGCCTATCATCGAGAGTAAGGAATTCCAGGACGAGTACCGCCAACTGTTGCGCGATTACGTCGGCCGACCATCACCTCTGTACTATGCGCGTCGCATGAGCGAACAATTCGGCTGTCAGCTATACCTGAAGCGCGAGGACCTGAACCACACGGGTGCCCACAAGATCAACAATGCCATCGGACAGATTCTGATTGCCAAGAAGATGGGCAAGACACGCATCGTGGCCGAGACAGGTGCCGGACAGCACGGTGTGGCTACGGCTACGGTCTGTGCACTGATGAATATGCCATGTCGCGTGTACATGGGTGCTACCGACGTGAAGCGTCAGCATGTAAACGTAGAGCGCATGCGTATGCTCGGCGCAGAGGTTTATCCAGTCGAGAGTGGAAACAAGACGCTGAAGGACGCTACCAACGAAGCTATCCGTGATTGGTGCTGCCATCCTGCCGATACATTCTATATCATCGGCTCGACCGTTGGTCCACATCCTTATCCGGATATGGTTGCTAGGCTGCAGAGCGTCATCTCGGAGGAGATCAAGTGGCAGCTCGAGGAGAAGATAGGCCGCAACTATCCTGATTACCTGATAGCTTGTGTAGGCGGTGGATCGAACGCTGCCGGCACAATCTACCACTACATCGACGACGAACGTGTCAAGATCGTACTGGGTGAAGCCGGAGGTCTCGGAGTAGAGACCGGCGAGACGGCTGCTTCGATGCAGATCGGTACGCTGGGTATCCTTCATGGTAGCCGCATTAAGCTGATGCAGACCGAGGATGGCCAGATCGTCGAGCCATATTCGATCTCGGCCGGTCTGGATTATCCAGGCACTGGCCCTATTCATTGTAACCTCTACGAACAGGGACGTGCCCAGGTATTGCCCGCCAATGACGACGAGGCCTTGCGTGCCGCGTTCGAACTGACACGTCTGGAGGGAATCATCCCTGCGCTCGAGAGTGCACACGCTCTTGCTTTGCTGCCTAAGATCAAGGCGCAACTGAAGCCTGAAGACATTGTAGTATTAACCGTATCAGGTCGTGGCGACAAGGATCTGGATACCTATCTGGCACATAAAGATGAAATACAGTTATAAGACCGCCAGCAAGACTATTCTCGGAGACCTGTGTACCCCCGTTTCGGTTTACTTGAAGGTGCGTGATGCCTATCCGCAGTCTGCACTGATGGAATCGAGCGACTACCATGGCGGTGAGAATGCCAAGTCGTTCATCGGCCTGCATCCGATTGCCTCGGTGAGCATTGAGCATGGAGTAGGCGTGGCCAAGTTTCCCGATGGAACTTATACCGAACATCCGATTACCGAGGAATATGGTTCTGCACAGTTGATCAACGATTTTCTCGCAGCTTTCGAAATCGAGGGCGATAACCGCCATTATTGTGGCCTTTATGGCTACACGTCGTTCAACGCGGTTCGCTACTTCGAGAACATCAACGTCAAGGACGAGACACAGGCCGAGAACGACGCTCCGGACCTCCTTTATATACTTTATAAGGATATCGTAGTCTTCGATCACTTCCGCAACGAGATGGTCCTCATCGAACTGCTTTCGGAGGGAGAGGAGGACGACCTGGATCAGCTGGAACGCGATTGCTACAGCCGTAAGTACCAGACCTACGATTTCCGTCCGGTAGGAGACTACTGGTCGACGCTGACCGATGACGAGCATCGTGCCAACATCCGTCGCGGTATCCAGCACTGTCTGCGTGGCGATGTCTTCCAGATCGTGCTCAGCCGTCGCTTCAAGCAGAAGTTCGAAGGCGATGACTTCAAACTGTATCGCGCTCTGCGTTCCATCAATCCTTCGCCCTATCTCTTCTACTTCGACTTCGGAGGCTTCCGTATCTTCGGTTCGAGCCCTGAGACGCATTGTAGGGTTCAGAAGGTTTCGGAGGTTTCAGGAGTTTCAAAGTATCGGGCTTACATCGACCCTATTGCCGGAACAACAAAGCGTACGGGCAATGCCGAGCAGGACAGGAAGAACGCCCTCTATCTGCAGAACGATCCCAAGGAGAATGCCGAACACGTGATGCTGGTGGATCTGGCGCGTAACGACCTGAGCCGCAACTGCCACGACGTGCATGTCGACTTCTACAAGGATATGCAGTTCTATAGCCACGTGATTCACCTGGTGAGCCGTGTCAGCGGTGAGCTGGACGAAGGTGCAGATCCGATCAGGGCCTTCATCGATACCTTCCCAGCCGGTACGCTGAGCGGTGCTCCGAAGGTGCGAGCCATGCAGCTGATCAGCGAGTACGAACCACACAATCGTGGTGCCTATGGCGGTTGTATCGGCTTCATCGGTTTCGACCGTAGCCTCAATCAGGCCATCACCATCCGTACTTTCGTATCGCGGAACAACGAACTTTGGTTCCAGGCCGGCGGTGGTATCGTAGCGAAGAGCGACGTGGAGTATGAATTGCAGGAAGTGAATAACAAGCTTGGCGCATTGCGCAAGGCGATCTCAATAGCAGAGCAGTTATGAAAGTAGTCATCATCGATAATTACGACTCGTTCACCTATAATCTGAGCCACCTTCTGAAAGAACTGGGGGCCGAAGTTACAGTCTATCGTAACGATAAATTCGAGATGTCGCAGCTCGAAGCGTTCGACAAGATCGTCCTCTCGCCAGGCCCTGGCATCCCAAGCGAGGCCGGTTTACTGCTCGACGTCATCAAAACCTATGCCGGCAAGAAGCCGATCCTTGGCGTCTGTCTCGGTCATCAGGCCATCGGCGAGAGCTTTGGTGGCAAGCTTACTAATATCGGTCAGGTGTTCCATGGCGTTGCTACCCCGGTGGAAATGAAAAAGTTGAAGAGCGAAAATGCTAAGGAGTACCCATCGCAGGAGAGTGAAGCCTGTGATTACCTCTTTGCAGGTCTCCCTGACCGCTTCGAAGTTGGTCGCTATCACTCGTGGGTCGTCGACAATGACGGCTTCCCAGAGTGTCTGGAAGTAACTTCCGTGAGCGACGAAGGCTATGTGATGTCGCTTCGTCACAAGCAGTACGATATCCGAGGCATCCAATACCACCCGGAGAGCGTGCTGACACCAGACGGCAGGACCATCATCGGCAATTGGTTGAACCACTAAGTGATTGCCGATTCAAGAATAATGAATAAATAACAACAGATACAATGAAACAATATCTTCTCAAACTGATTGAAGGCGAGACTCTCTCTCGTCAGGATACTCACCAGATTATGCTCAATATCTGCCAGGAGCAGTATAACGTGCAGCAGATTGCAGCCCTCTTGATGGCCATCCAGACACGTGGCGTCACCGTGGCTGAGCTGCTTGGCTTCCGTGATGCGCTGCTCGAGACGGGCAAATACATGAACTTCGAGGATTACAACACGCTCGACATCGTCGGAACGGGTGGCGATGGCAAGAATACGTACAACATCTCTACCTGCTCGGCTTTCGTCATTGCTGCTGCCGGCTACAAGGTCACGAAGCATGGCAATGGTGGTTCGTCGTCGGTTAGTGGCGCCTCGAACGTACTGCAGGGACATGGCGTGAAGTTTACCGACGATCTCGACCATCTCAAGCGCTCGCTCGAAGAGGCCGGCATCTGTTACTTCCACGCTCCGTTGTTCGCCTATGGCATGAAGTTTGTTGGTCCTACTCGTAAGGCATTGGCTGTACCTACATGCTTTAACCTGCTGGGCCCACTGGTAAATCCTTGTCATCCTAAGAACTCGCTTCACGGTACGGCTGATCAGGCTCAGCTCCGTCTTTACACCGCTATGCACCAGAAGATCGGTGATAACTATGGCGTCATTACTTCCTACGATGGTTACGATGAGATTTCTTTGACCTCTGGCTTCAAGATCTGTACCAACTACTTCGAGAAGGTCCTCACGCCAGTCGACCTTGGTCTGAAGTACGTCAAGCAGTCCGATATCTTCGGCGGTAATACTCCTGAAGAGGCCATGAAGATCTTCGATTCCGTACTCGAAGGTACATCGACCGAAGCACAGAAGAACGTGGTCATTGCCAACGCAGCCTGTGGCCTGAGCGTGATGGATGCCAACCTTACGATGTCTGATTCGATCGCTATCGCACGCGAGTCGCTCGAAAGTGGCAAGGCTCTGCAGACATTCAAGAAGTTCGTCGAACTGAATTCGTAATTCAGACTCGCCTGAGTCATTCATAATTTCTGCGAAGCAATAATCCATGCAAGATATCCTATCCGAGATTGTAGCTCACAAGCGCCATGACCTTGAACTGCAGCTCCGTAAGCGTGTGTCGATGGCACAGTGTCTGCGCGAGAGCAAGAGCGGTATCATCGCCGAGTTCAAGCGTAAAAGTCCCAGCAAGGGATGGATACACCAGGACATCGAACCTGAACAGGTAATCCCGTTCTATGCGAAAGGAGGGGCGTCGGCCCTTTCGATTCTTACCAACGAGGAATATTTCGGCGGAGAGCCTGGTTTCATCCCTCGTGTTCGTCAGGCTGTAGGCAATACCCCTATCCTGCGGAAGGAGTTCATCGTGTCGCCTTATCAGGTTTACGAAGCCAAGATGCTGGGAGCCGATGCCATTCTGCTTATTGCAGCCGATCTGTCGACAGCTGAATACTCCGAACTGCTTCAGCTGGCCCATTTGCTGAACCTTGAGGTGTTGCTTGAAGTCCATGATCCTGCCGAGTTAGTCTACCTCGATGCCGGCGTTCCCGATATGCTTGGTGTCAACAACCGTTCGCTGGGGACGTTCCATACCGATGTGCAGCACTCGTTCGACATTGCGGCACGTATGAAGGAGGCCGTGAGCCGTTATGGCGACGTGGTTCTGGTCAGCGAATCGGGTATCAGTGATCCCCAGACTGTTCGCCAATTGCGCGAAGTCGGATTCCGTGGATTCCTGATCGGCGAGTGCTTCATGCGTCATCAGGATCCCGGTCAGGCATTGGCCAACTTCATTCAAATAGTCGAGAATTGATAAAAAAGATAATAAAATACATCGGTTACACAATAAAACGATAGTTTCTGCGTTTAAATGAATAGATTCTATTCATTGTGTGAACTGATAACAGAAACAGAACAACTTAAAATCCCCCTGTATTACCACCATGATGATCAAGGTTTGTGGCATGCGCGATGCCCAGAATATTCGCGAGGTTGACGCTCTCGGCGTCGATATGTTCGGCTTTATCTTTTGGAAGGGCTCGAAGCGCTATTGCGAGTCGAAGCCTGAGTACCTTCCTGCTGCCAATAAGCGTGTCGGCGTGTTTGTCAATGCCGCTATCAGCGAGATAGTCGAGAAAGTTCGCGAATACGAGCTGTACATCATCCAGCTTCACGGCGATGAAGATCTGGCCTACGTCACTCGTCTGCACAAGGAGCTCGATGCTGCCAGCGTAAAGCGTCCTCTCGTAATCCGTGCTATCCAGGTAAGTTCGCGTAGCCAGGTAATCAAGGCCAACATGTGGGACGGCTTTGTGGACGGTATCCTGTTCGAGACGCCTACCAACGGTTATGGCGGCAGTGGCGAGTCGTTTGACTGGAGTCTCCTTTCGAGCTACCGAGGCAAGGCTCCTTTCTTCCTGACTGGCGGTATCGGTCCTAACTCGATCGAGGCACTGAAGGAGTTCAGCCATCCTCAATGGATCGGTGTTGATCTGAACAGCCGTTTCGAGGTTGAACCTGGTCTGAAGGACATCAACAAGCTCAAGGTCTTTGTCGACGAGCTTCGTAAGACGGAACTTCACGGCTCGGACAAAGAGTATCACTAAAAAGAATAATCGTCAAGACAATCGATGAATAGAATCAATGCTTTATTTGCCAGCAAGCCTGAACGTTTGCTGAGCCTCTATTTCTGTGCCGGTGCTCCTACGCTTGAGGGTACGGCCGATGTTATACGCGCCATGCAGCGTCGTGGCATTGCCATGGTCGAAGTAGGTGTGCCGTTCAGTGACCCTATGGCCGACGGTCCTGTCATTCAGGATGCCGCTACCAAGGCATTGCGGAACGGTATGTCGTTGCGCAAGCTCTTCGACCAGCTCGATGGCATCCGTAAGGATGTTGCCATCCCACTCATCCTGATGGGATATCTCAATCCAATCATGCAGTTTGGCTTCGAGCGCTTCTGCCAGGAATGTCAGCGTATAGGTATCGACGGCATGATCCTGCCAGACCTCCCGTTCAAGGACTACATGGAGGATTATAAACCTATAGCTGATCGTTACGACTTGCGTATCATCATGCTGATTACGCCTGAGACCAGCGAGGAGCGAATCCGTTTCATTGACGAGAATACCGATGGTTTTATCTATATGGTGTCGTCAGCCGCTATTACGGGCGCACAGAAGGAATTCAACGAAGCCAAGCAGGCCTACTTCAACAAGGTTCATGCCATGGCGTTGAAGCATCCTACGATGATTGGCTTTGGCATCAGCAATCGCCAGACGGTCGAATCGGCGCAGGCCAATGCGAATGGTGCAATCATCGGATCGAAGTTCGTTCAGTTGCTCGATCAGGCTGCAGGGGATGCCGATAAGGCTCTCGACGAGTTGTTCGAAGCATTAAAAAAATAAGCTGTGTCGAAAGACACAGCTTATTTCTTTTTATGCGTCATGATGTCGAGCACCATCTGATCCGTCTCGTTCATGCCTGAGGCTCCGATGCGCGTCAGGTTGTGTATGCAGCGGTCTACGTCGTCCTCGATGAGGCCTTCGACGTTCGTCACAAAGCGGTTCTGTATAGCCAGCATGGCCGAAAGAACTGCTGTCGATACGCCGGACGATACCTTCAAGGCACACGAAGGCTTGGCACCGTCGCATACCATGCCGGCAAGGTTGGCAATCATATTCTTGACGCTGTAGGCCACCTGGTCGTAGTTGCCGCCCATCAGGTAGGTGATGCCGCAGCTCGAGCCTGTCGAAGCCACTACGCAGCCGCACAGTGCCGACAGTTTGCCAAGACTTTGCTTGATGTAGATGGCCGTGAGATGCGACAGGATGAGGGCACGTGTCAGCTCCTCGGCCGTATTGTGATTCTCCTCGGCGAAGACGACGACCGGCATCGTGGCAGCGATACCCTGATTGCCCGATCCGGAATTGCTCATCACCGGAATCATGGCTCCGGCCATACGTGCATCGCAGGCCGATGATGTGGCCGACAGGATGTGACTGAATATTGAATCGCCCATGATGCCACGTCCCAGCGGACGGCTCAAGGTCTTGCCCAGTGCGTGACCATAGTTGCCTTTCAGGGCTTCGGCTGACGCTGCCTCGTTGAGCCGGCGAGCTTCGTTGATGAACTCAAGTTCCTCGATAGGCGAGGTGGTGGCAAATTCGTATACCGTACGTAGCGTCAGTTCGTGCTCGTCGTTCTGCTCTTTGGCCGTGGCCTTCAGCGGTGTGTCAAGCAGCACTTGCTGTCCCTTACATATATATATATAATGTGTATGGTCGTGCGCAATGATGGCCGTAGCCGATTCCCCTTTAGCGCTGACCTGCACTTCGACGTACAGCTTGTCCGGACAGTTCTGCTTCAGTCCGATGTGTATGCGGTCTTGTGCAATGTATTCGCGACCCTGTTCAACAGCTTGTGCCGTCACCTCACGCAAAACCTCCAGCTGGTATTCGCTCTTGCCTATCAGTGCGCCTAAGGCAATGGCAATAGGCAGGCCCACCATGCCGGTACCTGGAATGCCTACTCCCATGGCATTCTTCAGGATGTTGGCACTAAGTCGTACTTCAATTTTTTCTGGTACACAGCCTAGTGTT
Source organism: Bacteroidales bacterium (assembly GCA_045640225.1). GTDB lineage: Bacteria > Bacteroidota > Bacteroidia > Bacteroidales > UBA3663 > Liminaster. The sequence continues at coordinate 15,920 of JAZUEP010000112.1, read as the reverse complement.
TCGGTAGCCTTGGCTACACATAGCGATACTGCCATCGGCTCTGTACAGCCCATAGCAGGAACCACCTCGCGGTGGATCAATGAGATGATTTCTTGTCGTTCAGAAAGGGGTAACATGGAGAATGTTATTTAAGGGTTGATAGGAGTTGCTGGACCTGCAGAATAACGCTGTGCAGGTCGTCGTTCTGTATGATGGCATCCGAGCGTCGTTCTTTTTCGTCCTGCGGCATCTGTGACTCGATGCGAGCCAGTACCTTCGCCTGTGGTGCGGCGTCGCGCTGCATGGCTCGTGAGATGCGTAGTTCGAGGGGAGCACTGATTGTCCATACCTGCGTAGGGGGGACCAATCGATCGAAACCTGACTCGAAGAGGATGGCCGACTCGAAGAAAAATGGCTCTCTGCTGTCGTGAAGCGCATACTGTGCCATCAGGTCGCGTGCTACGGCTGGATGCACGCAGGCGTTCATGGCCGATAGGAGAGAGGCATCGCTGAAGATGCGCGACGACAGATAGGCTCGGTTGAGTTGTGGTGCGGTCTGACCTGGTGCATCATGATACGTCTCTGGTCCGAACAGCTGTACAAGCTCCTGTCGTAACTGTGGATCGACCGTCATTACGTACTTAGCACGTTCGTCGCAGTCGTAGACCGTATGTCCTATGACGCGAAGCAGTCGTGCTACGACCGATTTGCCTGATCCGATACCACCGGTCAGGGCGATGATAGGTGGCTTCTGCTCCATACTATTCGATGACGTATTCGGCGCGTGTCGGATGTGCCACGACGTTGGTGGCTACATGCTGTGGCCCATTGTACGCTATCCTGATGGGCAGATAGTGGCCGTTCGTGCTCTCGGCCTCATTGATGTCGTGATAGCTGACCGTGGCACTGAACATATCGCTCGTGATCTCGCGATAGCTGGTGAAGTCAACCAGACATGTGACACGTACGGCGTAGGGGAAGACTACCAACCGATGGTTACGAGGTTGGTCGGTAACCTGGACTACAATCTGGTCAAACACTTTCTCGACGTACTGCACTGCAGGTACGACGACGTGTACCTCGGCTGGTGTTGCCTTTACGCCGATAGGCAGGTCGAGCGTTAGCAGCTGGCGAAGCGTGTCCTGCAATCCGACGTGCATGCTGTCGATTGCTATGACGTAACTCATCGTGTCGAGCACCGACGACGGAGCATTGATCGTCACCGAGTCCGGTATGATCTCGATGTCGTGCAGACGATAGTTCTCGGCCGGCTGATATCGGTCGGCCAGCACCTTCACCGGATAGCGACGTCCCTCGGTCTGTGCAAAGCGTGCGTCGATCAGCGATGGACTGACCGATACGATGCGCGTCGTGTTCATCAACTGTGCACTGAGCAGCGACTGCAGCTCGGCAGCCGAGATGCGGAAGTTTCCTACCGCATCGGCATAACGTTCGAAGTTGACGCTTACCGTCTGCAACCGATGGTTATAGATGTAGTTGAAGAGCTTCGTGTTCGTGTCCGTCAGTGCCACACGCAACTGCTTCGGGACATGAGTGGTGAACACCATATCCTGTGGCTGATCGGTCACTTCGAGTGTGATCACGTAGTCGCGTACCGATTCTTCGCGTGCTGTCTGTACTGTCCAGAAGAAGATGGCAATGGCAACAAATAGCAGAAAGGTCAACACCTCTCCGCGTTTTAGGCGACGGAAGGAGACGTTGACTTTTCTGAGCAGTTTCGGCCAGCGTTTGCGGTCGGATATCTGTTGCCAGGGGCCTTTCATCTATATTATTTCTGCTGCTGAGCAGCGGCTACGTCGGCAGCGTCCTTGAAGACGCACTCCTTGCTGATCATCACGTTTACGGTGTAGTCAGGCTTGAGGCTGACGATGAAGCTTTCGGGTACTGAGTTGCCCTTCTTGTCGGCTGGGCCCATCTTGACGCCCTCGATCTTGCCATAGAGACCGCCCGAGGTGATCACGTGGTCGCCCTTCTTCATCTGATTACGCTCTTCGCGCAGCTTCTTCTGCTGTTGCTGCTGTGGACGGATCATGAAGAAATAGAAGATGGCAACGAAGCCTACAAGGAGGAGGATTGAGCTGTAGCCACCGCCCTGCTGAGGGGGAGCCTGGAGGAGAATTGAATACATATTGAATGTTTGTATGATGATTTATAATGCAATTAATCAGTGCTTGACAATGACGCCTTCGTTGCGCCACTGCTTGACGATACGATCCAGTACACCGTTGATGAAGTGGGCCGACTTTGGCGAGCAGTAGTACTTGGCCAGTTCGATGTACTCGTTGATCGAGATGGCTACGGCAATGTCTGCGAAGTTGCGGATCTCGGTGAGTGCGCACGACATGATCACCTTGTCCATCAGCGCCATACGCTCAGCCTCCCAGTTGGGAGCCACAGAGTTGATCAGACGTACGTTGTCGTAATATTCCTCGATGGAATGATGGAACAGATCGAGGGCGAACTTGCGGTCCTCTTCGTTCTTGAAGGTCTTGACCGAGGTCAGTATCTCGGTAGCCGGACGCAGCTGCTTGATGTCGCGTGTCAGCGTCTGCAGCACGGTAGTGAGGTCGTCGTTCCAGTAGATGTTGCGGTCCTCCATTACCTCGTCCAGCTTTTCGTTCTGCGCGAACACCTTTGCCAGCAACTCTACCCACAACTCCTTGTCCTGCGCGAAGGTTGGAGCTTCGCTCTGGGCACAGTAAGCCTGGTAGACTTCGTTCTGCTCGATGCCTTCCAGCAGCGAACGGTACAGCTCTGTGTCGAAATCGCTGGTCAGACCCTCGTCGTGGCAAGTCTGTACCACGTCGCTGGCTTCGCGAATCAGGCGTGCTACGCGATTCTCTACCAGTCGCAGGTTCGGATTCAGGTCCGATTCCGTTGGTAGCCATTTGGCTTTGGCTGTGTCGATCTGGCTCTGGCGGTAGTCGGTAACCTTCACGATGAGGGCCAGCAGGTAATTGTACAGCTTCTGGCTGGCCTCGATGGCCTCCATCAGCTTCTCGTCGGCATACATGCGTTCCTCGCTCTGCAGGCAGGCGTAGGTCAGCTGTGCGGCCTTGATACGTATCAGTAGTCGATTGATCATTTCTGTCTATAGTTTATAAATTGCTGCAAAGATAGTGCTTTTTCTTTATATTTCCAAGCCTCCGTATACTTTTGCTCGAATTGTGTGCGCAAACCGCGCGAAACCCGTGTGAGTGTGGTACGTCGAGTTGGCAAAAACAGAAGTCGTATGCCGTTTTTCTCTGCGAATCTATAAATAATTATGGTAGGTTTTGGGTAATCGTGGTAATTGCTCTATATTTGCCAGCCGAGGGCCGTCCGTACGCTTGTCGGCAGTCCTTGGCACAAATACTTATATTACCTTATTACCTATGAAACGTAGTGTTCTTATTCTTCTCTCAGTCGCTGTCGTACTCGTAGCGAGCTTCATGGCTGGTGCCGCATTTCGCGGTTGTTCGGCGATGCAAAATGCCGAACCTGATGGCGTCACAACGCCTGTCCGTACTCCTATTACTCCTGTCGAACAGGCCCCTCCGGCCGACCTCGGACAGAACAACTTCGGTGGCACGCATAGCAACGATACCACAGGTCGTGCCGCTCGTCTCAAGGCACGTCGCGATGCCATGAATCGCTTGCGTACCATTCCGTTCGATTCTCTCTCGATGAGCGATCCTTTCATCTATCCCGATCCCGAGACGCAGACCTACTATCTGACCTCGTCTGGTGGCCGTATGTGGAAGAGTAAGGATCTCGAGACCTGGGAAGGTTCGTACGAGATTGCCGACCTTTCCGGTACCTGGTGTAAGGAGGCAGGCTTTGCTGCTGCTGCCGAGATTCACAAGATCGGTGATTACTATTACTACGCCGCTACCTACAGCGATCATGGCGAGATTATCCAGGCCATCCCTGGCCGATACAATGTGCCTCACAACCAGACCTATCTGCTCCGTTCGGACAAGGTCGAAGGTCCTTACACTACGTTCGCTGTCGAGCCTGGCTACGACTATCAGCCGTACGAGTGGGACTGCATCGACGGTACGCTCTACGAGGAGGACGGACACATCTATATGATTTTCGTTCACGAGTGGACTCAGATCATCGATGGTACGATGGATTACATCGAGCTTTCGTCCGACCTCACCCATACTATCTCCGATTGGCCTGTTACGATGTTCCGTGCCTCGGCTGCTCCATTCTGCCGCGAGATGAACACCATCGGCGAGGCTACCTTCGGCCTGAAGATGCCAGGTTGGGTGACCGATGGTCCTCAGATGTTCCGTACCCAGACGGGCCGTCTCGGCATGCTGTGGTCTACCTGGGGTGACGAGCGTTACCTGCAGGGCATCTGCTATTCGGCTTCAGGTACCATCGCTGGTCCATGGGTTCAGGAGCCTCAGGCCTTCCTGGCCAACAACTCTGGCCATGGTATGCTGTTCCGTACTTTCGAGGGTGAGTTGCGCTACATCGTGCACCATGCCGAGGGTAACGGCCCACGCAAGCCACAGCTTTACGAGGTCGACGATTCTGGCGATCGTCTGGTCCTTGGCCGCAGGCTGAAGTAAGGCCTTGTGTCCTTCTGTACGGCCAATAAGTAGGCTGTCCAAGTGCAAATCCATGTCATCCGTGTGTCAAATGATGCACGGATGAATTGTTTTTGGATACAAAATTTGGAGTTTCGCGTTAATTTGATTATCTTTGCGCCCGATTATTATCGTGTAACATATCCTAATAAATATCGATCTAATGAGACACCTGACATCTATTCTGGCCTTCTGTATGGCCATGGGTTCTGCCTTTTTCCAGCCTGCGATGGCAACGACCAACGTCGTACAGCAGACGGCCGAGACCGTCGACATCGTGGCTACCAACCTCACCACTTCTGATTACCGTGGCTTCATGGGCGTGTACGTTTTCAATGGTTCGACCGACGAATGGACGCTCAGTATCGGCGTTTATACCACCGATGTCATCGAAGGCCATTACGACGACAGCCAGGTTGCCATGTGCGACGTCATCAGTCGGCAGACCAGCCAGCGTGTAAAGCCTGCCTCGAAGAGCTTTGATGTGGTCATTGATCCGGCCACATCACTCTCCATGCTTTCGGGTGCAGTGGTCGACGAGGATGGCACTACCTACCAGATCCAGATGTCGTTCGAGGTGCCGTCGCCCAAGCGTACCGTTTCGCTTGCCTTCGATCAGAACTCCAAGCTTACCTACAGCGCTGGTGAGCAGGTATTCTTCGAGGTCGCTAACGATGAGGTAACATTCTTCATCGGGTTCAACTGTACGTTGGCCGAGGGCCGTTACGTTTCGTCCGACCTTTTGCGTTACTATACTTACCTGCGCTGGCCCGATCAGCATGAGACCTCGATGCTCGATGCCAAGGTCGACGTCACGATGGCGAACGATACTACCTTCTTCAGCGTCGACATGCTGGGCACCGACACCGTGCAGTACCTCATCTCGTACTACTACACCACGCCTTCGGCTCTCGGTACTACCCAGGTCACCATTGATGATGAGGCCCGTGTGACACGCTACGACGACTATGACTACCAGATTATCGGCAAGAGCAACGAATGGAAGGTCGCAGTCGACATCATCACCGATGTCCTCGAGGGTGAATATTCGGTCGACAACTTCTACATGAACGGTACATTCATGGAGCACTACAACTCGAAGGGTCGCGTCGATCTCGAGGTTTATCCGATCGATGCCAATGCCGTGGTTTCCGTCGATGGAGACAAGACTATCTTCCAGGTTACTCTTTTGGGCGACGACTACATTCAGTACGAAGTCACCATGTGGTATCATCATCCTCAGACAACGGGTATTGCCGCTGTCTGGAGCCAGCCTGTCATCCGCTGCCGCAAGGTGCTGCACGATGGCAAGTTCTCCATCCGTACTATCGACGGCGAGTACGAACTGGATGGAGTTCGTAGATAATCTCTCTTCCAATCCCTTAGTATTCTTTCCTTACGGCCTCTAAACGTCGCATCATAAAGCGCGTTGCGCTCACCCTTGTACTGTCACTACTCGCGTTGGTAGTGCTGCTGCCTGTGTCGCTCTACATCCCGTTCGTTCAGGACTGGGTATGTCAGGGCTTGGTGGCCGTGCTCAACAGCACCAGCGACGATATCCAGTACGAGGTCGGTTCCGTACGTCTGGCTTATCCGCTTCAGCTACGCGTCAACGATGTGACGATGAAGAAGCGTGCCGATGGCCATGTCCTGCTCCATGTCGGTCGTCTGCAGACAGGTCTCGACGATATCCCGCTCAACCAGGCCTACTTCGTTCTTAACGAGCTGCATATCTCTGACGTCGTGGTCGGAATGGATTCGCTCACCGAGTCCGTTGGCCTGATCGGTACGCTCGAGGCTCTCGACGTCAAGCGTATCGAACTCGACACCGATAGCTCTCGCGTCTATGTCCGTCAGGTGGTGATCGAGCATCCGGATCTGCTGGTTTATCTCGGACCTTCCGTACCTGATACTACCGACACGGCTTCGCCCTGGACGGTAGGGGTGGAGCGTGTTGTACTGCACGACGGCTCGGTCGGTCTGGATATGAGCGACGTCAGCCTGCGCGATGCGCTGACCAGCTTCAGCCTTTCGCCCTATCTCGACTATCGTCACCTGCTGCTCACGCACGTCGATCTCGAGGCCGAGCACATTGCTTACCGTACCGACGATATCCGTGCCCGCATCAACCTTCTGCGTGGCCGTGAGGAGAACAGTGGCCTCGAAGTCCTGCAACTCTCATCCGGCTTGTCTATGCTGGGCCAGCGTATTACGGTCGACGATCTTGACCTCCAGCTCGCTCCCGAGGATTATCTGCGTGGCCATGCCGTCATGGACCTTACGATGGCCGATCCGCAGCCGCGTGGCCTGGTCGATGCCGAGCTCCAGCTGGCCATCGATTCTGCCAACTTTGTGCGTCTGGCCGCACCTTATCTTCCCGATCTCGAACAGCAGTGGTCCATCGCCGGTCAGAGCCTCGTCGACATCGATGCTCGTCTCACGCCTGATACGCTCGACCTTCGTCGTCTCGCCTTGTCCATCCCGCAGCATCTCAACATCGCTGCCGAAGGCTACGGCACCCATGTTCTGGACAGCATACAGCGTCAGCTGGCATTCACGTTGCATGGTGACGTGCCGCATGGCGAGACGTTGCTCACGGCCTTCGTGGCTCGTCCTGAGCAGCGCGACTATCGCTTGCCAGACAGCCTGTCCGTCGAACTCGAGGCTACCCAGCGCAACGAGCGTATCACCGCACGTCTGAATCTGTTGCAGGACGGCCGACAGGTGGCCAATGCCGATGTGCGCTTCGACCTGGCTACCGAAGGCTACCAGTTGCAGGCCTTCACCCGTGCTTTTGACGTCAGCCGTTTCGTGCCAGCGGTCGCTGTCGATGGCGTCTCGGCCCATGTCCAGGCCGAAGGGCGTCACTTCGATCCTCAGCGTCGCTCTACACGTCTCGAAGCGCGTCTGCAGGTCGATTCGCTCTATCTCACGTCCGACGATGGCCGTCGGGACAGCCTGCAGGGACTCATGGCCGAGGCTTCACTGGTCAACAATCAATACCGCGCCGAACTCTCTACTTCTCATCCTACACTCATGCTCCATACCGAGGTCGAGGGCCGCTATCGTCGCGATACGGTGTCGGCCATCGGTCATCTCGATCTGCATCATGCCGATCTGGCTCACCTCCCGCTTGTCAGCCTCGACGATCAGCTGGGACGGCTCTCGTTCTGCAGCCGTTTCGAGGCGGGTTACAACTGGGCCGACAATGCTCATCTGCGTCTCGATTTCGATACGCTGGTCTACGACGAGCCGGAACTACACCAGCGCTTCGATCTCATTCGCGTCGGCCTCGATTCCCGTCCCGACCTGCTCACGGCCGATGTAACCGGTGGCGATGCCCAGATCAGTGTCCGTGCCGACCAGAGCATTGCACAGCTACCTATGGTCATCGATTCCCTCACTACCGAGTTGCAGCGACAGCTCGCGTCCTATCGTCCGGACGTGGCGTCATTATTCGATCGGCTGCCGCGCATGGATGTCGAGGTTGAGATGGCGCGTCAGAATCCTTTCAGCCAGACCCTCGAGCGTCAGGCAGGTATTACCTTCGACCACCTTCACCTCGGCCTGCGTCATGCTGACCAGTTGACGCTCTCCGGCCGTGTCGTCAACTACCTTGATGGTGTGGGCGGTACCAGCTTCGACACCGTGGCGGTCGACCTTCGTCCGGCCTCGCTGGCTCGTTCGTACGACTATCGCCTCCATGCCCAACATCACGACTTCCGCGATAACGATGCCTACGACATCCATGCCTCTGGCCGTCTGATGCCTGATAGTCTTACGGCTGGCGTACAGTACGTCAACGGCCGTCAGAAGACCATCTACGACGTCCTTGCCTCGCTGGCTTTAGGCAACGACACCATGACTCTCCACCTCGAACAGGGGCCTACGCTCTACGAACAGGCCTTCACCGTCAATCCCGACAACTACATCCGCCTCATGCGGTATAGCGACCTCGAGGCTGCCAAGCCCATCACCAAGGCTCGCCTCATGCTCGACGGCCCTCGTGCCCTGACTATGCATCTCTATACCCGCCGCATGGCTGATAGCGACGTCGGTAACCAGCTGCTCTTCCTGGTCCGTAACCTTGACCTCGACTATGCTCGTCAGTTGATGGAGTGGGAGGGTGATGCCGTCGGTCGTCTCAACCTCACGACTTCGGTCGATATTTTCCCCGACAGCCTCCATGCCCGTTTGCGTACCGGTATCAAAGGCTTCGGCCTCGGTGGTTACAAGGCCGACACCGTGGCGCTGGATATGACGGCCCTGGCTTCGCCTCAGCATCGCGACCTCAGTGGCTTCCTGGCGCTCGACAGCATCGTCAAGGTCCAGATGGCTGCAACGCTGGCCGACAGTGTCGATGTCACCGCGCACATCGACCGTATTCCTATGCCGTTGCTGAATGCTTTCCTGCCTTCGAATATGCAGCTCTGGGGTACTGCTTCCGGTCATGTCGACCTGCGTGGCAAGGACTTAGACCATTCGTCAATCAACGGTGGCCTTGCGCTCAACGATGCCGGCCTTACCTATACCGACCTCGATGCACGCCTACATTTTGCCAACGATACGCTCCGCTTCGGTCGCAATCGCCTGCTGATTCGCGACTACAAGATCACCGCTGCCAACCAGAATGCGGTCAACATCCGTGGCCTGGTCGATATGAGCAAGAACCTCTCTGATCCGGCTGTCAGCCTCACGATTACTGGCGACAACGTCATGCTGATCGACAATCGTCGCCTCGTGCATCGCGACCAGTATCTCTATGGTCGTCTGCCGCTTACTACCAACATCAAGGTCCGTGGTTCGGTGTCTAACCTCGACGTCTCAGGCCGTCTCAGCATCCTGTCCGGCACCAACCTGCAGTATTTTATGCAGGACGACCCTCTCGAGTCCTCCAGCAAGGTCGACAACCTGGTCGAGTTTGTTCGCTTCGATCAGATCGATCGTATGATCAGCGCCAATCGTCATCTGCGTCGTACGTCACAGTCCCAGGCTTCGTCCGACGAGAGTCTCAACGTCGAGCTGCTGATCGATATGGCCAACGATGCCAGGGTGACGGCCCATCTGGCCGGAACGGCCAACAACAGCGTCGAGATCGTAGGTGGCGCAGGCCTGAAGCTGCAATGCGACAAGGACGGCAAGATGCTGATGGATGGTACCTACAGCATGACAAGCGGCAAGGTGGCCTACAAGTTGCCTATTCTGCCTATGGTCAAGAACTTCGGCATCAGCAACACCAGCAACCTGGTGTGGGAGGGTCGCGATCCTGGCAATCCTGACATCAACATCACGGCCACCGAGGAGGTCAAGACTACGGTCAACGACGATGCCGGTTCGAGGGTTGTCAGGTTCATCGTGTCCATCAACATTACCGGCACGCTCGATGCCCTCAAGATGACGTTCGACTGTGCTGCTCCTGACGATGGCGCCATCAGTTCAGACATCGCTACGCTCGATGCCGACGAGCGCTCGAAGGCCGCTCTGATGCTCCTTATCGCGCAGACCTACATCGGCCCTGGCAACAGTAGCTCGATGGGCCTTGGAACGGCCAATGCGGCCCTTAATTCCATGCTCAACCGCGAGATGGATTCCATGCTTTCCGGCATGAAGGGTACCAACATCGACCTTGGCATTGACACCTATAACACCGATGCCGGCAATACGCGTACTAACTATTCTGTCAAGGTGTCGCAGAACTTCCTCAACGACCGTTTCCGTGCCACCATCGGTGGTCAGGTCAGCAGTGGTGGCGATGCCGGTCAGTCGTCAGGCGCCCGTTTGGGCGATATGTCGCTCGAATGGCTTATCAAGAAGGATGGCTCGCATCTGATGAAGCTGTTCCGCACTACCAACTACGAATCCGTGCTCGAAGGCGAACTCATCGAGACCGGCATCAGCTATGTGCAGGAACGTTCGGCCTATCGCCTGAAGCAGCTGTTCATCCCTACCAGCCGTAAGCGTCAGCAGAAGATTCAGGACCAGATCCGCCAGATGCAGCTCAAGGAGGAGCAGGCCGAACGCGAGGCCCGTCGCCTCCGCCTCAATACAACCAACAACAACGACAGCACCAAACAGATCCAGCATGAAGTTCAACCTCAGTAAGCACATAGCGGGCCTCGTTGCGGGCCTCCTTGCACTGTCGACTGTCGCATCGTGCAGCCTTACCAGCCATCTGCCGGCCGGCGAGGTGCTCTACACGGGCGTGAACCGTATCGATCATCATCCCGTCGATACGATCGATGCTCGTGTCTCGGAGGTTGTCGCTACTGCCCTCGAGGTGGCACCGAATAGTGCCTTGCTCGGATCGGCCTACCACATGTCGCCCCTCCCTGTGGGCCTGTGGATGTACAATGGCCTCTTTACCGATCGCGAGAAGGGCCTGCGTCACTGGATGTGGAGCCACTTCAAGAGCGATCCTACCCTCGTAAGCCAGGTCAATCCTGAACTGCGGGCACGTGCCGCTGTGGCCGCCCTGAAGGACGAAGGTTATTTCGATGCTGCTGTCGGTTACGAGGTAGTCCCCGACCGTAAAGACTCGCTCAAGGCTCAGATTGCCTACGATGTCACCTATCGCCATCAGTCGCGCCTGGGTCAGATCACCTATCTCCCTTCGCGTCGTGCACGAGTGGACAGCATCATCCGTCACACCCTCGATCAGAGCCTCCTCCATACAGGCGAGCGTTTCTCGGCTACGGTACTCGAGGCCGAACGCGATCGTCTGGCGCGTACCCTCCAGGATTCCGGCTACTACTATTTCCGTCCCGAGTACGTTCGGTTTGCGGCCGATACCACGCGTCAGCACAACACCGTCGAACTGCGCGTACGTATCAGCGTCGGCAACGATCGCAAGGCGCTCACTCCGTGTACTATCGATTCGGTTCACTACCGTCTCGATTTCGGTGCCGGCCTCAAGTCGCAGAATGCCGATACCCTGCGCTTCATGACCGTAGGCTACAATGGTCCGCAACTGGTCAAGACGCGAGCCCTTCGTCGTGCCCTTGGTTTCCGTCGTCATGCCTTGTGTACGCCTAAGCGCCTGTCGCTGGTCAAGACGCTCAATGCGCGCCTCAACACCTTCAAGTTCACTACCACCGAGCTGCAGGTCCTCCACGAGGCCAACGACAGTCTCGACAACGATACCACCAGCCTCCGACTGAACATCGCGGCCACCTACGCTAGTCCCTGGACGGGTACTACCGAGATTGGTTGCGTGTACAAGGATAATGACCAGATGGGCCCTGGCATCACGTCCACCATCACGCGTCGCAACCTGTGGGGTGGGGGCGAGAAGCTGTCCACCCAGTTCACCGGTTCGTACGAGTGGCGTACCGGGCATAAGATCGAAGGCGACAAGGCCTTGCTCAACAGCTACGAACTGGGTGCACGTGTCTCCATAGCCGTGCCACGTCTGCAGATGCCTCGCTGGTTCCGCCCTGAGCGCGAGAATCCTGTCAGCTCCACCTACAGCCTCTCGGTCGACTGGATGCGCCGTGCCGGTCTGTTCGAGATGATCAAGGCCGGTGGTCAGATGACCTACGACTTCAGCCTCGACAAGGCCAATACCGTTGCCTTCACCCCGCTCAAGATCAGCTACGTGTCGCTGGTACGCACTACCACGTCGTTCGATGCCATGATGGATCGTTACGCCAGCCTGCGTCATTCGTTCGAGAACCAGTTCATTCCGCAGATCCAGCTGTCGTGGACCTACGACAATGCTGCCACACGTAGGCTCGGTGATGCCCGTCAGTATGTCAACGTCACGCTGGCCGAAGCCGGTGGCCTGATCGACGTCGCCATGGGTCAGTTCGGTACGCATCGCCAGCAGGGCGAACGACAGCTCTTCTTCCAGCCGTTCTCGCAGTTCCTCAAGGCTACGACCGACCTGCGCAGCACCTGGTCGCTCTCGTCCAAGCTCGACCTCGCTACGCGTCTTATGGCGGGCGTTGGCTATGCTTATGGCAATTCTACCGCCATGCCGTACTCCGAGCAGTTCTATATCGGTGGTCCCAACTCGCTTCGCGGCTTTGCTGTGCGTGGCATAGGTCCTGGTTCGGTCGGAGCGTTCAGTGCCATGCCTACCGAGTACGACTACCTCAATCGCGTAGGCGACATCAAGTTCGAAGGCAACGTCGAGCTTCGTTTCCCTATTGTCGGTAGCCTTTATGGTGCCCTTTTCGCCGATGCCGGCAATGTCTGGCGCATGCGTTCCGGTGTCGATGCCGGCGCTGCTTCCTCGCTTCCGGCATTCTCGGCTTCTACGGGCTCTGATTTCCTCGCTGCGGGTTCGTCTACCATCGATTCCTCGTTCCTCCGTCAGCTGGCTCTCGACACGGGTCTCGGCTTTCGTCTCGACCTCGGCATGCTCGTCCTTCGTCTCGACATCGGTGTCCCGCTCCACGAGCCTGACGCCTCCGACTCTCATTACTTCAACTGCCGTCACGCCCTCCTCAAGAACCTTGGTTGGAATCTCGCTGTCGGCTATCCTTTCTAGTCTTTCACTTATAAACAACAAATCTCAGAATTATGGAAACAATCAATGGAAAATGGGCTCTGGTAACCGGAGCAAGCCGTGGAATCGGTGCTCTGGTAGCCGACAAGCTCGCTGATTACGGCTGCAACCTCGTGCTCCACAGCCGTAGCATTGCTCACCTCGATGCGATAGCCGCGAAGGCTCGTCAGAAGGGCGTACAGGTGCTGACCGTGGCCGCCAACCTCGAGGACGAAAACGAGGTGCGTGCCATGTTGCAGCAGATCGATGCCGAGGGTCTGAACATCGAATACGTACTCAACAACGCTGGTATTCAGGTCACCTATCGTTCGGAGATCTTCGACACTCCCGCCATCGACTTTGTCGACAGCCTGAAGGTGAATATCATCGCCCCGATGATCATCTGCTACCACTACCTGCCTCGCATGATGAAGGCGGGTTACGGCCGCATCGTCAACACTACCAGCGGCATCGACAAGGAGCCACAGCAGGCTGCCTATTCGGCCAGCAAGGCCGGTCTGGACAAGGTGACCAAGGATCTTGGCACGCTGGTCGAGGGAACCGACGTGATGATCAACCTCATCGATCCAGGATGGTGCCGAACCGACCTGGGTGGCCCTAATGCTCCTAACGCGCCCGAGAGTGCCGTCACAGGCGCTGTGCTGGGTGTATTCCTCTCCGACAAGAAGTCTGGCCGCATCATCCGTGCGCAGGAATTCGCAACAATGTCGGTCGAAGAGGCTGTGAAGGACTTTGAGGGGAGGTAAGGCTTCCCCCTCAAATTCATTGTAAACTGATCCCTTTTCCCGACTTTTCGTTTCATGTAACGGCAAAAGGATGTCATTTAGCGAGCCTGTAATTCGCAAAAACGCTTCCTCGAAACGGGGAGGAGCATTTTCACCGCAAAGTGCTCTTGCTCGGAACGGGGAAGCGCATTTTTTTCGCAAAGTGCTCTCGCTCGGAGCGGGGAAGCGTATTTTTCTTCTGAAGTGCTCCTCCGCGGAATGCGTAGCGCAAATCTGCGCGATAAACTGCGCTACTCGGAACGGGGAAGCGCATTTTTCTGGCGAAGTGCTCCTCCGCGGAATGCGTAGCGCAAATCTGCGCAATAAACTGCGCTACGCGGAGCGAGGAAGCGCATTTTTCTGGCGAAATGCTCTTGCTCGGAGCGAGAAGGAAGAATCTTCGCCAACATTCTGCCTTAACAAAACGAGAAGGAAGATTGAAACCTGCGCATGACAAGACGTGGGGCAGGAGCGGATAGGCGAAAGCTTTACGAAGGTTACAGGGCAGAAAAGTTGGAGGCTATGCGATTAAGGATTATCTTTGCCGTGACGTTGGCGGAGGATAGCCTCGTCGGGACACATTACTCGGAACTAATACAATCACTTGAATGAAACGCATTAAGTCAGTCATCAACGGTCTGCTGGCCATCGGTACAGCGGCCTGCATCGGGACGTCGTGCAGCACACCACAACCCGAATCTATTCCTTTGGTTTACGACGTGGAGAATACGGGCGTAGGCTTTGCCGAACCTTCGTATCCCGACTTCGACCAGTTGCCCGAAGTGCGCGAACTGCCTGATCCGTTGGCATGGGCCGACGGTAGCGGCCGTGTACAGAATTTCGGCCAATGGAGCCGCCGTCGTGCCGAGATTGCAGCCATGATTCAGCACTACGAGATCGGCCGTAAGCCTGCCTTCAAGGGGCAGGAGGGTTCGAGCCTCGTGGCACAGATGGATGGCGATACGTTGATCGTGGATGTGACGGTAGGCGACAGCACGTTGCGCCTGACGTCGGTACTGAAATACCCCGACAATGGTGCCGAGGGTCCCTTCGCGCTGATGATTGGCACGAGCCACAACTCCCTGCCTAAGCAGCTGTTCGAGGCACGCAACATCGTGACGATGGACTATCACGAGCGTCAGGTGAACGGCTACGGCCAGTGGATGGGCAACCTCGATCGCGAGACGTATGGCTTCGTGCGCCTGTATCCCGAGCTGATAGACAATGGTGCGTATAGCGAATGGGCCTGGGGCCTGAGCCGCCTGATTGACGGCTTGGAGCAGCTGGGCGAGGAGCGTACGCATATCGATATGAAGCGCATCGGCGTGACGGGCTGTTCGTATGCCGGCAAGATGGCGCTGTTCTGCGGTGCCTTCGACGAGCGTGTGGCCCTAACCATCGCACAGGAACCGGGTGGTGGCGGCGCTGCGGCCTGGCGTGTGTCGCATACGATGGAGGGCGTCGAGGATCTGGATCGTACGGACTATCACTGGTTCATGGAGTCGCTGCGCGAGACGTTCCATGGCGACAGCGTCTATCGTCTGCCTTACGACCACAACGAGCTGGTGGCAATGGTTTGCCCGCGTGCCTTGCTATTGCTGGGCAATCCGGACTATCGCTGGTTGGCCGACTCGTCGATGATGGTGAGCGCCCAGTCGGCCCGTAAGGTATGGGAGGAATTCGGCATTGCCGACCGCATGGGTTACAGCATCGTGCCCGGCCATCCTCACTGTATGCTGCCCGAAGAGCAGTATCCCGAGGTCGAAGCCTTTATCGACCGCTTCCTGATGGCTCGCGACTCGGTTCGCACCGATTCGATCATGGTTGCACGGTTTGAGTGAACAGACGGCTTCCCGCTTTCAATAAAAAAGAGGGCGTGTCAAAAGACACGAAGTATTAAATAATAAAGCATAAATAATATGGCTACCCCCGTTACAAAGGTATAACCATCCGCGTTAGCAGGTAGATGTAAAAAAGATAGCCGTCCAGGGTTTCTGGGCGGCTATTACTTTGCATGCATCCATCTGTCGGGAAGCAGGTCTCGATAGTTTTCTATTGGAGTAT
>JAZUEP010000111.1:0-58681 GCA_045640225.1 Bacteroidales bacterium | reverse complement strand
ATGGCTACGATCCGACTTCTTTGAAATCAATGTCCGTAAGATCTATATCAGCAGTCAGTTTACCATTAATTGTCGTATTGCCACTGTTCACCTGATCACGGAACCAGAGAAGTTGGTCAGCATTGCTGATCAGATAATAGCCATCTTCAAGATTTGGCTCTATTTGTGCCCATGCACCCAATGGCATGAGCAAGGATGCGAGCACGGCCCAAAATGTGCAAAGCATCTGTTTTTTCTCAAATGTGAAGTTAATTTTCATAATCTGTTAAATGAATATATATAAGTTAAAATATTAATTTCACCCAATCTTAATTCCTTTCACAAGAGCGGAGGCCATGCCTCCGTCTCTTGATCAGAAAGTGTGTTTCATTATTTTAGATTCATGGTCGGGTGTTAACAGAATGTCTTGCGTTCAATTATAACCAAAAATGAATTATGTGAATCACATTTTATGCCCTGATACGATCGATTGTCGTATCGTGATTTCACGGTGCAAAGATACGGCCATTCTTGCACGCTACAAAAGAATAATACCGTGTGTATGTCCCAAATCATTGTTTTACATGTCCCAAATAGGCTATTGACACAAAATCTTGTCTTATGTTACATGGAATGTTACAAATCGAGTAGGAGATAAACGCTAATCATAGGCGTTTATCTCCTACTTTCGCGTTTACCGACCTCTCACACCACCGTACGTGCCGTTCGGCATACGGCGGTTCCTTATTATTGCACGCGGACTATTAAACGATGATAGTCCATCAGACATGGCCAGTACCAGAAGTGCTGATAGTCACACCGCATCAACGTTTTCGAAAGGAAGACGTTCGGCAGATGAAAGCTCATCTAAAGCAATTGAAACCAAAACAGACGCAGACCCGCAAATACAATTCGATGAAGAGCGATGAGCAGTGTTCGACAAGGCACTGGAGACGGAGGGACAGGCAGAAGACGGAGCGACAGGCATGTTGACCACGTAGTCAGCATCTGTCCCTTTGATCTCCTACCCATCGAAGGACATAGAGTTCATGCCGAGATAATGAAAAAATCCTGATGTTTTACCCGCATTACGCTAAAAAATACATTCGGCTGTCGATTTTCGTGCATTTCTTTTGGTACTATGCTCAGAAATGTGTATCTTTGCGGCAAGGAAATCAAGTAATTCTAAATCTGAACATAAAATGAGAACAACAGCTTGGACTATCCTATTGAGTTTGTGTGCCTTTGGTGTCACAATGCAGTCGCAGACTTTACCCCGATTGTCTGACCTGGGCCTGGCGTCTGTTGCTGCCATCACCTATTATTGCGAAGAGGAGGACTTTTCTCTGTCTATGGAGATGGACTACGAGGATGGCCGTGTATGCCACTTCCAGGGGCGAAGCAGCTACAGCGAAGGCACGGCACAGTTCGATCCGCTGCAGATGACGGTTGTGAGCGAGGACATGCCCGAAGTGGTCTATAAGGATATTGTGCTGAACGAGGCTGGTTGCGCCACTTCATGGACGGCGTGTCTCGGCTCACGGGAGTTTCAGGGCAGCGCCACGTACAACGAGAAGAACCAGTTGATTGCCATCGAGCTTGAGGAAGGCGAGAGTTGCACGCTGACCTGGACGGACGACAACCTGACTCACTACGAGCGGCACTTTGGCTCCGGCTATAGCTACGACGAGACGTTCGACTTCACCTACACCAATCTGCCCAGCAACGGCCTGATTGTTCAGGCTGTAGGCCCAAGTTTCGACGAATTCGGGTTCTTCGCCTTCGCAGGCCTACTGGGCGTTACCTCCAGGAATCTGCCTTCGCAGGTAGTGAATCGGGCGGTAAATGATTACTACGCGGACACCACCGATTTCGAATACGAGTACGATGAATACGGCCGCGTAGACTGTGTGAAGAGCCGCTTGAACGGAGGGCATACCGACACGCGTCGTTACACCTATGCGCCGAGCTCGAATCGCCTGAATACGATTGTGGGTGTTGACGCTCACAATACGCACAAGACGACCCATGGCATTGTCTGCGCCCTGCCCGACGGCACCCAAAGGGTTTATGACTATCTGGGACGATAATGTCGTTCCATTCCGCCCGGAAACACATTGGCCCGATCTATTCGACCAACGTCGGACAAAGCGTAAAGCGGCAACGTAAAATGATGTCCACCTTCGCTACAGACTGCGGTAGCAAGGGTGGACATTATCGTAATACTGATGGGTTAACAGCTGCTGGGTCTTCTTGACACAACCTGGTGCGACCATGCTGGCAACAAGAGGTTACTTCTTTTTCTTCTTGGCGGCAGGGGTGCGCTGCTGGCCACGGAAGTTGATTTCGAGATGATTGTCGTAGGTATGCGGGTTGCCGTTGCTGACGTAGAGCGGCATGCAGGCATTCTTGATGAGGAACTCGCGAATATCGTTCTGGATACTTGAGAGGACGGACGAGTTGCTCAGGCTGGGCGAGATGCTCTTGATGTCGAGGTCGACACTGGTAGGCGTCTGGCCCACGAAGTTGCTGTAATCGGCTACGAACTGCAGGTTGCCCGAAACCTCGGGATACTTGGCATGAAGGAAGTATTCGAGCTCGTCCTGCGTCTTCTCGGATGACCAACCCTTGTAGATGCAGAGACCGGCCTTGAACGTCGAGCTGACAAGCTTACCATCCTGGAAGGTAAAGACGCCTTTCTCGCGCGTGGTCTGGTCGATGGCCTCGTAATCGCCATTCACCCAGGCAGCAGGCAGGATGCAATGCTCGATGATGCTGTGGCGGGTATAGGGCGAAAGGTAGGTATGCTTGACGTTATAGATCTTGCCGTAATAGAGCTCAAGATTGGTCAGGTAGATCTGGTCGTCCTTGATGATCCAGTTGCCCACATAGCCACGCGACACTCCATCGACCGACTGCAGCTTGTGCTTCTTCTTGATGCGGTTGTAGAGGGTAGCATTCTGATCGAGTGGATAGGAATAGATCAGATATACATTATTGTAATAATAAAGGGTTTCGGGCCTCTGTGCGTTCGACTGTGCCTCAGCACTTTCGGGATTCTGGCCCAATGCCAAAGCGATCAGAAGTAACGACGCCAAAGATTTGAATGTTCGCATTATTGCAGACTGTTAGTAATTGTTTCGGGGTGCAAAGATAATAAATAATTACCAAATACGGAAGAAAAACGGGCAAAAATAACGATTTTTGACGCGATATTTTTGTTTTTATCACAAGATGTATTATCTTTGCAGCGTTTTTACGGCAAAATGGCCTTGCCGTACACTATAATACAAATAGAAAACAAAATGATAGAATATCTGAAAGGCGAAATCACCGAACTCGATCCGACGACAGCCATCGTGGAATGTGGCGGCGTGGGATACGCCTGTGCCATCTCGGTCTACACATACGACCACCTGAAGAAAGGACAGATACAGAAAGTATACGTCAGCGAATCGATACGCGAGGATGCTCACCTGCTGTTCGGCTTCGCATCGCGTCAGGAACGTGCCCTCTTCGAACAGCTGATTACGGTCAACGGCGTAGGCCCCAATACGGCCCGCTGCATCCTGTCGAGCCTCTCGCCCGACGAACTGGTGGCCGTGGTGAGCAGCGGCAACGACCGCCAGCTGAGGAACGTGAAGGGAATCGGAACCAAGACGGCACAACGCATCATCGTGGACCTGCGCGACAAGGTAGGCACCCTGGGTATTACGGCGGCTACGGCTCAGAACAGCGTACTGGTGGCCAGCAACGCCAACGGCGACGAGGCTATCCAGGCCCTGATGGCCTTAGGATACGCTCAGGCCAATGCACAGAAGGCTGTGGCTCAGCTGCTGTCGAAAGATCCGTCGATGAGCGTCCAGGCGTTGATCAAGGCCGGGTTGCATATGATGTAATTCCCTAAATTCCCTTAGCGAACGTACAGCGCCGCTTGTGGCGTACTGGATTGAAGTCGGACCAGAGGTTCTGGACCTTGTGGTTGGTCTCGAGCTCATTGTTGGTCTCGACCCACTGGTATCCGTTCTGGACGAACTGAGGGATCAGCTCGGTAAAGAGTAAGGCGTTGACGCCCTTGCCCTGCATGTCAGGACGTACGGCGATGAGCATCAGGTCGACGGTATCGGTACCGCCCTTGAGCAGACGACCCAGACGCGAATTGTTGGTAAGATAGACGGCGCGGGCCAGATGGAACCATCCCAACGGGAACATGTGGCCACGGGCCTTCTGCTGCGCACGGCTGAGCGAAGGCGTGCAGAAGCCAAAGGCCAGCAGGTTGTCGTCGCTGTCGGTTACGACACGAATCAGGTCGAGGCGCAGCTGCTTGAGGTAGAGGTTGATGTAGTAGTCGATCTGCCGGTCGGTAATGGGCGAAAAGCCATAGATAGGCGCATAGGCCGAGTTGTAGAGCTCGAAGATACGACGTCCATACTGCTGCGTCAGCATCTTGACGCTGGTGAAGCGCACCACCTTGAGCCCATAACGCTGGCGGGCAATCTCAGCCACACGCCAATGGCGCTCGCTATAGGCCTGTTGCGGCACGCGGATACGAAAACCGTCCCAATAGGCGCTGGGCTTCATGCCATAGGCCTCGAAGTGGCGTGGATAGTACGGATGGTTATAGAGCTCGACCATCGTAGCCAGCTGGTCGAAACCGTCGATCAGGCAACCCTCGTAGTCGAGGTCGGTAAGGCCCAGGGGTCCCTCGAGTTCGTCCATACCCTTGCTGCGGCCCCATTCGGCAACACGATCGAGCAAGAGACGGCTGACTTCGAGGTCGTCGATAAAGTCGCAATAGCAGAAACGACACACCTTACGCCCCGTGATGCGGTTGGAACTATGGTTGATGATGCCGGCCACACGTCCGATGTAGCCGTTGTAAGGCGACAGACGGGCACGCGAATCGTCTGAACGCACCACGAAGAAGACGGCCTCGCAGAACTCGAATGCAGGATTCTTCTGAGGATTGAGCAGGTCGACCTCCATATCCACCATCGGGGGTACATAGGCATCGACGCCTTTGTACATCTCGATCTGGAACTGTACGAAGTCCTTCAGCGCCCGCAGGCCTTTGATTTCATCGATGTAGAGCATTCAGACGATTGGATTTAGGGAGAAATGGATAAAGCGATTACTTGCGATGCTTGATGTGGTGGGTACGAGGATCCTCGACCACCTCGCGAGCACGGGCAAGTGCCGAATTGATGTTGTCGTAGATGTTCTCCTCGCCTACCTCCTTGTAGAGCGTGGTGCGCTTCAGCACGCGCATTACCTCGGGACGGACACCCGAGAGGATGACGTGCATCTGATCCTCGTGGCTCTTCTGGACGAAGATCTCGAGGTTGTGCAGACCGGTAGCATCGACAAACGGAACCTTACGCATACGGATGATACGTACCTCGGGCTTCATCTCGTTGACGAAGGTCGAGGTGGCTGCCAGTTCGTCGAACTTATTGGCAATACCAAAGAAGAACGGGCCATCGATCTCGTAGACCTGTACGCCATCAGGAATGTGGAGGTGGTCGATCTCGAGATTACCCGTAGCCATATCGGTATCGTCCTCGACGTGTACCTCGCCATGCATCAGCGAGACGTGGCTGGTTGCGGCCAGACGACGGAACAGCAGCAGAGCGGCAAGGATAAGGCCGAACTCGATGGCAATGGTGAGGTCGAAGATGACGGTAAGCAGGAAGGTCAGGACGAGCACCGAGACGTCGGACTTCTGGTTACGCAGCAGCGCACGGCAGGTACGCCAGCCCGACATGTTGTACGAAACGATGACCAGCACGCCGGCCAGACAGGCCATAGGGATGTAGTTGGCCAATGGCATCAGCACCAACAGAATCAGCAGCAGCACGAGGGCGTGGATGATGCCGGCCACAGGAGTACGACCGCCGTTGTTGATGTTGGTCATGGTACGGGCGATGGCACCCGTAGCAGGAATGCCGCCGAACATCGGGCAAAGGATGTTGGCAACACCCTGGCCGATGAGCTCGGTATTCGAGTTGTGACGGTCGCCGATCACACCGTCGGCCACAGCAGCCGAAAGCAGCGACTCGATAGCGCCCAGGATGGCGATGGTAAAGGCGATAGGCATCAGGTTGCGTACCATGTCATAGCTGATCGAAGGGACGACCATCTGAGGCAGCTTGGCCTCGATGACGTAACGGTCGCCGATGGTATCGATGCCCTGAATGCCACCCCAGTTCTTCATGGCCAATACGACCAGGGTCATGATGATGATGGCGTAGAGCGAACCAGGAATCTTGTTCAGGCCCTTGACCTTGGCTACGGCCTTAGGGCTATAGATGATGATAAGGAGCGATGCAATGGCAACGACAAAGTTCCAGAGGTTGAACGAATCGATATGCTCGAAGTAGCAGATCCACTTGCCGATGAAGTCGCCCGGAGTCTTGAGCGGAGCCATCAGGGCAGCACCCGTCTCCTGGTCGATGATGAAATCGCCGGTAACGGGGTCGACAGCCATCTGCTTGAGACCGAAGACGTCGCCCATCTGGGTAGTGAAGATCGTGACAGCAATACCGGCCGTGAAGCCGATGATGATAGGGTAAGGAATGAACTTGATGACCGTACCCAGCTTGAACACACCCATCAGCACCAATAAGACGCCCGCCAGGATAGTGGCAATCATCAGACCCTTGACGCCATAGGCAGGATTGGTGACGATGCCGTAGATGATGACAATGAAGGCACCGGTAGGACCACCGATCTGTACCTTCGAACCACCTAACAGCGAGATGATGAAACCAGCCACGATGGCGGTGATGATACCCTCCTGAGGCGACACACCCGAAGCAATACCAAAGGCAATAGCCAATGGCAAGGCCACGATACCTGTAATCAGGCCAGCCAGCGCGTCCTGGCTGAACTTCTGCTTGTCGTAATTCTTCAGACAGCTGAAGAACTTCGGCTTGAAATCAATAAAACGAGTAATACTTCTCATTTTCGTCGGAATAATAAATACCTATAAATAACACTTTTCTTGTTTGCGGAAGGGAGAGAGATCAGTTCTTGCTGCCAAAGGCAAGATCGCCGGCATCGCCCAGACCGGGCACGATGAACTTATGGATGTCGACACGCTCGTCGACAGCAGCGACGAACAATACGGCATCTTCGGGCAGATTCTCGTTGAGGTAATCGAGGGCCTCGCGGCTGGCAATTACCGAACATACGAACAGACGCTTGGGCTCGCCTTTGGCCAGCAGGGCCTCGTAGGCCAGCTGCATGGACGAACCGGTGGCAAGCATCGGGTCGCAGATGATGAGTACCTTGTCGTCGATGTTAGGAGCAGAAATGTACTCGACCGAGATGTCGAAGGCATAGTCGGTAGCCTGGTCGTAACGACGGTAGGCGCTGACGAAAGCGTTCTCGGCGTCGTCGAACACATTGAGCACGCCCTGATGGAGC
This sequence comes from Bacteroidales bacterium, assembly GCA_045640225.1. Lineage (GTDB taxonomy): Bacteria > Bacteroidota > Bacteroidia > Bacteroidales > UBA3663 > Liminaster. Next base: position 51,274 of record JAZUEP010000111.1, on the reverse strand, counting down.
GGCAGACCTGCACGGAGAATCGTAGCAGCCACGATGGTATCCTGTGGCAACGACACCTCGGCAATACCCAGCGGAGAAGTGACGTCCTCGACGGCATAGTTCAGCTCCTTGCTGATTTCGTAAGCCATCACTTCGCCGATACGTTCAACGTTACGGCGGAAGCGCATACGGTCGGTCTGTACGTTGACATCGCGCAACTCGGCGATGTACTTGTTCACAATAGTGTTCGTCTTCGAGAAATCAATGATACGCATAAATTGGACTAATTACAATTGGCAAAATGCCATATTTTCGCTGCAAATTTATACAAAAACCGCCATCCTACCAAAGTTTTTGTCCGAAACTCTTGCTAAAATCCTAGTTATTATATAACTTTGCAACGTCAAAGTGTTAAAACATGAAAAAAATACTCTATCTCCATGGCTTCTCGTCGGCGGGTTCGACCGGTACGGCCACGAATCTGCGCAACCACCTTTTCGCCGACTACGGTGTGACCGTGGTATCGCCCGACATCCCTACCTCGCCTGCCGAGGCCATAAAGCTGATTGCCCGCGTGGTAGCCGAAGAGCAGCCGGACCTGATTATCGGCACATCGATGGGCGGCATGTATACCGAGCTGCAGAAGGGCTATCGCCGCATCTGCGTCAATCCCTCGTTCAGCATGTCGCGACTGCTTACGTTCAAGCACCTGGGCAAGAACGTGAAGTTCCAGAATCCACGACAGGACGGCGCCACACAATTCAAGGTGGACAAGCAGATGATAGCCGAGTTCCGCGACATCGAACAGCACCTGTCGCTACAGAATATCACCGCCGAAGAACGCGAACTGGTATGGGGAGTATTCGGCAAGGACGACCCGACCGTTAACCACCAGAAGGACTTCGTGAAGGCCTACGGCAACGCGCACTTCCGCGTGATTGAGGGCGAACACTCGTTGACAGACTCGATGGTGAAGCGCGACCTGCTGCCACTCATCAAGCAGTTGCTCGAACTGGAATAAAACAACCTACTCCTACCCTATCCAGCCCTCATGACGCGCGTCACGATCATCACAGCCGTACGCAACGACGTACAGCATATACGGACTACACTTCGATCGGCCCTCGAACAGCAGGGCGTCGAGGTGGAACTGATCGTGATGGATGGCGCCTCGACCGATGGAACAGCGGACGCCATTCGCGAGGAGCTGGCGGCTATAACGGCGTCGCCCGACAGCGAATCGCACCCCAAGGTCTGCTTCCGTTCCGAACCGGACCACGGCATGTACGACGCCATGAACAAGGCCATTGCCCTGGCCACAGGACAATACGTAAGCATACTGAACAGCGGCGACCTCTATTGCTCGCCTACGGCGCTGGCCGATGCGCTGGCGCTGGCCGACGAGGATGCAGACGTCGTCTTCGGACATAGTATCGAGGTCAACCCGGAATGGGACCGCGAAGTCTACGCCCTGCCCGACATCTCGCTGCTACGCTATGCTCCGACGTTCCGCCATGGGTCGGCACTGGTACGAACCAGCGTCCATCAGGCGCATCTGTTCGACCTGTCCAAGCAATCGCGCTATGGGTATGCCCTAGACTGGCATCTGCTGCACAAGCTGTGGCTCATGGGGTACAAATTCCAGATGGTCGACACCTTCGTCGAACGCTATCTGGCCGATGGCCTCAGCAACCGGCCCTACCGCAACCTGCGCTACAATTACCGCATCGTGACCGAGCGACCGGAGCAGGCCGAAGCACAAAACCAAGCAGACCGTCGCACGCCCTGCCCACGACACAAGGCGATGCTCAGATGGGCCAAGGATGCCTGCTATATTGCGCTGAAGGACTCGGCGCTGTACAAATATACGCGTAGCTTCGTCATAGAATATATGGTCAACGACGTATTGCCACACATACCGTTCTGGTCGTGGCGCCGCTTCTATCTGCGCCGTCTGGGTATGAAGATCGGAACCGGGAGCTTCGTCATGAAGCGTTGCCAGATGATCAATCCAAACCTTATCCGCATCGGACAACATTCGCACATCAATACCCAATGCCTGCTGGACGGACGTGGCACGATCAGTATCGGCGACAATGTATCCGTCTCGCATCGCGTCAACCTGATGACGGGCAGCCACGACTACCGTTCGCCCCACTTCCAGGGTGTGTTCAAGCCGATTGTGATCGAAGACTATGCCTGGATCGGGGTAAATGCCACCGTACTCCAAGGCGTGACAATCGGCCGTGGTGCCGTAGTCTGTGCCGGAGCTGTAGTGACACGCGACGTCGAGCCATTTGCCGTCGTAGCGGGCATTCCTGCGCGCCAGATAGCTACGCGTCCCTCCGAGCTTGACTATCATTGTGTCTGGGATGTGCCGTTGACGTAGGAGATTAGGAAATACGAATAACTACCCCACAAAAAATCAGGAGTTATTAGTTAGCGAGCTTTAATGCTTCGTTGCTAATAACTCCTGATAATTTATTGTGAGCTGAGTCTTACTTGCTTGCGATATTACGCTTCAGCACCAGAACGGTACGTGCCGGGATGTAGAGCTTGAGCCAGCCCTTGCCATCGGCATCGTAGGCCGGATCCTCGATGGTGTGGTACTCGGTACCCTGGACGTTGCCAAAACCGCCGAACTGTGGGTCATCGCTGTTCAGCACGAGCGAGTATTCACCCTTCTTGACCAGCAAGCCGTAGTCGGTATAGCTGCGCTCACCATCGAAGTTGAAGACAAAGAGCAGACGACGACGCTCGAATGCCAGCACCTTGTCGCCACGGTTGTCCATGATCTCGACAAACGGAGCCTCGTTGAATCTGAGCACGGACTGAATCAGCTCGTTCTCGGCCTTATCCCAACGGTTGAGATACTTGAAGTTGAGCTCCTCGTTATCGACCAGCTCCCATTGACGGCGGGCATACTTGTGCGACCAGCCATTTCCTTCGCGTGGGAAGTCAATCCACTCGGGATGACCGAACTCGTTGCCCATGAAGTTCAGGTAGCCACCATTCAGCGTTGCCAGCGTGATGAGGCGAATCATCTTGTGCAGGGCAATACCACGATGGACGGTAAGGTTCTCGTCGCCGATCTTGAAGTGCCAGTACATGTCGCTATCGACCAGACGGAAGATGATGGTCTTATCGCCTACCAGCGCCTGATCGTGACTCTCGACGTAGGTAATCGTCTTGCCACCAGGCGAATTGATGAGCTTGCCGGCCTCGCAGAGCTGCCACTTGATGTCGGTAGTGTTCCAATCCTCGTCGCGAGTCTCCTTCAGAGTCTTGATCCAGAAATCAGGCACGTTCATCTGCAGACGATAATCGAAGCCAATACCGCCAGACTCGAACGGAACGGCCAGACCAGGCATACCGCTGACCTCCTCGCCAATGGTGATGGCTGTTGGCTTGAACTCGTGAATCAGCTTATTGGCCAACGTGACGTACGTGATGGCATCGCCGTCGGCATTCGGGCTGAAGTAATCATCGAGGTTGCCGCTGCCACCCTGATGATCGAGATAGAGCATCGAACCTACGCCATCGAAGCGGAATCCGTCGAACTGATACTCGTCGAGCCAGAACTTACAGTTGGAGAGCAGGAAGTGCATTACCTCAGGACGAGCGTAGTCGAAGCAGAGACTATCCCACTGTGGATGCTCACGACGACCTCCGCCATGGAAGTACTGGCAAGGATCGCCACAAAAGTTGCCCAGACCTTCGACCTCGTTCTTCACGGCATGGCTATGGACAAGGTCCATGATGACGGCCAGACCCAGACGGTGAGCATCATCGATCAGATGCTTCAGATCGTCAGGCGTACCGAAGCGACTCGAAGCCGCAAAGAAGTTGCTGACATGATAGCCGAACGAGCCGTAGTATGGATGCTCCTGGATAGCCATAATCTGGATGGCAGTATAACCCAGACGAGCTACACGAGGCAGCACATTGACACGGAACTCGTCGTACGAGCCTACCTTCTCCTCGCTGGTGGCCATGCCGATGTGGCATTCGTAGATAAGCAACGGTGAGACCTGTGGCTTGAACATCTTGTTCTTGAAACGGTAAGGTCGGGCCGGTGCCCAAACCTGAGCCGAGAAGATCTTGGTCTTCACATCCTGAACCACACGACGTGCATACGACGGAATACGTTCGCCCTGACCGCCTTCCCAGTGGATAGAGAGCTTGTAGAGCTGTTCGTGCTTGATGGCATCGGCGGGCAGCTGAATCTCCCATTCGTTGCCGTTGCGACGACAGGCATATTCGGGCAGTTCCTTCCAGTCGTTCATCTCGCCAATGATGTACATGGCCGTAGCATTCGGAGCCCATTCGCGGAACATCCAGGTTCCATCCTTCTGCTTATGGAGACCATAGTGCAGATAACCGGTAGCCAGATCAGAGATCGTACCCGAGCCCTGGGTAATCTCGTGCAGCTTCCATGCTGCATGCTTGAAACGGCCCATGATGGCAGCCGAGTAAGGACGCAGATAATCATTGTCGCGCAGGATTCGCAGCGAATCAGGACGCAACAGATTCATCCACTTGTTGATGATCTCGGGGTCGTGGGTATAGGCGATTTCGCTGACCGACTTGCTGGTGGCGCCAATCGTCATTTTTTTGTTGTTCTTCATAGAGATTGCTTGTTGTTAGAGCTTAATCTTGATAACGAGCTTACGCCAGTTGCCCTCGCCGATGCATGGCTGATGACCGTCCCATGGCCAGAAGATGGCGAAATGACGAGGCATGACGGTAACGAGGCTACCGCCCTTGTCGCTATACTTGGTGATATCCTTCTCGGGATTATAAGGAGCATCGGGCTGCTTCAGTTCGCATGTAGGGATGAAACCCATCACTTCGGTTCCGTCGAGAGGAATCTGAATATCAAGGTAGAGATTATGGGTCTCGTACTTGGCAGCATCGGGTGTCTTTCCGGCTTGATCGATGACATTGATGAAGCAGTTCTTGTCGTCCAACAGGATCTTGCCGGCTTCGACCTTGCTCCAGTCTGTGTTCTTGACGTAATCGAAGGCCTGCTTGAAATAAGGGTTGAGTGACTCGTAATGGACACTGTTCTCGAGGGAATCAAGAATCATAAGAATTAATATTTAAAATGTGTAACGATGATGAAAGATAGTTGCTAATTGTGGGGGCAAATATACAAATAAAAAATGACTCCTCCAAATTGGGGAGCCATTTTTTTGTGATTTTATGTTGAAGAACAACTTTTTGGGCTATTTTCTTGCAGGTTTGCCACGTTTCATCATATCGGTCTTGAACTTTTGTTCTGCCTGCTGAAGCTTGTAGAGCTGCATTGGCGTGAGCACCTTGGCCAGACGTTCGATGTACTGAAACTCGAGCTGTGCATCTTCGGCCTGCAGGCGCGCCTGATTGTTGACAACGCGCAACAGCGTGGTATCGGGCACCTGCTCTCCTCGCTCCAGCTGATGGCGGACTCGACGGCCACCTCCGTATTTACGGAACAGCTGGGTCTTCTGCTGCTGTAATTCGCGATAGACTGGCACGAAACGCACACTATCCTGAGCCGTGAGTCCAAGTTCGCTTACCACGAAGTCGCATTTCACCTGCATGAACTGTTCGAAATCAGCGCGCGGGTTACTCGATGCTTCATTGCCATTACGGCGACGTGCATCCGGCTGTGCGCTGAGCGATACAGGGACGATGAGAGAGAGGATGAGGATATAGAGAAATTTTTTCATATATCGAAATATAAATCGAAAACATCATAATCGCTGGCGCAAGCCATCAGCTCATCAGCTACCTGTTCTGGCAATTCGATTGTCTCGGGCTCGGCCTCGGCAGCTTCGACCGTCTGAGCCATTACGTTGTTGAGCAACGGATCGTCAGCAGGATTGAGACCAGATTGCTGCGAACGGAGCGCAATGCTGACGCCTACGATGAGGACAACAGCTGCGGCTACCGACACCCACTTACGCCAACTGAAGACCGTAGTCTGAGGACGAAGCGCGGGCTGAGGCTCAGAAGCCTGCTTGGCTGCCACATCCGCATCGATCACAGCGTTCATCTTACGCTCGAACTGCGCGAAGAAGTCTGTTGGCACCGTCATGCCGGCGTTGTTGCGACGTGCATCCTTAAGCTGCGAGGGCAGCTGAGGGTCCAGCAAAGAGGTGAGTTTAATATCGTCTTTCATATGTGAGCTTTTGTTTTTATGCCTTTTGGACTAATGAATGCAAATATAGTTTAAACTAAATTTCATTTTTTTTGAAATGTGCCGATATTTTCTCAACTGCAAAATGATAGCTGGCCTTCAAAGCTCCTACCGATGTACCGGTGATGCGCGAGATATCTTCGTAAGGAAGCTCGTCGAAGTAACGGAGGTTGAAGACCTCGCGCTGCTTGGCTGGCAGTTTGGCAATAGCCTCGAGCAGCAGGCGCTGAGCCTCGTCGCCATCGAAGTACTGATCGGCCTCCTGCGAATCCATGACATATCCGTCAGCATCGTCGATGGTGAGATCCTGTTCGGCCTGACGCTTGGTCAGGAATGAAATAGATTCGTTATGGGCAATCGTATATAGCCATGTCGACAGCTTGCAATCGCCACGGAAGTTATCCAATGCTTGCCATGCCTTGAGTAACGTGTTCTGCAGTACATCGCTCGAATCCTCGTGGTCGATCACGAGTTTTCGGATCTGCCAATACACTTGCTCCTGGTACAGATGGATGACACGACTGAATGCATCGCGTCGGCGAGCCGGGTCCTTGAGTTGCTCGATGAGCTCCTGTTCAGGGATGATCTGTTTGGACATATTGTTGGGGTAGACGTATTATTTATTTCGGTTGCATAGTGTTGCGAAAGGACAGTACGTACACTCACGACTGTCTTCCTTACACTGGGCAAAAGGAATATCAGGGTTAAAAATCTCGGTAAGGAGAGCCGATAGCTTCTGATTGAAATCTTGCCGGTAGGGAGCGAAGTCAAGAATCTCCTGACCATTCTTGGCCGTACCTGCCACAAGCGAAGTACGCACGGAGGGATTCGAACTGAAATCGCGCACGTAATAGAGATGTGGCGACACATGCTCGGGGACGGTGGTCAGATGACATTCAGCCAATTGTCCGGCAGACTGCTGACCGAGCATCAGACAGTACATCATGACCTGGAATGCTTCGGACGAACCACGTCCCTCGGATCTAAACAGGTCGTCGACATCGGGGAAAACGAGTTTGGAACCCTTGCCCGAGTTGCCGGTCTTGTAATCGACAACGCGAAGAGTGCCATGACCCGCCAGCGGCATGTCGAGACGATCGTATACGCACATCAGGCTGACCTGAAGCCCATTACCGGCATCGTACAGGTAAGTCTGACGAATCTCGCCTGCCAGGTAGACAAAAGGACAATGCTTACGATCGTGACGCAATATCTCGACGATATAATCGACGATAAGACCAGCTATCAGCTGATTGTAGCCTGTGGGCGTATCGACATGACAATGCTTCTTGAAGGCTTGGTTGACGCATTGTGTGATCTTGCCTTCAGGGTTCTTGATGTAGCGATCCAACATCGATGCCTGAATCTCCTGGCCTTCGTTCCCCTTATACAGGTTGTGTACGGCATCGTGCAGGATATCGCCGAAGAGCCGCGAATCGATACCTTCGGTCACATCGTCGTCTTCATGCAGCCTTCGGACAAAGCCTAAGTAGAAACGAAGCGGACAGCTGATGTACTTCTTGAGGACCGAAGCCGAGATAGGTCGCTTTGCCTGTGGTCCAAGACACTGGCGCAACAGCTCGAGGACTTCAGGAGTCTTGTTCACCACGATATTCGTCTCGTTGACAACGCCAATCTCGTCGACCACAGTCTGCGCGTCGAGGTCGGGATGCCCCATCAGATAACGCAGCTGCTTGACGTAACGGCTCTCCTCGCCTGTCTGCATGCCTTCCGTACGGCTGTCGTAGATCATGGCCAGACGCTTGGCACGGCCTATGAGACGATAGAAGTGATAGGCGAACACCGAATCGCGATGACGCTGCGTAGGCATACCAAAAGCATCGCGCAGCGACATAGGTACAAAGGTGTTCTGCGAAGGTTTGGCCGGGAAGACGCCTTCGTTCATCGACAGGATGATGACATTGTCGAAATCGAGGGCTCGCGTCTCGAGCACACCCATAATCTGCAGACCCTTGAGCGGTTCGCCCTGGAACGGCACGCTGACGCCGGCAACAAGTTTTTCGAGCAACAGGAAGAAGGTGCGCGTCGTAAAACTGATGGCGTTGCTCCGCACTTCCTTGGCCAGGCCCGACAGCGTCTTATGGTAATGATACAGCAGCTCGTAATCGACGTCATCCGACGTATGGGTCATCAGCGTCTGCAGAATGTCGGTCAGATATTCAATCGTCTCTTCGGCGGTCGAAACCGGGTGGAACAAACGACTGAGGAACTTGTCATTGGCGAATTCGTCGACTGATACCTGATTCTTATTCTCTTTGTTGATACGTTGCGAAAGGCTGCGTGCAGCCTTTTCGGCCAACGACAACGTAAAGGCATGTGAGAGCAGCGGCAGAACCTGACGGAAATAGAAGGTCTGCTTCTCGCTGTTGTACGACTGCTGCAAGTCGGCCAGCTTGGATACAAAGGCTGCAATGGGCGTGTTCTTGAGGTTGTAGCCCATCGTAACATTGAAGTGCTCGAAGCTGCTTGGAACAGCATACAACATGGGCAGCAGCAACTTCTCGTCCGGCAGGACAACGGCCGTACGGAAAGGGTCGAACGAAGCGACGTCGGCGGCCTTCCACTGCAGCAATATCTCCTGCGCCTTACGCGTCTGCCCTACACCCGACGAAACCGAAAATAGCGTCACGTCACGATCCTTCTCGGCTACGAGACCGACCTGGAGTTCTTCGGGCGAGAGTTCGTTGCCGAAGTCCTGCAGATTGCTCTGCGAGAAGTAAGCAGCCGATGTAGCCAACGAATTCTTAGGTTGCAGACGAGGATCGGCATAATCCCAGCAGAATTCTGCCATTCCGTTCAGACGAAGCATCGACATCAGACGACGATCGACTTCGCTGATGGCTGTCAATCCCACAAAGACGACCTTCTGATAAGGGAAAGACGCAAAACGCTGATCCGCATCCTGCCTACTGATTTCCTCGACAACCTCACGTTCGAGCATGCCTCCATACGCCTCGTTGTTGTCCGACAGCGACTGACGGAACTCGTGATACAACTGCGAAAGGATAGCCCATGTCTGGCTGAACACCTCGTGCTTATCTCCTTCAGGATACTCCACGTCCGGTCGATAACTCTTCCAGAAACTACGAATCACGGCAATCTGTTCAGGCGTCAGGCCTGCAAAACGTGCATCGATCTCCTTCAGGTCGCGCACATTGGCAAACAGCTTGTCGGCATCGACCAGATAACGATCCACATCGTCGAAGTCAGACAGGAGCATATCGCCCCAGAAGACGAACTGATCGAACGTCTCGCGCTCGCGTCGACGGCTGCAACGGTCGTAAATCGTAAACAGGCGGAACAGTAACGCCGTACGGTCCAGCACATGACGCTGGCTGAACTGCCCGAACAGCTCGCTGATGGTCGTCATGGGCGGCACACAGCAAGGGCGACGCGTGGTACAATCTTCCGGCATCGGGCCTCCGTTGTGTACATCCTGCAGATAACGGGCAAAGAAGAGGCCGCTACGTCGATTAGGGAAGCAGAACAGATAACGCGACAAAGGCATTGTAGCAGGCTCGCCCGTTTCGGCTGCCTGCTTTGCTGCTTTGGCCAGATAATGACGGGCCACGGTCTTCAGGAATTCCTCCATAAACGATAATACTGGTCGAAAATCAGCGGCTAAGATCGTCGTGCATCAGATGACGAACCTTCGAATAAGGAATAATCAGGATATGAGTGGTCGATACCCACTGGTCGAAAGCCAACGCACCGGTGCTGATGGCCAGACCGTCGGCCGTGAATCCAATAGCCTTAATATCGAGCTGCGAAGCATAGTCGCAAGGACCTTCCTCGATAGCGATCTCGTTGTTACGGCTACGCATCAAGGAATAATGGCGATCGCGGGCAGCATCGGCCACCAGATCAGCGAACTCGGCTTCGTACTCCGGACGGATGATGTCGGTCATATCGAGCAGCTTTCCATCACGACGGTCGAACGTACAGACGTAATGAACAGGCCATTGCGGCTCGTCGGTCGAATAGGCGACAAGGTACGAAACATAGTCGGCCGACTGCCAGCAACGATAGATGATACAGCCATAACGTCCGGCAGGACCATGTTGCTCGTCACGATGCTTGCCCAGAACCCAAACACGAGCCTGGTAATAGTCGAACAACGAGCGACCATCATCGCCCAACACGCCTTCATAGGGACGACAGCCTACGTTACGCAGTACCATCTCACCCTCACCATTGTCCTCGGTCTGCTCGCCATTGACCAGGATATCAATCTGGCGGGTAGCATCGTAGTAGAATCCGGCCAGAACATCTGCCATCCAGCTCTGCAGCAGGGAATCCTTAGGGTACTCAACGGCCGAATAGGTTACGAATTCCTGGCGACAGGTATCGGACGGACAAGCTACGCGCTGGTAATGATAGGTCAATACCTCATCGGCCTTGGTCAGCAGGCGACGAGCAGAATGATTGACGTCGCCATCCGCATCGAGCAACAGACCGGTAAAGACCGGCTCGCTCTGAATCAGACGTGCGTCAGCATCCGGAGCGTTACTGGCCGAAGCCTCGGCAATGACACGGCCCTCCTCGCCAGCCTCTTCCTCGTTTCTATCGGTATTGGCCGAGCATGCCATCAGCAGAACCATTGTCAATGCTGACAGAAACAGTTTCAATATATTGAGTTGCATATTCATTTAGTTCGAATAGGGGTATTACCAGCTTCAGCCTTGACCATACCTGGGATCTTTTCGATGGTACGCATAATGCTGAGCGGCTCGTTGGGGAACATGGCAATGCTGAGGCACGAATCATCGAATCGGCCCTCTACCGGACGCTGTATCGGAGGCAAGGCCAGCCATGCTGCAGAGTCTTCGCGCGACACGAGGTAAGGCACGCCCGAACGATCCTGCACATAGGTCCAGTCGCGCGTTTCGCCATCGAAACGGTTATTCTCGAGGTAATAACGTCCTGTGCCATCGGGATGCACGTCGAGCAGGATTCGACGCTCGCTTTGTGGCCCTGGCTCGAAGAAGTTGTACGTCAGGTTGATCATACCGTGATGTCCTCCGCCTGAACAGGCATCGTATCCCCAGTTCTCGATGACGTTCTCCTGCAGATCGACCCATTTCTGATCGCCATCCGTCGATGGGAACAACGGACTATGTGTATGCAGGTCCTTCAGATAATTGTTCAGGTACGAGCTCTTGAACCCTCCAAACAGGACGCCATGATTGGTTAGCGAACGTTCGAAACGGCAGAACTGTACCGTTATATCACTACAGCGTGCACAGCTGAACACATCGCCTCGCGCATCGCTGACGGTCAGGTGGTCGAGGATGATGTTGTGCTGCTTACGGTCTTCACGGCCGACAAGGAGTCCGCCACACAGACCTTCACTGGCCTGAAGCATTTCGCCGCCCTCGCCTGGGCGGATGGTCAGATAGCGCATCACTACCTCGCTGGCTTCCAGTATTACCGGATGTCCGGTCAACAGCACCTCCTTCTGTCGGGGAGCAGACTGGCCCTCGATCGTAAGGCTATCGTTGCGGATCAGCAGCGGACGGTTCAGCTTGATTTCTCCACCTGTAGCAAAGCGGATGATACGGGCGCCTTCCTGTTCGACGGCCCAACGCAGCGTACCGGGACGACCATCGTCCTTCAGGCTCTTGACCGTCAGAACACGACCTTCGTTACCGCCCGTAATGAAATGAGCAAAGCCTTCAGCACCCTCGAAAACCGGAATCGGAGACACTCGGCAAGCCTGATCGTAACGGAACAGACGATCCTGGCCATGGCCGGTACGATGTTCGTAGATGGTCTTGGCCTTGGTGTTGATGACGAAGTGGTCGAAACAGAGCTCATCCTTCGTGTCGATTTCGCCATCGGTAGCAAAACCGCGTGTCACACCGATGATGTTGAAACCAGGCAGATTCGAATAGATATCGGCATGTACATGACCATGGAAGAAGCCGATCAGCTGCATAGGACCCTGCTGCTTGAAGTTTCCTTTCATGTAGACGCCCATGTCGTTCTCTACGATGTCATAACCCTGCTGGAAAGCCTGCAGCACACGAATCACGGCGTATCGCTCAGCTTTGCCCACCAGATGATGACCGAACAGCACCACGCCCCATTCCTGCCGGTCCGGTTTGGCGCTCAGATCAAGGGCCTTTTCGCACAGCCACTTCAGCTGCTCACCACGATAGCCATGCATCTCGAGCGAATCGAAGTGATAGTCGTTCAGCAGGATCATGCGGATACGATGCTTCTCGAAGTCGCGGTAGTAATAGTTACCTTCCGGCTCATTCGGGTTGATGACAATTCCCTCGGGATTATACAAGGGATTGTTGCGGCTCAACGGACTCCAGATCGAGTAGTATTCACGATCCGGAATAATCTGCGAATTGTCGGGCTTGCGATCGGCCGTACGACATTTGCCGTTACAGTCGTGATTTCCTTTCGTGGTATAGAACGGAAGACGCAACGGGTCGAAGTAGTTATGTGCACGCTCCATGCACCACAATGCCTGCTGATGATCGGTATTGTAGGCATTGTAGAAGTCGCCACCGAAGTATGCGAACTGGAGGTTGGGTGTCTGGTTGCAGTAATCCACAAACGTCTCGACGTTCCTGTATGCTATGCGCGTATCGGCAGCGGGCGACGTCATGTGGATATCGGTGATCATGGCAAATTCGAACAGACTATCAGCCTCGAGCAACGCCTGTGCATGACAAGGCAGCAGGCCGGTAGCGATGGTCAGACATGCCATAACGATACAAGTCCGAAGGCCGATGAATCTCATGTTATTTTGCATTTATTATCAAATTGAACGCTATAAAACGGTGCAAAGATAGGAAAAAAAGTGCGGATATGCTTTTCATTTGGCGTTAAAGTTCGTTAAACGTATCACAATCTCTACCATTTTTCGAAAATATGCAATGTTTTCTTTGGGTCTTTCGAAAAAAAAAACTACCTTTGCGCGCTATTTAAATAAGATTTAGGCCGAAAACAATGAAATTATATAAGACTCTGATCTTCATTTTTGCCCTCATGGCCATGCTCGCAGGCCTTGCCTTCTGGTTTCCATCCGAGGGGCTGCAGGTGGGTTCGTTCCACCTCAGTTTTCCCAGCCTCACCGATGTGCTGACCACCGGCAGTGCCGACGATTCCGATGCTCCGGAAGAGCTCACGCCTGAGCAATTGCTCGAACTCCGCATGCAGTCGCTCATCGAGGCTCAGGACTCTACGTTTACCGATTTCTGTCTCAATAGTCCGATACGTATCTCCATGCCACGACTGCATCGCTATCTGGCCGATACGCTCACGGTCGAGCAGTACGAATTGTTGACCGACAGCCTCCGTCTGGCCTGCGACAGCATCGTCCTCCAGGCCGACAGCCTCCACTGGGTAGCCTATCGCGACAGCATCACGAACGATCGTGACATGACATATTTCGACCCCTTCTTCGAGGCTCTCGACAGCGCTCGTACTCACCATGTCCGCATCCTTCACTACGGCGATTCGCAGCTCGAGGAGGACCGTATCACTTCGGGTCTGCGCCAGCACTTCCAGGAGCAGTTCGGCGGTGGCGGCGTCGGAATGATGCCGGCTCAGAAGTGGGTCTACAAGATGACGTGCATGCAACAGACGACTCCCGAACTCAGCTATCGTCTGGCCTATGGCCCTGCAACCATGAGAGCCAGTCATAACGGCTACGGTCCTATGGCGACCGTCGCACATACCAATGGCACCGTCCGCATCAGCTTCACACCTTCGAAGAACGAGCGTTTCTCGCACGTCCAGGACTTCGACCGTGTATCGGTGCTGCGCAGCGCTCCTGACGGCTCAGGCCTGCAGTATGTCACCCAGGAATTCGACTCCATGCAGCATCGCATCACGGTCACGGTCGACGGACCAGCCGACATCTACGGCATCCTGCTCGATCAGAAGACGGGCGTATCGATGGATAATGTGCCGATGCGCGGTTCGTCAGGCAGCATCTTCACCCGCATTGCACGCAATACGTTCGAGCCTTTCTTCCAGCACGAGAACGTACAGCTCATCATCCTGCAGTATGGCGGCAATTCGGTTCCGGCCATGAAGACCGAGAAGTCGCTGCATACCTTCTGCCAGGAAATTCAGCGACAGGTACGCTACTTCCAGCAGCTTGCGCCACAGGCTCGCATCCTCTTTATCGGTCCATCGGACATGAGTACCAATATCGGTGGTCAGATGAAGTCCTATCCTTTGCTCGGACAGTTCGTGCAGTTGCTCGACCAGTACCTTACCGAGTGCGGCGCTGCCTTCTGGGACATGTATCAGGCCATGGGTGGCGAGGGCTCGATGGTGCAGTGGGTAAAAGCCCGTCCGCAGCTGGCTGGCGAGGATTACGTCCACTTCACCCATAAGGGTGCCGAGCATGTCAGCGACCTTCTCTACGAGACTATTGACACCTATTATAAATACTACAAGTTCCGCCGCGGCGAGCTTGAAATTGTAATACCCGAAGACAATGAACCTACCGACTCACTCGACCTCGCTCCGGTCGTGGCTGACGACAGCATTGCTGTTGGCGACACTGACCCAAGCTGAAGCACAGACTCCGCTACAGACCACACAGCTGCCGGCCGAGGTTGATGCACGTCATTGTCATCTGCTGACGCCAGGCAGCGACGAAGCGCTCGTCCCCTTCTACGACAAGTTGCACGATCTGCGCAACGGATACCGCGGCTCGGACCAGCGCATCAACATCCTGCACATCGGTGGTAGCCATGTACAGGCCGGCGAACTGAGCAATACCATCCGAATGCATTTCGAGCCAGCAGCCGACCGTGGCCTGTTGTTCCCTTTCCGCGCCATCAAGACCAACAGTCCGGCATCCTATCGCTTCGACTATACGGGCATGTGGCGTGGCGTCCGCAACGTGTTTCAGGAGCCGGAAGTAAGCCTCGGCCTTGCCGGAGCAGCCGCCGTCACCAGCGATAAGGAAGCCACCATCACGCTTCGCCTGTGCGACGAAGGCCGTTGGGACTTCGATCAGGTCACGCTCCTCGGCGAGTCGAGCGATTCGACCGTCGTTCCCTATCTGACAACCCAGGCCGGCGACACCTTGCTGGCCGATCCGATACTGAGCAGCATTGCCGACGTCAGCGGCACGTGGGTATTCCAGTTGCCTCAGCCTGATAGTGTCGTTACCCTCCAGCTTCGCGGACTTAACCGTACGGTCGGTCCCAAACAGGATCGTAAGACCTATCGTCCGCTCGACGACCGTCACTGGTTTACCCTCCGTGGCGTATTGCCTACCAGTCGCCGTGCAGGCGTAACCTACACCGAATCGGGCGTCAATGGCGCCTCCCTCCCATCGTGGCTGCGTTGTACCGAGCATTTCGAGCAGGAACTGGCTCTTCTGCCACCTGATCTCGTCATCTTCGGTATCGGCATCAACGATGCGCATGTCCCTGAGGCTGATTTCGATCCGGAAGTATTCAAGGAGCGTTATCGCGAACTGATAGGCCGTATCCAATCGGTCAGCCCCGACTGTCTGTTCCTCTGGATTACCAACAACGACTCGGCCATGAAGCACGGTCGAGGCAAGAATACGCGCTATACGCCCAACAAGAATGGGACACGAGTCCAGCAGGCCATGCTCGAGCTGGCCGAGGAGTACGACGGTGCCGTGCTCGATGTCTTTGCCCTGATGGGTGGACTTGGTTCGTCGGCCAAGTGGGTAAAAGGCGGTCTGATGCAACGCGATCGCATCCACTTCACGCGCGAAGGCTACCAGCTTATCGGAAACATCCTCTACGATGCCATTGCCGAGGATTACGCAAAATACTATACAGACTATTGATATGCAAGATATACTCACACTCTTCACAGACTACATCCTGGGCATCTTCGCCTTCGATCCCCACTCGCCACTGCTGTTTACGCAGTTCCGCTTCTGGGCCTTCCTTGCGGTGGTGTTCATTGGTTTTGCTATCGTCACAGGGTCGATCAAGCGTAACCACTCCGGTTCGCCCATGCACCTGCCCGGATGGCGTCGTCTGTTGCGCAATGGCTATCTGTTCCTGATATCGCTGCTGTTCTACTACAAGACGTCAGGTCTCTTTGTCGGCCTGCTGATCCTCGTCACCTGTACCGACTTCTTCATTGCTCAGGGCATCTACCACTTCCGTCAGCGTGCCCTCAAGAACGAAGACAATAAGGGCCGCAGCCCTATGGCCTTGGCGCTGCTGATCCTTTCGGTCACCATCGACCTTGGCATCCTCTGCTACTTCAAGTACAGCTACTTCTTTGCCGACGTCGTCAACCAGATTTTCGGCACGCATTACGAGGTTACCAACATTGCGGCCCGTCTGGGCAACCACCTTGTTGGCCGTCCGTTCTGGAGTGTCGACCGCATCGTATTGCCTGTAGGCATCTCGTTCTACACGTTCCAGGTCATCTCGTATACGGCCGATGTCTACAAGGGACTTGTCCGTCCGGTACGCAACATCCTTGACTTCGGTTTCTACGTCAGCTTCTTCCCGCAGCTCGTCGCAGGTCCTATCATCAAGGCGTCGGACTTTATTCCACAGCTCTACCGCCGCTACGCCTTGTCGCGCACCCAGTTCGGCATTGCCGTGTTCTGGATCCTGAATGGTCTGATCAAGAAGATCGTCATGTCCGACTATCTGGCTGTCAACTTCATCGACCGCGTGTTTGCCAATCCTCAGCTCTTCTCTGGCTTCGAGAATCTGGCGGCACTCTTCACCTATTCGTTCCAGGTCTATGCCGACTTCTCGGGATATACCGATATCGCCATCGGCCTCTCGCTGCTGATGGGCTTCTACCTGCCACAGAACTTCAACTCGCCCTATAAGGCACAGAATGCTCGCAACTTCTGGAAGCGTTGGCACATCTCGCTCTCACGCTGGTTGCAGACCTACCTCTACATTCCGCTGGGCGGCAACCGCAACATTACGTTCGGCACCTGGTTCTGGATCGTTGTCCTTACGCTGGCCGCTCTCATCCTCAGCGGCTCGTGGATTGTGGGCACCATCGTACTGGCTGTGGCCTTCACGACCGTCTTCACGGCCATTCATAACCCTACCAAGCGCAAGCACATCTATGCCAACATGAATTCGATGATCACCATGCTGCTCGGCGGCCTCTGGCATGGCGCTTCGTGCAACTTCCTGATCTGGGGCGGACTTAACGGCCTTGGCATGGTTGTCTACAAGTTCTGGAGCGACTGGCATACGGTGATGCGTATCATCGTCTCGGCCTACTTCACGTGCATCTTCCTCTTGTTACGCGTATGGCTCCCCGGTGCCCTGCCGCTATGGAATGTGCTGACAATCTTCTGCGCATTCATCTTCATCAGTATGAACATCAAAGTCTGGTGGCAGTACTACAATTCGCAGCGCGATCGTGTACGCTTCCCTCGCTTTGCACATTATACCGAGGTGTTCTGGAGCGTGCTTGTCACCTTCACGTTCATCACCTTCACCCGCCTCTTCTTCCGTTCAGGCTCGAACCTCGACCCTGCCGTGGCCAACGAGACGGCCTGGAACATTGCTACCACCATGATGCAGCGCATCGGTACCGTCTGGACCGTCAGTCCGCTCGAGGTAATTCCTGCCTACTGGAAGGTCTTCACGCTCTTCCTGGCCGGCATGATCATCCACTGGCTGCCCGAGCGTACCAAGCGTCGCTATCGTTACACGTTTGCCAAGATGCCGTTGCCCGTCATGGCGCTGGTCTGCGTGCTGGCCGTCTTCCTGATGTACCAGTTCGTATCGGCCGAGATGCAGCCGTTCATCTACTTCCAGTTCTAAGGATCGACTCATCTCGAAATCTCGATTCATCGAATTATCGATTCCTCGATCTGTCGAATTATCGAGACATCGATCCATCGAATTTTTCGATTGCTCGATCGATTCCCGATCCTCAATCCCCTCTATCGCATCCCCGGGGCCTCATTAGCCCCAAACTCCTAACATAAAAACATATCTATGGAAAAGAAATTCAAACGTACACTCGTTACCTCGGCGCTCCCATACGCCAATGGTCCCGTCCATATCGGCCACCTGGCCGGTGTCTACGTGCCTGCCGACATCTACGTCCGTTATCTTCGCCTGAAGGGCGAGGAAGTACTCTTCATCGGCGGTTCAGACGAACACGGTGTGCCAGTCACCATCCGTGCCCGCAAGGAAGGCATCAGCGTACAGGATGTTGTCGACCGTTACCACTCGCTCATCAAGCAGTCGTTTGCCGACTTCGGTATCTCGTTCGACGTCTACAGCCGTACCACCTCCGACATCCATCACAAGTTTGCCTCGGACTTCTTCCGCAAGCTCTACGACGACGGCAAGTTCATCGAGGAGACCTCTGAGCAGTTCTACGACGAGGAGGCACACGAATTCCTGACCGACCGTTATATCGTAGGCGAATGCCCTCGTTGCCATTCGCTCGGTGCCTACGGCGACCAGTGCGAGAAGTGTGGCGCTACCCTCTCGCCTGACGAGCTGATCAATCCTGTTTCGAAGCTCTCAGGTGCAACTCCGGTCAAGAAGACCACCAAGCACTGGTATCTCCCACTCGACCAGCACGAGGAATGGCTCCGCAAGTGGATCCTCGACGACCACAAGGAGTGGCGCTCGAATGTATATGGCCAGTGCAAGTCATGGCTCGACGGTGGCCTGAAGCCACGTGCCGTTACCCGCGACCTGAACTGGGGTATTCCCGTTCCTGTTGAAGGTGCCGAGGGCAAGGTGCTCTACGTATGGTTCGACGCCCCTATCGGCTACATCTCGAACACTAAGGAGCTTTGTGATGCCAATCCAGACCTCTACGGCCCATGGCAGAAGTGGTGGCAGGATCAGGATACCCGCATGGTTCACTTCATCGGCAAGGACAACATCGTCTTCCCAGCAATGCTCAAGGCCCATGGCGACTACATCCTCCCGGACAATGTACCTTCGAACGAGTTCCTCAACCTTGAGGGCGACAAGATCTCGACCTCGCGCAACTGGGCCATCTGGCTCAACGAGTACCTCGTCGATATGCCTGGCAAGCAGGATGTACTTCGTTACGTCCTTACCGCCAATGCCCCTGAGACAAAGGACAACGACTTCACCTGGCGCGATTATCAGGCCCGTAACAACAACGAGCTGGTTGCCGTCTTCGGCAACTTCATCAACCGTGCCATGAAGCTTACCGAGAAGTATTTCGACGCCAAAGTTCCTGCCCGTGGCCAGCTGAACGACTACGACCTTCAGACGCTGGCCGACTTCAAGGACGTCAAGGCTCGTGTCGAGGCTCTGCTCGACGACTTCAAGTTCCGCGATGCGCAGAAGGAGGCTATGGAGCTGGCACGCATCGGCAACAAGTATCTGGCCGACACCGAGCCTTGGAAGCTTGCCAAGACCGACATGGAGCGCGTAGGCACCATCCTGAACCTGGCTCTGCAGATCTCAGCCAACCTCGCCATCGCTTTCGAGCCATTCCTGCCCTTCTCGGCCGAGAAGCTTCGCAAGATGCTCGGCATGGAGTCGTTCCAGTGGGATCAGCTCGGTTCGACCGACCTTCTTGCCGAAGGTCATCAGCTGGGCGAGTCGGTACTCCTGTTCGAGAAGCTCGAGGACAAGGACATCCAGCCACAGCTCGACCGTCTGGCTCGCATCAAGGAGGAGAATGACCGCATCGCTCTGGCCGAAGCCGAGAAGAACTGGCGTCCGGAGCCAGTGAAGGAGAATGTTCCGTTCCAGGACTTCGAGAAGCTCGACATCCGTGTTGCGACCGTCCTCGAAGTAAAGCCAGTGAAGAAGAGCGACAAGCTGCTCCACTTCACCCTCGACGACGGCACCGGCGAGCCTCGCACCATCCTGTCAGGCATCGCTCAGCATTATCCAGACCCACAGGTACTGGTAGGCAAGCAGGTTCTGTTCATGGCTAACTTCGAGCCTAAGGTAATGCGTGGCATTGCCTCGAACGGCATGATTCTCTCGGCCGTCAACTTCGATGGTTCGCTCCACGTAGTCTCGACCGAAGATAAGGTTAAGAACGGCAGCAAGGTTTGCTAATGAACCGTTTACTATTTCTCACCTTTCTGAAAATTGGCGGGTTCACCCTTGGCGGTGGACCTGCCATGGTTCCTATGATGGAACAGGAAGTCGTCAACCATTATCATTGGCTCAGCAAAGGTGAGTTCCTCGATATCCTGGCCGTCTCGCAAGCGACGCCCGGTATCTTTGCCGTTGACATGGCTTCGCACATCGGCTACAAGCTCGGCGGTGTCCGTTCTGGCATCTGCGCAGCCTTAGGAGTCGTGGCGCCATCGCTGGTCATCATCCTCTGCATAGCCATCGTCTTCGGACAGTTCCGCGACAATCCTTGGGTCGAGGCAGCCTTCCGTGGCGTCCGTCCGGCCGTTGTAGCGCTGCTGGCTGTCCCTGTCTTCTCGATGGCAAAATCGGCCAAGGTCAGCTGGAGCAATTGCTGGATACCGATCCTCTCGACCTGCCTGATCTGGCTGTGTGGCGTATCGCCTGCCATCATCATCTTCATTGCAGCCATGGCCGGATTCCTGTGGGGCAAGTACAAGAAGAAGTCCAGCCATTAACACCCTGACAAGTCAAGACTGTCATCACATCGTCCTAAGATAAAGCCGCCATAATACCCTCGCACCTACATGATCTTCCTCAAACTATTCTGGGTCTTCTCGTACATCGGACTGTTCAACTTCGGTGGAGGTTATGCCATGCTCTCGTTCATCCAGCAGGAGGTAGTCACCAAAGCCGGCTGGCTGAGCCAATCGGAGTTTACCGACATTGTGGCCATCAGCCAGATGACGCCAGGACCTATCGGTATCAATTGCGCCACCTACGTAGGCTATACCTCGGTGGTGAACGATGCGTGGGTACAGTCGCTACAATCGCCCGCTGCCACCCACTTGCTCGGAATCGTCGGCTCGGTACTGGCCACGCTATCGGTCATCTGGCTGCCGTTCATCGTGATGATCTGGGTTTCGAAGCTCATCCTCAAGCATAAGGATTCGCTGGTGACGCGTAGTATCTTTGCCGTATTGCGTCCAGCCATCATCGGTCTGCTGGCATCGGCAGCCCTTTCGCTGATGAATGTGGCCAACTTCGGCAATCCGCGAACCGACCTTCCACAGTTCGTACTGTCGGTCATCATCTTCATCACCGTCTTCGTAGGCGTACGTCGCTACAAGTGGAACATTATCTACACCACGCTCTGCTGTGCCATGATCGGCGCAATCGCCTATGGTGTGATAGGAATATAGGAAATCCCGCCCTGACACATCCAGATTCAGGACAAACGCGAAATAGGCTTCCTCGGAACGGGGAAGCGCATTTTTCTTCCGGAATGGTCTTCCTCGCAACGGGGAGCAGCATTTTTCTTCCGGAATGCTCTTCCTCGCAACGGGGAGCAGCATTTTTCTTCCGGAATGCTCTTCCTCGCAACGGGGAGGACCATTTTTATTCCGGAATGCTCTTCCTCGGAACGAGGAGCAGCATTTTTCTTCCGGAATGCTCTTCCGCGGAACGGGGAGCACCATTTTTGTTCCAGAATGCTCTTCCGCGAAATGCAGAGCACAAATTTGCAATCAAAATTGTGCTACATAAAAACAAGGAAGCATGATTCATCAGAAAACCATGCTTCCCCGCTTTATTATTGCTGAATCAGCACAAAAAGGAATGTACGAAACGTTAGAGGGCTTTCAATGCCTCGACAAGTGCCTTACGAGCCTCGCGCCAGGTAGGATAATCGCCGGCTGAGAGCACCGGAACATTTTCGATAGGCTTCTCGCTGAGATAAAGGACGGCTGGCTTTGCCAATCCCTGAGCTACCAGCTGATCGAGGATCAGGTTGGCATGGCCGATCTGGTACCAGCTCTCGTAGGTGTCGCTCGGACCTGGCACAAGGCAAAGTGCAGGGGCAGCGGCATCGGCCGGCGCCTGCTTCGATGCAATGCAGATCGAACGCTGTACGCTGCCATCCTGAAGGTTCTCGACCAGATAGCGGACAGGCGTATAATCGCAACTCAGGCTGTTGACCATGTAAGGTGCATCAGGCATGTTCAGGACACTACGCTTGAAGCCACGGTCGGTGGCCAGATACATGTTCTGATTGTCGCACACAGGCGTACCATCGACCACGAAGTTGTAGCAATAAACATCAGGTTCGACATCGATCATCACGCTCCAGACGCCATCCGAGTCGCGCTCCATAGGCACTGGCTGCGACAACATCTCGCCCTCGAGCGTTACAACCTCGGCCTCGGGTGCCTTGATGCGGAAGGTCACGGCATTACCGTCGAACTGTGGCGAGACGATTGGCTTGGGGAACAGACGAGCCATCACACCAGGCGTGAAGTCCTGTTCCTCACCGGTCTTGGCCTTGGTTGGCTGTGCCTGAGCCATGGCCTCGGCTGAAGCCTCAGGGTTGAACAGCAGACGCAAGGTCTTGTCGAGGAAGTACTTGGCATTCATCCACGTATGTCCGAACTTACCGGTGGTATACTCCTTAATGCAGCGAATACCCTTCTGGTCGAGGAATTCGGTATAATCGCGAGCCGTGCCGTAGAGAAAGTCGTCGGTACCGACACCGGTCCAGAAGAGGTTGATGCGGCTGTTGGTCGAAGGATCATCGTAAACGCGGCCAGGCAGGAAGGTAGACGTAAACGAGCTATACGAACACAGGTACGAGAACTTGTCGAGGTTGGTAAGGCCGCACGAAAGGCCCTGGTTACCACCACGCGAGAATCCACCGATAGCACGCGACTCACGGTCGTTCAGCGTACGATAATGCTGCTCGACGTACGGCATGAGATCGCCGATCAGGTCCTGTCCGAACAGATCCATACGGCCCATTCCTTCGGCAGGATCCATCAGCTTGGCCGGATTGCCATAAGGCATGACAACGATCATCTCGTGGGCTGCACCCTGAGCAATCAGGTTGTCGAGGATAAAGTTGACGCGACCGACACGATAGTAAACGTCCCACGTATCGGTTGTACCCGAAATGAGGTAGAACACCGGATAGGCATCGCTGCCCTCGGTATACGATGGTGGCAGATACACTACCGCATTGTTGTAGCCTTGCAGGGCCTGCGAATAGTAGTTGACGTATTCAACCGAGCCGTGCGGTACGTTCTGGACACTATGCACCAGCGGAGCGTCCTTGCCCGGAATGTCGAGCAACGAGTTCTTGAAGCCCTCGTTCGGGAACCACTGATCGCACTGTGGATCCATCAGGCTTACGCCATCGACTACGAAGCAATAGGGATACATATCAGGTTCGGCAGGGCCCAGAGTGACAGACCAAAGGCCGGTAAGCGAATCCTTGACCATGTCGTTACGGCCGGCAAACTGAACGTCGACCTGCACGACGCGAGCAACATCATTACGGTAATTGAACGTCACGGTACCATCAGGATTGACAACCGTCGACGGAGGGTCGAGGCGTTCGACTGCAGAAGGCGAACATGAGCCGACAAAAAGAGCGGCCGAAATCAGAAAAAGGTAATGTTTCATTGTTTGAGGTATTGGTTGTTGTAAGCTTACACATTTATATAACGCGCGTAACGCGTAAATATTGTATGCGCGAGGCGTAATATTTGCGGATGACGACATTTTGTCGGCCTAACCCGCATTGGCACACCTTTTGCAATAAGTTTCGATGTAAGCGTCAATTAGCTTCGACCCACTACTAACAAACTAATAACTAAAGATAAGAATATGGCAACAAATGGAACAATCAATGTGACGTCGGAAAACATCTTCCCCGTCATCAAGAAATTCATGTACTCGGATCATGAGATCTTCATGCGCGAGCTGGTGAGCAACGCTGTCGATGCTACTCAGAAGCTGAAGACCCTGGCTCGTGCCGGCGAATTTGCCGGACAGACCGACGACCTGAAGGTTAGCGTTTCGCTCGACACCGAAGCCGGCACACTGACCATCAGCGACCAGGGCATCGGTATGACAGCCGAGGAGATCGACAAGTACATCAACCAGATTGCCTTCTCAGGCGCTACCGAGTTCCTCGACAAGTATAAGAAGGATGGCGCTACGATCATCGGCCACTTCGGCCTCGGCTTCTACTCGGCATTCATGGTAGCCAAGAAGGTCGAGATCCGCTCGAAGTCGTGGAAGGATGCACCAGCAACCCTCTGGGCCTGCGAAGGCGACGTGAACTTCACGATGGACACCTGCGACAAGGCCGAGCGTGGTACCGACATCGTACTCTACCTCGACGACGAGGCCAAGGAGGAATTCGGCGTGAAGTCGAAGGTCGAGGCCTTGCTGAAGAAGTACTGCAAGTATCTGCCTGTGCCCGTAGTATTCGGCAAGAAGACCGAATGGAAGGACGGCAAGGAGCAGGACACCGACGAGGACAACCAGATCAACGAGACGCAGCCACTCTGGGTCAAGGCTCCAGCCGACCTGAAGGACGAGGATTACCTGAAGTTCTATCACGACCTCTACCCTATGGCTCCAGATCCATTGTTCTGGATTCACCTCAACGTCGACTTCCCATTCCACCTCACCGGCGTACTCTACTTCCCAAAGATCGAGAACAACGAGTTCCGTCGCGACCGCATCCAGCTGTTCTGCAACCAAGTGTACGTTACGGATCAGGTCGAGGGCGTCGTACCTGAGTTCATGATGTTGCTGCATGGTGTCATCGACTCGCCAGATATCCCGCTGAACGTAAGCCGTTCGTACCTGCAGGCCGATCAGAACGTGAAGAAGATCAGCGGCTACATCACCCGCAAGGTTGGCGACCGTCTGGTCGAGATCTTCAACGAGGATCGCAAGCAGTTCGAGGACAAGTGGGACGACCTGAAGATCTTCATCGAGTACGGCATGCTGTCGGACGAGAAGTTCTTCGACAAGGTAAAGGGCATTGCCCTCGTGAAGAATACTGAAGGCAACTCGTACACCATCGAAGAGTATCAGAAGCTGGTTGAGGGCAACCAGACCGACAAGGAGGGCGAGGTAATCTACCTCTACACCAACGACAAGGTAGCTCACTACAGCTACATCGAGGCAGCCAAGGCCAAGGGCTACGACGTGCTGGTAGCTGACGGACAGCTCGACATGCCATTCATGAACCACCTGGAGGAGAAAGCCATGCAGTCGTCGGACAAGGAGCAGAAGAAGTGCCACTACCGTCGTATCGACAGCGACACCATCGCCAACCTCATCAAGAAGGCCGACCAGAAGAAGGTAGAGCTCACCGAGGCACAGCGTCGCGAACACACGGCCCTGTTCCAGACCCAGATTCCAACCTGCCTGAACAACGAAGGCAAGGCCGTAGAGTGGAGCGTAGACTTCCAGGCCATGGATGCAACCGACCAGCCTGTACTGGTAAGCCAGAACGAGTGGATGCGCCGCATGAAGGAAATGAGCCGTCTGCAGGGCGGTGGCATGAACTTCTACGGTCAGATGCCAGATCAGTACAACCTGGTGGTCAACACTGAGCATCCAGTCGTAAAGAGCATCATCGACGAGGCTGCCAAGGCGCTGACTCCTACCCTGGCACAGACCGCTGCCGACATTGCTTCGAAGGGCGATCAGATCAAGCCTCTCGAGGACGAGAAGTACAAGGCAAAGGCTGGCGAATTCCCTGTCGAGAAGGATCATCTGCTGGACGAGCTCCGCAAGGATGTTGAACGCCTGAAGGCCGACGAGAAGGATGCTGTAGCCAAGTATGCCAAGGACGACCAGCGTCTGCGTCAGCTCATCGACCTGGCTCTGCTCGAAGGTGGCATGCTGAAGGGCGAAGCGCTGGCAGCCTTCATCCGCCGCTCACAGCAGATGCTGTAAAGCTGCCGGACACAGCGACATCGTAGATATAAACGAATCCGCCCTCGCTACATAATTCAGTAGCGAGGGCGGATCTATTAATTGGCCTTTGCAGCTTCTGTCAGCAAACCAGATCGGAAATGAATACCAGCTTGTCCTCCCAACCATCGGCAAAGATATTGGGCGAATGGGTGGTCATGATGATCTGGCAATTAGGATTCAGCTCGCTCATCAGTTGGATCAGACGATCCTGCCACTCGATATGGAGCGAGATCTCAGGCTCATCGAGCAACAGAACGGTTGGCTTATCCTCCATCAGGAAGAGGGTGAAGAGCAGCAACAGAATCTGCTTCTCGCCAGCCGACAGACGCTCCATCTCGATGATGTGTCCACCCTTGAGGAAGACAACGCGGTTCTTGTCGTCGATGTCGATAGTCTTGCCCGTTGAGGTGAAGAGCGAGTTGATCAGGTCGAAGAACTTCTCGATACGCTCCTGCTTGTGCATGGCGGCCCGAAGGTCCTTGAGCATCCCAAGCCGATAGTCCGAGAAGGAATAGACGTCAGGATTGCGCTGATAAAGCACCTGATCGAGCGTCATACCCAGTTGCGAGAGTGACGACTTTTTCGAAGCTGGCACATCAAAGGTATTGACATAGTAGAACGCATCGGCCGAAGGATAGCCTCCGAAAGCCGGCGTATGAACGACTTGCTTGCCGTCGTAATACATCTGACCCTCGGTGACGCTGCCCGTCTCGTCGTCCGAGATGAGCGTAGTGATGGTAACCTTTGCCTTGAGCTGGCGGATAAAGGCAGCATCCTTGAGCAATACGGCACGGATCAGGTTGAGCATCGTAGTCTTGCCAAAACCATTCTGGCCGACAACGATGTTGACATGAGGATCCAATGCATTCCACCGGAGCGAGGTGTCGCCCCACATCGAGGTGATGTCAATTTCTTTGATGTGAACCATTCCTTACGGGATATCAGAACAACTTGTTAGGATAAGTACCATCCTCGACCAGGCGAGCGATACGCTCGACGGTTGCAGGACGATCCTCAGAATAGGTTACACCGAACCACTTAGATGTGGTGTCGAGAACCTTGCAGGTAGCAGTACCTTCGGTGATGAGCTTGTTGACCATCAGTGGGATGAAGAACTCAGCCTTGAGGTTCTGCATGTTGGCAGGATCAGAGAGGAACTCCTTGAAGTAGGCCTCGCTGTACTCGAAGTAATCAGGTGTGAAGCCCCACATGTTCATCGAAACCGGAGTCTCGTCGGCAACGGTAACCCATTCGCCGTCCTCCTTGTTGTCCTTGCGATAGGCGACGTTGCCTTCTGGCTGACGTGCGATCTTGGTACACTCGACACAGGTGGTGAGGTTGTCGTTCTCGTCCTTCGAGCAGATGCCACGGCTGACGGTACCATTCTCCGAAAGCGTATTGGCTACACGGAAGCCTACCATGGCGTACTGATTGCGTGCACCCTCGGGCAGCTCGGCCAGGAACTTACCGATCACCATGAAGGCATCGCGGTTATAGAAGTCGTCACAGTTAATGACACAGAAAGGCTCCTTGATTACATCCTTGCCCATCAGGACAGCATGATTGGTACCCCAAGGCTTAACGCGGCCTTCAGGGACGCTGAAGCCCTCGGGAAGGGCGTCGATGCTCTGGAAGCAAAGCTCGCAAGGAACGGTACCCTCGTACTTGCTGAGAATCTGGGTGCGGAACTGCTCCTCGAAGTCGCGACGGATTACCCACACGATCTTACCGAAGCCAGCCTTGACGGCATCGTATATGCTATAATCCATGATGGTCTCGCCATTAGGTCCAAGGCCATCGAGCTGCTTCAGACCACCATAACGGCTGCCCATACCTGCAGCCAGAAGGAAAAGAGTAGGTTTCATTATACTATATTATTTAAAATGTGAATATACTATACCGCAATAAAACGGAATACGTCTGTATTTTACACTGCAAAAATACAAAATTATTGTGTAACTCGGCCAAAAAATTGCTTAAAAAATATAAAATCGTTAAAAAATGATGTTTTTCTGACCTTTTTTTGACCGACGAATCAAAAAAATTATCATCTTTGCAGCGGATTTCAATAACAACAAGCAAAACAATTCGCCTATCGAAACACATCTACTCTAATAACTAAAAATAGAGACAAGATGAAAAATCTTACCGACGATCAACTCATCGCCCTCTACGCAGAGGGTGTCAATGAGGCGTTTGACGAACTGTTGTTCCGCTACAAGGACAAGCTGTACACCTACATTTACCTCATCGTGCAGAATCGTGAACTGACGGAAGACCTCTTCCAGGATACGTTCACGAAAGTCATTGTGACCATCAAGTCGGGTCACTACGACGAGAAGGGCCGTTTCCTCGGCTTCCTGTTCCGTGTTGCACACAACCTGATAGCCGACATTTATCGCAAGGAGCAGAATGCACAGTACATCAGCGCTTCGGAGGCCGGTTTCGATATCTTCAACAACCGCGCGTTCAGCGATCCTTCGTACGAGGACGAGCTGACGAACACGCAGATCATGCGCGATGTCCGTCACCTGATCAAGTTCCTGCCAGAGAACCAGCAGGAAATCGTTCTGATGCGCTTCTACAAGGGACTTTCGTTCAAGAAGATTGCCGAACTGAAGAATATCAGCATCAACACCGCTCTGGGACGTCTGCGCTACGCGGTCCTCAATCTGCGACGCATGGCCGAGGAGCATAACATCAGCCTCGTAGGATAAAAAATCCACCTCTCACCCACAGATGAACCTTTCACCACAACGTCCACAATATACCAACGAAGAGAAACACGCTTTCTATGGCAGCGCTGCCCGTCGCTTCAAGGCAGAGCTGAAGTTGTATGGTGCAACGGCAGTCATTCATCTGGAGAACAAGAACGACGAGGTATTCTGGGGCAAGGTACTGAAGGAGGCCTATCCGCAAGGAAAATTCCGTTTTATCTCGGCCAGCCGTAGCATCAGCGGCAACGTGACCTGCGGCTGTACGCAGTGTCTGCAGTATCGTCCATTCCTGAGCAGCAAGTTCATGATTGCCATCGACTCGGACTACCGTTACCTGAGCGAGGAACGCGACATCGACGCCAAGCACTTCATTCTGCAGACCTACACCTATTCGTTCGAGAACCACTTCTGCCACTGGCACAACTGCCAGCGAGCCGTCGAAGCCATCGACACATCTCTGCCTGGTCAGGAACAGGGAGCGCAGCCTTTCGACTGGAAAGTATTCCTCGAAGGCTATTCGCGCATCGTCTATCCGCTGCTGGTATGGCAGATGTATCTGCAGGACATCAACCCCGAAGCTTTCCCTAAAAGTGTATTCCATCGTCTGCTGTCGTTACCCATCGGTCCGAAATCGGTCGATAACGACGGAGCTGCCGTGCTGCAAGTCCTGAAGGACCGCTGTCGCAAGCTACTGACTCACCTGAAACGCACCTATCCGGAGTGGGACAACACCTGGCACGAGGCACGATGCAATGCGCACGGTGTCCGACGCGACAACTGCTATCTCTTTGTGCGAGGACACCAGCTATACGACATGATCGTGCTACAAGGACGAAAGCTGAACCGCCAGTTCGAACGCGAACTGACCCAACAGCTTTGCTTCGGCGAATACGACGAAATACGCATGATTCACGACGACATTGTGCAGATCATGCAGTCATCGCAACAACAATAACCCCTAATAAGAATAAAGCAAGGTCTCAGCTCGAATGAGCCAAGACCTTTCTTTGTGTAATTCTTAATGGAAATAGGAATTTAAGATTATAAAGATGGTTTGTTCTTATTAGATGGTGCAAAGATAGCGCATTTTGAACTGACTTCCAAATTTTTTTGAGAAAAAATGACTAAAATATGTTGAAGAACATAAAAAAAGCATCTATTAAGCGAAGATTTCGATAATAAAACAGTAATTATGGGTAAAGAAATAGAACATAAGTATCTTGTCCGAACGGACGCGTACAAGAAGTTAGCCATACCGACCCGTTACCATCAGGGCTATATTCCTACGCTGAACGGGATGACAGTCCGCGTGAGGATTGCTGGTGACAAGGGTTACCTCACCTTCAAGGACCATGCCGTAGGTCTGACACGTCACGAATTTGAGTATCCTATTCCGGTCGAAGAGGCAACGCAACTGCTGGAACTGATGTGCAGCAAACCTCAGATCGAGAAGCATCGCTATGTGATACCTGCCGGCGACGGACATAGGGACGACGGTACAGTGGTGAGCGGCTTGCATTGGGAAGTCGACGTATTCGGCGGCGACAACGAAGGCCTCGTAGTGGCCGAGATCGAAGTACCGACTGAGGACACGACCTATACCCTACCCGACTGGATCGGGCAGGAAGTGACAGGCGATCATAAATACTACAATTCAGCCCTTACGAAACATCCGTTCAAGGACTGGGAAAAATAACGGGCCTCAGCACTGGTGAATGAGGCAATAGGCTATCGAGCCCGGTGGTGGACTGGCAGGACAATCGTTGCGGTCGAACCATCGGGCTTCGGCAATTTCATCGGCCTGGAGATGCAGTTCACCCCCATCGAGTTCGGCGGTAAAGCCTAACATCAGCTGCGCAGGGAAAGGCCAGCTCTGCGAACCATAGTAACGAATGTTACGGACACGTAGGCCTGTCTCCTCGAACACCTCGCGCGCCACAGCCTGCTCGGCCGTCTCGCCAGCCTCCATGAATCCGGCAATGCAGGCATACATCTGCTGATTGCGCTGCACATGACGCGCCAGCAATATCTTGCCGTCTTCGCGACTGACCACGGTGATGATACAAGGTTCGATGCGTGGAAATATCAGGTTACCACAATCCGGACAGACACGAGCCGTGAGCTGAGGATGCTCGTCCAACATAGCGCCACAACGGCCACAATAACGTGTCAGCGAACGCCAGGCAGCCAGAGCCTTCGCGCGCGACAGGCGAAGCACCTCGGCCTCATCGGCCATAGCGAACTGATGGCGAATTGGCTCCAGACGATAACCATCAGGGATGTCCATACGATTCCGAAGCGCCAGTACCTGCAATTGCGTCGAAGCCTCGGTGAAGAGGTCAAGCGCGTCGGCAGATGCGGCCTCGGCATACCGACGAAGGATATCGAGATCGACATCGGTCAGCAGCGTGCCATCGTTGCGCACCACCATCTCGCGGTCTATTACAGCATAACAATACATAAGTACAAGATTGTAAGCATCGTTATTTAGGAACAGCGAAGCTTTGTGCTTCTACTCCGGCAGTTCGGACAGCTTCGCTCTGAGTCTGCTCCGGCGAGAGATAGACTGTCTGCTTCAGGCGGATATCTTCGCTGCTTGCACCGACACGGAACTCAAACTCGCCAGGCTCGACAACCCACTGCATTTCTTTTCCGAGCAGCTGCAGATCATTGCGTTGCAGGTTGAAGGTTACGGTCTTGGTCTCGCCAGCCTTCAGCGCCACACGCTCGAAGCCTCGAAGCTGTGATTCGTACGAAACTACCGATGTCACCAGATCCGAGAAATAAAGTTGTGCTACCTCTTCGCCATCATACTTGCCTGTGTTCGTGATCTGTGCTGTCACGGTTATTGCATCGCCATCAACAGAGACATGCATATCCGAATACTCGAAACTGCTGTATCCAATGCCGTAGCCGAAAGGATAGAGCGCGCCATTCACACGAGTGCCACGCTTATACCATGCAGGTCCATTGTGGCTGCCACGCTTATAAGGGAAGTTGAATTCCACTTCACCGATTGATTTTGGGAAGGTGATCGGAAGCTTGCCTGAAGGATTGATCTCGCCAAACAACATCTTGGCTACAATCGCTCCACCACGATACGATGGGAACCAGGTCTCAAGGATGGCTGGCACGTATTTGTTGGCCCAGTTGATGGTAAGCGGCTGACCGTTAACCATCACCATGACGACAGGTTTTCCGGTAGCCACCAGTCGTTCGAGCAACAATTGCTGACGGCCTGGCAGATCGAGCGACGTACGGCTACGACCCTCGCCCGTAGTGCGATCGTCCTCGCCCAGACAGGCGATGATTACATCGACGTCCTGTGCGGCCTTTACGGCACGTTCAATACCTTCCTGTTCTTCAGAAGTTAGCGGTTCAGGAATGATTTCAGTCTCTGGCCAGTTTGCATCGAACACATCGCAGCCCTTCTCGTACACTACCTTCTCTGCGCCCAGATAATCCTTCAATCCCTGCAACAATGAGATGCAATCCAGACCATTAGGGCCGTAACGACTGATCATGAAATTGGTCTCGGCAGCCAAAGGTCCGGTAACGAGCATCTTCTGGATGTTGTTCTTGTCCAACGGCAACAAAGGATTATCACCTTGAGGAGTGTTCTTCAGCAAGACGATTCCCTGGCTCTGAACCTCGTCGGTAAAGTCGACATTCTTATCGTATCCGGCCTCGAGGTCAGCAATCCGGCCATCGCCTGTATATGGATTATCGAAGAGTCCCAGTCGGAACTTGACGCTCAACACCTCACGCACACGCTGGTCGATGGTTTCCATGCTGATCATTCCTTTCTGTACGGCACTGCGCACAGGATTGATGAAGGTATGCGGAGGCGAGAAGTTTGTACGCACGTTCAATCCTGCTTCGAGCACAAGTTTGGCCGTCTCTTCGTAGGTCGAAGTCACACGATGTTTTGAGTGCATGAATTCTACGGCCTCGCTGTCGCTCACCACATAGCCATTGAAACCATATTGATGGCGTAGCAGCTCGGTAAGGAAGTAATACGAACCGCTGACGGGCTCGCCATTCCAGTCGTTGTAGCTGCTCATCACCTCCATCGGATGCCCTTGCATAATTACCTTTTTAAAAGGATACATGAAGATCTCGTGCAACTCGCGCGGAGTGATATGCGGATCGGTACGTGCATTGCCGTCGCGACCGCCCTTAGGCACGCTGTAGGCGGCATAGTGCTTCAGACACGAAGCCACGCCCTGGCTCTGAACACCATTCACCATCTGCAGGCCCAGCTCGCTGATCAGGTAAGGATCCTCGCTGTAGCACTCGAGCGTACGTCCCCAGCGAGGATCGCGAGCAAGGTCGAGAATCGGAGCATAGACGCTGTGATAGCCCAACAGATTTGCCTCGCGGCCGGCAATGGCACCAGCCCGGAAGATAAGGTCGCGGTTCCACGTGCTTCCCAACGAGATCGGTGCCGGCAACGGCGTGGTCTTGGTATGATTCAGGCCGTGAATACCCTCGTTGGTGAATTCGGTAGGAATACCCAGGCGTGTCTCCTCGACAAAGAAGCGCTGAACCGTATGCAAAGCATCCACATGCTTGCTGAAGGGATAGTTGAAGGCCATGTAGCGTCCGGCTCCCTCTACACCATTCAACATCTCGTCGATGTTGGCAATTCCGTCTTTCCAGATCTCGTTCTTCCAGTTCTCGGTAGGCAACGAGTCCTGCAATACGCGGCCAAAGCCGTAGAGCGTAGTCAGCTGGTTCGATTTCTCCTCGAGTGTCATCTGTCTGAGCAGGTCTTCAACTCGTTCCTCAACGCTGCGAGTCGGATCTTCATAGACATCCTTCACCCCGTTCTTATTGAAGTCTACCCAGCCTTTATGATACATATTCTGGTGGGTCTTTGCCTTTTTAGCTTTTTGCGCCAATACGTCAGGCGTATTGACAATAAATGCGGCTACCGACAGGCAGCACCATAGTGATAGTTCCTTTTTCATTATTCTGAGATTGCGCGATAAAGATTTACCCTCACGACTTGTGTTTATCAATTATAAGATGTATGAATTCGGGCACAAATATACATGTTTTTTGCCAAATGACAAAGCTTTTATCTGTTTTTTGAACAAAAAAAACTGACTACGGGCGATTTTGTCCTATTTTTTTGGAGATTTACCAGAAAATTCATATCTTTGCCTCGGATTTTTATAAAATAAAAAGATGAATAAATCTCGTGTTTTAGCCCTCGTCGTGCTACTGTCGGCAAGCTGCCTCACTTTGCTGGCCCAATCGGTGCAGAAGTGTGTGGTGACCGAATACCATGGCAGCAATGCCAGAACGCCACTCGCAGGCGTTTCCGTATCGGCAGCAAATGCCGGCTCTGTCATGAGCGATAGCGAAGGTTGCCTAACGCTACGATTCCGTACGCTCAAGGCCGGCGACCGCATCCAGTTCCGTCACATCGAGCTGAATGGCTACGAGGTGATGAACACCGAGGCGATCGAAGCTGCCCGCATCTCGCATCTCGACACGCTGGCGCTAAGCATCGTGATGTGCCGTACCGAGGAGCTCTCGCAACTGCGCGATGGCTATCGCACCAAGGCAGCACAGCATTACCAGCAACAGATGGATGGCAAACGCCAGCAGATCGAACAGCTGAAGCGCGATGGGCAAATCAAGCAGGACGAATACAATCGTCGTATGGACCAGCTCGAAGAAGAGTACGAACGCCAGATGTCCACGCTCGATACCTATGTCGAAAAATTTGCCCGTATCGATCTTTCGGACCTTGATGAAACGGAACGCCAGATCATCGCGCTGGTTCAGGAAGGACGCTTCGACGAAGCCATTGCCCGCTACGAGGATCAGCACCTGACGCAACGTCTCACACAGGGAGTCAGAGAGCACCAGCAGCTGACCCGCGACCTACAGACCCTCGACAATGCCATCGATGCCAAACAGTCCGAAGCCGAACGACTGGAACAGGGTATCGACCAGCAGATCGAACTGCTGGAACGCGTCGGCGGCACAGAGAACCAACAGAAGATTGAAACGCTAAGACAAGCCAAGGAATGAAAATACTAAGATCCGTACGCTCACAGCTGACACTGGCCTTTACAGCCATACTGATGTGCTGCAGCCTGCAACAGAGCTGGGCACAATCGGTGCAGCAGGGCATTACGCTCGAATATAAGGGCAGCAATCCCAAAACACCTATGGCAGGCGTCTCGGTGACGGCCGCCAATGCCGGATCGGTCATGAGTGGCGACGATGGTTGCTTTGAACTACGCTTCCGTACCCTTCGCACCGGCGACCAGATTCAGTTCCGTCGCATCGAGCTCAATGGCTATGAGGTAATGAATACCGAAGCCCTCGAGGTGGCTCGTGTTGCTCGTCAGGAAGGCAACGCCGAGGCGGACCGCCTTCCCATCGTGATGGTACAAAGCCAGATGCTGCGCCAGTTACGCGACGGTTATCGTTCGGTAGCAGTCGAGCGTTACAAGCGCCAGCTGCGCGAAGCCGAGGCCGAAGCCGAGAAACTACTACAGCAAGGACAGCTGCAGGAGCAGGAATTCAACGAACGACTAGACGCGCTCGAGGCTGATTACGACGAGAAGCTCGGCAAGCTCGAGACTTATATCGACCGCTATGCACGCATCGACCTGTCGGACCTCGATGCCGATGAGCAACAGATTGTCGAGCTGGTGAAAGCCGGTAAGTTCGACGAGGCTCTTCAGATTTACGATAGTCAGAATCTGGCCTCACGGCTGAGTCAGAGTCGTGCTGAACGACAGAAGCTCGAGGAAGCACGCCAACAGATCGCCCTAGCCGAACAACAGAAAGCAGACGAGAACCAGCGTCTCCGCCAGTCCATCGAGCGACAAGTTCTGCTGCTTCGCATGGCCGGTGGTCAAGATAATCTGCAGAAGATTTACGACATCGTACGCCTGACTTTCCAAGCCGACACGACCGACTGGGAAGCACGTCGCGATTATGCCAAGACCCTCTTCGAGCAAGGATTGACGCAACAGTCCATCGACGTGCTTACGACCGGAATAGCGCTGTGCGACGATCCTTATGGCCAGGGCATGATGCATCTAGACATCATGGACGCCTATCAAAACATCGGCGAGACGGACAATGCCTACCACCAGGCTCTCGAAGCCAGAAGCGCCCTTTGGCCCTTGCGCGAAACCAACTATCAGGTACTGAGCCGCGCCTTGCCAGCCTTTACCAGTATCGAGGTGCTGTACCTGCTCGAAAAAGGCGATATACTCAGTTGCCAGAGCGCCGTTGAGCGTGTTACAGAAAACTGGAGCCCGGATTCCTTGAATTTCTACAGTCTACAGTCTTACCTCTTGATGCTTACTACCTTGAGTGACTACTATTCGCGCACAGCTGACCATAAGCATTCACTCTGGAGTGCACACGAAGCTATCCAGCTCGGTCAGAAAGTAAGCCAGCAGTTCCCATCATCGACGCTACTTAACGATGCCCTTGCCAATGGTTGCTCGATATTCGCTGTCGAAGGGTTGCACGACGAAGCCGTCGAAGCGGCTCGCCAATGTTCGTCTCTATGGGAAAAGGTTGCCCAGAAAGGCATCAACCGCTCACTGTTGCCCCATTCTGCCTTACACTACCTTCTGATGGCCGAGGCAATGACAATGCTCGAGGATTATTCGATGCTCGAAGCCGTCATCACTAGCGAACAGCAGCTGCACATCTTCGAACAACTGCAGAACCACTATCCTGATCTCAAGTTGGATTTCATTGCCGGGTACAAGCTCTTGCAAGTAGAACTGCTACTCCATAAGGGTGCATTAGCAGAGGCCCAGGCACTTACCGATAAGGCACTTACCTATCTCGAGCAGACAAACGACGTAATGGCGTCTTTCAATCGTCCGGTCTTTGAGGCCAAGAATCTGCTGGCCCAAGGAAGGCCTGCCGAAGCTGCCATTCGCATTCAGCAAGCTATCGACATTTGCGAGGCCCTGTATGCAGCCGACAATGATGCCTGGATGGCCGACAATCTCTGTCAATACTACCTGCTGCTGGCCTCTTGCCAGGCAGCAACGGGCGATCGCAAAGCATACAACAAAACTATGAAACGTGCTGAACGAATGGCCGTTTTCGAGATTGACACACTACGAATCAATAACACCAAAAACAAATACCACCTATGATTACGGAGAACAACAACAACCTCCACAGCCACCAAATTGCATTGGTCGGACTGCTATGCCTCGGTGCAACGGCTCTCACTACAGAAGAAGCCTTTGCCAAAATGGCGGTAACCAAACTACCGACTTCGCCTATCAATAAGCGCACAATCAAGAAGGAGCCCAACAAGCAGATGCTCTGTTGCGAAGGCTATCCTGTGCTCATCACCGCCGATTCTGAAGGCAAGACTCAGGTCTACGTCAACGACGGTACGGCTGCGGATCATCCAGAGGTCACCATGCAGGAGGATTACCGCATAGAGAATTCTGACTGGGAACATACTTCCATCTTTGCAGCCGGCGGTATGGGCGGTTCAGAGAGGAAGATCGAAGTCACCATGACCGGTGGCTACGTCAGCGCCATCTACCTTGGCGGTGCCTATAGTACCGATATTGTCGCAGGCGATGCAACACTTAACGTCGAAGGCGGTATGGTCGACTATATCTCAGTTGTTGGCCGTGACGTCGAAACTACAATTGGCAATGAGTGCACCTTTAGCCCTGTTTATGGCAGTGCTACGATCAACCTCAGCCACATGACCTATGGCGGACCACAGGAAATGGGCCTCGTACGCTATTATACAATGATGGATGGCGCATCCGAGGCTAAACCTAACACCGACAATATCACGCTCAACATCGACTACGCGACTTGCGTATTCGAATACCCTGAGACGTCACCTATCTACGAGCCTGATCCAGATGCTTGTCAACACATCTACGAGATCAAGTCAATCGTCCCTGACGATGAGGTTGTCGATGCAGGCTTAGTGACCATAGTATGTACCCAATGCGGCCAGACCTGGAAAGACATTGCCTTCAGTGCCAGCGGCGACAGTGGTCCGAATGCCGAAAAGCCTTCAGGTTACTGGTATTATGTTGACCTTTACGAAACGCTCGAGGCTCCTACCTGTCAGCCAGGTCGTGGTATGTACATATTGGAAATGTGTTTCCACACGCAGTATCTGTACGAATACTTCGAGAATGCCATCCCTCCAGTCGAAGGTATGCATCAGTACGATGCTGATGGCGTATGCCGTCAACCACACTACATGACCCAACGCGACATTGCCGGCCGTCCTCTGCGAGATAAGCTCGGCAATCTCCAATATCAGGTCGATGCTTTAGGCAAGCTGATCAAGGACAATGACGAAGTGAAGGAGATCCGCAACTACTGGCGTCGTCAGAAGTTAGTCGGAGAATTGTTGGATGAAAAAGGCAATATCTTGCGCCGTCGCAATGGTTCCCAGGTGCAGATCGTCGATTGGGAAGAGACCTGGTTCGAAGACACGAGCGCCGATGGCGTAGTCGCAATGCTTAGCGAAGCAACAACGGCCAGCAACAACCCTCGTCCTATCCTCGGCATTCTGCACGACGTAACGATCAATGGCACAGACTTGCCTTCTGGCGGATTCTACTACAACGACAATGCCCAAGGTGTCGTGTTCGAACTTCATGACCATGCTCTCCAACTTGGCAATACTGATTCCGAACTCTTGGAGATCGCATCGTCACGCCCTATCCAGTTCCGCAACGGTATCGTACGTGCCAATGTAACGACTGGCAACAAGCTTCTGCTTGACAAGGCTAAGCTCTATACCAAGCATCTGAGGGTTGCAAACGAGGTGAAGCTGCGCGATGTTTCCGAGCTGCATCTGCTCAACAGCGGTACCGTCGAGATCGGTTCCATCCAGGCTGACGAGACTTCGACCTACGATCTGCCACTCACCCTACGATGGTTGGGCGATGTGGATGGCGACGATAGTATCACCCTGACCGATGCCATGAAGCTGGCCGAGATGATCATCGGCAAGCGTGCCATGCCAACCGATCATACGTTGCTCGACGCCAACAATGATGGGGAGATCAACGTGACCGATGTCATCGAAATCGTGAACTTCACCATGGGTCGCAAGCCTAAGAGCCGTGTGCCTGTCTCTACCCTATAAATTATTACACACAGACACAGATGAAGAAAACTCTCATTCTTGCAGCGCTGGCCCTTGTGGCCGGCTCTGCTTCTGCTCAGAAGTACGAAGGCCTGGCCCTCACGCCTCAGATGGGCTGGAATTCCTGGAACAAGTTTGCCGACAAGGTGAACGAGGACGTCATCAAGGAGACGGCCGATGCGCTGGTGCGTACCGGTCTGCGCGATGCCGGATACGTCTACCTCAACATCGACGACTGCTGGCATGGACAGCGCGACGCTGACGGCTTCATTCAGTCCGATCCTGAGAAGTTCTCGCTTGGCATTGCAGCCCTGGCCGAATATTGTCACAACCGTGGCCTGAAGTTAGGCATCTACAGCGATGCCGGCCGTCAGACCTGCGGTGGTCGTCCCGGCAGTTTCGGTCACGAATATCAGGATGCCTTGCAATATGCCCGTTGGGGCGTCGACTATCTGAAATACGACTGGTGCAACACCGAGAACATCAATGCCCAGGGTGCCTATCAGCTGATGTCTGAGGCGTTGAAGGCTGCAGGTCGTCCTATCCTCTTCAGCATGTGCGAATGGGGCGATACCAAAGGATATTCGTACGGCGCACCTATCGCTCACTCATGGCGCACCACGGGTGATATCTGGTGCCACTTCGACGGCATTCTTGAGCATGGTTCGTGGCACGCCAATGGCGTAATGCAGAACATGGACATCAATGCCGAACTGCGCAAATGGGCTGGTCCTGACCACTGGAACGATCCTGACATGCTCGAGGTAGGCAACGGCATGAGCGTCAACGAGGATCGTGCACACTTCACCATGTGGTGTATGATGGCCGCTCCGCTCATTCTGGGCAACGACCTCAACAATATGACCGATGACGTACTCCAGATCCTGACCAACCGCGACGTCATTGCCATCGACCAGGACAGCCTCGGCATCCAGGGCCTGCGCATCGAGCAGCGCGACAGTGTCGAGGTCTGGCTCAAGCCACTGGCCAACGACGACTGGGCGTTCTGCCTTCTGAACCGCAGCATCACGCCCAAGGAGGTTGCCATGGACTGGGAGCGCTGGAATACTGTCGACGAGGAAGTGTCCGGCCGCGCCATCTCGTTCACCGACGATGTCTACCAGTGGCGCAACCTCTGGTGGACAGGAAAGAAGCCTCAGATCGGCCTTACCCGCACCAAGAAGCCTCAGTCCGTCACAGTTCCAGGTCACGACGTAGTGCTCTATCGCCTAACGCCGCAGCCCAAGGGTCGCAAATAACTTTGTGTTATCCTTACGATGAGACGTCTGTTTCTCTTTTACCTCATCGCCATCAATATCGTCACTTTCTTTGTCTACGGTATCGACAAATGGAAAGCTCGACGCAACGCATGGCGAATCCCTGAGTCCACGCTC
Organism: Bacteroidales bacterium; assembly: GCA_045640225.1. Lineage (GTDB taxonomy): Bacteria > Bacteroidota > Bacteroidia > Bacteroidales > UBA3663 > Liminaster. Next base: position 11,018 of record JAZUEP010000111.1, on the reverse strand, counting down.
CTCTGGCTGGCCGCTGCTGGCGGTTCGGTCGGAGCATGGGCCGGTATGAATGTGTGGCATCATAAGACGCTGCACAATAAGTTCCGCTATGGTGTTCCGGCTATTCTGGCTGCACAGCTCATCATCTTCGGATACATGCTTTACATTTAATATAATATATTACACATTACCTTTCTCATGAAGATCATTGCCTCTGCCCTTCTTGGCGTGCTGCTGCCTTTGAGCGCCATTCAGGCGGCCACTCCGGTAGCCAAGACCATTACCATCGATGCCAGCCGTCCATCAGGTACCATCGATCCTATGCTCTACGGACAGCTGTTCGAGCATATCTACTTTTCGGCCAACAACGGTGTATGGCAGGAATTACTCTTCGAGCGTTCGTTCGAACCTGAGCACTATCCGGGTATAACCCCTCGCGATGGCTACTTCGACGGTTGGTTTGCCGACGATGATGCCGTACTCCACTCCCCCACACGCTACGAGCAGCCTATTCCTGTCGTCAGCATTCCCAGCGACGATTACGACCTGACGCTCGATCTCAACTGGCGTTCCTATCGCCTGGCACGTCGTGCCTGGAGCGGCGGCCTGATGGACATCCGTTTTGCATTCCGCACACAGGCCAATGGCGAGCCTTACTTCCTCCGCCTCCACAATCCTTATTACGAAGTACGTTCGCTGGCCGTAGCACAGACCGACGAGATGCGTCGCAAGGAGGAGATGGACAAGGCACGTCAGGCCATGCAGAAGGGTGAAAATGCGCCTAACTTCTCGATCGCCACCCTGTGCGACAAGGAGGTCGAGATGTGGGGACGCAAGCGCACCATCAAGACTCTCGAACCACTTGTCAAGACCATTGCCAACGAACGTCAGATCAACGAGCTGCAGCAGTGGCACAAGTTGCGTATCCAGAGCCGTGGTGCCAACGTCAAGGTCTACTACGACGGCAAGCAGGTGCTGTCCTATAGCAAGCTCGATCGTACCGGCCGCAACGACATCACGTTCTGGGTGAACTACACCGAAGCTCTTTACCGCAACATCCGTATCACATCGCCTGACCAGCGTACCGTCTACTTCGAAGGCATGCCGGCCGATGTGCAGATACCGGCTGTGGCTCCTCAGTGGCAGTCGTTCGGACAGGGCGAGTTCCGTATGGTGAAGGGCGATGCCGTCAACATGAACTATTCGCAGCTCATCAGCACTACAACGCAGGCAGGGACCACACAGGGACCACAGAACGTGGTAGCTGGCGAACATTATCTGGGCTACATCCACGCCAAGGGAGAGGGACAGCTGACCGTAGCCTTGCGCAACGGCTCGCAGATCGTTGCCAGCCAGTCACTGGGGCGTGTGGGCAAGGATTGGCAGAAGTATCAGTTCGACCTCACCACCGAGGCCTACAGCGGTGATGCCGACTTTGCCATCTGTGTCGACAATGGCTCAATCCAGGTCGACGAGGCCAGCATGACCACCGCATCCGGCCTTGCTCTCGGCGGTTTCCGTCCCGACATCTTCAATACCGTCAAGCAGCTCCATCCTACCTGCATGCGCTGGCCTGGTGGTGGCTATGTGGCTCAGTACGACTGGCGCTGGGGCATCGGCCCACAGGAACAACGTCGTCGCTGGGATCACTGGATGTGGATGGACTACGACCAGAATTGCTTCGGTACCGACGAGTTCCTGCGCTTCTGCCGTGAGGTCAATTCCGAGCCTATCCTCGTGGTGAGCCTGGGCTTCGAACGTCCTGAATCAGAAGCCGACCAGATTCTCGAAAATGCCCTTAACTGGTTGCGTTATTGCAATGAGCCTGCCTCGACCGAATGGGGAGCCAAGCGTGCAGCCAACGGCCATCCCGAGCCCTACAACGTCCACTATTGGGAGATCGACAACGAGATGTGGGAGATGGGCATCGAACGTTACGAGGCCTGTGTGCGTCGCTATTCCGAGGAGATGCGCAAAATCGATCCTACCATCAAGATCATCGCCTGCGGCGGCTTCCAGGAGGACGAGGAGTTCATCAACCGCTCTGGCCATTACTTCGATTACCTCAGCCTCCACCATTACGAGCGACAGGAAGGCTATGCCACTGGTCCTGTCCGCCTTGGCGAACTCTACGATCGTTATGCCGACATGATTGCCAAGTGTCCGAATCCGAATATCCGCCTCTTCATCTCGGAATGGAACCTCAACAGTCAGGATTGGCGAACCGGTCTCTTTGCTGGTGGCTTCCTCAACATGTGCGAGCAGAGGGACGTCGTTGCCATGGGTGCCGCAGCTCTCTTCATCCGTCGCACCGATGCGCCTGACTGGGACAATGCCTTCATCAACTTCGACTACAAGGACCTCTACGTAGCGCCTAACTATCAGGTAACCGATCTCTGGTACGACCACTTCTCTCGCTACCTGCTGTCCTACACCGGCGATACGGGCGAGCTCAACGTCGTCACCACCATGTCCGAGGATGGCCGTAGCGTCATCGTCAAGGTTGTCAATCCTACCGACACACCTTACGACCTTACCCTCGCAAGCACATGGCCAGGTACGGCCGATGCCAGCTACGATTACTTTGCCCCTGGTTCGCTCGACGTCCGCAACACGATGGCCGACAAGCAGGCCGTAGCCCGACAGTCGCGCACCGTGTCTCCCACCGCCGGCACCTATTGCCTGCATGTCGAGGCTTATTCAGCTGGCGTCCTCACCATCGAGCGATGAATGTTCAGTCGTCCGTAGTTTCTGCCGTTCAAAGCACTGCTCCATGTCCACCCCTTGAAGCAAGTACTTGGCCTAACAGCAGTATCAATTTTTAATTTTTCATTTTTCATTTTTAATTCTTCATTCCCTTGCCTTCCCTCCGTCTTTTCATGCTCAGCCTGCTGCTGACGGCCACGAGCCTCTTTGCCCAGCTGCCAAAGGTCTACGACGAGCAGATCGATCCCCTACAGCAGATCGATGCCGCACTGCTCCAGGCCCAGGCCTCGGACCGTTACGTCATCTGTCAAGTGGGTGGTAACTGGTGTCCCTGGTGCCTTCGCTTTGCCGACTACATCACGCGCGATGCCGAAATCAGCAGCACCATTGCCGACAACTTCGTATACATTCACGTCAACTATCCTCGTCAGGGCGCTTCGCCCGAACTGACGGCTCGTCTACACAATGCCGGTCGCTTCGGCTTTCCAGTGTTCGTGGTGCTCGATGCCCAAGGCTCTGTTCTCCACATTCAGGACAGCAGCTTCCTCGAGGATGGCAAAAGCTACGATGCGGCCAAGGTCCTGCGCTTCCTCAAGGGCTGGACACCTAAGGCCGTCAATGGTCAAACCAAATAAACAACGTCATTCTTCGTAACAATGAAAATCCATTTCGACTGCGACTACATGGCCGGTGCCCATCCCGAGGTGCTCGACGCCATCGTTCGCAATAATCTTGTACAGACCTCAGGCTACGGCCAGGACGACTTCTGCAGCCGTGCCCGTCAGCTGATACTTCAGGCTTGCGAGGCTCCACAGGCAGCCGTCCACTTCCTGGTCTGTGGCACACAAACCAATGCAACGGTGCTCGACGGCCTGCTGCGTCGTACCGAAGGCGTATTGGCTGCCGAGACGGCTCATATCAATGCGCACGAATCGGGTGCCATCGAGCTCTCTGGCCACAAGGTCCTAACCCTCCCTTCGCACGAGGGCAAGATCCATGCCGACGAGCTTCAGGCCTACCTGCGCGACTTCTATGCCGACAAGACCTGGCCTCACATGGTGGCTCCCGGTGCCGTCTATATCTCGTTCAGTACCGAGTATGGCACGCTGTACAGCCTTGCCGAGCTGCAAGCCTTGTCCGATGTCTGCCACGAGTATTCCATTCCACTTTATGTCGACGGTGCGCGCCTTGGCTTCGGTCTGGCTGCTTCGTCGGACGTCACCTTGCCGGCGCTGGCTCGCGTGGCCGACGTCTTCTACATCGGTGGCACCAAGATGGGCGCTCTCTTCGGCGAGGCCGTCGTATGCTGTAATCCGTCGCTTCTGCCACGCTTCTTCACGCTCATGAAGTCGCATGGCGCCGTCCTTGCCAAGGGACGTCTGCTGGGTATGCAGTTCGAGGCGTTCTTCACCAACGACCTCTATCTCCGCATTGGCCGTCATGGCGTACAGCTGGCTCAGCGCCTTCGTCGTGCCTTCGAGGCTGCCGGCTTCCGTACGTTCATCGATTCGCCTACCAACCAGCAGTTCTTCATCTTGCCAAACGAGGTCATCGATCGTCTCCTCCCCCATGCTACGTTCGAGTATTGGGGTCCACGCGGCGAGCATGAATCGAAAGTCCGTTTAGTCACCTCGTGGGAGACTACCGAGCAGGACATCCAGCAACTCGAATCCCTCCTTCAAGCATTGTAATTCGTAACTCGTAATTAGTAATTATTAAATCGTAACTCGTAATTAGTAATTCGTAACTCGTAATTCGTATTTAGTAACTCGTAATTCGTAATTTGTAATTCTTCTAAACAGATGTCTATTTTAATCAAGGATACCACACGCGAAGAGCGTATCGAGATTGTCCGTCGTTCGCTCGAGGACTGCGACGAAGGCTGTGAGAACTTCTATTCGAACGATGTCGAGGAGATGTATCGCGACTACATCGACGGCAAGAAAGAGCTCCGCCAGATCAATGCCGAACAGTCAACCACCTTTGTCCTTGCCGAGCGCGACATGCAGCGTCCTGGAGGCTGTGGCATGGGCCGATAAAAAAAGGTCAGAGCTTTGTCTAAGCTCTGTAAACACTCACAATACAGTTCCCTATGAAAAAGTTACTTTCCGCCCTTCTCCTCCTCTGCTTTGCCACGGCCTATGGCCAGAGCGACTTCAAGGAGAAGACCATCTTCCAGAACGAAGATATCGAATTCCGTCAGCTCGACGAGCACACCTGGCACGGCAATGGCCACCTTGTCTTCAACGAGTCCGTCTACCTCATCGAAGGCGAGACGTCCGCTATCCTCATCGATGCCGGCACACGCATCCCTGGCCTTCGCAAGATTGCAGAGGACATCGTCCACAAGCCCGTTTCGCTTGTCATCTCGCACGCTCATGGCGATCATATTGGTGCCGTCAACGAATGGGATACCATCTGGATCAATGCGGCCGACGAGGCCATCCTCCCTCAGGGCGCCTACAATGGCGTGAAGCGCTATCTGACCGATGGCCAGATCTTCGACCTCGGCGGACGCCAGATCGAGGTTGTCTTCACTCCTGGCCACACTCCCGGATCGACTACCTTCCTCGACCGTGAGGCACATTACGGCTTCAGCAGCGACGCCTTCGGTTCAGGCAATCTGCTGGTCTTCACCGACCTCAGCACCGAGATTGCCAGCAGCCAGCGTCTGATGCGCTTCATCGAGCGTTACGACATCCGTTACCTCTACCCTGGCCATTATTGGGGCAATAACCTCGAGACGCCACAGCGCATCAGCGACGTAGGCACCATCTGCGAAGGCATCCTCAAGGGCCAGTACACGCCTACACCTGGCGACAATCGCAGCCTCCCCCACATCGTCGACCTCTTCGGCGTCAAGATCAATTATGGCGAGAAGCAGATAAGGTAAACGTGTCAAGGACACCAAATACTAAATATTAGCGCATAAATAATAGCCATCCGCGTTTTAATGACGAGGGTGGCTATTATTTATAATTTAGTATTTAGTATTTACTTAGAATCCTACGACAAATTGTCGGTCTCGGTATTGCTCGATCAGTTCCTTGTCCTTCACGGCATCCAGCTGGCGCGAGTAGGGATGACGGCCATCGACAGGCAACAACTCATCCGTATCCATGTCGCGCGTATTGAACTCCAGGAAGGTGCACGTCTCGGCGCAGATGGCGCTCCAGCCCGAAGGGATCACGTTGCGTGCCTTGCAGTCAATCAGCACTTGCTCGGCATCCGGATACGACGTATGCTTCTGTGCCGGACAGCGACCGAAGTCCACTGGCCTGCCGTTCGTCGTCGAGAAGGTACACTCCACGAACACGTCGCCATGCGAGGCCTTCGTATTGCGCACCCAGGTGAAAGGCCCGCCATCGTTACGCAGCTGGCAGCGATAGGCATACAGCGCTCCACGGCCCAGGAAGGTGTCGCCGCCACCGTCCATCTCGCAGTACTGCATGTAGATGCTGCCGTTGGCCTGCAGGGCGTCGCCCGATCCGATGATGTGAATGCTGTCCAATACCATGCGCTCGCCGTTCAGCAGCAAGCCTTCGGCCTGTCCCTGCATGTCGGTGGCGATGGTCATGTGGCGCAACGTGATGTCGCTGCAGTTGTCAAGCATGAAGGCAGCACGACGGCTGGGGAAGGTACCCGGATACTCGTTGGTCTTCACCGTAAGCGGATGCGGATTGAACACCTCGCAATTAGCATAATGTACGCGCGTGAGGCCCATGCCCGCTCCTTCCAGCGTCACATGACTTTTGTTGCGGGCGTATACCAGCTCCTCGTAGTCGCCGGCTGCCACACGGATGGTGTACGCCTCGGTCGCGAAGTCGGGCAGATGGTCCAAGGCTCCCTGCAAGGTGCAGAAGTCGCCCTTTCCGCCGGCATCGACCGTCAGTAGCGTGCCTTGGGGCGCTTGGTTGCGGACGCTGAAGGTCCATTGTCCTGGCGCAATGCCGTCGAAGCCTATGCTGTCCACGTCGAACACCTCGCTGTCCACCGTCACCTCGTAGCGATGACCATACTCCAGCACGTTGTTGTGAGGATAGATCTCGGCCTCGCATCCCCTCACTATCACCGGATAGAAGTGGAAGGCATCCGTAAAACCGCCTATGATGTTCAGCTGGTAGTCAGGGGGTGTTGGCTCGGCCACACCCGAGGGTGTACCGGGCCGCGTCGTGCGGTTGGTAGGCATCGACGTGCGGCTGTAGTCGTAAGGCACGGGGGTATAACCGCATTCCGGGCCATATTCGCGGCGCTCGGTAGGGCCTGCAGGAATGCTCAGGTCCAGGCTATCCACATAGATGCCGTCGGTCAGGTCCTTGATCCTGATCATGCCGCGTCCGCTCAGCTGTGGCGTGGCCGGGAAGGTTATCCGCAAGTGCGTATCGACCGGAACGTCGGCCGAACCCGCAGCCGGCAACAGCGCGTACGGACTCTGCTCGCTACACGACACACAGGCCACGGCCAGAACTGTCAGCCAAAGTCCGCCTCGCATCATACTTCCTTGTTCTTCACTACCGACTCGTAGTAAGCCACGTAGTCGTCCTTCTGCTCGCTGTTCATCCAGGCCATGGCCGAACGTGGATGGTCGTTCTGCGAACCCGTGATCATGTATGGGATGAAGTACCCCCAGTCAATCTGCTTCTGCAGTGGCTTTACCTGCTCCTGGATAGCACGCAGGATAGGCACGATGTCGTACTTCGGATTCTTCAGGAACGAGATCAGCAGCTCCAGCGGGCAGTTGCCTGCACCACGACCGATGCCGAGCATCGTAGCGTCGAGCATGTTGGCACCATAGCGGATGCACTCGATGGTGTTGGCGAATGCCAGCTGTGTATTGTTGTGACCATGGAAGCCGATGGTCTTGCCAGGCAGGGCCTCGATGTATTTGTCCATCAGGCTGTGGATGTCCTCCGAGTAGAGGCTGCCGAAGCTGTCAACCAGATAGAAGGTTCCTACACGCGACTGAGCCACGTCATCCAGCACCTGATCGAGGGCACGGTTCGACACCTTCGATACGGCCATCAGGTTGATCGTAGCCTCGTAGCCTTTGTCCATCACGTGGTGAGCCAGCTCGATGGCCTTGTCGATCTGATAGTCGTAGCAAGCCACGCGGAACAAGTCGATTACGCTCTCCGACTTCGGACGGATGTCGTCGAAGTTGATACGACCGATGTCGGCCATTACGGACAGCTTCATGTTGGTATTGTTCTCGCCTACGATCTCGCGCACCTCGTCCTCGGCACAGAACTTCCATGGGCCGAATTCCGGACGTGGGAACTGATCGGCGCTACTGATGTAGCCAATCTCCATATAGTCCACACCGGCGGCCACGTTGGCCTCGTATACGCTCTTTACAAATTCCTTCGAGAACTGCCACTTGTTCATCAGTCCGCCATCGCGCACCGTGCAGTCCAGTACCTTAATTTCTTTTCTGAACATTGTATATTGTTTTATAAGTTTATTTTCCAATCAGATCAGTCTTTATTATCAGGGAACTTCAAATAGTAACTCGGTATTATCAACAAGGAATTAAGGGGAATCAATGGAATAACCATAGTCCCATATTCTTTTAATTCCTTCAATTCCTTAGTTCTTTATTGTCTGTTATTTTTTGGTTACCAAATAGCGGTAATTCTTTCGACCCACCGAACTATCAATTTTTAATTTTTAATTTTTCATTTTTAATTTATAATTCCCACCTGCTTCTTCTCTTCGCCAATGAAGTACTCCACCAGCTGTCCGAACATTGCTTCGATCACGTCGGGGTTCAGCCCTTCGGCTTCGGCCCATTCGCGACGGTCACGCATCATCGACACCTTACGGTCCTGAGCCTCGATGCTCTCGGCCGTACGGTCCTTGTATTTCACTACTTCCTTCACGTAGCCGAAGCGCTCGCCTATCAGGCTCACGATCGTCTGATCCAGGCGGTCAATCTCGGTGCGCAGCTCGGCAAGGCTGGTGCAATCCACAGGCTTCTTCATTGTCTCTTTGGGAATCAAAAATACTATACTTTGTCTAACAATTCTATTATTTGAGCGCACAAATATAAAGCTTTTTTCTGTAATTCCCATCTTTTTGGTAGATTATTTTCAAAAAAACACCATTTCTTCGATATTTCATGCATAATTTTTCACTTTACACGCTTTTCTACGTCTTTTCTTGCCAACAGAAGATGACAAAACCCTCACTCCGCCGCTCAAAAGGATGTCCGCAGGTTCATTTTCTCTGCCCTTTCGGCGCAGGTCTCGCTTTTGTTCGTATCTTTGCATAAAAATTACTTATCCCATTACCCATGAATCTTCCATTGACCCTCTCTCTCGCTGTACTCGCCTTTAGCCTCACGGCCAGCGCCCAGAATGTCCAGCAGTATACTACCACACAGCTCCACGAATGGCAGACCAGCCGCACCAAGCTCTCGGCCACAGCCGAAGGCCAGACCGTGCTTACACTCGACGGAAACGAGCAAGGCGTACCCTTCCATGCCTGGGGAACCACCTTCAACGAACTCGACTGGGATGCCTTCAACCTCCTGACCCGCCAGCAGCAGGACCAGCTGATGCAACGCCTCTTTGCCCCCGATGGCGACCTGCGCTTCACGCATGGCCGTGTGTCGATGAATGCCAACGATTATGCCCGTGCCTGGTACAGCTGCGACGACGTCGATGGCGACTTCGGCCTGCAGCACTTCAACATCGAACACGACAAGCGCAACATCATCCCCCTGGCCCGTGCCGCTCAGCGCTATCAGCCTGCCCTTCAGCTCTTCATGTCGCCCTGGAGCCCTCCGGCATGGATGAAGATCAACCACGAATACTGTGTGTTGTCAAGCCCCTACAACAGCCAGGATCCGTCGAAGGACTACCTGCTGTACCTCGACGACGGTCATCAGCCCGATCCCGACGAGATGAAGCTTCTGGGCGACCGCGAAGGCGTCTTCCCCAAGCGTCTGGCTTCGCAGGATTACCTCATCCAGGATCCACGCTATCTGCAGTGCTACGCCATGATGTTCTGTCGCTTCATCGACCTTTACCGCGAACAGGGATTGCCTATCACCAAGGTGATGTACCAGAACGAGGCCTACAGCTATACGCCCTACCCCGGCTGCCCATGGACGGCACAAGGCACCATACGCTTCAACACCGAGTACCTCGCCCCTGCCCTGCGCCAGCATCATCCCGACGTTGAGCTGTGGCTGGGCACCATCAACACCAACCGCCTCGACTACGTCCAGCTTACCCTCGACGATCCCACGTTGCAGCACGACATCGTAGGCATCGGCACCCAATGGGAATGTCGCAACAACCTGCCTCAGCTGCGCCAGCGCTATCCTCAGCTGCGCATCATGATGTCCGAGAGTGAATGCGGCAATGGCTCGATGGACTGGGCTGCAGGCGAGCACACCTTCTTCCTGCTGGCCGACAACCTCGGTCACGGTGTCGACGAGTACTACAACTGGAACTTTATCCTCACCGACAATGGCACCTCCACCTGGGGATGGACCCAGAATGCCCTTGTCCAGGTCGACAGCCGCACCCGTCAGCCACGCTACACGGCCGAATACTTCGCCTACAAGCACTTCAGCCACTTCATCGTTCCAGGCGACCAGATGATCGGCTATGCAGGCCGTCAATACGCCGACACTCCTGTCGTAGCCTACCGCCATGGCAAGGGTTACGTCGTCGTGGCCGGCAACTTCACCGATGCTCCTGCCCTCCTCAGTGTACAGATTGGCAACCGCTACCTCAACATCCACGCCGAGCCCCATTCGTTCAACACCTACACTCTCTGACCTTCGTCACGTCGCAAGCTTCTTCGGCTCAGAAGCAGCCAGGGCCGTCCTCAATCTATTTGAAGCTTCCTCGTTTCGTGGAAGTGCAATTCGCTTCAAGATTGCTCTTCCACGGAATTCGAAGAACAAATTAGACAACAAAATTGTGCTACACAAAACGAGGAAGCGCATTTTTCGTCCGGATTGCGCCTACTCGCAACGAGGAAGTGCATTTTGCTTCCGGATTGCTCTTCCGCGAAATGCGTAACGCAATTCTGCGCGGAAAGCTGCGCTACGCGCGGCGAGGAAGCACACTTTTGTTCCGGAATGCTCTTCCGCGATTTTCTTAGCGCAATTTTTCGCGCTAAACTGCGCTACGCGGAGCGAGGAAGCACATTTGCCATCTGTAACTACCTAAACGAAAGTTGAAACGATAAACTTTGTTAAATCTTTGAGCGAGCAGATCAGAAAACCGACAAAAGTCGTCAACGCCGATTTCGCCTTTCGTATCTTTGCGGCAACAGGAGGGCGAACGAGACGTGCCTCGCTCCTGAAGAGTTTCTTG
>JAZUEP010000110.1:0-8025 GCA_045640225.1 Bacteroidales bacterium | reverse complement strand
GAAGGAACACATGGGACTCACCACATGGGCAAAGGCACCAGATGGGAAGATTCTCAGATCGGACGTTTCGATAGCCAAGAACTACCTAAAGGAGAATGAGCTGCAGGCCCTCGGCCGTCTCGTCAATGCTTATCTCGATATTGCCAAGGATATGGCAGAGCGCCATATCCCAATGACGATGGAGGATTGGGCAAAGCGAATAGACAAGTTTCTTGAGGCTACGGACAGAGAAATTCTGCAAGATGCTGGTCGCATAACGGCAGAATACGCCAAGGAATATGCAGAGTCGGAGTTCGAGAAATATCGTGTCATCCAGGATCGCCTCTTCTCATCCGACTTTGACAAACTGAATGAAGGAACAATTCCCGAATTACCATTCGACCAAGACGAATAAAACATAACAATAACATTTATATGGCAAAAGTAAAAATTCAAACAACACTGGGCGACATCACTGTTCGCCTTTACGATGAGACTCCGCTCCATCGCGATAACTTCCTGAAGCTCGCGAAGGAGGGATATTATGATGGGACGTTGTTCCATCGCGTGATATTCCATGTAGCCTAAAGTATTACCCATAACTTTTGCATATATTACTCATTAGTTTTATTATGTAGTAGATTATTTCCGTTCTAAACTCGATTTATTCGTATTTTACTACGTTAAGTGTTAAAATATAACAGCTACCGTAGTAAAATTCGATGTTTTTCTTGCATAAATGTTAAAGTTTTTGTATCTTTGCAACGCAGTTTTCTTCTTGCATTATTTATGTATTATGGTAACGAAAATAAAAACTAATAAGTTTTTGAGGTCATGTTTGTCTATTTTTCTGCCCTTGACACCGGTTTTCTTTTCTTCTTGTTCTGACTCCCTTATGGAGTATGATGCAGACGAAGGTAAAGAGACCATATTGCTGTCAGGACAGATCAGGCAGGAGAATATTACACGTGCCAACGATTATGGTTTTGTTACGGGCGACCGTATGGGCATCTACATCGTAGATTATGACAATGGAACTGCTGGCGAACTGTCGGCAGCAGGCAATCGTGCCTCCAATGTGCTTTATACCTTCGATGAAGAGAACTATGTATGGAGCGCACCGTTGGAAATCTACTGGCGTGACAGCCGCACCCCAGTAGATGTCTATGGCTATTATCCTGGCACGAACTATATCGCCGATCCCATGGCCTACAGCTTCGAGGTCAGTTGGCAGCAGAATGCCGAACCCCGCGAGGGCGAGATTAGCAATTACGAAGTTTCTGACCTTCTGTGGGGCAAGGCCGAAAAGATACAGCCTACGAACCAGGAGATTGTCATCGACTACCACCACCAGCTTGCGGGTGTCTATGTCACCCTGCAGAAGGGAGAGGGCATCACTGATACCGAGTGGGAGAAACTGGACAAGACGGTGCAGATAGACAACACCGTCCGCACCTGCGACTTCAATCTGCAGACGTCCGAGATCAGTCTCACGGGCACAGCCGACCGCAGCATCCTGATGTCGCCACAATCGGACGACCATTATCGCGCTGTGGTCGTGCCGCAGGTGGTGGAGGCTGGCAAGCAGCTCGTCAGCGTGACCATCGATGGTCAGGCATACAGCCACAAACTCTCAGAACCCATGAAATATGTGGGCGGCAAGATGCACAACTTCACCATCACCGTGAATAAGGGCGATGCCGCCGGCGAGTACACCATCTCCGTGGCCGATGGTGGTATCACCGATTGGGTGAACGACGAGACATCCCACAACTTCAAGCAGAACCAGTATGTCATCATCAACTGTCCCGAGCCGGGCAAGCTCCGGGAGAGCATAGCCGCAGCCGGGTATGACAAGGACGAGATGCAGAACCTGAAGGTGACAGGCACGCTGAATCACGACGATGTCTGGTTCATGCGCGATGCCATGAGAAGCCTGCGTCATCTGAACATGGCAGATGCCGTGATGCGAGGATGTAATATAGATGGTTGGGGGAACCAAGCAGATAATGTCATGCCTTACAATTCTTTTGCAGGCAATAACACAATTCGTTCTCTTGTACTCCCTTCCAGCATCAAACGCATCTGTAGTGATGCCTTCAATGGAGTAGGTCTGACAAATACTACTTTGATAATTCCTGAAGGAGTAACACGAATTGATGGTTATTGTTTTTCGTTTAACGACCATGGCAACAACGTAGAACTTGTTCTGCCTCAGTCACTCGACACACTGGGACTGATTTACCACTGTGACTGGAAGTGTGAGTTCAACCTAAGCGATAATATCACCGAATGGGATGGCACAGACAATTGCCCAAATTTCTACGGTACATTCCACATCCCTTCCAAACTTAAAACTATGCCTATTGTCCTTATGGGTAGTAATGGAAGTTTTGATGGTGATGTAGAATTTCCACAAGGAATTACATCAATTCCACATTTTAGTGTTTCTATGAAAAAACGCATGGCAATAAAACTACCTGTTGGTGTCAAGAGAATTGACCACATGGGTAATCGATACAGCTCGTTTGAGTTCAATGACGACCTGGAAGAAATCGGGCATGAGTGTTTCTATGGCGCAGACATGCCTTTCCAGATAAAATTGCCATCACAATTGCGCAAAATAGATACCCGAGGTTTTTGGAATGCGAATATAGAAGGCGAACTTACCATTCCAGAGAATTGTCTTGAGATAGGAAGTGGCGCATTCTCTCTGACCGAGATTACGAAGCTCAACTTACCAACAAAAATGGAAGCAATTACTGACGAGGCTTTCCTAAGTATGAGAAGTTTAAGGGAGGTAACTATTCCAAAATATGTGAGGTATATTGGAGATTATGCTTTCTCTGGCGACTGGTCTCTTCAAACTGTTGTATGTTTGGCTCCAGAGCCTCCAACTACTGGTGCTAACCCATTCGGTCCAGGAGGTGGATACTCATATCATGAGGGCAACAGTGTATTTTATGACAAGTGCGTTCTTGAGGTGCCCGAACAATCGGTAGAGTTATATCGCAATGCCCCCGAGTGGAGTAAGTTCAAGAACATCACCCCTCACCGCGAACTTGCCTGCAACGTGCCCAACATCACCTGTATGGACAAGGGCACGAGCCGCGAGGGCATCGTCCGCTCACAGGGACCATGGGAAGTGGCAGAGTGTCCCGACTGGATCACCGTCAGTCCCATGTCCAGCGATGACCGTAAGACGGAAGTGACCATTACCGTCAAAGCCAACCCCGGTGATACTCGCGAGGGCAGAGTGGTCTTCAAACTCAAGAACTACGACTACACCACCTACACCGAAGTGCGTCAGGTCAATCCGGGAGTGAAGGAGGAGCAGCAGTTCACCCTGCAGACAGCATCGGCAGGCTCGCGCGCGATACCTATATTTATTGTAGGCGAGGGCTACGATGCCGACGATATTGCATCGGGTAAGTACCTGCCCGAGATGAAGGAACAGATGGAGCACATCTTCAGCATCGAGCCAATGAAGTCGTATCGTGATTACTTCACAGTATCTACAGCCATAGCCTGCTCACCAGAGTCGGATATCTACGGCATGAGGAAGTTCGTGAGCAACGATTGGTGGAAGACGGAGTCCGACATCGTGCTGGAGTATGCACAGCAGTACGGTGTGGACATCCGTGGCAATGAGTCCAACGCCATGATCGTTGTGTTGCGCAACACCAACAACACCGGTGCAAACGGTACAACCTTGTACGAGCGTGAGCACAAGGGGCTCTCCGTCTCATGGATTGGCAAGAGCGACGATATCTATCCATTCAACCAGCAGGGCTTCGTACTGCGCGAGGTGGTGGGTACAGGCTTCGGCAAGCTCGGACCTGAGCAGGTCAACCACTTCACCTTCATGAAGACATGTACCTGTCCTTGTTGTAACATGACGGGTGAGTTTGAACATTACCGCGAACTCGGCTGGTGGCAGAACGTCAGCATCTCCGGCAAACTCACCGAACTCCCCTGGTATCACCTCATCTTCGATGACAAATACTCGCAGATGGTCGATGCCTGGGAGGGTGGCATGAACCACTCACGCGGAGCCTACCGCTCGGAGAACCAGAGCGTGATGGGCAACCAGTTCATACCGTATTTCAATGCCATCAGTCGCGAGATCATCTACAAGCGCATCATGGAGGCCAGCGGAGGCACATTCAACTTCGAGACCTTCAAGGCGAATGACAAGATAGAATTCCCGGAGTAAAAAGCCCTCTCCCAACCTCCCCCAAGAGGGGAGGAGTCTTAAAAATGATACATAGAAAACAATGATGAAAAGAAATCCATATAATAATATAATAAGGTATATGCGCAGGGGCACAATGGCGGTAATGGCGTTGCTGCTTGCATCGTCGTGTACAGACGATAGCCTTGTGCAGGAAGGCGTTTCATCGCAGAAAGCGATGATTCTCCAGGCAGAGGTTCACCAACAGAATGTGACCCGTGCCAACGACAACGGCTTTGCCGATGGCGACCAGATTGGTGTGTTTGTGGTGAACTACGAGAATGAAGCGAGCTCTCCTTTGCTCCAACTCACTGGCAACCATGCCGACAACGTACGCTTCACCTACGATGACAACGAGTACAAGTGGACTGGTTCGTACCAGCTCTACTGGAAGGATAACAAGACACCTATCGATGTCTATGGCTACTATCCCTTCATCTCGCAGCTGTCGAGCATCATGGAGCAGCCCTTCACCATCCAGCGCAACCAGCGTGACACTCAGGACGGTGAGGCTATGAGTGGCTACGAGCAGAGCGACTTCCTCTGGGCAAAAGCCGAAAACATTGCACCTACTGATGCCACCATCATCCTCAAACACCGTCACATCATGGCTGGTATTGAGGTGACACTTGCCCAGGGCACAGGTTTCGCACAGGGCGAATGGGCGGATGCCGAGAAGAGTGTGCTCGTGCAGAATGTGGCGATGACAGGAACCATCAACCTCCGTACCGGCAATGCAACCCCCTCACCTTCAGGAGAGGCCGGGAGAGGGGCTATTATTCCTCAAGAGGCTCAAGGCAAATATCGTGCTGTTGTCTATCCTCAAACCGTTGAGGCTGGCACACCACTCTTTGCTATTACTGTAGATGGCAAGGCAATGAAGTTCACCCGCAATGAGGCGATGGAGTATGTTGCTCACAAACTGCATAAGTTCACCATCGAAGTCAACAAGGACAGCAGCACGGGACAGTACACGCTGAGCCTCCTCTCCGATGCCATCGTAGATTGGGAGAACGATCCGCTCTCTCACAACGGTACGGCACGCGAGTACATTACCGTGCATGTCAACGAGGGCGAATACATCGGCGATGTGCTGAAAAGAATGGGCATAGAGGATCCGAGCGAAATCAGGAATCTGAAGTTGACTGGATGTACAGACAGGAGCGATAATTTTGATTTTATCAAGGAACATATACCATACCTTGAAGCCGTAAACTTAAAGGATCTTCGTACAAGGAACATGATAGAAGCCCCATACGATGAGGAAGGATGGAGCGAAGACTGTCTTCCATGGTTGGGTTTCCATAGAATGGAATACCTACAATATGTTGTTTGGCCAGATCATTTGAAGGGTATTGGTGATATGTGTTTTGCTGGTTGTAGTCTTCGTGGTTCACTGATTTTTCCTGAAGGATTGAAATGGATTGGAGGCGGTGCATTTGATGCCTATGGCCATAAGAACAATAACTTGACGGGCGAGATTTACATCCCATCCACTGTGGAATATATCGGTGGCGGAGCTTTCGGCTGTTTCTCTGACAGTCACTGGGTCAATAACACTGGTGAAGTTATTCTTCCCCCACGCATGAAGTATCTCGGACCCGATGTGTTTACAGGTTGCAGATACATGACTGGTACCATTCATATTCCTGATGGAATCACAGAGTTATATCGTTTCGCAGCACCGAAGATGACGGGTGATGTTATAGTTCCACAAGGCATTAAGCGTATATATGGTCTTGGAGGTTCACCAAGTTCCATCTACATGCCTGAAGGCGTAGAGGAAATTGGCAGAGCTGCTTTCAGCGGAACATCCTCACTGCGAGGTGATCTCAAGATACCATCCACTGTGCGAACTATTGGGGAATGTGCGTTTGAATACACCTCATTTTCGCATATTGCCTTGCCTGAGGGGCTTGAGATTATCGAACCTTGCACCTTCCGCGATTGCCGCTACCTGACAGACACACTAACCATTCCTACGTCTGTCACCCGCATCAAGGATGGAGCATTTGCGGGATGTCAGAATCTCTCGGCAATCATCCTGCCCGAGAAACTGGAGATGATACATTGCGGTGCACTTAGTGGTTGCTGGTTGCTTGACTACATACAGTGCAACGCCAAGGAACCGCCACTGATTGACGGCGGTAGTTTCTATGGTTTGGAAGGATTGGAGAAGAACAACTTCACCCTCGTTGTGCCCGAAGGCTCTGTCGATGCCTATCGCAATGCTGAGGGTTGGAAGGAGTTCAAGCGTATCTCGGCTTATCGTAACTTCGTGTGCCGACCCATGATTGGCCGTCTGCTCAACAAGTCCAACACACGCACCGTCATCCTTAATGCCGACGGCAACTGGAAGATGACGCACTGCCCATCGTGGGTACATGTCGATAAGACCAGCGGCTACAAGAAGACGGAGCTCAGCATCAAGATTGATGAGATGGCTCACGGCTCAGCCAACCGTGCCGACAGTGTGGTATTCACCCTCACCGATAAGAAGGACGAGGATGGTCACGACATCACCTGCTACTACAAGGTGGAGCAGTACGACTACGAGCACGATGAGGACAGCCAGCTCCAGCTGCAGAAGCACACGAAGGGCAAGGGTGTCAACCTCGTCTTCATCGGTGACGGCTACGATGCCGTGGATATCTCTACCGAGCAGTATCTGGCTGACATCCGCGAGGGTATGGAGTACTTTTTCGCCGTAGAACCCTACAAGACCTACCAGGACTACTTCGATGTCTATATCGACTTCCCACTGTCATACGAGAGCGGTGTATGCTCTAACGTAAACATCTGGCGCACCACCAAGTTCGATACCACATACGGTGCAGGCAATGGTGGCAGATTGAAGGTGAACTTCGATGACATGATGGCATACACGATGAATGATGTCACCAACTCTATTGTGACGGGCTTGACAGTAAACCAGACACTCATCGTCACCGTCCTCAACAGCGATGTTTACGAGGGCCTGACCTGTATGTGGTCATCTGGTGCAGCTATAGCTGCTGTTCCTCACAGCCGACTGGACTATCCTAACGACTACCGAGGAGTTATCCAGCATGAGGCTGGCGGTCATGGCTTCGGAAAACTCGATGACGAATACATTTATCATCGCGATAATATCCGCAGTTGCCCATGTCAATGTTGCTCGCATGTCGAGGCCGTGGAATGGGCAAAGAGCCTGGGCTGGAGCCGCAACGTGTCGCTCAACGGCAGGTACAAGGAGATTGACTGGACGCACCTTATCTTCGACGACCGCTATCAGGACATCGTGGATATCTACGAGGGATCGCACATGCACGCTCAGGGCATCTATCGTTCGGAGGTTAATTCGTGCATGAACAACAACGTGCCTTACTTCAGCACCATCTCCCGCCAGGCCATCGTCGAGCGCATCATGGACTACAGTGGCGGGCACTTCGACTTCGAGACCTTCGTCAGCAAGGACAGCCGAGAGATGGGTGACAAGTTCCTCACAAGAGGTACTCTCTCCCCCTCGGGGGAGTCGGTAGGGGGCCACATACATGGCAATATGCCTCAGATTGTGAAGGGTTCTCCCCTCATGAATATGAACAGAAAAGTAAAGTATAACACCCAAAAGCAAGCACGATGAAAAAATATCTGATAATCATACTCTCCGCGATGAGCATGATGTATTCGTGCTCGGACGATTTTGAAAGTTCTACCATTGAAGCAGGCGATTTGCCTATCAACATCGATGCCGAATATCCTGTGAAGGGTGTCGGTACGCGTGCTACGGACAACGGTTTCGTGGTGGACGATGCCGTGGGCTTGTTCGTGGT
>JAZUEP010000109.1:0-6232 GCA_045640225.1 Bacteroidales bacterium | reverse complement strand
AACGGCATATATCCAAGTCTTTGCAGGGATGGCCACACCCCAATAAGCTGTGCCATTAAAACTATCTCCATATTTAACAAATCCAGAATCACTTGAAGTCATTCCTCCTTTGTGGACATAGCCTTCAACTCGAATCTGCTTCGGCATCGTCTGCTCGGCCGAAATATGCTCATGTCCCTTCACATCAATATCCAGGCGGTAAGCATGCTCCGGTTCGGCAGCATAGTCAAGTCGCCATTCCATGCCACCTGAATATCGGAAGCTGCCTACTGTTTCGCTCTTCGTCTCGTCATGCAGCGTCACGTCGGCCTCTGTGATGGGCGTGCTTGCCATGTTTCCGTCCTTTGCATGCGAATAGAAAAGCTTCATGGTCTGCACGGAATCGCACGACATGATGCACTCTACCACGACAGCACGCTCTCCTGCATCGAGGGAGATATCTTGTGTGCAAGACGTATAGCCCAGCGCTAAAATAACTACTAAAAGAATAATATTAATTCTCATGGAAGATACACCTTTATTTATTGTGGTATTGTCATTAATATGTAATACCCTTTCCATACACATCCATTACCCAATCTGACCTATATTCGGTTTTCGCGCCGAAGATGCCAACACCACCTTTGATATTGCTGAAGATGTTGTCACGCTTATAGATGGTGGTCATATCATCGCTTTCCTGCAGTTGCTGGTAATATACCGCTTCGAGCAGGTATCGGTCGTAGTCGTCAGAGACAGTTGTAAAGTAAACTCCACCCTTCGATCCTAAAGGCCGGGCGCGATTCGGATTGTCGTAATAGTAGAACGACCCACTTACGATGAAGACCTGATACTTTGACTCTTCTGGATCCACCAATTCGGCATTCGTCCTCAAATATCGCTTGTACAAAGGAGCGCCGGTCAGATAGCTGCAGACTTTTAGTGGATATAACCCAACCAATGATTCGAACTCTACAATAGGAGGCACGTATGTTTCGCCCGTCAGATTAAAGTTGTCAAGATAGGGGAAATCGCTGCATATTTCATCAGCGACATGTGTCTCTCCAGTTTTCTCGTCGTAGCAGATGGCGTAAATCCAGGTCTTTGCGGGCAAGGAATTGATTCCAAAACAAGTACCATGAAAGCTCTCTCCGTATTTATGGACCTCTAGGAAATCAGAAGCCGAAGAACCCCAACCGACACCCCAATTGAGGTTTGCCCGTTTCGGCATCGTCTGCTGAGCCGAAATATGCTCATGACCCTTCACGTCTATATCAAGTCGGTAAGCATGCTCTGGTTCGGCAGCATAATCGAGCGTCCAATCCTTGCCACCTGCATAATGAAAGTTGCCTGCTGTTTCGCTCTTCGTCTCGTCATACAATGTAACGTCTGCCTCTGTGATGGGCGCGCTTGTCATGTTTCCGTCCTTTGCATGCGAATAGAAAAGCTTCATGGTCTGTACAGAGTCGCACGACAGGATGCACTCTACCACGACGGCACGCTCTCCAGCATCGAGCGTGACCTCCTGGGTGCACGAAGTATGAAGCTGTAGTAAAAAACACAATAGAAATGAAGACCTGACTAATAAGTTTTTCATCCTCAATTGTAATTTATGGCGTTACGTTTTATTGTATGACAACTGAATCTCGGTTTTCATTACCTTCGGGAGGAGGGAAATGAAGAATTTCGACTGCAGCACTGCAACGCGCAGCGGAGGGGGTGCCGGAAAAATAGTATTATTGGGTCGGAAACTATATTTTTGGGGGTACAAAACGACCAAGTAATCATTTTTCTTATTATCTTTGTATCAGCAGGAGAAGTCCAATGCCGCAACATTTTTTTTGGTAAAAAATTTGCATATCTCCGCAAAACCCCTTATCTTTGCAGCGTCAACTAATCCCTATTTTCGCCATGAGCATGCTCAATAAGCATCGTAACATGCTGAATCATAACAAAATAGGGGGGGGGTAGCGCGGCGAGGCTAACTCGCTGTAACAGCCTCCCTTACGCTCTTTTTCTGTGCCTGTTGGGCACATTTTCGTACTTTTCGCGCTATAATTCTCTGACCGAGGCCGACGTTAATTCGTTGGTCCCGGATGGGGGTGTTGTGTGGGGGTGAACAGCTGCAAAGAAGATTTGAAATAACAAAAAAAACTATAATATGAAACTCAGATTATTTCTCTTTACCATCTTGGCTATATGCGCTACATGCGTAATGGCTAATCCGGTCGATGTATTGAGAGTGATTAGCGCCACAAGCAATACGCCTGTGTACATACGCTTGGATGCTTTGCCCTCAATCAAGTGTCTTGATGAAGGCGTCAGAATTACTACTACTGACAAGGCCTATTCCTTCGAGTTCAGCACCAATCCGAGTATAGCCTTCGTTCAGGTGGACGAAAGCGATTTGTCGAGCCTGATCAGCATTCTTCAGGACGATATCAGTACCTCGAAGGATATCCGAATCTATACGATGGATGGCCAACAGGTTGCTCCCGAAAGCATGACATCTGGCTCATACATCGTCAAAACCCCAAGTCAAACCTTTAAGTTCTACAAGAAATGAAACGCATCTTATTCCCTATATTTATCGCCATCTTCGCAACCATCGTGATTGCGGACAATCGTACCATGGTCATCGTGAAGAAAGATGGCAATATGCACGCTATCCACAATGAAGAGGTGGACTCTATTGCCTTCAGTCAGTTCGATCTGCCGGAAAAGTATTATAACCTGCAGAACGATACCATCATCAATTATGTAGAAGTCCACGACACCATCGATAACTTTGTCGAGGTGCATGATACACTCTATGTTCAGAATGAGGTTGAGGTACACGATACGCTCTACATTACCAATAACGTAGAGGTACATGATACGCTCTATGTACAGAATGAGGTTGAGGTACACGATACGCTTTACATTACCAATAATGTAGAGGTACACGATACTATTTTCGTGGAGAAAACTGTCCGCGATACAATCTATGTAACCAATACGGTGGAAGTACACGATACTATCAAGGTGGAAGTTGAAGTTCCTGTTATGATTCATGATACAATATATATTGAAAAGAGCCAGAATACACCATCGCCTGAAGCCTTAAATGGTCATGGTTATGTCGATTTCGGAATCAAAGATTCTGAGGGTAATTCTGTATATTGGGCGACTTGTAATGTCGGAGCTTGCAATCCAGTAGATTCTGGCGATTATTTCGCTTGGGGAGAACACTTGCCTAAAACTAATTACAACCAGGATACATATTTATACCGTGATCAAAATACTTGGGAGTATTTTGATTTAGGAGAGAATATTGCAGGCACTTATTTTGACGCTGCACATCATATATGGGGAGGTGCATGGAGGATGCCAAGCCCATCCGATGTTGCAGATCTTTTCGAACATTGCGACATTTCATGGGAGGATATAAAGAATACAAATGATGAATTAATCCCTTGTTGTGTTCTAACAAGTAAGACTGATGACAAACAGAAGCTGTATCTTCCGGCGTCTGGTATCTATAGAAACGATAGTATAACAGAAAAAGGCAAAACAGGCTGTTTTTGGCTAAGCGAAAGTACTATACATCCCTATGTAAACTTTGCTGTGGATATGTTTTTTGACATGGATAATGAAGGATGGGGGTATGGTGATACCTACCGCTATTATGGTTTATCTATCAGACCTATTTGCGTAGTTCCCAATAAATAATTAATGTTATTTTAAGATCCTATAGGGACTGGTACTATGGCTTGCAACTATCTCACAAGATTGAATGCTCCTAGTTCCCGTCCCTATATTTTTCTACCAACCAAAAACGTCTAATCTTATAACGAAAATATCATGGCATCATTTCTGGTCTATACCTATCAGTTTCAACGTCCTATACCTGAGAATAAACAGATGAAGATTGATTTCATATCAGATGAGATGTGGAACAAAAAACAGGATCTTTTTTCGAAACTGTTTGTTAAAGAAAAAAATATACCCCTGACTAACAAGTATTACAACTTTAATTGTACTGTTACCTATAACTGCGATGGTATTATTATCCTTGTAGTTACTTATCAGAAGACCGTCTTTTTGAATACGAAGAAACTGAAGGTTCGCAAAGCGAAGGACTACAAACCGGTTGTGATTATATTTGATAATCGTAAGGATAAGCAGCGAGCATTCATCCAACGTACAATTGAAACAAAGTTTTTCAGGAATCAATTGCACGGTTCGCTGAACAAAGCCCTCGATAAACTCATGGATCAGTACTTTAGAATGAGCTTTTCGCTGGGTGAGGTACCAAATTACTCTATCGATGTTTTCTGGAAGGAATTTGATGCAGCAAAGTCTAAGCTCAGCAATGTTCGATTCTCATTCCCGCCACCAAATTTACCTAGAATTACTGACATGGCAGGCCATATTCTGGGACTTAGAGAGGAGACAAAAGCTGGTGTAAACATGGAATTAAAAGCCTCAAAGCAAGGATGGCTGAACATCAAGAAGGTTGATGATTCTTCTTTTGCGAGCTTAGTGAAAGTAAGTGGCGAAAGCGGAGCAACAATCAAGGTGAAACGATATGGATCAAAGTCGTTTATGAAACTTGGTGGGAAATCCAAAGATGGTATGACGATTATGATTGATGACGAAACAATACATTTTATAATCGATCATCCTGAGAAGATTGACTTCAATATCAATGGCATAATCCGACAATTTGACGAACTATAATGGATCATTATTTTCATATCCTTTCATTCGAAGAAAGAGACAACATACGTCACTTTTTTAGAATAGAGCGCAAAGACCTAATTTGCGATATAACCTACCGTGGTCTATTCGAACAGAGCGAGGGTGATCTTGCTCCTGAAGAAGTGTGGTATGAGGCCAAACTTTGTATCGAAAGGCTAAAGAAATTCGAGCCTGATGAGCTGGAGATTGAATGCATGGCATTGTTCAAACGTCTCAACAAACGCTACTCAGTCTTTATATCACCGAATGGCGAGCATATCAATCGCGCTGATTCCGAAGCCCGTCATTCAACGATGATGGTGCTCTACGTTGTACTACTGATGTTGCTCGATGAATGCGAAACTATTGAAAATCACCCTCTCAATGGAACATTTGATATCTTCAACTATTTGATTCATGATATTGATGGTCTAAGTCAACTACATAAAGCTACCAATCGCAGAGAATCGATAAACGAAGAAAAAGGGAAGTATGTGCCAATTCAGAACTATCGTGAACTCGATGATCTTGCAGTGTACAACCAAAGATACGGATTTAAGGATAAAAAAGTATATCAGGACAAGGTAACTGGCAATAATCTCAGCCCTAATGATGTTGAAGCTATTGCAAAATTGAAACCTTTTTTCTTCAATATGGAGCAAGAGGCAGCAGATTTTGTCTCAAAGATTCGTGGAGTAAAACCAAAAGATGTCACAGCTGAGGTAAATCGTCTTCTCAAAGAGCGAAAAGTAAGCGATATGTCTTGCAAAAAACCGCTATGGGAAATACTGCACCAATATGGCCTGTATAAATGCGGAATAAGCAATTGGGATAACCAGATCAATGTTCCCAAAAGCCAATAATGGATGAAAAAATGGTTTTTACTGGTTAAGACTGGTTTCTACTTGTCGGACCTAAAGAGACTGCAGAATTAGTTTCTGTGGTCTTATTTTTATGTATATCTTTGCACCCGCAATCGGTCTCGAACTGGTTGCGGGTGCTTTTTGGTTCGCCCAGCATGGGCATATTCTAACGGGTGCAAGTCCCCAAGCCGCCCTGATAACGGGAAGGCTACAGCCAAAGACAAGGGTGTCCGTGGCGACGTGGAATCTGAAGGAAGTCGGCGGCAAACATCTGCTCTGACGAACAGAAACATGATATAAGGCCGGTGCAAGTGAGGTAAGTCTGCCAAAGAAGACAAAGCCCGATAGTTATCCGGAACTTGCAAAGGTAAATCATGCGGAGATAAGATGGAAAGAGTATGTTCTTAACTGGGGAGGTCTCATGGACGCAGGAAAGCGACAAGTCGTATGATACTCGCCACTGCGGAGTAAAGCTTGCCATGAGAAGTCAGCAGAGGTCATAGTACCATCCTACGATGGGAAGGACTGAACCTTGCGAAGGTCAATAGCTCGCGACTGATTACGTTGAGTAGGGTAGAAAGCAGAATTCATTCATGTATTGAATGGCTACCTATAGAAAGATAGGACGGAATCCAAAGGATATATGGGAGCGCCGACTTACGATACGA
>JAZUEP010000108.1:0-60418 GCA_045640225.1 Bacteroidales bacterium | reverse complement strand
GTTCAACAAGCGTGCCATCAAGTTTTATGTAGATAATGTGCGCTATATCAACGTGCCAAGTGCTAAGGCCGGTGCTGGCTGGATGACCTTCTTCTTCCGTGGTGAGAATCCTGCCTACATGAAGAATGTGCTCATTGCACGCGGTGGCGGCGAGCTCTACGGCCGTCAGGCTACCGATGCTTCAGAGGCTGGCATTGCCAAGGCAATGGAGGAAACCGGCAAGTTCGTGACCAACAACATCCTGTTCGAGACGGGTAAGGCTACGCTGCTGCCCGAGTCGATGGAGGAGATCCAGAAGGTGGCCAACTACATGCTGCAGAACAAGTCGGTACGCTTCGAGGTACAGGGTCACTGCGACAACCAGGGCTCGGACAAGGTGAACGATCCGCTGTCGCAGGCACGTGCCGAGGCCGTCGTTGCTGCCCTCGTGAAGCTGGGCGTCGACGAGTGGAACCTGCGTGCCGTAGGTAAGGGCAGCCACGAGCCTATCGCCGACAACAGCACCAAGGAAGGCCAGGCCAAGAACCGTCGTGTAGAGTTCATCAAGAAGTGATGGGCTCCAATCTAAGATCAGGATTTCACAAGAAGTAAACAATGACAAAATAAGCTGGTGCCCGTCCACGCAACAATGGGCGGGCATTTGTTATAAAATACATATTGATATTATGGGACTTTTAGGCAGTATTATGAACATCATTGGCAAAGGCGTTGCCAAGGGTGTGAGCGACATCGTGGAAAAGAAAGTGGCAGAAGCCGTCAAGCCAGCGGCCACCAAGTTCGCACAGAAGCAGGCTGAACTGATAGAGAACGCAACTAAAAATATCGAGACAGCCAACGAATCGCTTAAGCAAACCGGAGAATCGCTGAATCAGGCTGGCGAAGCAGTCAATGAGGCAGCAGGACAGAATCCCGAGTCATTCAGAATGGCTATGGAGATCTTGCGTACAAGTGCCGAGAAAGCCGCGGCAGAAGGGAAACTTGAGCTTGAAGAGAAGGAACTGACCGATGAGGAAGTGATGGCTAAGTTGGAGACTCTCCTCCCCGACTTTCCTAAATGGGATTGTGGCGGCAATCACTTCAGCATCGAAGAGGAAGACATCGATGGACAACATTATGTTCGTTTCTATGCTTCCGCTGCAGAAATTAGCTGGATTGCCTACAAGACAAAACTTCTTGCCAGCGGATTCCGACAGAAGTATCGCAGCCAAACAGACTTCTGGTACAAGGAAGTAGATGGCCGATATCCTGCTGTCCACCTCTTCCACATCGACTACGATGCTTGCGAAATGCAGCTCGTATATTACTACGAAACCCAAAAGGACATTGAGGAAGCTGCAAAGCTCTGAAATATCGACTCCTATTCTAAGCATAAACAATGAACAGACTGTCATTATTAGCCTTACTGCTGCTCACCCCTACGCTCGGCCTTGCAGATTCGCTTTCGGATTATTATGCAAAGTTCCCGGGCAAGACGCAGAAGACCTATGGGGAGATGCAAAGCCAGTTCAAGCAAGAACAGGCTGCCAACCAGGGCTACGTCTGGACCATCTCGGTGATGTCCGAGAGCGAGATCAAGCTGGAAGGTCTGTTCGAAACGAAGTACTCGCTGAAAGGCTCGCTGTCGCACGTCGGTCCGACGATCAACGGCATCTTCGGCGGCGAGCTGTCGTTCCGTACGGAGTACGACAAGTCGGGTCTCGATCAGATGATGGAGGCGCTCGGTGGCTGGGTCGAAATAGAACAGAACGGCAAGGAAGGGCCGATACTGATGAAGTGTCCGGAGATCTACTTCGACATCCACGCCTACGACCCTACCGAGAATGAAGCATGGCTGCAGAACTTCACCACCGGTGGCTGGGACTACAGCATGCCCGACTCGACGATACAGCAGACCACAGCCCTCTACTCGATGTTAGCAGGCGAAGTGAAGCCGCGCGAGAAGGACTTCGAACATACCATGACGCCACTGTCGTTCGGTGCCATCACCAATACCAAGATCGACCAAAGGTACAGTCAGGTGGATGCCAACATCTCACTAAATAACGGCTACTACAGAATCGCGGCAATAACGGAAAGCAAAACTGGCGGAGAGATTGTGGACGGTGTGCCAACGAATGGCGAGTTTTATCGCCCACCGCAGCAGCTGCTCCTCCTGCCCGGACTGCTGGGCAAGGAACTGATGGTCTGGGGCGAGACAGAAATAGTCATCAACGTACTGCCGCTGCTGATACGCATCTACCCGAACAACGTGGTAGTCTTCGAGCTGTACAACAGCACGGGAGGCCCGTTCGTGGCCAAGTTCTACGGCGTGCTGGACAAGATCCCGGTGGAGGACACGATGACCGCCACCCAGGCTGCAGCCGAGAAGATTGTGCGCCGAGGCGTGACCGACGATCGCAGCGACATCCTCGAGCGTGAGGCCGAGAAGCGACGTCTGGCTGAAGAAGAAGCAAAGGCTCAGGCCAAGGCCGAAGCCGATGAAAAGGCTGCCAAGGAAGCTGAATTCAAGGCAACGTGGGACGAGCATCTTTCGCTTTACCCTCGCTGGCAAGCTGGCGGAAGCAACTTTGAGCTCGAAGATATGGACGAAGGCGCCTGGGTGCTATATCTCGAATCCGAGGTTGACAACACCGGCGCCTACATCGAACAACTGCTACAAGCCGGATTCACGTCGCTCGATGGCGACTATGGCCCTTGGTTCAAGAACGTCGACGGACAATACCACGGCTTCACGCTCGATCACAATGATGGATCGTTCGACGAAAATCTGAAGAGCGTCCATGTATATTTCTACGAGGTGAATGACGCGGATGAGTTGAAGCGCATCAAGGAGATGGAAAAGAAAAGCAAAAAAACAAAATAGCGATAGCTGCCAAACTGCAACAAAGTCAAAACTGATTGTCGTATGAAAAAGTATTTGAAGTATTGTCTCGCTGCATTGTCTCTCACTCTTGCAGGTTCTGCACAGGCACAGGACATCAAGGATGTGACTATCAAGGAAAGGATAGACAGCGTCTATGTCTTCGGATTTGATCTGCATGAGTCTCGTTCGGCCAAGGGTGGCATCTGGAACCTGGAGACAGGCAAACCAGAGACGCCGCAAAATTATACCAGAGCCAAGAACGATACCATCGATGGGCGACCTGTGGTGATGCTGTATCGCGAAGTTGCGTTGGGTAATCATCCATTGAACGGCTGGGAAACCTGGACGCTCAAGGATGGAAAGTGGGTGGAATTCGCCGAAGAGCCTATCCAGCCACAAGAACCCGTAGGCGACGTTTCAAAAGACACGAAATAACAATGAGCATAGATGATAAAGCTGCCCTCGTTACAAAGCATTGTAGCGGAGGCAGCATTTCTTTAATGTTAATTATTAATATTTTGCCTAACGTTCTTCAAACTAACTTCTGTTCCATTGCCACACGCACCAGGGCTGCAGTATTCGGCACACCGAGTTTCAGCTTCAGATATTTATAATACGAGTGGACAGTTTCGAATCCGAGGCAGAGGCGATCGGCAATCATCTTGATGCTATATCCCTCGACAATGAGCTTCAGGACCTCGCGCTCGCGTGGAGTGAGTTCGACAACATCCATCTGTGGATGCGACTGCAGGATACTGACAACCTCTGGGCAGACGTACTGCTCGCCCTTCATCACGGTCTGTATGCCTTCCAGAAGCTCCTCTTTGTCGCAAGTCTTCAGCACATAGCCGTCAGCACCACACGACAAGGCACGATTGATGACGGCCGCCTCGGCATGAGTGGACAGAACCAGGATACGAACGTCCGGATAACGGTCCTTCCAAGTCTCGACATAATCAAGACTATTGCCATCGGGCATGCCGACATCGAGGATAAGGACATCGATGTTATTGTTCTGTTCGAGCATTGCCTCGCATTCGGCATTCGTTGCAGCATGAGCAATGACCTCGATACCTCCGCTCTGGTTGAGCATGGTGTCAAGACTCTGTGTGATGACCTTATGGTCGTCTGAAATGGCTATCTTTATCATATCGGGAGCAAAGATAGCGACTTTTTTCCGCATAACCATCATTTCGATCATAAATACCCCCATTTGGGGGATGCCTTTTAGCGAGGTATCTCGATATTAATCTCAGTGCCAGCCGACGAACTGCTGATATTCATCCGGCCCTGATGTAGTTCGACACGCTCGCGAATGTTCCGCAATCCCATGCTTTTCGTCACGGCATCAGGGTCGAAGCCTTTACCGTCGTCGGCAACGATGACAGCTGCATATTCTTCGTCAATAATCAGCTGCACAAAGATACGCGAAGCCTGTGCGTGCTTCAAGGAATTATTGACCAGCTCGTGCGTAGCGCAGTAGAGCATCACTTCCTGTTGCTCGGGCAATCGTAAGTCCTGTCCATGATGCGCAAAGTGCACAATAGGATTCACACGACAAAAGTCGCGCAAGGCGGTAGCCAGTCCTCTCTCCTTGAGCGAGGCCGGCATCAGGTGATGTGCAACGCGTCGCATCTCCTCTGTCGCCTGCTTCGACAAGGTCTGTATCTGTGCCTCGGTCGACTGCATATGTATCGAGGTAAGCAGCCCCCCAAGTCGATCGTGCAAATCGCGACCAAGACGAGTTCGCTCGTCAGCCTCGCCCTGCAGGCGCGACAACATATTGCTCATCCGGCGGCGTTGCTTGCTTACCGATATGACAATCAATACCGCGGCGGCAAGAATGACAATCAGACCGAGATAAAGCCAGTTCTGCAGACGAGACACACGATGACGCTGCTCCAGGTCGCGCAACAAAGCCTCCTTCTCGAGCGACTGATAACGCACCTCCATTTCGGACAGTGTAGACTGATATTTTGTCGTCGACTGTTCCTGCATGGTGTCATGAAGCTTCCGGACGTATTGCTGGGCCTCGGCGACATTCCCGGTGGCCACATACGCCTCGGCCAACGTCTTGAAGAGTCCGATATTGTGCTGTGGATCCTGATCGTTAACCTCCAGAGCCTTATTCGCCCATTCAATGGCCTTTTTCCATTCATTCCGTTGCTGGCACAACGAAGCCTGCTGTGCATATGCATCGCTGACATTGGTCGGCGCATCCGCTATCTCGGCTAGGGTCAATGCCTCGGAAAGATACCGTTGTGCGGTCTGAAGATCGTTGAATCCCAACTGGTATATGCGCGACAACAATACATAGCTGTCGAGCAGACCTTCCAACTCTTCCTCTTTATGCGCTACGACATATTCTATGCTTCGTTGCGCATAATCGAGTGCCGCCTCGTATTTACCCGCATTGAGCGACGTCATTGCCAAGCCGGAATACGGGCCACACGACATCAGCGAATCGCCCGTCTGCAATGCAGCATCGAGAGCCTTCCGATAATTATCCTCGGCCGCATCATTGTTGCCTAATTCGAGGTAAAGCTCTCCTACATTATAGAAAAGAATAGATTCGCTCTCCTTCCACCCATTGCGCTGAAAGATCGGCAAAGCCTTCTGGTAATAATCAAGAGCCAGATGCAGTTTGCCCTGTATGTTGTAAAGATTGCCCAATGTCCCATAAAGCGAAGAATAGCTATCGTCAATCTCGCTCTGTTCAAAGCGTTTTGAGGCCGACATCTGCTCTACGGCTCGGAGTGCTCGGTCGAAACAATGCTGAGCCGAATCGTACTGGCACCGGCCATAGGCATTGAGTCCGAGTACTCGCCATGAGTTGCACAGTCCACGATAAAGCTTATGCTTCTCGGCTACCGCAATCGCTTTCTGTGCATAATCTGCCGACTTGTTGCCATCGGTCTGCAGGTATCCGTTCATCAAGCCATCATAGACCAGGAACAGCTCCTTTCCTTCGAGGTGACGTTCCTTCAACACCTGCTCGAGTGAATCTACCTTCCGATTGCGGTGGTCGCTGTATTCGGCGTGCAGATTCAGCGGGATGACGAACAGAACAAGAACGAGTGCGCAGTGTATGAAAATTCTCATTGAGTAATCAGGTGTTCAATAATTCATAAAACCTCCCATAAAAAAGATTGTGTAAGCGCATCCGAAGATACGCTTACACAATGATTGTCGAACCTTACAGGGCACGAACCTGATATACGCCACCAGGAACTGTCGGCACATCGTACTCGTATACGGTAAGGATAGGAGCATTGACGCTCTTGGCAGCACCTTCGGTATTGATCAGCGGAGTAGCGATCGAGGCTGGTGCATAGAGTGCATTCGGACAAGGACCGACAGCCTTGACCAGACCTTCGCCCTGCAGAGGCACATAGCTGCGCAGACGTAACGTACCACCAATTGTAGATCGCAGGGTGGCCGAAGTGAGCTGACCATCGTTCCACTGCATGTCAGACACCTCGAAGCCGCCACGAGCCAAAAGGCCGCGCACACTACCCTTCTGCCATGCATCGGGCAGAGCTGGCAGCAGATGGATAGCACCGTCGTGGCTCTGCAGCAACATCTCGGCAATACCGGCCGTCACGCCGAAGTTGCCATCGATCTGGAATGGTGGATGAGCATCGAAAAGATTGGGATAGGTACGGCCATCAGGGTACTCGCGCATGGCGCGATCGCTGGGCAGCAGGCGCAGCATGTTGCTGATGATGGTGAATGCATGATTTCCATCGAGCATACGTGCCCAGAAGTTGGTCTTCCATCCCAGGCTCCAGCCTGTAGCCTGATCGCCACGATGCTTGAGCGTGGTAGCGGCAGCACGGAAGAGAGCCGGCTGCGAATAAGGCGAGATCTGGTTGCTTGGATACAGACCATAAAGGTGCGAAATGTGACGATGCTCGTTCTGTGGGTCGTCAGCATCCTGCATCCATTCCTGAAGCTGACCATGCTGGCCTACCTGCATGGGTGGCAACTTGGCCAATACCTGCTGCAACGTATCCTGCAGAGAAGCATCGGCACCGAGAATGCGGGCTGCATTCAGTGCCTGCGAGAGGGCATCAAAGACAATCTGATTGTCCATGGTGCACCCGGCAGTAACAGGTGTCGTCTTTCCCATAGGACCCTGCTCAGGGCTAACTGAAGGCACGGCGACAAGCCATCCACGCTCGGGATGAAGCTGGAGGTAATCGACATAGAACAGAGCCGCATCGCGCAGCACAGGATACCACTCGGCCAGGAACTGAAGGTCGCCGGTATAGAGATAGTGTTGCCACAGATGGGTCGAAAGCCAGGCTCCGCCATTGGGGAACATACCCCAGGCAGCACCATCGACCGGGCCGGCAATACGCCAGAGGTCGGTATTGTGGTGAGCCATCCAGCCACGGCAGCCATACATATCACGAGACGTCTTAGCACCAGTCTGCGAAAGATCGCGGATCATCGAGAAGAGTGGCTCGGCATTCTGTTGCAGGTTGCAGACTTCGGCAGGCCAATAGTTCATCTCGGCGTTGATATTGATGGTGTATTTTGCATCCCATGGAGCATCGCGCTTGTCGTTCCACACACCCTGCAGGTTCGCTGCCTGTCCTCCAGGTTGTGAAGACGAAATCAGCAAATATCGGCCGTAGTTGAAGAGCAAGGCCACCATACCCATGTCGTCCGACTGATAGAAACGGTTCAGTCGCTCGCGTGTAGGCAGGCTCGCATTGGCGCCATCGGCCAACGAAAGGCGGACGCGACCATACTGTGACTGATACATGCTGGTACTACGGGCGCGCAGAATATCATAGGACAAAGGACGAACAGATGCCAGCCATGCAGCATTGCGTTCGGCTGGGTTAGCTGTTACGTCGCGGAAGTCGACAAAGTTTGTGGCAACAGAAACCAGCAGTGTAGCCGAAGTAGCACCATTGACGGTCAGACGGCCGTCTGCAGCCACAAGCTTACCGTCGGTATTTACCTCAGTGAGTGCCTCGGCACGTACCTGTCCGGTGATTCCCTCGTGATCGACGGCACGACAATAGGCACGAAGCGAATTGCCATCGGCCTCAACACGGTCAACGAATTCGCCTTCCTGTGTAAGCGAGAATGCCAGTGCACCAGGCTTAGAAGCCGACAGACGAACCACGATGACACCATCGGCCAGTGAAGCAAATGCCTCACGCGTATAGGTCACGCCATCGACCGTATAGGTTGTCGTCGTGAGCGCATTGGTGAGGTCGAGCTGACGACGATAGTCCGCAGCCTTGTCGTGCCCATCAAAGTGGAGCTTCAACGAACCTGCCGTAAGATATTTCATTCCGTGAGGGCCGACGATGAAGTCTTTGTCGATGAGGGCAGCAGCCTCTTCTTCCTTGCCGTCGAAGATCAGCTGACGAACCTTCGACAGACTGCCCAGTGCACGTGGGCTGTCATTGTTGTGGGGGCCACCACTCCAGTAGGTCTCCTCGTTGAGCTGGATTTCCTCGTCGGCAGTACCACCATAAACCATAGCGCCCAGGCGGCTATTACCAATAGGCAAGGCTTCGAGCCAATGAGCAGCTGGAGCATCGTACCACAGGACTTCGTCTGGCGATGCTGCACGGAGTTCCACATCGACACACTTCAAGGCCTTGAGATCCGAGCTGTTGCCATAATACAGTTCATAATGCCCTGGCAGGATGCGCATCGAATTGGTCGAAGGATCGAAGGTCTCGAATGCCTCAGCATCGAGAACAATCTGCGCCTCGGCCGTCTGTCCGGGACGGAGGCTGACACGCTGATAGCCTCGCAAGGTACGTTGTGGGCCTTCGCTGTCGTCCGTACGACGCAGATAGACCTGAACGACCTCGGTGCCCTCGCGCTTGCCGGTATTGGTGACCGGAATGGTAAGGGTCAGCGATGGAGCGACGATGTCAAGCACGTTGGCGCTGGCCTGTGCCTGGCCGATAGAGAACGTCGTATAGCTCAAGCCATAGCCGAAGGGGAAGAGTGGCTGCTCGGTCATATAACGATAGGTACGACCCTTCATCGAATAGTCCTTGAAATCTGGCAACTGCGCTACGTTACGATAGAAGGTAACCGGCAGCTTGCCAGAAGGGTTGTAATCGCCGTAAAGCACGTCGGCTATAGCGCGACCTCCCTCCTCGCCTGGATACCAAGCTTGCAGAATGGCATCACACGATTCGGTCTCAGGAACCAAAGCCATGGCCGAACCAGAGAAGTTGACAAAAACAACACGCTTGCCAGCTTCGTGCAGCTTCTGGAGGAAGCGACGCTGAACAGCAGGCAACTCGATATCCGTACGGTCACCACCAGCGAAGCCTGGCAGATCGACAGGCATCTCCTCGCCCTCCAATCCGGCCGAGATACCACCTGCGAACACTACGGTGTCGTAGCCCTTCAGCTGGGCAATCAGCGCATCGTAATCGACGTCCTCCTCAATGCCGATATTGACCTTGAGGCTGGCATTATAGGTAAGGATGTGGGCCCAACGGATCTCGATCTTATACTCCTTGCCCTTCTCAACCTCGAAGAAGTTACGGGTATCGGTGGTACGCCAGGTTGCTTCATGCACCAGCGACTTGCCATCGACCAGCACCTCGAAGTCGCTGACCGACTCGACGTCGAGCAGTACCTTGCCCGATTGCTGTGGGCGGAAGACGGTCTCGTAGATGGCCGAGAAGTCGGTAAGATTCACGCCTGGCGCAAACTGATGCTGTCCGAAGGTGGTCTCGTTGATCGGCGTTACATGCTGACGGGTTGTCACAGGCTTGCCGCTCCATTCACGATTGTTCCAGAAGGTTCCGCGGAAACCGCGCTTGCCATCGATCGAGCACTGGTCGTAGAACGAGGTCAGCACCTTCTCGTTGACGAGGTCGCAGCCCTTAAAACTCTTGACGCGCGACTTGCCGACCTTTGCCACAATGCCTTCGAGCAACGAAGTGGTCTGATTAGGAGTACCATTGTAGTTACCCCACATCAAAATCTCGTCGTCGTGATTCGGACCGATCACAGCCACCTTGGCATTCTTGGCCAATGGCAGCACATCGCCCTGATTCTGCAACAGGGTGAGCGTCTGATGCGCCATATCGAGCGCAGTGGCACGGTGCTGCTTGCTGTTCAGGATTTCAGGACCGAGCTGCGACCACGACACGAGCGACGGATCGTCCATCTCGCCCAACTCAAAGCGGCCTTCCATCAGACGTATCACATGCTTGTCGACCTCGGCCTCGTCCAGAAGTCCCATCTGGACAGCTTCAGGAATGCTACGATACATATATTCGAAGCCACACTCGACATCGGTACCAGCCAATGCGCCTACAGCGGCCGCATGGCGAGGAGTGCTCGAGGTCTTATGGTTCTGCCAGAAGTCGGTGACAGCGCCGCAGTCCGACACGACCATATACTTGAATCCCCAGTCCTCGCGGAGAATCTTCTGCAGCAGTCGCGTACTACCACAGCAAGGCTCGTCGTCCCAACGCTGATAGGCACACATCACTTCGCGAACGTCGCCCTTCTGCACGGTAGCCTTGAAGGCTGGCATGTAGGTTTCCCACAAATCGCGTGGCGTGACGTCGTTGATGTTATCCACGTGGCGTGACGACTCGGGGCCTGAGTGCACTGCATAATGCTTGGCACAGGCGTAAAGCTTGCGATACTTGGTATCGGAAGGTCCTTGCAGACCCTTGACCACCTGCACGCCCAGGCGTGAAGTCAGATATGGATCTTCGCCATAGGTTTCCTGACCACGACCCCAACGTGGATCGCGGAAGATGTTGACATTTGGAGTCCAGACCGAAAGGCTGTGAAAACGCTGATCTTCGTTGCCTTCAGCGATCCATTGGTTGTAGGCGGCACGACCTTCGTCGCTCACCTGCGAGAAAACTTCGTGTACCAGCTCGTCATTGAACGAAGCTGCCATGCCGATAGGTTCGAGATAGACGGTAACATTGCCCATATTGGCAATACCATGCAACGCTTCGCTCCA
Organism: Bacteroidales bacterium; assembly: GCA_045640225.1. Taxonomy (GTDB): domain Bacteria; phylum Bacteroidota; class Bacteroidia; order Bacteroidales; family UBA3663; genus Liminaster. The sequence continues at coordinate 49,571 of JAZUEP010000108.1, read as the reverse complement.
CCAGTTGAATTTCTTGATTCCCAATCGGGGAACAGCCTCCGAGATGTCGAGCATCACAACGGCTTTCTCGTCGATAGTCATTCGACGGGTAATGTCGATGGCTCGTTCGCGAGGCGACAGCTCCGGGTTCTGATAAGGCAGCAATGCCTGAGCCGAAGCCGAGCCTACCAGAGCCAGAGGCAATAAGAGAGAGAGAGATTTCATGTTTTTTTGAAGTGCCTATAGAGTCTATAGTGGCTATAGAATCTATAGGAGAAAAGTGTAAAACAATATACTACTTAACGCGCCAAACGTTCAGCTTGATCATACCTTGCTCACCACCACTGAAGTCAGGACGGCAGACATAGATTCCATCATTGAGCCAGGCATAAGGACTGTCAGCAGGAGCCTCGAAGCGCGGTTGTGTGACAAAATAGGTCTGTGCGCCTTCGCCTGCGATGATTCCCCAGTTGCGGACATGAATGCTCACGCCATCGTGGGTACGGATGCAATAGATGGCTTCGAGTTCGGTGCGATGCATATCCGGACGCTGAAGCTGGTAGTCGGCACCACCGGCCAACACCTCGCCGTGGATCTGTGGGCCTTCGAAGGTTCCGCCAGTGATAGGGATGACAAAACGATTGCCGTGCTGCGTAGCTCCGACATTGAATGCGCCATCAATCTTTACCTTAAGGGTCAGGACATACTCAAGAGAGGGAGCCGCAGGTTCATTTGCGGATACCGGAGCGACAGATGCAGCCGTCTGGGTGCCTCGGTTGAAGCCACGAGCCTCGTCGAGGAAGCGGACCATGGCTGCGAGATTCTCGTCCGAATACATACCGTTGAAGCCATGACCTCCATCAGGAACTGGATGGAACTCGGTCTTGACGCCAGCCTTCTGTACTGCCTTCGACCAATCCTCGCCCTGGCAGAACGGAACAACGGTATCGGCCGTACCATGGAAGATGATGATCGGGGCATCCTTCTTGTCGAGATAAGCAAGAGGTGACAGAGAGTGATAGCGGTCGTGATTCTCTTTCGTGAGCGGACAGCCAAGCAATGCCTCTTCAGGCGAGAACTGCATCTCGCGCTCACCGGCGCAGTCCATGTGTTCCAGATCGATTGGTCCAGAGAAGTCAACAGCCGCAAAGATTTCGCTCGACTGATCAAGGCAGTTGCCCAACGAACCTTCCAGATCGACTTCCAACTTACCGACCTTGGCCGTACGTGTACCAGTGGTAGCCGCCATCACCGATGACAGATGTCCACCCGACGAGAAACCAGAAGTGGCAACATACTTCGGATCGAGATTGTATTCTGCAGCATGGGCGCGCAGGAAACGGATAGCAGCCTTGATGTCATGACTCTGTGCGGGCCACTGAGCATCCTGACTTGAGCGATGGTTAGGACAAGCCACTGCATAACCAGCCTTGAGCAACGCCGTGCAGATAGTTCCCAGATCGGCCATGCCTTTGCTGCTGTTGCTGAACCATGCACTGCCATAGATATGAACTACAACAGGACAAGGACCGGTCTGTCCTTCGGGAAGATAAAGATCGAGAGTATGGTAAGCCTGACCATCGTCGGCATAGTTCAGGTCGGCAATCTTCTGACGGCAATGCATGTCTTCAGGAGTAATCTGCTGACCACCGAAGCCGAACTGCTGAGCGGGAAGAAGGGTAATTGCGAATAGAGAAACGAATGCGAAAGAGAAAAGCTTGCGTAACATAGTTGTTAAGATTGATAAAGGTAATAGGATTATTCAGCCAGCTCAGGAAGGTCCTGAGCTGGTTATTGCATTACTTCTGGAACATCTGCCACCAGTCCCAGTTAAAGAGGTTGCGATGCTGCATATAAGTTGTCGACTTGAAAACGAAATACAGGTCGTGCACACCCTTGGCATCGGCAGTGAGCTGTGTGGTGAACTCTTCGTACTTGAATTTGGTATTTGGCACCTCAATAGTTCCGATACAAGGGCCATCAATGACATCGATATGCAGTTCCATGGCGCCGCCGAACATCTGGCTTGAGCACGATGCGGTGAAATACTTTGCGCCGCGACCCATGTCTACACCCTTGACCAGGAGGAACTCGCCCTCGTCGATATCGGTGACGAAGAGCGTAGGATTCCAGGGGCCAGAAGGATTCTCGCGAGTAGTCTTGAGGCCATAGCCCCAAGCCATCGTCTCGGCCTCGACACGGCGATAAGGATTGAAGTTCTCGATCTGTTCAAGAGGGATATCCTGATAATAGGGCATCTCCTGGATGGTTCCGTCGGCATTGTACTTCATCTCCGCAGCCCATACGCTACGCTGCTCAGCGTGACGGCTAGTCTCGAGACGATAGACGTCATAACACAATCCGAAGCAATAAGATTTTCCTTTATAGTCAATGATGCCTGGATGATTGCCACGCGTACGTGGTGTATGATTCATGATATGGCCTTTGTGTTCCCATGGACCCGTGGCACTCTTGCTCATTGCATAGCCAATACCTTCGGGACAGCAGGTCGAAGCGAAAGCCATATAATAGTTCGATCCATGCTTGTAGAACCAGGGGCCTTCCTGATAATCCTCGATATGGGGATGCTCGACAATCTCGCCACTATACGATATCATATCCTCGTTCAGCTTGACCATATAGAGTTTTGGATTTCCCCAATACATATATGCCTGGCCATCGTCGTCAATCCAGACGGTAGGATCAATATCGTACCAGTGTTCCTTCTGCCAGACCAATGGCTCGCCAAGGGGATCCTTGAAAGGTCCATAGGGTGAATCGCTGACCAGCACACCGATGCCATGGCCATGAATGGGGCAATACATATACCACTTGCCATTGCGCTCGATGACCTGCTCGGCCCAGGCGCCATTGTCGCCCTTGTACCATTTGAAGTCGCGCAACGAGGCCACAGCGCCGTGGTCTTCCCAGTTGACCATATCGGTCGAGGTATACAGCAACCAATCCTTCATCATGAATCCGCCAGCGCCATCCTCGTCGTGGGTGGTGTACAGATAGATGGTATCACCATAAACATAAGGAGCCGGATCGGCCGTAAACTTGGTCTGCACAATTGGCAGGTTCAACACCTGGCCCATGCCAGCAGTTACGCTGGCACAGGCGAGGAGTGTGAAAAGTGTCTTTCTACAAATCATGGAGGAGATTTTTTAGAAAACGGGATCAACGAACGTCATCCTGACGGAGATTCCACTTACAGTTGTCGTTATTGGCATCGAAGATACCGAGGGTTGGAGTACTATCGGCAATCGACATTAGGCAAAGACGAGTCTGGATACCAGGAACCTCGACTGGCATGATACGATAGGTACCATCGGTCATCTGGTCAATCTGCCACAGCTGCTCGCGTGCGCCGGTAAACTCAGGAACGGTGGTGAGCTCGCACTGATCGGTAGCAGCCAGCGCACGGTTGGTACCGGCAATCGTGATGCTGAAGAATGGCTGGCCCATGTAACCACCAACGCCCTCAACTGGCTTGATCTCCCAACGCTGGTTAGGACGTACCATATAGTCGCCGTTACGGACATCAATGTTGCCCTCTGGCCAACCCTTGATTACATCCTCGAGCTGCTGCATAGGCAACTTCTTGTTGGCTGCCTCAGGATCGCGCTGGAACCAACGGCCACGCTCCTGCTCAAGACGCACGAAGTTGACAGCCAGCTCAAGAGCATAGCCATGGCGAACCGACTCAAGTTCGTAGATACCACCCTTGACGTTACGACCGGCAGTTGGCCAACCGTCACGCCACAGCAGTGGACGAATGCCGAGTGTGCTGAAACCGCCACGGTCGAAGTCTGCTTCGAAGTGGCACGACATCTTCTCGACACCTTCGTCGCAACGAATCCAGCCGAAGTGGCCAGGACCAGTTACACGATCGTGAGCAGCGATGATGATCTTGCCACCACCCTGCAGCATCGAGCGGCCTGTATTGTCGAGATAAGGACCGGTGACTGTACGCGAACGGCCACAAACGATGTTGTAGGTCGAGTTGACACCATCACAGCAGGTACCATGGGTACCAAGGAGGTAATACCAGCCATCGCGATAGATGAGGTCCGAAGCCTCGCAGTCGATAGCCACGTTGATGGCCTCGTTGCCGACTACACGCTCGCCAGTCTCAGGATCGAGCTCTACCAGACGGATATAGCCGAAATAGGTGCCATAAGTCAGCCACAGACGACCGGTTGTAGGATCGAGCAGCAGGCCGGCATCGATAGCATCGCAGTCATCGCCATCCTCAGACGAAGCTACTACGACAGGATCGGTGTAGTGGAAATCTGGAGAGTCTGGATCAAGGGTCTTGTTCCACATGGTCAGTACCTGACCGCTGTGCGAACCACCGAGGCCACCACCCGTAGCGCTGTATGCTACCAGATAGCGATCGCCGATCTTGATGCAGTCAGGGGCTGCACCACGATGGGGACGAATGGCGCCATCGTGCCAGGTATAGCCACCGTCCTCAGACATAATACCGTTCTCGCCGGTGCCGAAAGTGTAATACTTACCATCGCATTCAGCCAGGGTCGATGGGTCATGAATGAATGGCTCACCAACCTGAGCGTGCGATTGGAATGAAAAAATGAAAGAATTGAATATTGAAAAAATAATCAGCTTGCGTAACATAGTTGTAGATTATTACGACGCCTAGAACAGGCGTCACACTGAATTTTAATAGATAGTAACACCATTAACGACGGGCTTGCCATCAGCGCCGATCAGTCGGACACAGAAGTCGCTCATGCCTGGACCATTGATGATGGCACCACGCACAATATAGTCGCCCTTAGGCAGAGAGAGACGGTTCGACATGCCATCATCGGCCACCATACGGCGGTCGCCAGAGAGCATCAGTACCTGCTGAGCCTCGCCGGCAGCCTGCAACTGGCCCTTCTTGTTTGCGCAAGGCTGAATCCACCACTTAGAGGCAGAATTCGAACCAATCGAAAGACGTACGTCCTGCAGGTCCTCGTCGACATGGATCACAGTCACTACCCAATAGATTACGCCATAGAGACGCTGGCGGTAGTATTCGCCGAAGCGCATCAGCTTGATGTTGCTGGCCTTGCAGTCGAGCTTATGCCACCACAGGGTCTCCTGGCCGTGAGTCACCTTGATCTGGCTTGGATCGAACTGCTGACGGAAGTCACGTGGCATCTCCATGGTCTCGAACTCGGCCTCAACACTCTGACGATCGGTTGGGATCATGGTCATCTGACCCTTGAAATACTCGTGGGCGAAGACATCGTCCAGATAAGTATCTACAAATACGGTATTCGTGCGGTTAGGCTTGCTGATTGGCTCGAGCATCGACCAACGACGCAGGAAGCCGTCCTTGTCCGGAGTAGCCATACCCTCGGCCAGTGGCTCGAAGTAACGCTCGTCAACCTTGAGGTCGAAGCTTACCCAGTCAACGCTCAGCTGACGGCCGTCCTTCGACTGAACCTTCAGGTCGACAGTGCCACGTGGACGCTTGGCCATCTTGGTGGCTACGACTGTGAACTGCTCGGCCTTTGGCACATCGATCGTAGCCAGTACTGACTTGCTCTTGGCGTCGCTTACAACCAGCGTTGCGCCCTCGGCCGACTTAACACGAGCGGTGAAGACCATAGGAGCTGCGCCCTTAGGAGCCTCGTCGAAGTATACATTATTATATATAGCGTACGCGCGCGAACCCTCGAGAGTGAGCTGCCAGCCTTCGAAGCGATGCAGCGTGTCCTTGCCCTCGTAAGCATAATCCATCGTTACGCCCTCGCTGCTGATCTCGCTATAACGGTCCACCTGAATGCGGCTATGCGCATCGGTCACGCCTACGCCACGGAGCGTTGGCGTAACGGTATTGATAGTACCGTCGGCATTGAAGGTAACCTTATCAGCGCGTGCAGCACGCAGCTTGTCGAAGTTTGGCGAATAATCGTTGTGATGATAGAACAGGTACCACTCGCCCTTATACTCCACAAGGCTGTGATGGTTGGTCCAGCAACCGGTAGGCGACTGCTCCATAATCTTGCCCATGTACTTGTATGGGCCCATCGGATTATCGCTCATAGCGTAAGCCAAGCACTCGGTCTTGTCCTCAACCCAAGGATAGGTGAGGTAGAACTTACCATTGCGCTCGAAGGCAAATGGGCCTTCCTTGAAGCCTTCTGGCAGACCGGCAGCCACATCGACGCCGATCATCTTCATCTCGTGCTCGCCGAACTTGCGGGTCTCGACCGGATTATCCTCGGCCAGCTCAATCATGTTGGGCTTGAGCTTAGCAGCACGGAGTCCGCCGCCGCCCCAGAAGATGTAGGCATTGCCGTCACTGGCCTGCAGCACGCAAGGATCGATGCCACTGATGCCTTCGATCTTGTTGGGCAATACACGGTATGGGCCTTCGGGCTTATCGGCGATAGCAACGCCTACGCCGAAGCCACCTCCACGCTGTCCCTCGACAGGCTTAGGTCCATCAGGGAAGTAGAAGTAATACTTGCCGTCGTGCTCGATACAATCTGGCGCCCACATCGAATAGCCTTTAGGATTTCCCCAAGGCACATCCTGCTGACGGATGATGACACCGTGGTCAGTCCAGTCGGTCAGATTCTCTGACGAGAAGACGTGATAGTCTGCCATGCAGAACCAATCCTTGCGGTCGTAATCGGCCGGAGCAGGAATGTCGTGCGAGCAGAAGAGGAACACTTTCCCGTTGAATACGCGAGCAGTAGGATCAGCCGTAAACTGGTCGCGGATCAGGGGATTTTGGGCCGACGTAAAGGTAGAGAACATCGGCGAGAGAAGGGTGAGCGACAAGCCAATGGTTGTCGCCAAATTTGACTTTCTCATTGTTAATTGTATTAATTAGGTAATGTAGTTTTAATCAAGAAACCTCCACGGGGTTGGCAGACGACACAGAAGGTATCGTCGGCCGGTATTGGGCTATGGTCGATGACCATATCCGTCTGGTCCTTGCCATCGATCACGGAGATTGACGACAATGCATACGACTGTTCGAAGCCCAGCTTGCTGAGTTCGAAGTTCAGGATCTGCTCTTCGTCGCGGCCATTGATGCCTGCGATATACCAATCGTTGCCCTTGCGGCGCGCCAGGACTACGTGCTCGCCGGGATCGCCTGAAAGCAGGCGGGTATCGTCCCAGGATGTAGGCAGCGACATCAAGAGTTCGCACACCTCCTGAGGCAGCTCGCCGTAAGCCGAAGGTCTGTCGGGCATGTGTTGGATGCCTGACTCGAACAGCACGGTCAAAGCCAGTTCATGGGCATGCGACGTGATATGCGGATGCTGCGAATCGGTGAATGTGCCTGGCGTGTAATCCATCGAGCCGATGACGTTGCGCGTAAACGGAAGGGTGGCATTGTGGCGTGCGGCCTTATTGGTCAGCACCGGACGATTGTTGTACCACTCGGCGCCATAGACGCCTTCGGCCGAGATGAAGTTAGGATAGGTACGCTGCCAGCCACGAGGGATGGTTCCGCCATGGAAGTTGACCAGCAGGCCATGCTTTGCGGCCGACTCGAGGAGATCCAGATAGTAGTCGACGGTCTCGACCTTGTCGTCGCGGAAGAAGTCGATCTTCACACCCTTCACGCCCCACGATGCAATCTTCGCAAACTCCTTGTCGCGGTCGTCCGGATCGTTGAGCAATCCTTGTGGCGTCGGAGCCCATTCTCCCGTCCAGTTGGTAGTCGAATTATACCAGATCATAGGCTTTACGCCTTTTTCGACGGCATAGCTCACCACGTCTTCAATGGTTCCGCCGCGCATCACGTCCCATTCGGCATCCACCAGCGTATATGGCCAGTGCATCTCGGCCGCCAAATCCACATACTGCTTCAGCAGTTCGCACTCCTGCGAGCCGTGATTGTAGGCCCAGTAGATCCATGACGAAGGACCCGTCTGCAGGTCAGCAAACGCATCGCCCAGCACATTCGGCGTAGCAACGTCGGTCACCAAGGTCGACTCGATGATTTTGGCCAGAGTACCGAGCATCACGACACGCCAAGGCGACGTCCAACTGCCATCGGCTTCTGGCTGCAGAGCGTAGCTCGAGAAGAGCTCTACCTGATAGGCATTACGATCGGCCTCGCTGTTGACGAGCAACGAACCGGAATGTCCGCGCAAAAGGTCGGCTTCATGAATCAAGGCATAGCTGTCCTCTCCCAGCTCGATCAATGCGGGATATCCCCAGCGTGTCAGTTCTTCCTTTTCGGGCGAGATGCCACCGGGGCACAGTGGGAAGAAGTGCTCGTAGCCCGGCCCATCGTACTGCTGCATCCAGCGGCGTGCCTCTGGCGACACATGGTAGACGCTCAGGTCGCTGACCAGCATTTCAGACTCTAGTACGCGAGGCAACACGTAACGGAAAGCCACGCCATCGGGATAGACACGTTTCTGGATCAGCAGTGTGTCCGACTTCTCGTTCAGCAGCGTATAGGTCCATTCGACGCCCTCGTTATGACAATGGCTTCGTTTACCAGTCTGCATCACATAGTCATCGACAATCTGACGCGGCTTCGACACCGAGATGACGGTGGCCGTGCTATCCCATGTTCGCATATTGGTCATCAAGCCGAAGTCGTGGGCCGTCATAAGCGTAACGCTGCTCGTCCCTTCGACCTCAACGGACAAGGGCGGTGCCTCGTTACACGATGCGAGCATACCTATCGACGCACAGCATGATGCAATAGTGATGAAAGAATAATGTTTGGTCTTCATTTGTATGATGATTGATGAATAGTCTGTTTTGAACGGTTTAGAGTTTCCGGGTTACTCCTCGGCGAAGTGGAACCAATCGACATCGACGTAGCCGCCCAACTTCTTCGTTGCGTAATTGAAGATGGCGAACTTGGTGCCCATGAAGTGGCGCATATAGTCGAACTGCATAGGCAGCTCATGTCCGATGGTCTTCCAGTCCTGACCATCCAAGCTATAGCTGAACGATGCCATATCACGACCTGGATTGAAGTCGCCGTGGACGCGCAGATAGACCAGCTGCGAAGCAACGCCGTCTTCAGCCTTTGCCTTACGGACGTTCAGCTTCACTTCCTCGATCACCTCAACGTCGACGCGTTCAATGTTACGTGGGCGTTTGAAGACCGACTTCTCGCTGGTCAGCTGCAGATAGAACTTACCGCCACGCTTCACTATGCGCAGTACGCCACTGTCGCCATTGTAGGCAGCCAGGCCGCACACATCGCCGTCTTGCATGTGGGCAATGTCGATACAGATCGAGCCTGTGCACTCGGGGGCCGACATACGCTGGGTCAGAGTGTTAGGGGCCACATTCAGGTTATCGACCACACGTGCCGTCTTCAGTCGCATATAACCCGGACGCTCCAACAGGCTCCAAGCCTCGTCAATCGGGTTATGGTTCCACTGCCAATACAGCGAAAGTCCGGTACGCTCGTGATACGAATACTTGGCCATCTTGTTGAAGTACGAGACTGGCAACGTAAACTCGTCACTTCCGATCAGACCCTCCACCGAAGGATGCTTCTTCGTGACGTCGTTCGGTATGTGGTAGTTCTTCGGATTCAGGCATTCCTCGACGTCGGTCTTGTCGACGCCCTCGTTCAGCTCGCCACACATTGGCCAGCCATCCACCCAAGTTACAGGCATTGCACATGGTGTACGGCCAATGCCGCCACGGTCCTGGAAGATCAAGGCCCACCAGTTCTGGTCACTCTCGGTATCACCCACCAGGCTTCCCTGGCCTACGCCGCCGTAAGTCTCGAATGGAGTCTCGAGGATGATGTGCTTTTCGTATGGACCGGTGATCTGCTCGGCGCGGTAGCATACCTCGCGACGGACGCGACCAGGCACACCCCACTTCATCGAAATCATGCACAGGTAATACAGTCCGTTATGCTTGATAACCGAACTACCCTCGAGCAGAGCGCCCCGCTCCTCCTCGTCGCGCTCAAAAAGCTGCATATCTACGCCACCAGGCTTGGTCTCGAAAGGTTCGGCCTCTGCCTCGGTCTGCAGCTCGGTCAGACGACCGTTCTCATGGAACATATATACACGGCCATCTTCGTCGAAGAAGAGCGAGCCGTCGTGCTTGTGCTTCGGACGCGAGACGAGCTGCCAAGGTCCTTCGGCACGTGGTGCAGAATATACGAAGCCTCGCCCAGGCTCGCCATTGGCCGTAAACCATACATAGAAACGGCCGTTGTGGTAACGGATGCTCGATGCCCACTGGCCTTGTCCGTATACCGTAGCATCGCCTTCAAGGTTATAGCGCGGACCATCGTCAATACGATCGAAGACGTAGCTGACAACTTCCCAGTTCACCATATCGGTGGAACGCATGATGGGACCACCCGGCATCAAGTGCATCGTCGTACTGATCATGTAATAGGTATCCGCCACCTTGCACACCGAGATATCGGGCACATCGGCATTGATCACAGGGTTGCGATAGGTAGCCGTATCGGCCATCGCCATTGTAACTTGCAGCAAGAGTGCTGACAAGACTGATAAGAGATGTTTCATAGTTATAGAATTGTAATGTATTAAATCAATTAAATGTGTTACGATTTACAATTGCTCAAGCAGGCGGGCCACACGTTGTTTCAGCCCGGCATCGACAGGCTCTACCATGAACTCCGGTCGGTTGTAGCTCTGCATGCGCAGATGGTTGTGCTCAGGGTCACGCTGGGGCAGTATGAAGGCCTTGCCAAAATGCTCACCATCGAAATAAGACATCTCGATGCGACTATAATTGCCATCATCACGACGTGTTGCACACATCAGCCAGCGCCCGTTGCTCGACCATGTCGGATAGCTCTCGGCATTGCCCTGACTATTGATCGGCGCCGTATCTAACATTCTACCGAGCTGCAAGGCACTGTCTGTTGCTTCGACATTGGCCAGTTGCATCACACGGATATCTGCTTCGTGATGCCAGATATTGAAGTATCCGTAATCTCCTTCGGCAAAGGTCAGGTAGCGACCATCTGGCGATATTCGTGGCAGCGATGCACTTCTGCCTATCGAGTCGGCATCATACACCAGTTCCTCGGTCCCAAATGTCCCAGCTTCGTATGAACGTCGGTATACATTGTATCGGACATCGTTGTAATAGGTACGATAGTCGCCATTCGTGATTGAATCGGCCCTTCGGACATCGGCCGAACAGTAATAGAGCCATCGTCCATCAGGCGTCCACGTCGGGAACACCTCTAGGCGAGCTGTATCATTGGCTATGATGCTCACATCGTCACGATCGATGTCGTAGAGCACCAGGTCGCTCTGGGTGTCGAAGACTTCAATCTTATTCACATCCGAAGTATGGAACAACTGATGGGTAAGGTCGGTCGAGAAGGCAACGAGTCTCTCCGTTGGATGCCAGGCGGGATAGACGCCGGCACTGATTGTATTGGACCGATGCAGGTTGAGCGTCCGAACTTCGCCATCCACTACCATCACGGTGCTACCATGACGACCACGCACATGGAACAGCATGTTATCGGTCTTGTAGTTGCGATAGCTATGACAGTTGATGCATTGTCCCTGGCCTTCGCCATCGGTCAGGCTGTTGTTGAAGATCTCGCTCTCGTCGAAGCCTGTAACATCGCGCTGACAGATGCGCATCTTATGATAGAGTACATACGACGGATCTATCAGTCGATACGACACATAACGATCCACCTCAGCATCGGCCACATGTATCTCGAATGGGTGATAAGCTTTCCACTCCTTACTCTGGTCGCAGGAATAGAGTTTGACTTGCATCGCTCCTCCTCGCGAGGCTTCAAGCAGGCCGCGCCATTCTTCTTCCGGTATCATTACCTTCGTACCCTCGCCATAGGTCAGCGTGGTACCATCGGCTGACGTGATGCTTGCCACTATGTCAGTCACCGCCGGATCGGCTGCCATGAAGTTGAGCGGAGCGATGTTCGACGGCACAGTCACATCGATATAATCTGGATAGATGGCAGGAACGCCAGCTACGTCGACGGCCGTAACAGGCACCGACGGATGATGGCTACATGCCGATAGCATCGCTACCAGCAGTATAGCCGAAAGGAATCGGCCAAACCAGACTTTCTTTTCGTTCATCGTTGTTGCTTGTTTTAGGCGTCAATAATTGTTACGACCAAAGTAATAATGCCACCAGAATGTCTTACCCCATTGCTGACGCATGGCCTCGGCTATCGTATTCTTGTCTGCACCGGCGTTCTTACATGCAGCATAATGCTGGCGGAAGGCCTGATAGCCGTCGACTGCTATCTGCGGCACATTGATACCGAAAGGCAGCTCTGCCGGATAATGATCCTGGAAGAGGGCATGCGCTTCCTGGTAGTGTTGTGGCAACGGTTCATGCGGATGGGCCGCGACATAGGTTACCATGGCTGGCCAGAAGCGGGCAGGATCGCCATACAGCATGGCGTAGAACAGGTTCAGTTCCTGAACCAGGACGTCGTCCGAACCGAATGCACGACTGAAGATGTCTATTAGGTAGCGCTCACAGCTATTGTTATCTGCGTCAATGACGTCGACAAACGCCGTCCGCAGATCCTGCACGATACGGGTTACTGGTTTCGGCTGCCAGTTGCTATAGTAAGTCATTCCGTGCAGCAGGCACAAATAACGTTGCATAAGCGCGGTCTCTCCGCTTGCCTGGGCGCAACGGATCAAAGTCTGCAGGTAGAAGGGCGAATAGCCATAGGCTACACCGTTCTCGATACACCAACGCGAGGCGAAATTGACCATTCCGTATTGGTAATAGACCACAGGCGAGGCAATCTGCATGATATTGACCTGAAGGGTGTCGGGATTTGTAATATCACGACCGTCATTGCTCAGCGCGAACGATCTGTTGCCCAATTGTCCGACGTTCATCAGAGCGATGTTTTTCAGCGCCACCATCGTGCGACTCGGACGTGGAGCCTGCTTTGCTTCGTCAAGTACACCCTGCCAGTCATCGTTCATGGCGTGCTTTGTCATGCGCATCTCGGCCAGATAGTTGTAGTCCTTGAACGAACCCATCCATACCAGGCCGGCAGTCAGCACTGACAGGCAAGCCAATCCTATGCTCCACTGTCGACGGGACAAGAGATAACGTAGAGGGACAATAACCAACAACAGGGTTACTACAGTCAGTACAACGAAAGGAAGCATCGGACGAAGCATCACGATGGCATTGTTGTCGAATACCGGGAATCCGGCTACCCACATTGCATACATCGACTGGCCTGTGTATACCGTCTGCTGCCACAAGGCGGGTGCAAAGACAATCGAAAGGCCGAACCAGTTGCGTTGCTGCAACAGCAGACATGCCGACAGCAGATATACATACCATCCGAGCACAGGATAGAGAGCCAGGCAAAAGAGCGCCTGAATAATTCGGTTCGACATCGTAGACTTCATGGTGCCCATCGCCCACAGCAACAACAGGCAGCAAAGGTAGCCGAGCGATTGCGAGAACCAATAGCCATGCAGCTTGAGGCAATAGATCCAATAGCCCATATCGGTCAGCGACAGCAGCAGGCACCCCATCGGCAGCATCATCAGTGCCGTCCATCCGTCTTTGAGGTGCAAGGCCCTGACACCTGCGGTCCACGAAGCCATCCAGATTGTCAGCAGCAGACCCACGCCCACCACAGGGTAGTAGAAGTGCTGTGTCAGCCAGCAACCCGCGTATGACAACAGGCCGAACGGGGCAGCCAGCAGTTCATCTCTGAAGAGGCCTCCATACATAAAGGGCGTGCGCAACTGGGCCGTCTGCAGCATGTCGCTGTAGAATGCCAGCAGCAGGAAACAGGCCCAGGCTGCAAAGATCAGAGGTGGCAAGTATTTTTTCATTGTTGTCTTATCAGTTTACTCCACTCGACGCTCCCGTCACACCGTTACCTTCCGGAACGAGACGACGGCGCACAGGTCCTGTCACGAGTTCTGGCAGGTTGTAGCATTCCATCTCAAGGTCGTAGGCGGATGGAGCATCCTTCTGCGGGAGGACAAAGGCCTTACTTATCGTGCCATCCTCGCCGACATGGGCCAGATAGGGCCGTGTATAGATGCCGTCTCCGCGTTTACTGCTGAACACCAGCCAACGTGAATTGCGGCTCCACGAATGCCAGCTATCTACATGTTCTGCGCTATTGGCCTCGGTCAGATAGCGATAGGTTCCGGAATCGGACTCGAGGTCGATCATACACAGGTTGGCATCGCGATGGCAGATGCTGAAGTTGCCGTAATCCGAGCGCACGAAGCACAGCCAACGACCGTCAGGCGAAACGCGTGGCAACGACGCACTTCCTCCATCGGCCTCAGCATTGTATAGGGTATCGACACGCGGACCGAATGTTCTTGTCGCGGCATCGAAGCCGATGCGGCAAAGACTATAACGGATGCTGTCGAAGTGTTCAATCACCATACTGTCGGCCGGAGCCTCTGCCGTACAGAAATATAGCCAGCGGCCATCGGGCGAGAAGCAAGGCCACGTCTCCAGGCTTCCTTCGCTGGCCGTCAGCGGTGAACGATACGATTGTCCGGTCTCGACATCGGTCACCATGACGTCCGAGCGGTCGTCCATCACTTCCCACCGGTTCTTGTGCTGTGTATGGATCAGGAAGAAGGTCTTGTTGGTCGAATAGGCCACCAGCCGTCCGTCCGGATGCCAGTTGGCATAGACAGGATTGCCCAGGCTCTGGTCCTGCAGTTTCAGTTTCTGCTGATCGAGGCCGTCAAAGATGTAGGTTCCAGCCTGGCGATAGCGCACGTGTACCTGCCAGCGATCTGGATCGCCCTCGCAGAACGAATGGCAGTTTACGCAATTGCCGCGGCCATACCGGTTCTCGTACAGCGGTGTCTCGTCATAGTTCTCCAGGCAACGCTGATAGATGCCCATGCGGTTCCAGAGGCCATAGCCTGGCGTGATGCGGCGATATACCAGGTACGGATCGATCGAATCGTTCGAGACCCGCAGCTCCACAGGCTTCATGGCCTCCCATCCCTCGGCTGACCGACGGCAGATGGTCAACCGCAAGGCGTGCCCCTTTTCCTGTTCGAGCAGCCGACGCCAAGCCTTGGCCGATGGATTGAAGCATCCCTCTTGTGTGGTGAGGCAGATCGAGTCGTTCCGACCGGCGATGACCAAGGCTGCCTCCTCCATCCCTTCTACGCCGAAGCTCAACGGAGCAATGTTGCAAGGGATCGTCACGTCCGCATAGTCTGGCACCAGTCGTGGGACGACATCACAATGCCCCGACACGCGTATCGGTTCACTGCACGCAGCCAGCAACAGGGCTACGGCCCATGCAAGGACAAGACTCAGCTGTTTCATCTCGGTCGTCATTTCGTCGTTTCACTGAACTCGCGCCAATGGCGATAGGCCACCGTGTCGCGCGACTGTATCAAGTAGGCTTCATAGAACTGTGCTGCCACACGGTTCTGGGGCGTCTGCATCGCTATCTGGCGCAACAGACGTCCTACCTGGGTCTTCAGGTAGAAGGCATCGTCCGTAGGCTGCTGTTCGGCCAAGGCATCCACCTCGGCCTGCAGTCGTGCCGGATCGTGCAGCATCGAATCGGCCCACGCATGATGCATCGTCGTTCGCGACAGGCGGCGCAGGTATTTCTGTGCCACTTCGGGCGTCTCGAATATGCTGTTGGTCATTACCTGTCGTTGCAGTTCTACCGGATCGGTCATGCCTGGGGTCAGGAAGTTGGCCTCGAAGGCTGCCTTCTGGGCATTGCACAAGGCTGCGCCGCCCCATGCCCAGCAGACACATGACTGCAGCTTCAGGGCATCACGCGACAGTTCATGCTGCGTCATCAGCACCGGCGAATACCTCTGCGCTTCGTCCGACCATACTACGTAGGGATGGAACTCTCCCATACGTTCTACCAGCTGTCCCTTTTGGGCCAATGCCAGGTTCAGGTAGCTCATGAATGGCGTAGGCAAAACCAAGCCCTGATGAGCGGCTATGATGCCGTCCCAATCCTCCTGGCTCGCACGCCACTCGTCCTCGCGGAGCAGGTAGATCTTCGGATTATGGACCGTGCGATAGATTACGACACCCACTGCCAGAGGAACCACCAAGCCAAGGATGCCGAGGGCCATCGATCCTTTCTGACCAATCAACCATCCGGCCAGCGGCAACAGCGCCAAGCTGATCCAGGCATAAAGCGGCAAGAAGTAGGTCGATGGCCACTCATAATACTGGGCTGGCATCAATGCCTCCTCCATCGAGATCCATGCTCCCTGGCGGACACCTATGCCGGCAGCCACCACGGCCGATAACACCGCCAGCCCTACTCGCCCCCAATAACGCTGCGACAAGACCTCGCAGACCGCAATCATTACGGCCAAAAGGCATCCTGCCGAGCCAGCGATCCAATATACGGCCAATGGCAACACGAAGGCCAACAGCATTGAAGGCCGACACAGGTAGATCCTCGCAGTCCATACAGCAATAGCCACGGCCACCGTACCACGCAGGCTGTAATAGCCATTCTCCTGGCAGAGCAGCATGAACGCCACTGGCAACAGCCACCATCCTGTCAGCCATGCTGGCAATTGCAGTCGTCGCTGCAATTCCACACCGCCACAGTAGATGGCGCCCAGCAGCGAAGCCATCGTAACGGCGCCTACACCCCAAAGGCCAAAGAACTGAGTCAGGGCCGAAGTTGCCAGCTGTGCCAATCCACCCGGTTTGCTCAGCCATTGGCCGATCCACAGGCCGTCATTCAGCCACAGATGCTCGACTTCTTTCGCGTAAAATCGATACTCCTGCGTCCACTGCATCGTCACGGTCAGCACTGCCGTAGCCACTAGCCACAGCAGCCACTCGGGGCAGCATCCAAGGTGTTTGTTTCGCAGGGTACGCATTGTTGGTAATATTTCGGGCGCAAAGATAATATCTTTTACCGAGAAAAACAAATCCAGACGTACCAAACATCATCACATACGTGTATTTTTTAATAAGGTATCATTTTTTGTTTCGTTTTTGGTCATAAATATGCACGTCCGAGACAAACGGAACTAAAAAAATGTGATTTCTTCATAAAAATAACACTTTTTTTACTTTTTTCAACCTAAACTATCATTTTTTTACCGAAAAACTTGCACAGTCCAAACTTTTGCCATATCTTTGCAACCTAATTTTATTTATTTGTAGACAAATCTTTCATTATTTATAAAAACAAAATTCAAGCTTATGAAGAAGATCTACACTCTTGCTTTGAGCCTCGCCATGATGGCTGCTGCTACTGTCAGCGCTTCGGCCGAGGGCATTCACGTAGGTTATTGCGAAGGCATTCTCCCAGCCGATGGCATGGGACAGAGTGGCAGCAATGCCCAGATTACAGGTGCAATCCGCATCACTCCTGAAATGCTGGCTCCATACGCTACCTGCCAGATCACCAGCCTCTATGTTGGTTTGACCGAAGGCGCTAGCGCTTACCCAGAAGAGGTCACCGGTTGGCTTCGCAATGAAAAGGAAGGCGAGGACATCGTTGCTGCTACCGTTGCTGGCGAAGGTGGCTGGCTTACCATCGCATTCGACGCTCCTGTCAACATTGCCGACTATCTTGAGAGCGGCATCTGGGCTGGTTTTAGCTTTGTTCAGGCCAAGAAGTACAACATCCTGGGCATCGGCGGCGAAACTAACATCGAGGATGCTTGCTGGGTTGCTAAGAACGACAAGTGGTCGAACTTCAACAAGTACGGTGTCCTTCCTATCGAGCTCATCGTCGAGGGCGAAGGTCTTCCACAGCACGATTTGGTATTGACAAGCTTCAGAATGTCTGAGCTCGCTAAGCTCGGTACTGAGCTTAGCATCAAGGGTTCTATCAAGAATAATGCTCTCCAGACCGCTGTTAACCCTATCATCAAGGTTAGCTACGACAACTACGAGTACACCAAGGAGCTTGACGTTACCCTGGAGTATCGCGAGAAAACTAACTTCGAAATCACCATCCCTATCGACGAGGACGGCGACCGTTCA
The DNA here is from genome assembly GCA_045640225.1 of Bacteroidales bacterium. Lineage (GTDB taxonomy): Bacteria > Bacteroidota > Bacteroidia > Bacteroidales > UBA3663 > Liminaster. The sequence goes on along the minus strand of JAZUEP010000108.1, from coordinate 31,625 downwards.
GTCGATGTAAACGTTGAGGTTCTCTGGAATGGCGAGCAGGCTGACGACTATGCAGCTGACAACGCTGGTACCGCTACCGTATCGCTCGTTAAGGAGGTATACTTCCGCAAGATGGTAGTCGAGGAGGCTACCGGTGGCTGGTGCGGCTTCTGTGTACGTGGCATCGTTGGTCTCAGAGGAATGCGTGAGAACTATAGCGACCAGTTCATCGGCATCGGTGTTCACAATGGTGACCCTTATGTTGTTGACGCTTACGACAAATGGATTGGCAACCAGATCTCTGGTTATCCTTCATGCGTAATCAACCGCGACGGTAAGGTTTACGATCCTAACTTCCAGGAGCTCGAGGCTTACCTCTCAGGTATGAACCCAATCGCTACCGTAGGTATTGACGTTGAGGCTAAGTACGACGAGCAGCTCCACGTAACTGCTACCCTCAACGCACTGGCCGACCTTGACGTCGACTACCGTCTGGCTCTCGTAGTACTCGAGGATCAGCTCCCAATCAACCAGTCGAACTACTACTCAGGTGGCGGCTACGGCCCAATGGGCGGCTTCGAGGATCTGCCTTCACACTGCGACATCCTGATCGACGACGTTGCTCGCGCTATCTACCCAGCTCCTGCTGGTGCTGAGGGCAGCGTTCCTGCACAGCTCGTCAAGGGCCAGCCTTACAGCTACACCTTCGACGTTGATATGTGCCAGTACGCTGACGCAGACAACGTATCTGTAGTCGTATTGCTCATCGACGCTAAGACCAAGCAGATTGTCAATGGCGAGAAGTGCGAGAAGATCTTCGGTCTCAACGCTACTCCAACCGGCATCAAGAACGTTGAGACTGCTAAGGTTGCTAACCTCTTCGACCTCCAGGGCCGTCGCGCTGACAAGGCCGCTAAGGGTCTCGTTATCAACAACGGTAAGGTTAACTTCGTAAAGTAATCTTTCCCGAGTCAGATACTCAATCATAAATTTAGTCCGGACTTATGCAAATAGGTCCGGACTTTTATTTTACCCCAACAGATTCTCGAACACCTTTGCCAACTCGCCCTCGAGGAAGCGGAGCTTGCTGTAAGGCACGTACTGGTCGTGCTGACGCTCGAAGACCTGGAAAGCTGCGAACTGGCAGTCGCCAGACATGCAGAGGTCCACACGATAGTCCTGCGTGGCCGAAGTCTGCATCTCAGTAGCCGTCGACAGGCAGGCCTGCGGATCTTCGGCCTCGGCTATCTGCTGGAAGACCTGTGCCTCGCGCTGGCCATAGAAGTTGCGGTACGACTCGATGCGGCTGTGAGTTGGCTGGTAGCATACACGTTCGTACAAACCCATGAAGCGGTGAATCTCTACCTTGGGATGAAGGGCTACAAGGTTCGAAATCTCGATAGAACTAAATTTTGACATAATCGTTTCGTGTTACGTTGTTCGTTACTTTCATACTGACGGTTCTCACCCTATCTTCTTGTTGAAGCCTTTCTGCTTGGCATCCTTTGGCTTCACGATCACACTGTCGCCATCCTCCCAGATGCTTCGGTCACCTGCATTGTTGTACGAACGGACTTTCTCGATGACGTTCAGCAGCAGTGCGAAAAGGAGCACTACGGCAAAAAAGATTACGATACTCATACTTTATCTATATTATATTGATTTGGCGGTGCAAAGATAGCGAGTTCCGTCCAACCACGAAAGCAAAGTCGATGGTTTGTTTCGATAGTGATAATCGCAGATTGCTTATCGGCAAAATCGATGGCACTATTGAAAGAAAATCGTAAATCCATTAGGTAATGTCGTAGAAAGTCTGTATCTTTGCGCCCCGAAAAAGATATAGTTCAGGTGTAAAACAAGTATTGACTATGGAACTTCGACAATTGCGTTACTTTGTCAAGGTCGCCGAATTGTGCAGCTTCAGCGAAGCCTCACGACAGCTCAACATCACACAGAGCACACTCTCACAGCAGGTTCGTCAGCTCGAAAACGAGCTGGGTGTCGAACTGCTGATGCGCGACTCGCACCACGTCCGGCTGACCGACGTCGGCGAGGCTTTTCTCCCCCAGGCGCGCAAAACGCTGTCGGCTGCCATGACGTGTATCGACCGCATACGCGACATACAGCAATTAGGATCCGGCGAGCTCAACATCGGTTCGACCTATTCGTTCCTGCCCTTGCTCAAGGAGACGGTGCTGCAGTTCATCAAGCAATATCCGGGCGTGAAGCTCAATATCTGCTGCCATAGTATGGAGACGCTGATGGATATGCTCGGCGAGCAGAAGATCGACCTGGCGCTGAGTTACAAGTCGTCGAGCGTTCACCCCGAAATCGATTCGCACATCATGTTCGACAACCGCCTGGCCGTAGTCGTCAGCGAGACACATCCGCTGGCCGTCAACGAGACGGTACGCCTGGCCGACCTCGAGCGATTCCCCTTTGCCATGCCGGCCAAAGGCCTGCAGGCACGCAACACCTTCGACCGCATTATCGAAGGCCTCGACTACCGCTTCAACGTACGGCTCGAGATCAACGAGGTCAATGTCCTGCTCGACCTTGTCCGTTCGTCCGACCGCCTGTTCACCGTGGTCAGTCAGGCAGCCGTTGCTCGCACACCCGGCATCCGCTCGCTCAAGCTCGATCAGGCCGGCACGCAGATGGAGGGTTCATTCCACATCCTGCGCGACACCTACATGAAGCGTTCGACCAAGGAATTCCTCCGCATGCTCTGCGAGAATCGCTCGTACGGCATGGCTCTCATGGAAATATTTTAATTATATAATATGTGGTTCACTAATCTATTTTTAAATCCTGGCGTAGCGCATAGCGTGCTGCTGGTCGCACTGACCATCGCGCTGGGTCTGGCCCTCTCGCGCGTCAAGATTGGCGGTGTGTCGCTGGGCGTCACCTGGGTACTCTTTGTGGGCATCATAGCCAGCCACTTCGGCCTGGTGCTCGATGCTACCACGTCGCACTTCGTCAAGGAGTTCGGCCTCATCCTCTTCATCTACAGCATCGGTCTGCAGGTAGGTCCTGGCTTCTTCGCCTCGTTCCGCAAGGGCGGCATCACGCTCAACTTGCTGGCTACAGGCATCGTCCTGCTGGGTGCTATCATCGCTTACGTCATCCACGTCGTGACGGGCGAAGACCTGATGGCCATGATCGGTGTGCTCTATGGCGCCGTCACCAACACGCCTGGCCTCGGTGCTGCTCAGCAGACCTATAGCGACCTGCACGATGGTGTTTCCAACTCGATCTTCGCCCAAGGCTATGCCGTGGCCTATCCACTCGGCGTAGTAGGCATCATCCTCAGCATCGTGCTGATCCGCGTCATCTTCCGCATCAACTTCAAGGACGAACAGCGCCTCTACGAAATCAACAACCGTCGCGAGACGGCGCAGCTCCAGGCCGTCACCCTCGAGGTGACCAACCAGGCCGTCTGTGGCCGCACCGTTCAGGAGCTCTCACAGCTGGCCGGCCGCGACGTCGTCATCACCCGACTGATGCACCTCCAGAGCGAGAGCATCGAGCTGGTCAAGGCCGAAAGTACCATCCAGATGGGCGATCGTGTCTTCCTGGTGGGCAATGCCAAGGATGTCGAAGCCTACACCGTCCTGTTGGGCCGTAAGCTCGAGGACGTCGACCAGCACCAGTGGGACGAGGAGAAGGGCAACAATCTCGTATCCGAGCGCGTGGTAGTCACCAATCCTAAGATGCAAGGCAAGCGTCTGGGTGACCTCGACCTGCGTCGTACGTTCCACGTCACCTTCACGCGCGTCAAGCGTGCCGGCATCGACCTCATCGCACAGCGCTCGCTCATCCTGCAGTTGGGCGACCGCGTTACCGTCGTCGGTTCGGCCGACAATGTCAAGAAGATCGAGGAGCTGCTGGGCAATTCTGTCAAGCGTCTCGACCAGCCAATGCTCTTCTCCACCTTCCTCGGCATCGCCCTCGGTGTGCTGTTGGGCTCCATGCCAATCTTCTTCCCCGGCATGCCTGTGCCCGTCAAGCTCGGCTTGGCTGGCGGCCCGCTCATCGTGTCCATCCTGATGTCATACTATGGTCCGAAGTTCCATGTGGTAACCTACACCACCAACTCGGCCAAGCTCCTGATGCGCGAAATCGGCATCTGCATGTTCATGGCAGCCGTCGGCCTGGGTGCTGGCGTGGGCTTTGTCGACACGGTGCTGGGCGGCGGCTACTGGTGGGTGCTCTACGGCTTCCTGATCACCTTCCTGCCCTGCATACTGATCGGCATCCTGGCACGCGTAGTTTTCCATCGCAGCTACTTCACGATTGCCGGTATGATCTCTGGCGCCACGACCGATCCACCGGCCCTGGCCTACAGCAACTCGATCTGCGGCAACGATCAGGCCTCGGTGGCCTACTCTACGGTCTATCCATTGACCATGTTCCTACGTGTACTCGTGGCACAGATCCTCGTTTTGATGGCACTATAAACACTTTTTGGACAAAAAACTTGGATTTTACGGTAAAAAGGCGTATCTTTGCGCCATGAAAACCGAGTCAAGCAAAGCCCCCAATAACCGCACGCTCACCCTCACCGACGATGAGCGTGCGGTGTTGCGTTCTATGCTCACCCACCTCTCCCCGACGGCCGACGATCGCCCCGGACTACCGGTCAACATTCCGGCCGAAGGCGGCTTGCTGCTCCATGCTGACCTGATGAAAGTCATCGACCGTATCCCCGATGGCTCGGCTGACCTCATCATCATCGACCCTCCCTACAACCTGACCAAGGACTTCGGCACCATGCGGTTCGGTGCACGCAACGAAGCCAGTTACCTCGAGTATCTGCGCTCGTGGTTCCATCGCGTCTGTCAGAAGCTCTCGCCCAGCGGCACCCTCTACATGTGTGGCGACTGGCGTTCCACCTCGGCCCTGCAACGCGTCATGGACGAGGAACTCACCATCATCAACCGCATCACCTGGCAGCGCGAGAAAGGTCGCGGCGCACAGCACAACTGGAAGAACTCGATGGAGGACATCTGGATGGGCGTTCGCGATCCGCACGACTACACGTTCCAGGTCGAGGCCGTCATGCAGCGCCGACGCGTCATTGCGCCTTACCGCGATGCTGAAGGCCAGCCCAAGGACTGGGACGAGACCACCGACGGCCGTTTCCGCACTACCTATCCTTCGAACTTCTGGGACGACATCAGCGTGCCCTTCTGGTCGATGCCGGAGAATACCGACCATCCCACCCAGAAACCCGAGAAGCTGATTGCCAAGCTCATCCTCGCCTCGTCGCGTCCGGGCGACCTGGTGTTCGATCCCTTCATGGGCTCAGGCACCACGTGCGTCGTAGCCAGGAAGTTAGGCCGTCGCTACTTAGGCATCGACGTCAACGAGGAATACTGCCTCTGGGCTGCCAAGCGCCTCGTACTGGCCGAACACGACAACACCATCCAAGGCTACTCGGACGGTGTATTCTGGGAACGCAATGCCGGCATCGGCAAGAAAGGATGACACGTCACCGTTCCTACCCTATCGACACATTACCCAAAACTCCCAATAATTATGAAGACCTACTCCAACCTCCTGCCGATGACCGCCATGTTGCTGGCCACGGCCTGTAGCCAACCCTCTCCTACCCCTTCCGACATTGCCCTGAAGGACGCCTTTGCCGACGACTTCCTTGTGGGCGTAGCCGTAGCTCAGGACATCATCACACAGCAGCAGACCGATGCCATCGACCTGATCTGCCAGCAGTACAATGCCGTCTCGCCCGAGAGTGTGCTCAAACCCGAATACATCCACCCTGCCCCCGACGTGTGGGACTTCAGCCAGGGCGATGCCTACTGCCAGTTTGCAGCCGACCATGGGCTCAAGGCACTGGGCCACACCCTGATGTGGCACAACCAGACGCCCGACTTCTTCTGGCTCCGTCCTGACGGCACCGTTCGTCCGGCCGACGAGATGCGCGCCATCCTCGAGGAATACGTCGAACGTACCGTAACCCACTTTGCCGGCAAGGTTTACGCGTGGGATGTGGTCAACGAGGTAGTGAGCGAAGAAGGCGGATACCGCCACGACAAGGGCTGGGAACGCTACTACGACGGCAATCTGGACGACCTGGTAGCGCTGGCCTTCAGCACGGCACAGCGTTGCGATCCCGAAGCCGAGCTCTACTACAACGACTACAACATGTGGCGCCAGACGAAGGTGGACGGTGCCGTACACATCGTCAAGATGCTGCAGGAACGTGGCATCCGCATCGATGGCGTAGGCATCCAGGCACACTGGGGCCTGAACTATCCCGATGTGGCCGACATCGAACGCACCATCGACCGCCTGTACGACCTGGGCGTGAAGGTGATGATCACCGAACTCGACATCGACATGCTGCCCTTCTCGAAGGAAGGCCAGATGACCGGCAAGGCTCTGTACGACCCTGCCCTGCAACGCGAGGAGTTCATGCGCTGGCTCAATCCTTATGCCGACGGCTGTCCGGCCGACGTCGAGCAGCAGATTGCCGATCGTTACGAGCAGATCATGCGCACCATCTACCAGAAGCGCGACAAGATTTCGCGCGTCACCTTCTGGGGCCTGCACGACGGTGTATCGTGGAAGAACGACTATCCTATCCCTAACCGCACCAACTACCCACTACTCTTCGACCGCCAGCTGCAGAAGAAGCCAGCGTATTATCGCGTGGTGAATATTCCGCAATAATTGCAGACGGATATTATCCCATCTGCACGTAATCCTTTGCCAAACCTCCCTGAGCCGTCTCCTTGTACAGCGAAGGGAGGTCGTGGCCCGTCTGCTTCATGACGGCTACGACCTTGTCGAACGAGACACGATGCACTCCGTCCGAGAAGGTGGCGTAGATATTCGAATCGAGCGCACGGGCGGCAGCATAGGCATTACGCTCGATGCACGGAATCTGTACCATACCGCAAACCGGATCGCAAGTCATGCCGAGGTGGTGCTCCAGGCCCATCTCGGCTGCATATTCTATCTGGGCCGGGCTTCCACCGAACAGCTGGTTGGCAGCGGCGGCCGCCATCGCGCAAGCCACGCCTACCTCGCCCTGACAGCCCACTTCGGCTCCGCTGATCGAGGCATTCTGCTTCACCACGTTGCCCACCAGTCCGGCCGTTGCCAGGGCCCTCAGGATGCGCTGCTCGCTGAAGTCCTTGCTGCGCCACAGGTGGTAAAGCACGCCCGGCAGGACGCCGCAGCTGCCACAAGTCGGTGCGGTGACGATACGTCCACCCGAAGCATTCTGCTCGCTTACGGCCAACGCATAGGCGAACACCAGGCCGCGTGTCCGCAGGTTGTCCTTGTAGCCGGTAGCCTTGACATAATATGTTGCGGCCTTGCGACGCAGATTCAGCGGGCCGGGCAGCACGCCCTCGGCATCGATGCCACATTCTACGGCCTCGCGCATCACCGTCCACACCTCGTGCAGATAGTCCCAGATGGCAGGGCCTTCGCATTCCTCGACGTACTCCCAGTAGCTCTTGCCCGACCATTCGCAATACTTCAGGATCTCGGTCAACGTATTGCGGTCGTATACTTCGTGCGTATCGATGCTGGCGCTTCCCTCCTCGGCCAGAGCACCGCCACCGATGCTGTATACCGTCCATTGATCGGTGGCGTTACCTTCCTGATCCTTGCTCCTGAAGCACATGCCATTGGGATGGAAAGGCAGAAAAGTGTTCGGCTCCCACAGCAGCGTTGCCTGCGGCATCAGATCCAGGATGGCACGATCCGTCATGTGACCCTTGCCCGTGGCAGCAAGGCTACCATAGAGTGTTACCTCGAAGTGCGAGGCTTCGGGATGGCGTTGCAGGAAAATCTCGGCAGCATTGCGTGGTCCCATGGTATGGCTGCTCGATGGGCCTAAGCCTATGCGATAAATCTCTTTAATCGATTTCATTGGTAGTGATTATTATTCAGGAATTCGAAAAGATTCCAAGGGTTATTTAGAAATTCTGTTCCGTCCATTGTTCTCGGAAATTTTCACGCAAAGATAATGACTCTTTTGGAATGCACCAAGAAAATGCCGGAAAAACTGATGCCACGCCTCAAAATTTGACACAAACACGAAGCAGCGCTCCCAAAACACGCATTTTTGCCTCCACATTTTAATAAGGAAGAATCCTCGCCAACATTCTTCCTTATCATTTCGGGGAAGCCCATTTCGCCAAAAAAATACGCCTCCCCGTTTTATTAAGGAAGAATCTTCGCCAACATTCTGCCTTATCATTTCGAGGAAGCACATTCCGCCATAAAAATACGCTTCCCCGTTTTATTAAGGAAGAATCTTCGCCAACATTCTGCCTTATCATTTCGAGGAAGGGCATTTCGTCATAAAAATATGCTTCCCCGTTTTATTAAGGAAGAATCTTCGCCAACATTCTTCCTTCTCGCAGCGAGGAAGCTGATAAGCCACACAAACCGTAGAAAAACTGACATAAAAGCAGCAGAATGAGCTACAGTAATTCCTCTTGCTTACAAAATTCACAGCAATTTGTTTATTTTTTACCAAAAGATTTGGAGTATTCATTTTTTTAACGTAATTTTGCGCTGTCCAAACCACGCCGATGCACGCGTCTGATCAAAAAAAACACGTTGCGGCTGGGAGGGATGACATATAGATAAAGGCGTTTATTGCGCTTTGTCTCTTGGTCGCTTGAAAACTCGCAATCTTCAAAAACAACCCAAGGACATTGCAACGATAGATGCCTACGGGATGTGATACATTCCGACGCTTGCTCTATACCCATAAGGTAAGGGCGAGTTTGTCGGTACCATCATATCGGCGTGGGTGCTAACGTTGCTCGTTCAGGTTGGAATGGCAATGCGAGGCCTCAAGCGACGGGACGAGTAACAATACGGTTCCCGCGCTTTTTTTGTATGCCGAATCTTTTATCGCGAAACAAACACAGCCTGATGAGGGGAATCGGGGAAGGCGATTTTTTTATTTTCTTGGGTTACTTTTGGCAAATACCTGCATTAAGCGCAAAGCGTAGGACGTACTCCGACCTGGAAGTCGTCACTGGCCTGCAAGCCCGTGACCGAAAGGTGGAGGAATGGTTCTATGCCGAATGCCGCCGTTACATCATGGACAAGTTCGACGAGATCTTCTTCGACCGTGACCGCAAGCAAGAGGTAATGCAGGAATCCTTCATCCGCCTCTGGACGCAGATCGATTGCCTCAGCATCAAGGTCATCGACGGCCAGATCCATCGCCAGCAGGCCGATGGCGTATTCCGCCCGCTGACTTGTTCGCTGCTTACCTTTCTCATGGCCATTGCCAAGAACGAATACCGCGAGATTTGCCGTGAGAACCGCGAAGAATATTACGCTGAGTTTTTCGGTGACGAAGAGCATGCCATAGTCCAACAAACCGAATGGGACGACGATGAAGCTGATGAACAGAAAAACCGCATCGTAGCCCAATGTGTCTGCAACCTCTCCGACCGTTGCCGCGAGATTCTTACCCTCGCATTCTACGAAGGCAAGAGCAACGACGAAATCCTTGCACTCCGCGCAGACAAGAATACCAGCAAAGATGGACTGAAAACCGCAAAGAATAAATGTATGAATTCGCTGAAGAGTAAAATCCAAAAGGAGTTCGAGCGATATCATTTCACAATATAACCCTATGACAGTAGATCAACGCATAAGCAACTGCCTAAGTCGACAAAACCAGATGCGGCAGCAGATGTCAGAGATGGAGCAACAGTTGGCAAAACCGACTGCCGTTCCTCTGCATTCCGGCATCCGTAAGGCGGCCATCGGTCTGAGTATTGCCGCTTGTTTGGCAATCGTTCTGTGGGTAAGTCCGTGGCGCGCACACCATTCTTCACCTTGGGATGAACTTGGATTCCCTGTTCCTACATTGACCGAATACCGAGCGGCTTCGCCCACTTCTGCTGAGATTGACGATGCTATAGCACACGAACAGTACCGTGAAGCCTTAGACAAAATCAATATGGCGTTGCAATCATCTGCCGACGAATTAACCGAACTCGAGCAAATGAGTATGCTCGACGACGAGGCATTGCTATACGAAAAGGAATTGGCCGTAGGCCACCATTACCAGCTTATGTGGCTACGCATCTATGCATTGGTCCGCATGGACCATCATAAAGAAGCCATCCATGAACTCGAGTACTTCGTCACGTTACAAGGCGAACACCGCAGGGAGGCCACCCGATTGCTGTCGCAGCTTACCTCCGAACCTGATTAACTTGCAATTGACAAGACAATATATATTCTTCGCAATGAAAAATCACTTCTTTTTTAGGTTTGTACTATTGATGGGCATGTGTTTCTGCTGCATGGCCAACGTGTTTGCCCAGGCACAGAAAATCTACATCGAAAGCTTCACGCACGATCCAAGCGATCGTGCAGCCAAAGAATATCAAAAGGAAGACAGCAATGGCAACCTTTATGCACTTGTCAAAGTGCGTACAATCGATGGAAGCCCTGTATCCTCGGCATTTAAGTTCAACTTCTTCTCGCTTTCGCATCTGAATGAAGGGCTACACGATGGTGAGGTGTGGCTATACGTCCAGAAGACGGCGCGCAAGGTACGCATTACGCGTGAGGGATTTGTTCCGATTCAGAATGCTGATCTAGGGCAGACGCTCGAAGCGGGCGAGACGTATATCCTTGAACTCTCGTACGTCGAACCGCAGCTCCGTGTACTAAAGCAATGGTTACGCTTCGATATCAGCCCAGCAGATGTCGAAGCGGTTTTGCAAGTACGCAAGGCCGAATCGAACGACGATTTTGAGATTTGGGAAGTCGCGGCCAAAAATATGGAGTGTGGCCTGTACGAATACCGAATTTCAGCCGATAACTACGACGTGTCTGAAGGCCGAGTGATGCTGAATCAGCCGGACGAGACGTTCACCGAGAAAGTGAAACTGGTTCCAGACTTCGGGTACTTGCGAATTGACGATGCCTACGGTATCGCAGGCGCACAGATCTATATTGACAATAAACGCATCGGTGAAATTCCCTATTATGCAGACACGAAATGGAAAAGCGGGGAGTATACCCTTCAGATCACTAACGGAGAGTTGTACAAGACGTACAATGCCAAGTTCGTCATCGAAAAGGACGAAATAACGGTTCTGACGCCCAAACTCGAATCGAATGCGGCTGAGACACATATCCGCGTGAATGCCGAGGCCGAGATTTACATCGACAAGATGCTGATGGGCAAACGTGAATGGCGAGGCCCGCTCCGTGCCGGAACCTACGAGGTTGAATGCCGCATGGAGCGCCATAAACCAATATTAAAAACTATCGTTGTACGTGCCGACGAGCCACAAGACATTTTTATTGATGCTCCCGAACCTATTACCGGATCGCTTTCAGTCACCTCCAAGCCACTCGATGCCGAAGTTTTCATCGATGGAAAGGCGGTAGGCACTACGCCAATGACGGTAAAGGACCTAATCATCGGTCAGCACACCGTATCACTGAATCTGGCCAATCATAAGAAGGAAGAACGCACGATCACTATTCTTGAAAACCGCACTGAGAATCTAAGCCTGGTACTGTCCGACATGGCCGAGATGACCATTACGTCACAGCCTGCAGGAGCCAGACTCTACCTCAATGGGGAATTTAAAGGTTCTACACCTTACAGCGAGGTACTCACATCGGGCGACTACGACCTGAAGCTTGTACAGAACAAGTATCATACTTATGAAGCGAAGGTTCATCTCGATTCGTCAAATCCACGTCACGACATCAAATTGGTGCGCCAGTATCAGCAGCCCACCAGTGTGTATCTGCAGCCCACGTATCAGGCCGGTGCCTATTCGGCCATAGGCGGTGCAGTAGGCGGATATTTCCACAACTTCAACCTTGAGGCGTGCTACATGGTCGGGATGAATAGCGAGATGCTGTACTGGAATTATGTTGGCACAGACGACGAAGGACAACGACCCGTTGAAGAAGAATTCACCTCATCGTCAATAGGAGTGAAACTGGGATATGGATTGTGCTATGGTACGCGATTCCGCATTACGCCACAGGTCGGTGTCGGAGTTCTATCCGTCACAGGCAGTAAGCAATCCACTGGTTATGGGCTAAAAGCTATTGTCGATGCCCGCATGGAATATGCGCTGGCTTCGTGCATAGGTGTTAGCCTTACGCCCGAATTCGGATTCAGCGTAAACAAATCCTCGGTTTATACGGCCATGGCCGATGTATCGAGCACAATCAAGGGTTGGGGCGAAGGCTTCAACCTAAAGATTGGTATTTATCTATTCTTTTAAAAATTGGAGCAATGAAATACGCTAAATATCTGTTGGGCATCTTCTCGTTCATTCTGTTGTGTGTCGGATGTACCGACTCATCGCCATATCTCAATGCGGATTGGAAGCTATCGATCCATGCCCGCTACCTAAGCATTGACAAGAAGGAATTTACCTTTGGCGCGAACAGCAATCTATCACAAACGCTGAAGGTTAGCTCAGTGAGCACGGGCTGGGCGTTGGCGGATGGCGATGCATGGGTATCGGCTTCGCAAACCAGCGGCAGTGCCGATGCCGATGTAGTATTGACTGCCAGCGAGAACCGCTCGGGCGATGATCTGCGTACCTGTATCATAAACTTCAGCAGTACGGAGACCGACTACTCGTATACACGGCCGATTGCACTGACGCAGAGCAAGGCCGAGGCCTATATCAATCCCAATCAGCAAACGGTCAGCTTTACGCGCGATGCTTCGACGCAAAGCATCCCCGTCGATGCTAACACGCGTTGGCAGGTGACGTGCAGCGAGTCGTGGGTAACGGCCAAGGTATCGGACGACAGGGAGAGCCTACAAATCACCGTCGAGGAGAATAATGGAACTACCGAACGCTCAGCCAGTATCTATCTGGAGGGAAATGCGCGGGCAACAATCGTTGTAAAGCAAGCTGGCAGCCGCTTTGACGGAGTCGTCGCTTCGTTGATGTTCGGCAACAAGGCAAGCACTCAAGACGTCAGCATCGAAACCAACGGCCGATGGAGCGCCACGACAAGCAACGGATGGATCACCCTGTCGCCAGCAACAGGCGCAGGAACAACCCTCTTAAGCGTTTCGGTTGCCTCAAATCCCGACGAATCGGAACGTTCGGGCGTGATTACCGTTACCGTAGGCGATATTTCGAAACAGATATTGGTAACACAGGCCGGCACCTACTTCACGGTCGATGCGACCGACGATACAGCCATTCCGTCGACGGGCGGCACGCATGCAGTCACCTTTACGTCGAGCGATTCATGGAAGGCCGCGTCGAATTCCACCTGGGTGCGTCATGAACCCGCATCCGGACAGATGGGACAATCGTCGATGACAATCATCTTCGGCGATAATCCGTCGGTCTACAATCGCCGTGACACCACCTATATTCTTCCGGACAACGACAACTTGCAACCCTACCGCATCATCACCCTTCAGCAGGGTCGATACCTGGCGCTGAGTACAGACAGCCTCGGATTTGCCAAAGAGCAAGGCTCGCAATCGTTCAAGGTCAGCACCGATGGTGCCTATACACCTGTGGTTAGCGACGAGGCGAATTGGGTGACATGCAAAGCCACGGACAACATCGTAACGGTCACTACAGCCGAGAACACAAGCCCACTACCCCGCATTGCATTCATTACGGTGCGACTGACGGATGTACCGGAAGCCGAGCAGGCATTGTCCGAGCAAGAGGTCATGATCTGGCAAGATGGCGTGGGTTATTATCTGAAGACCGATCTCGAAACGCCCAATATTTCAGTAGGCTCGTCGGCAGCGACGCCGTCGTTCACGGTTCTGAGCAATGATACCTGGACCAGCCAGAGCTCCGTGACATGGGCAAAGCTCTCGGCCTCGTCAGGCAGTGGCGATAAGCTGATTAACGTGGAAGTCGAGGCTAATACCGGCGCCGAGAAGCGTAGTGGAGTGATTACGCTCACAGGCACGCATAGCGACCCTGTGACCATCACCATCGAGCAGTCGGGCATCGGCTATTATCTTCAGATCAAGGATAATATCGAAAGCATCTCGGCCGGTACGGCGGCCATGGATACATCTTTCGGTATTGAGAGTAACGATACATGGACGGTGTCGTCCAATGGCACATGGGCACAGGTCTCACCTGCTTCGGGCAGCGGAAACGGTACAATTGCGGTTTCGATAGCCGAGAACAGCGGAGCCGAAGATCGCGACTGCACAATAACCGTTATAGGCGCAAAGAGCGCCACGATGCATATAGCAATCCATCAGACGGGTGTGGGATATTATCTGAATGTCGACAAATCGAGCATTTCGGCCGATGCGGCAGCTAAAACTGTGTCGGTGACCATCACAAGCAACGATAATTGGATTGTTTCGACCGACGAATCGTGGCTGACCGTTTCGCCACAATCCGGCGACGGCAATCAGACCCTCAACGTAACCATTGATGCCAGCACAAATCCGGAGTCACGTTCGGGTAAGATCAGCATTAAGGGTTCGCATAGTGCCGAGAAAACAATTGATGTATTGCAGGCCGGCATTGGCTATTACCTTAAGGTGAATAACAAGGACAGCGAGATGTTAGCCATGACAGCGACTGCGGCCTCTACGACGTTTGCCATCGAGAGTAACGACGAATGGGAGATTACGTCTTCTGCCTCGTGGGCAACAGTAAGCCCTACTTCCGGCAGCGGAGACAAGACCGTTACGCTCAGTTGCACCGCGAATAACAATCCGGAACCACGCTCATGCCAGATTACGGCGAAGAGCACACATGGCAAGACCGCAGCCATCAATCTGACTCAGGATGGCCAGGGATATACTACCGAGGTCAGCACTACGAGCATTGTGGCCGAATCAGACCAGACAACCGCCACATTCTCAATTATGAGTAACGATAGTTGGACGGCAACGTCTTCGGTCGCGTGGGCTAAGTTGTCCGCAACAACAGGTACTGGCAGCAAGGATGTAAGCGTTGCGATCGAGGCAAATCCTTCGGAAGAAAAGCGTACGGGCACAATTACCGTACAAGGCAATCATAGCGCAACTTCTGCAATCATTGAATTAACGCAGGCGGGCATGGTATATTGCTATGCCGATTTGAACACGTTATCGGTTGGTGCAATTCCGACGCCTAAGACTATCACGGTGTCGGGCAATGTAAGCTGGGAAGTATCTGCCACTGTACCCTGGATCTCGATTCCTACGCCATACGGTAACGGCAATCAGAGTTTTACCGTTGAGTTCGAAAAGAACGAAGACGATAAAACCCGCAATGGTCAGATTGTTTTGACCGGAGAAGGATGTGAGCGGTATGTAATCAATGTTATGCAGACCTGTTTCGATGATCAGCCTTGGTTATCGTTCACGGCGGATGGCCCGCAGACGCTGCAGTTCACATATGAAGTGCCCACATTAGAGTATTCTGTAAATGATAGCGAATGGCAAGAACTTGGGACAAAAGAAGTAGCTTTTGGCGGTAACACGGGAGAATTGAGACTGAGAGGTAAGAGTAGTTATGGAACCATAAAGCAGAGCTATTGGTTTTCTGAGGAGCTTGATTCCATAAAGTTTAGTGCCAATGCCAAAGTGGCATGTCATGGCGATATCAGAACATTGGTCGACTATGAGAATTATTACAATATAAATGGCCAAAATGTTAAGTTCTCAGGGTTATTTAAGGGATGTTATCAATTAATAACTGCTCCAAAACTTCCTGCTACGACTTTGGCTGGTTATTGCTATTTCTTGATGTTCTCTGGCTGCAGTTCATTGACCAACGCACCTTCACTTCCGGCTACAACTTTGGCTTCTTCTTGCTATGACGGGATGTTCTCTCACTGCAGTTCATTGACCAACGCCCCTTCACTTCCGGCTACAACTTTGGCTTATGCTTATGGTTGCTATTCCTCGATGTTCTCTGGCTGCAGTTCATTGACCAACGCCCCTTCACTTCCGGCTACAACTTTGGCTTCTTCTTGCTATGACGGGATGTTCTCTCACTGCAGTTCATTGACCAACGCCCCTTCACTTCCGGCTACAACTTTGGCTGATTATTGCTATCGCGGGATGTTCTCTGGCTGCAGTTCTTTGACCAACGCACCTTCACTTCCGGCTACAACTTTGGCTTCTTCTTGCTATTCCGGGATGTTCTCTGGCTGCAGTTGTTTGACCAACGCACCTTCACTTCCGGCTACAACTTTGGCTTCTTTTTGCTATTCCGGGATGTTCTCTGGCTGCAGTTCATTGACCAACGCACCTTCACTTCCAGCTACAACGTTGGCTTCTTCTTGCTATTCCGGGATGTTCTCTGACTGCAGTTCTTTGACCAACGCACCTTCACTTCCGGCTACGACTTTGGCTGATTATTGCTATTGCAGGATGTTCTCTGACTGCAGTTCATTGACCAACGCACCTTCACTTCCAGCTACAACGTTGGCTTCTTCTTGCTATTGCAGGATGTTCGAATACTGCAGTTCATTGACCAACGCACCTTCACTTCCGGCTACAACTTTGGCTGATTATTGCTATGACGATATGTTCTTTTACTGCAGTTCTTTGACCAAGGCACCAGATCTTCCTGCTAAGACCTTGGTTGAGTCGTGCTATTTCCAGATGCTCTGTTATTGTTACAAAGTAAATACAATTAAAATGATGGCAACAGATATCAGCGCAGAAAATTGCTTGGGTAGCTGGACCTATCATGTTTCTTCCTCAGGCACATTTATTAAAAATGCAGCGGCAAAATGGGACGAAACAGGAGTAGTTCCTACAGGTTGGACAGTTATAACAGAATAAAACCAATAAAAATGAACAATATGACATTATTTAGTGGACTATCGTCTCATAACATTGACGATATCAGACTTCAAACTTTATACAAGGCCGAGGACGAGTATCAACGAGATCCAGAATTTGAAAACTCGCATATTTCACATATTGTCTTAAAACAGGATCCTTTAAGTAAAATTGGCAAGTTACTAGGTACTATATGCAGCATTAAAACAAGAAGCCTCACATTGGTTACCCATAGTTGCTCTGACATAAACGAGGCTCTAAATGAGGATAAAACTGTGTATTGCTTTCTAAATAGTTCAGCTAAGAAGAGTGTATGAAATATTTGATTGTTTTTTTGGGCTCCTTAATAGTATTCCATTCTTTCTCCCAATCCTGGGATCACATCCGCTCCTCAGGCGAGTATTACTACGGTGTAGGTGTAGGGGCGACTGATGAAGAAGCGGGTAAAATGGCGCTTGAAGAATTGCTGCAGCAGATTGCAGTGAATGTATCAAGCGATTTCTCGAAAGCATATCTCGGAGAGCAGAATAATAATGGCTTGACCTTCACTGAAACTGTAGAGCATGTGATGCAGACCTATTCGCAATCTACACTTACGAATGTGCAGACATGGACAGTAAGTAGGGCCCCACAAGCAGAAGTCAGGAAGTATATGCAGCGCTCGGAACTGCAGATGATTTACGAAGCCCGTATCCAGCGACTGAAGGGCATGGTGAAGATTGCAGATCAATCTATTGCGAAGGGCGAAGTGGCAGAGGCACTGCAATACTATTACTGGGCCTATTCTCTGGCTCGATCTTTGCAATTCCCCGCCTCGGTAATGGATGAGAATGGTCTGCCGATTGTTGATATTCTACCCAAGACCATTAGCCACATTCTGCGAGAGCTGAAAGTCGACTTCATAGAACGCGACGGCGATTATGTAGACTTGCGCTTTACCTATAAGGGCATGCCTGCAACCGTCGACTTCAGTTACAACGATGGAGTTGGAGGCACTTGCACGGGCAAAGCCGAAGGTGGAAATGGCAGCCTCGAGATGGCACAGGGTAGTGCCGAACTTGGAATCTATCACATCAACGTGGAGTACGAATACAAAAACTTCGCCCGTGGTGATGCAGAGATGAACAGCGTGCTGAACGTACTGCCACTTCGCCATTTCGGCGAAGAAATCGTGGTGAAGGCAGAACGCGCATCAGCCTCGAAGCCCAAAACGAAAACCATTACCGTAGATACCAAACCGCTTACGTCTGCCCCAGAACGTGCAAGCACGACAACCGAAGCATGTGCTGCGGCAATGAATCAGGTACTGGAAGCGCTTCAATCGAGAAAATACGACAAAGGACAACCATTCTTTACCGGACGTGGCTTGGACAATTATACAAAGCTGATCAGCCGAAGAGCTGGACGCGTGGTAGGCACGCCAAAGATTACGTTCTATCCGGGTGCAAATGGCACCTTTGTGGCTCGCGGATTGCAGATGTCGTTTACGGTTACAGAACGCGGACATAAGACGACACTGGTGGACGATGTAATCTTCACCTTCGACAAGGATCAGAAAATCTGTAATCTCACCTTCGGCATCGGCTCTGTTGCCGAGAACGACCTTCTACACAAAAACGTAAAATGGGGCGAGGAGACACGCCAGCAGGTATTGAGCTTCCTTGAGAATTACAAGACCGCCTATTGTCTGAAAGACAGCGACTACATCAAGGCCATCTTTGACGACAATGCTACCATCATCGTAGGCCATGTAGCAAAACGCACCACACGGCCAGGACTTGAAGACTCGCAAATCTCGGACATGGGGCGCGACATTATCACCTATAATCACTTTACGAAGGCAACCTATCTGGAACACTTGAAGAAAACTTTCAAACGCAATCAGTTTATCGACATCAAATTCACGAACAACGACGTGATGTTGCTTGAGAACGAAGAAGGCAAGGTATTCTCAATCCAAATCGGTCAGGAATATTCGTCGTCGACGTATGCCGACATGGGCTACCTATTCCTGATGGTAGACATGACGAATGCGGATGAGCCACTGATAAAAATCCGCACCTGGCAACCCAAACCAGATCCAGAATTCGGAGTATATGGGCCAGGCCACTTTCATAAATAGTGCCCAATGAATACGATGAATCAACGCCTCCTTATTATATATATAATATGTGTATGCTGTTGCCCTTGGGCAATGGCTACACAGCGAGCATTGGTATTCGGCCTTGGCAAACAGGAAGATGCGAGTTGGAGCAAGATTCATGGCGATAAAGATGTGGAGCTGGTGGCAGAGATACTGACTAAAGCAGGATACTCGGATATCCGAACACTAACGGATGAAAATGCTACGAAAGCTAATATGGTGGCTGCCTTCCTGGGATTGATAAGCCGCTGTAGGGAGGGTGATGAGGTGTACATACATTATTCTGGCCATGGACAATATATGACGGATATCGACGGCGATGAAGCAGATCGCTGGACGGGGAGACATTCGCTCTTTGACGAATCGTGGATACCATACGATGCCTATATGACAAGATGTGACAAGGATAATGGCGACAAACACTTCTGTGACGATGAAGTGGCCTTGTACCTGACGCTACTGAGGGAAAAGGTGGGTACGAAAGGCAAGATTATCGTCAGTGTAGATGCTTGCCATAGCGGCGACTCTACCCGTGGAGAAGATGATGAATGCGTGCGTGGTATTGATACGCCATTCGTAATGCCACGACCGCTGAATACGCCCAAAGCAAATCATCTGCCAGAACAGTGGATGACAATCAGTGCCTGCAAACCCTACCAGCTGAGCTTCGAATTGCCAGATCTGCATGTGGGGAAACTATCATACGCATTGTATAAGCTGGGACCTCGGCTTTTCGGCATGAGCAAGGAGGAGTTTCAAAACTGGCTGGATGGCTTCTTTGCCGCCATTCCTTCGCGTGTAACACAAACTCCGATGGTTTCTGGCGAAAAATAATAAATATATCTTGAAAGATGGGTTACTTTCTCGTCTTTCCTGCATAAAGAGGCAAATAACAAATAAACGAATACAAATTATCACTAAACAAAAAAATGATTATGAAAAAGATTATTATCATGGTGCTGATGGCAATGATGGCCAGTACCGCAATGTTCGCACAGAACTCAGTAGAGATGGCTAAGGCCCAGAAGGAGTTGAACGACATCAATATGAAGTTGCTCAATGCCAAGCCAAGCCGAGATGCTAAGAAACTGGCTAAACAACGTGCCAAGGAGGGCTGGAAGGTAATGGGCTCTGGACGCTCGATGGAGTCACAAATCACGGCCGACCAATTGCTCGAGGTAGAGGTAATGGCAGATGATTTGGGCAATCCGATGCGCCGCTTCATTCAACACAGCACATCGGCCGTAGCCGGCACACAAAATGCCGCTTATGCAGCTGCCAGAACCGCTTGCCAGACCGAAATTGCAGGAATGATAGAATCGTTCGTGGCTGGTGCCTTCGAGCAGAAGCTTGACAATTCGCAGTCATCGGCCATCAGTGCGGTAACCGTTGATAAGTTCCACCAGCGTGCCAAAGGTATCATTGATGCATGTCTGCGCAATATGCAGCCAGGCTTGAATATCTACCGCGTTCTGCCCAACAATACTTACGAAGCTATGGTAACCATATCGTACGATAAGAAGCAGTTGGCTATCGCCTTGAAGCAACAGTTGCAGAAAGAGCTCGAGATTGAGGGCAATCAGGAATTGAATGACTTGGTTAATGGTGTTTTGGTAAATATGTAATCAATGAGACGTATCATCGTTCTCCTGTGCATGGTCAGCCTTACTATGTTTGGCCATGCACAAGTTAATAGCCGCGATCTGCACCGAGCTTTCGATGAGTTCCGCCAGCAAATTCATACCGACTTCGAGGACTTCCGCCAGAAGATCAACGAGGAGTTCATCGAGTTCCTGCGTAACCCATGGAAAGAATTTGAGGCAGAGGAACCCATAACAAAGCCCAAAGAGGATGAGGAAGTGCCCCCTGTGGTGATACCTGAGGAGGATAAGGAGAAGCCAGTGGAAGATAAGCCAGTGGTGATAGAGGAAGTCATAGAACCAGAACCAGTAGCGCCACAGCCAGAACCAGTAGCGCCTATAGAAGAAGTCCCCGTGATAGAAGAAGAGAAAACGCTTGACTTCAGCTTCTACGGGACGCCCTGCAAGGTGCGTTATTCGGGAAAGAATCCTCTACGGCTGAAATCACTGAGTCCAGATGACGTTGCCAATGCATACGAAATACTGACGACAAACGAATATGAAAATCTGTTGTATGATTGTCTGGAAACTCGTCGCAACCTGCAATTGTGTGACTGGGCCTACCTGCAACTGCTGAAAACCGTAGCTGAAAGTATCTGTCCGAAGGGAAGCAATGAATCGGTGCTCCTGCTGGCCTACCTCTACGGGCAATCCGGATATCGCATGCGTATGGCACAGGATGGAAAACAATTGTTCATGCTATTCGCAAGCCGCCACATCTTCTACAACCAAGCTTATTACACTTTGGATGGCGATCACTATTACGGACTGGTAGATCACCTACCAAATAACGTAAAAATTGCGGATTGTGCCTATCCAAATGAAAAAAGCCTGTCAATGCTGATTGTAAAGCCTATGGAATTGGCCAATAAAGTAGGCGAAACAAGACGAATAAGGGCAAGAGATTTTGCAGACGTATTGGGTTCAGCACAAGTCAATCAGAATCTGATAGCCTTCTACAACGATTATCCTGTCACGCAATATGGAGAGAACTTCATGACACGTTGGGCAACATACGCAATGACGCCAATAGCCAACAATGTAAAGGAGAAACTCTATCCACAATTGCAACAAGCCGTCGAAGGCATGGATGAATTAGGATCGGTCAGCCGCTTGCTCAACTGGGTGCAGACCGGCTTCGAGTATGAATACGATGACAAAGTGTGGGGTGGCGACCGTGCATTCTTTGCAGAGGAATCGCTATATTACCCCTATTGCGACTGCGAAGATCGCTCAATACTATTGTCTCGTCTGGTACGTGATTTGCTGGGTCTCGACGTGCTGTTGGTTTATTATCCAGGCCATCTGGCAACGGCAGTAGGCTTCACCGAAGACGTTCAAGGTGACTACATAATGCGCGAAGGCAAGAAATATGTGGTGTGTGATCCTACCTACATTGGTGCTCCCGTAGGCCGTACCATGCCAGAAATGGATAATGCAAAGGCAAAAGTTATTCTACTGAAATAAAACTACGCACAAAAACATCCGCAAAGTCGCGAGACCTTGCGGATGTTTTTATGCCCATGTGCTATTTCCTGACTTCATCACTTTTGCTTGCCATTCCATAGCGCAGATTGAAAATCAATAAATTAAGTTAAAAGAAAGGGTGACTCAGGGTGACGCAAACAGTTTTTTCGTATCTTTGCGCCATGTTTGTACGTAAGAAAACCAATCGATCAGGCTCAATTAGCGTCGTTGTGGTCAACAAAGCGCATGGTCGTTTCATTGAAGTTAAGAAATTTGGAGTGGCGAAGTCGGAAAAAGAGGCAGAGGCACTATTCCAAGAGGCTCAGATCTGGCTCCATACCTATGGAGGTCAACAGGAATTTGACTTTGACGATCGCCGAGGGAAAGAACTGGAAGAGACGGTTCGCGTTGTTGAAAATATGGACTCCATTTTGATCAACGGGACGCAGCTGCTGCTAAACCAGGTCTATGACACCATTGGCTTCAATCGCATACCCGATGATATCCTTCGTCATCTTGTGATAGCAAGGGTGTCCCAGCCAAGGAGCAAACTTGCCACTGTTGACTATCTGAAGTCTTACTATGACGAGGATGTCGACCTCAACCACATCTATCGTTACATGGACAAGCTCTACAATACGCAGATGGAACTTGCCCAGCAGATCAGCGTGGAACATACCCGCAAGATTTTCGGTGGTAACATAGGGCTGATGTTCTATGATGTAACAACCTTGTACTTTGAAACTTCGCAGACAGACGTCTTGCGAGAGCCTGGCTTCTCAAAGGATGGCAAGACTGCAGAGTCTCAGGTCGTACTTGGTCTGCTCGTATCGGAAGGTGGGTATCCTTTGTCGTACTCTCTGTTCAATGGCAGCCAGTATGAAGGATTTACCATGATTCCGATGATAGACGATTTCAAGCAACGCTTCACGCTAGGCAAAGATTTCATCGTCGTGGCCGATTCCGGCTTGATGAATAAGAATAATGTAAAACTATTGCAACAAGCTGGTTACAAGTATATTCTTGGTGCACGAATCAAAAGTGAGGGCACAAGCATCAAACAATGGATTCTTACCTTAGAGAAGATAGACAATGCTTGTTACGAGCATAAAAGACAGAATGGTGAACGGCTTATTGTCAGCTATTCGGAAAAACGAGCAAAAAAAGATACATACAATCGTGACCGGGGAATTGAACGATTGAGAAAAGCATTCAAGAGCGGGCACATCACGAAGCAGCAGGTCAATAAACGAGGATATAACAAATTCCTTGAGATCAGCAAAGACGTCGAAGTCTCCATAAGTGAGCAGAAGATTGCAGAAGACTGCAAGTGGGACGGACTGAAAGGTTATATTACCAACACAGACCTTGATGCAGAACGAGTCATCGCACAATATCATGGGTTATGGGTGGTGGAACGAGCCTTCCGAATCTCAAAGGGGGCATTGGAGATGCGACCGATGTTTCACTTCACAGAGAGGCGGATTGAAGCTCATATATGCATCTGCTTCATTGCATATAAAATATACAAGGAGCTGGAACGCCTTATTGCAGTAAACAAGATTGGCATGAGTGTCGACCATGTACTCGATGCTGCCAAGACAATTACCACGATAAAGATAAAGCTTCCAGAGAACGGGACCTACTTTACGAAAACCCTCTTCCTGACTGAAAAGCATCTCGCCATCAAACCACTTTTCGACCTAACAAACGCCATTTCCTAACTTGGGTGACGCATTGATGAAGTCAGGACCTTGCGGATGTTTTTATGCCCATGTGCTATTTGCACTGAAACTGTCATGAAGTCGCAATAACCTACCCATAATTACGTCCTAAAATGACATTTTTAATATAAATTACCGCAAATCGGGAAAAAAATGGCAACAAATGATACTAAACTACCGGAAAAACGTTATCTTTGCAACGTCGGAAGACGAAGTACCGGCAAAATAACAGATTACCCTACATCGACATCTCTTATTTTACGTTTTTTCAAATAGTATGAAACAGTTTTTATTGCTTCTCGCCTTATGTGCCGCAACTGGCACAGTACAGGCTACCGTGACTCCTTCGATTCTGAAGCCGACACATGCTTCACACAAAGGTATCAGAATTGATGCCAACCGTTATGACAAAATGGAGTGCGGACAGAAAACCATCATCACACCACGTTCGACCAAGAATCAGCAACGCGCTATGGCTGCCGAAATGGTGACCGTAACACTTAACTACGATTGTGACTCAGAAAGCTACCCGCTGGGCTTCTCGGTTATCAGCGCCGAGAATGGCATCAAGCACGCTGACTATGATTGGAGCAGTTACACGACATCGCTGCAAGTACCTGCTGGAACCTATGACATCATGGCCAACTATATGTCGAACTGGGGAGAGGTTTACTACGTAATCCATGAGAATGTCGAAATCCTCACCGACCAGACCGTATCGTTGCCCCAAAGCGAAGCAACTCATCCATTGACGGTGCGAAGCGTTGACCACGAAGGCAATCCGCTCTACATGGCCATATACAACGAAAGCTACCAGCAAGTGGATCCAGGAACAGCAGAGGACTTCTCTGCATTATCGTCGCTCGTACTGAAAGGCGTAGGCGACATCTCGCTGGTGATAGGCGGCGGATACAAGTATGAGGGCCATGAGGCAGACTTCTATTTCAGCGACCTCTCTTCGCGCTACAAGCTCTGTGAAGCACGCGAGATAGGCATCGGTGTAGATTGGTGGTTCAACCGCTACGAGGTTGAGGACCTAACGAACGCCACTGAAGTGGTGAACGACGCATCGCGTTTCATTCATTACGTGCAAGAGTTCGAGCCAACTCCTGAATGGAATGATGACATGGAAGCTCACGTACCGGGTTATGACATGATAATGGTGCTCGATGGCGAAGCCCTGATTGGCCAAGTGTCATACATCCCTGGCTGCGTGCAGGAAAAGTGCATCACTTCATTCTACCTGGATCTTCCGTTGGGGAAAGAGGGAGCAGATCAGTTCAACGTGCTCGTAAAGCCAATGTACAGCGATTACCTCTACGTTGAGGACTGGGACGGCTATCCATGGGAGGAATACTATTTCACACAAGGTCCATCGGTTTATGGAGATAAGGATGGCATCTTTGTCGTCAATGCCGGCTACGATGTGAACGGTGGCTTTAATGCCCGTCCTAATACCATCTCTCAGCTCTATCCAGGTCATCCAGCATTCTCGTATCCTATCGAACAGGCCGAGGGAGCAGTCTACGGCAACAACTGTCCAATCAATTCACAACGTTACGAGCTTTGGGGAGACGATCTCTATCTGACGCCAAGCTATGTGGGCCGTTATGGTGAATTCCGCGAGGCCGACCTCTATGTGGCCATGTCAGACGAGTCTGCCAGCGGCAACACACTAAAGTTAAACCTCTATAATTATAATGTATTGGTGGACGGTCTTGCAGGAAGCAATATCACTGAGCTAAGCCTACAAATGGATCAGGAGGACTTCGAAGCTCCAACCCTGCAGATGTTGCAGTTCAAGAACGGTGCCGGCCAGGTAACCGATCGCTTCGAGCAAGCAGCCGGCAGCGTCATGGAGTTTGCTGGCGGTGACTTCACTCGTATCGCTGCTGGATGGTCTGGTTACTACGAATGCACTTCGGCCCAGGCCAAAGCATTTTATGCTCCTTATGGCGAAGACGATTGGACCGAGCTGACAGTATCCGAGGATCCGGAGCTATTCTTCACGCCAGGCTTCGGCGCCTTCTTCCGCTGTTCGTTAGCGGACGTACAGGGTGCAGGCGAAAACGGCTGGTATGATATCCGTATCGAACTGACCGACGCCAGCGGCAATGTGCAGGTACAGACCATCAGCCCCGCCTTCCAGTTGCTCACAGCCACAAGCATCGAGCATAACGGCATTCAGTCAGCCGCCGAGCAAGCCACATCGCGTAAGCAGATACAGCATGGTAATCTCGTCATCGTCAATGGCGGCCACGAGTACAATGCAATAGGCATGAAGAAGAAGTAAGCCACGGTCCCTGATCTGCAGGACGAACAAAAAACATCCGCAAAGTCGCGAGACCTTGCGGATGTTTTATGTGTTGATTGCAGACTAAACGTCATGCAGCTTGCTTGATGTACTGCGTAGGAGTGCAGCCATAACGGTCCTTGAACAGACGGCGGTAAGTACCCTCGCTGTTGAATCCACTCATGTATCCGATGGCGCTGGCCTTCTCGTTGCTGGTACGCAACAGATGCTCGGCATGCTGGAGGCGCAAGCTGTTGACATACTCGTAGAAGTTCATCTTCAGAATCTGGTTCAGGTAGTTCGACACATAGTGGCGATTTGTGCCCAGATGATCAGCCAGCCAATCGATGTTGACATCGGGATCGGTGTAGAATTCCTCGTCCACGAGTTTCTTCATCTGGTCGCTGAAGTCGTACGACTCGCGCTCGGTGCGCGTCCAGACTAACGGATCGGAAGGTGCAGCGGCAGGTTCGGCAGTCTGAGGTTCGGCCTCGGCAGGCACAGCAGGAGCATCGGCTGCAGTTTGTGCAACTTCTGCCACAGGCTGTGGGGTCTCAACTTCGGGTTGTGCGGCTGCTGCCACAGGCTGTGAGACCTCAGCTTCAGGTTGCGTGACTTCTGCCACAGATTGTGAGACCTCGATCACAGGCTGCGAAACTTCGCCACGGGCCTCAGCACGATAGTCAATATTGCTCACCACCTCGAGCATATCGTCGTCGACACGATGTATCAGCACAGCCAATACGATGTAGAAGTGGACAATCAGCAGCAGAGCATCGTAGATCACGAAGTAGATGCTCTCGTCAGGAATGGCGACAAGTGGCACGTAGAGGCAAGCTATCAAGAGGGCGGGGAACTGCGACTGCAGAAGCCAGCCCATCTGGCGGTTATCGATGTTCGAGCAATGGTCGAGCAGCTTCTTATGATAGGTCTTTACGCAATGGATGTACCACGTGAACTGGATGATACACAAGACGAGGAAGACAGACGAGACGATATAGAAGAAGGTGTCGTCATCCTCGAGGAAGAGGCTCACCACAGCTGCCACCAGGATTGTGCCAGCCGGAATGGCAAAAAACCTGACAGGAGGGAACTGTCCGTAAATCACCACATGGCCCAACAGCATGGTGAGGGGCAGACAAAGCACGTCGAGGTAATTGAGCACACGCTCGTACATCTCCCAGCCTGCTACAACGTCGTACACCTCCTTCTGGCTGGACACCAACTCGGGGATGAGCCACAGCACATAGGTGAACAGCTGATAAAGCATCGCGATGGCCAGCATCTGGTGCAAGGCACGCGAGGCCGAGTTGCGGCGCACATAGATACGAGGCGCAGCGAACAGGAGGAAGAGGACTACAAAGATAAGAAACGTGATGTGGCCACCCAGCAATGTGTAGCCGAGGGTGTGTATGGCATTTTCCATAATGATCAATCAAAAATAACTTCGACGGGACAATGGTCTGAGCCGAAGACTTCGGTGTGAATAGCGGCCGAACGAAGACGGGGATTCATGCATGTAGATGTCAGGAAGTAGTCGATACGCCAGCCGGCATTCTTCTGGCGAGCCTGAAAACGGTACGACCACCAGCTGTAGACGTCGGCCACGTCGGGGTTGAAATGACGCCAAGTGTCGGTAAATCCGCTGTCGAGCAGGAGAGACATCTTCTCACGTTCCTGATCGGTGAAGCCGGCATTCTGCCGGTTAGACTTCGGATTCTTGAGGTCGATCTCCTGGTGCGCCACGTTGAGGTCGCCGCAGACGACGACAGGCTTCTGCGTATCGGCTTCGAGCTGATGCAGATAGGCACGGAAGTCGTCCTCCCACGTCATGCGATAATCAAGGCGCTTGAGTCCGTCCTGCGAGTTGGGCGTATAACAGGTGACGAGCACAAAGTCGGCAAACTCGAGCGCGATGAGACGACCTTCGTGGTCGTGCTCGTCGATGCCCATACCATAGCGTACGGACAGAGGCTCGACGCGCGTGAAGATAGCCGTACCGCTGTAGCCTTTCTTGTCGGCATAATTCCAGTACGAGCGATAGCCAGGGAATTCGAGGTCGAGCTGTCCTGCCTGCAGCTTGGTTTCCTGCAGGCAGAAACAGTCAGCATCGAGTTGGGCAAAGATATCACGGAAACCTTTATCGCACACGGCACGCAGTCCGTTGACGTTCCAGGAGATCAGTTTCATTTTTCTTCCAATTCGGTCTTAAGCGCCACCAGTTTCTCGATTACAGACTTAGGCTTACCTTCACGATCGAAGAGTGTAGCATAATCCATTCGGCCACGAATCGGGAAATCGTTGCGCCATGAGTTAGCATCGTTTGAGCACCAGAAAGTGACGCGGCTCACCGTATCGCGATGCTTGTAGAGCATACGATAGAACGAAAGCCAGAAATCATTGAACTGCTGCTCCATCTCAGGAGTCAAGCCCTCGCGATAAGGATCCATCTCGGGACGATAAGCAAACTTGTCGCTGACATTGGCGCCAGAGAAGCCGTAAGGGTTAGGAAGGACAGACAGGTCGAGCTCCGAGAAACCAGCCTGGATGCCCAGCTGCTCGATGCACGAGAGCGAATGGTCATATTCGCGGACGATATTCTCCGTACCGTCCTCAAGAATGATGTGACCCTGCAGACCGATGGCTGTGATGGGCAGACCCTCGGCAATGAGTGGGCGGAAGAAGTTGCAGACAGCCTCGATCTTGCTGGCCTTGTTCATCGAGTAATCGTTGTAGAACAGCATAGCGTCAGGATCGGCCTCATGAGCGCACTTGAATGCCCAGGGGATGAACTCCTCGCCAAGGATCTGATAGAACAAGCTGTTGCGGAAAGAGCCATCGTCCTCGAAGCACTCGTTGCAGACGTCCCAGGCATCAACCTGACCCTTGTAGTGCTGCATGATGGTGGTGATGTGCGTCTTCATGCGCTCCTTGAGTACCTCGGGCGAAACGAGCTTGCCGTCCTGATCGAAATGGAACCAGCGTGCACACTGTGAATGCCAGATCAGGCAGTGACCCATAACCTTCATACCCGAAGCCTTGGCCTTCTCGACGAACTGATCGCCGAGGGTGAAGTCATAGCGGTCTTCCTCGGGATGGATGACCTCGCACTTCATGCAGTTCTCGGGGACGGCCCAGTTGAAGTTATGGGCTATGCGGTCCCAGTTAGAGGTCTGGTCACTGCTGACCTGGCCACTGTACTCGTGATTAAGCTCAGCATCGCTGGCTGCCACCTCCCACTGATTGACGCTGACGCCAGTGTACCAGCAGTCAGCCCAGGCTTCGGCCAACGAAAGCTCGGCCGCAGTTTCCTGTGGCTTAGTGCTACAAGAGACGAGGGCGCCACTCAAAAGAGCGGCACCCAGGATCATTAGTTTATTCATATATAATATATGTGAAGACATTACTTGTTGCGAGCCTCGATAGCCTTGTTGATCTCGTCGATCTTCTCGTCGGTCAGTTCGTACTTCGAGATGATCCACATAGCGAGGCCGAGGAGGATAGCAGGAATAACACATACGAGCCAGAGGATACCTTCCTGTGCGAGAGGTGTCTGCTCAACGCTGTCCTTGTTATAAGCGACAAACGCAAGGACTGCGCCAGGGACAACACCACCAAGAGCCATACCAGCCTTATAGAAGATACCGGTGAGGGCGTTGACAATACCTGCGATACGCTTGCCGCTGGTGAACTCGCCGTAAGATATTACCTCAGGAACAAGAGCCCACATATAACCAGTAGCAACGATAACACCCGTTGACTTGATGAACTGTGCGATGTAAACCCAGGTCATTGAAGGATTCTCCATCTTAGCAACAGCATAAAGCATAGCCATACCGACGATAGCGATGGTGAGGAATGCATAGAACATGTTCTTCTTACCGATAGCCTTCTTGATAGCAGGAACGAGTGGCATGAAGATGAATGAAGGGATAGAACCGAGACCCATGAAGATAGAGAGCTCAGCAGCAGTACCGTGCATGTTGCTTGACATGAAGTAAGCACCGGCAGCATTACCTACGCTCATCATAGCAAATGCGGTGATGAAGAAGAAGGCGATGATACGGAGTGGCTTGTTGGTGCCGAATTCATTCCAAAGGTCACTGACCTTTACATTGGCAGCTTCCTTCTCGTCCATGACGACACGCTCCTTACACTGAGTGAAGCAGAAGATGAGGAGAGCCAAACCTACGAGAGCGTAGATCAACATGGTGGTAAACCAAGCGTTAGGATCCTTAGGCATGGTAGCAGAACCTGCCTTGAGATACTCAGGAGCAGCAAGAGCAGCCACGAGCAAAGGAATACCTGAACCTACAGCCAAACCACCGCAGTTAGCCATGAACATACGAACCGATGTAAGGATGGTGATCTCGTTGGTATCGCGGGTGAGCGATGAATTCAATGCACCGTAAGGAACGTTAATCAAGGTGTAGAGCATAGAGAGGCCTACATAGGTAACGTAAGCGTAAAGGAGCGAGCCAGAGAAGCCATTCCAGAAGCAGAGGATGGCAAGGCCTGTGAGAGGAATGCCACCCAATACGAGATAAGAACGATACTTACCCATCTTGGGGCTGTGCTTATCGACATAGGTACCAACAAGTGGGTCCCATGCTACATCGACGAGACGAACGATGAGGAACATCAATGATGCAGCAGCTGGATCGATGCCAAAGATATCAGTGTAGAAGAACAGCAAATACATGCTGACCGTCTGATAGATGAGGTTCTGAGCAAGGTCACCTGAGCCGAAGCCGATGCGTTGCATCCAGTTTAGCTTATAAAAGCCTTTTGATTCTTCAACAGAAGCCATAATTAGGCCCCCATCCCCTGCCCTTCCCCCCGTGGGGGATGAAGGGAGTAGATTGTTTCTACTGGAGGGAAGACCTGGGGGCAGGTCTATTAAAAGTTAGAATAATTCGTTAATACAAAGTAACCACACACCTCCACCGTTCAGTGGAGGAGTCTGGAGATAGGGGCTTAATCTATACCCTCGATAGTCTTGATCTTGCCATTCTCGTCCCACTCGATCTCACAGACCTTGAGAGAACGGAGCCATGACTTGCCACCTGAAGGTACAGAGTCGTGGTGGAAGAGATACCACTTGCCCTCGTACTGGATGATGGCATGGTGAGTGGTCCAGCCTACGACTGGAGTGAGGATGACACCCTGATAGGTGAATGGGCCATAAGGATTGTCGCCCACGGCATAGCAGAGGAGGTGTGAGTCGCCGGTCGAGTACGAGAAGTAGTACTTGCCGTCCTTCTTGAAGGTCCAAGAGGCCTCGAAGAAGCGATGAGGATCGTTGGCCTTGAGAGGCTGGCCGTTCTCGTCAACCACAACGATTGGACGTGGAGCCTCGGCGTAGTTCAGACCATCTTTGGTGAGACGTACGCAACGGCTTGGCAATGCATCGACGTCACCCTCTGGGAGGTATGGAGTCTCGAGATGGATATTGTCCTTGTAGCGCTGGAGCTGACCGCCCCAGAGGCCTCCGAAGTAAACGTAAACCTCGTCGTCGGCATCATCGCGGAATGCACACATATCGATGCTGTAGGAGCCAGGGATTGGAGCTGCCTGTGGAATGAATGGACCG
>JAZUEP010000107.1:0-8583 GCA_045640225.1 Bacteroidales bacterium | reverse complement strand
TGTCATGTTCATCATGCCCAGCATCGCATCCAATTCCGTCTGAGGGATTACCGATGCCACATACTCCTGAACGTCGTCAGATGGAGTAACGGTGAAGCCGTCGTTGTCGCACTCGAAGGTGAAGGTCAATGGCTCCAGATCCGGGTTTTCATTGCCGCCATTGATGGTGATTGGCATAACCGTAATCTCGCCAAGAGGGCTGATGGCTCCCTCTTCGGTCTTTTCGGCTGCACACATCACCAGCGTATTGTTACCATCCACACATGTCAGCGTCGTCTCGCCGGTGAAGAGATTCTCCGTGTTCAAGCCTGAGGCGACAAGGAAGAGATTCAAAGGCGAAGTATAGTCGATGTCCTGCTCCTGGGCTACCTCCTTGAATAAGTTGATGGTTGCCTCGTCGACAGCGGCACAGAAGTAGAGCTGGTCGTCGGCGCTTGGAGTAACGGTCACGATGTTGCCCTCAATGGCAACGCTGAAGGTAAGATCTTCGGCAAAGGCGCAAAGTGCTGTGCACATTGTCACCAGTAGAGTAAAGATTTTTTTCATAATAATTGTATATTTAGGAGTAATAAGTTTCTTAGTAGCTTCTGGATTTTAGGATATCCGGATTTTAGGATATTAGGACGACAGTACCTGCTATCACAAAGTTTCGATTACCACTGCTTGCCCCAGATATCAATCAGTGCCTCGTCGGGGCAATCCCCAACGTCATTCGAGAAGTACATGTAGGTCTGACCTCCACTGGTGCAGATGATGTCCGAGGCATCCAGTTCGACCATCTCCATGCTGGGCTTTGTATATTCTTTCTTATTCATTTTGGTTGTAGTTATTTAAGTTTCGCAAGGGCTCAACTTATAGGGATTCAGGAGATTCAAGGGATACAGAGGATACAAGGGACGAATGTTATGCTCGTCGAAAAAAACTTTGATATAATTTCTGGTAGGCAAAGGTATCGTCCCTTGTATCCCTTATATCCCCTGTATCCCTTGTTTCGCATCTGCGAAACTTCAGTAAATGTTTATCTTCTAATATCCTTTCAACTGGAGCTTGCGAAAGTTGAGTTATTACTTGATGAATACCTTCTTACCATTCACGACATTGACGCCCTTCTGCAGGCCGTCCACGCGCTGACCCGAGAGGTTGTAGATGGCCTCCTGATCGTCCATGTTGTCAATCACGCCCGACAGGCTTGTAGTCTCGTCGTCATCGAATACCATGGTGATAGCCTTGGCATAAGAGCTGCCCGAGCCAGAATACGGAAGGTATGCCTTATGAGCCGCGAGTTTGCCCGAAGTGTTTCGGTAGAATCCGAGGCCATCCTGGCCGTAGCTCAGGATGAAGGTCGAGAATTCAGCCTCACAATCTACGTCGCTTCCCTTGAGGTGGTTGGAGTTTTCGCTTGGCTTATAGAAGTCTGTCGGTACTATCGTCATCTTTATTTCAGCAGTGTTGCTGTGAACGATGACACCCACATCCTTATGAATCTTATTATGTGTTGGGCTGCTCAGGAACAGCTGTTTAGGGCCGCCATTTCCATCCGTGCCGATCTGACCATAGTAAACCTTCGCACCCTCGGTAAGAGGTGCCCACGAATACTTGCTGTCGTAGAACGTGGTGTAGTAATGACCCTTGTTGTCCGGATCCTCGTTGGCGTGGATAAACATCGTCGAGGTGCGCCAGCTCGGCGAGAGTTCAAGTTGACTGATTTGATCAACCAGCTCATCCCCTATGAAGACCATACCACCGGAGTTCGCGTCTTGCAACCAGCATGACAGACAGCCAGGTGCGCTTATATCGGTTGCACCCAGAGTGATTTCTGTCAGGCTGTTGCACTTTGCAAACATGTACTGATAGCAGTCTTCTGCCAATTCGGTTGCTGGCAGTGTTATTGCCGACTGAAGCGATGTACAACCTGCGAACATCTGCATATAGCACTGCTTTGCCAATTCGGTAGCAGGAAGTTCGGCTGGGCCAGCAGTAAGATTGCTGCAGTCCTTGAACATCATAGCATAGCTGTATTGGTTGACTTTCGTTGCAGGGAGCAACAGATTCTGTGCCGATGTCAGCAGCTGGCAGTTCATGAACAGTTCGCCGAATGCGCTCATCCCGGCTTCTGTGCTCTGCATGGTGCGGTCGCGGAGCGACATGACGTTTCCGCTTGCCTCCAGCGTGCCGTTATTCTCTGTAGCTGCGGCAATTTGCACACGGATGCCCTCTTCGCCGAGTCCCTTGCGGAAGTAATACGTCTGTCCTGCGCTCAGCACTGGCAGCTGGCAATCCTTGGTTGTCGTCACAGCTTTCGTCCAAAGGATTTTGTCCTTCGAATACTCGAGGGCAAGATCGTCAGCGACGGTGCTCGACATCGGTTTGTACTGCAGGGTAATGGCCACGTCGCCGCCCTTTGCGGTGAGCGCAAAGTAGTTGCCGTCCGGATAGAAGGCTTCTGCTGTCCATGTGTCCTTATTGAATGTATTGAACAGGCTGGCTTTGTCCTCGCTCTTATACAGCGTCTCTGTAAGATAGAACACGCCGCTGCCCGATGACACCATGTAGTCAACGCTGCTTGCATCTGGGATGCTTGTAGCGCCAAGAGTTACGCTTGTGAGCTTCGAATCTTCAGAGAACATGGACTTATAACAGTTCGGAGCCAATGTTGTGGCTGGAAGATATGGAGCATCTTCCAGATTCTCACAGCCCTGGAACATATAGAAGTAGCAATGGTCGGACAACGTCATTGCCGGCAGTTTCAGGTCTTTTGCAGACCTCAGTTTCTTCGAGCTTCTGAACAGCGAGCTGAAAGCATAGTCACCCATCTCTGTGCTGGTGCAAGTCGGGTCAAGAAGCGACATGATGTTTCCGCTTGCTGCCAGATATCCGCTGCCATCGCCATCCTGGAACTGCATTGGCAGAGCCGACATCTGTGTGTATGCACGGAAATATACAGTCTGTCCCTGACGAATAGTGACTTTTGGATCAGGATTAGAAGCATTGGCACCTACAAAAGGAATAGTAGTCCAACTGCTCTTGTCGCTCGAATATTGAAGGAACTTCTCAATACCCTCCTCTACGCTTTCAAAATCATACCAGCTTTTTGAACCTACCGCCACAGTCACATCACCGTCGTAGGCAGTGAGCGCGAAATAGTCAGGGTTGTATTCAGCAGCCTTGACCCCTGCCGCACAAAGCAGTGCGAACAGCAAAACTAACAATTTTTGTCTCATATTATTATAGATTATTGAGTATCAAATCTGCTTCTTGCCATTGCGAATCACGATGCCGCGATAAATAAGTCTTCTTGGTTGTGTTCATAAATAATAATGTGTTAATGTGTTAGTATTCATTTTCTATTGTATCTGCTGTTGCTTGCGGTAATTCGTAGCCGTCATGCCGTATGCGGCCTTGAACTGGCGACGGAAGGTCGATTGCTCCTTGTATCCGCATTGGATCGTCAGCTCCTCGATGGGCGTCTCGGGATTCGCCATCAGCATCTGCACGAACAGCTCCAGACGGTACTCCGAGAGCCAATTGCGGAAGGTCTTGCCCGTGATGCTGTTGATGCAAGCCGAGATGCTGGTGCGGCTGGAGCCGACTTCCTCGGCCAGCGTCTTGATGTCGAGGTCGGGATCCAGATAGAGCTTCTTCTCTGCCATGGCCTGCTCGATGCGCTGGTACAAGGATGTCATATTGACGGTGGCACGTTCGGCCTTGACTTCCTCCAGCTGCT
Source organism: Bacteroidales bacterium (assembly GCA_045640225.1). Taxonomy (GTDB): domain Bacteria; phylum Bacteroidota; class Bacteroidia; order Bacteroidales; family UBA3663; genus Liminaster. The sequence continues at coordinate 4,859 of JAZUEP010000107.1, read as the reverse complement.
GCTCAAGGTCGATGACCTCCTCCTTCGTCTCCTCCAGATCGTGCTGCACGGCGTCGAGGGCACGACGGCGACGCCGACTTACCAAGGCCAGCACGTTGATGGCCACAACCGCCAGCAGCAGGGCGACCAGGAAGGCGATGACGATCCAGTTGCGCGACAGACGGTACTCGGCATCGAGCTGCGCCAGTTGCGCCTCCTGCACCATGTGGACGGACATCTGCTCGGCGAAGGTGCGCAGCAGTTCGTGCCGACGGATGCTGTCGTTCACCACCACCGCACGCTGCAGGTAACCCGCACTGGCCTGCATGTCGTTGCGCGAGGCAGCATCCTCGGCCATCAGCCTGAGGTACTCGATGTAGTCAATCACCAGCGTGTCGCTGCCAAAGGCTTCGGCCGCCACCAGCTTCGAGGCTTCGAACTCCGCCCGACGACCCACAAAGTAAAGCTCGCGCAGGGCATACAGCATGTTGCGTGGCGATTGCGAGCCCGACGTCTGCAGCCACTTGTCGACGTAGGCCTTGGCCGAATCGCGGTCAGCCCTTGGGTCGGCCGTGGCGCCCTGCTCCACCTTCAGGCGATAGGCTGTGGCCAGACGGGCGTAGATCTGCGTCTGGTAGAAGTCGGCAAAGTCGTGGGTGGCTTCGCCCGAAGTGGTCATCGTGGTCGGACGAGGATCGACGGTCGAGGGATCGCGGTCGAAGCGCTCCACCCGCCCGAGCATCGCACGGCACGTCTCGATCATACGGTCGTAGTCACCGGCTTCGCGATAGAGGCCTACCTGCTTCTTCTGGAGCGAGATGAGCGCTATGAGGCCTCCGAACGAGGTGTCCTCGCGCAGCAGGTCGAGGGCACGGTCGTACGTCTGACGGGCTTCGTCCAGATGCCCCAGCTGCTGATGGGCAGCTCCGGCACGCCCCATCATCGCTGCCTCGTCGCTGCGCATCTGTTCGAGGCCATGACAGAGGGCAATGCCTCGGTCGGCATACTCCAGGACTTCGATGTAACGGTTGCAGCCGTAGCAGATGTTTGAGGCAAGCTCACAGATTTCGGCTTCGAGCAGGCGGTCATCGCCGAAGTCGCCCTCGTCGAGCAGGTGGTTGCACATCATGAGGGCGCTGTCCTGACGGTTCTCGCCTTCGAAGGCTACCATGGCATGCAGATACTGGCAACGCTGGCGCGACATCACGCCGGCCTCGCGCACCGAGTCGAGCATCCGGTGTGCCCGCTGCGGATCGGAATCCATGTAGGCCATACAACTGTCGATGGCTGCGTATGCTTCGGCTTCGAGCGGATACTCCTGTCCGTAGCCATCCGCATCGCGATGGCCGCACTGGCAGAAGAAGGCAAGCACCAGCGTAAGGGATGAAAAAAGTACGATTTGTTTCAGCTTCACGTCAAGACGGATTATTGCGCTACACGCGCATGATAGAAAGAGCGCGCAAATATAACTAAAATAGCTCAAATAGCACCTTGCAAAATGAACAAAAGTTCAAAATGACCAGAAAATTGTACGTTTTGCACGATTCTCATGTGTTTTTCACGGGGAAAAGAATATTATTATTGCATATTTCTTAATGACAATCGTGACAATGACAAGATGACAATGCCTGTGGCAAATTCTAGAAGTTCGAACAAGGAGAATCAACAATGAGGTTCCATTTCAGAACGTCATCTTTCTCTATGTTGATCGAGGTATAGTATTAATCCACCCTGGTTGATGTCGGTGATGCGGTGGTCGTCGGGAGACAATACAAAAGCCGCAGGCTCCATAATGGAACTTGCGGCTCATTTGTTAATCTTGGGTTGATCAGAAATCCAGGTCGAGGGTTCCGTTCTCACCCGTCCATGTGGCGAAATTTTCGAACTCACCGGACCATTTGGGGACGTTCATGAGGCTGGCATTGATTGCCTCGGTATATCCATCCCTGTCTTCCTTGTCATAGATGCCGTAGAGGTCATTATCATTCCACCTGCATTTCAGTGTGCCATCATTATTTACATTGTATGAACCATGGAGGCCAGAGATGTGTGCCATCACTCCAGCTATCGTCATTACAGGACCGAGGTTGACACAGTTGCAGAACTCTGTTTTGTCATCATAACAAATGCCCACCATACCTGCTGAACGGCAACCAGTGTCAGTACTAATCGTTTGGATTAGTCCCTTATTCAGGCAGTTATAAATCATAGGATGCAACTCACCATTCAATCTTTGAACGCCGTCAGAGTTGAGACAACCTATCATGCCACCAGCATACGCGTAGTCATTGTCCGTAGCCGATGCAACAACCTTGCCTTCATTGACACATGAGTTAAGGATGACTTGTGAATCGGTAAGCGTGTTATCCGTCACACGACCGACAAAGCCTCCCGCACAGATACCATCGCAACTTGGTGTAAGAGGACCTGTACCAGAGTCATCGTTACCCACTGCGAATACAGCGGCTTTATTGCGGCATCGTGATAATCGCTCTTCAATCGTCCTAAAGTATTGAACATCGCAATCGGGATTGAGATAGCCAATAAAACCTCCAGCATAGGCGAGGTCTTCGGCGGATATAGCGGACACCGAACCCTCTACGATGGAGTCATCGATACTGATTTTAGACGGCGCGACACCTACAAAGCCTCCAGCACATGCAAAGTAGTTGCCCGTAGTTTCCACTCGGAGATCACCTACAAAACGGCAATTTTGGAAATATGAATAAATACCCCAGTCTCCATCTATATATTCGCCTACCTGAGCCAAAAAACCACCGCCGTAAATATCTTTGTCGTTTTGAACATTAAAGGTCTTTGGGGCGAGCGTCAAATCCTTAAAAGTTACAATGGAGATATGTTCGACATAAACCAGACCTGCATATCGGAAATCGTCTGTATCGCGGTATCCCTGGACGTAATTGTATATTTTGTGTCCACAGCCATTGAAGAGGATGCCACCAGCATTTTTCGCTACCACAGGATGCAGAATATTGCCGTCGTAGTCAATGTCGCACATGAGGGTTGCTTCCGAACTTTCCGAGCTTCTGGATGCAATCAAATCGGTGAAGCGTTCGAAATCCCTCCAGTCATAAATTCTGTAACCGCTATAGCCCGATTCACCAGGACATTCACGAAGCAAAATGTTGCTCTGTGACCATGTGGTAGCCCCCTTATCGAAGGTCCCGAGGTTGAGCACATGGCTGCGCTGGAGCTCTGGCTTCTTGCTTGTCTCTTTGATCCAAAGGCGGTTCTCTGAGTCGAAGGTGACTGCAAAGCCGTTGGACAAAGTGCAAGGCACCGTGGCGATGTAATAGGTGCTACCAGCCTCGATGGAGCCATCCAGAATGATGTGGCCACAGGCAGTCTCCTTCTGAGCGGTGGTGGTGACCGCCTCGGCCGAAGGTGTGAGAATGACATCACCGCAGATGCCGCTGGCCAGATCGGTCTCAAACACAATCTTGTCACAGTCGAACATAGGCGTCAGCTTGACGAACGACACTGCGTTCTTGAATGCAAATGCCTTGCTGCCGTCCTCCGATACCGAGGTCATGATCAAGAGGCTGGGATCGGTGCCGTCCTTGCAGGGCGTCTGGATGCGTGGAATGCTGAGACCTGCGACCTGGCCCTTACTGTCCACCGTAATATCGTCGGAATATGGATAGACAGCCACATAGCTGTCAGCCTCATAAGCCAGGCCATCGAACTCAGCCAAGGTCGTTCCGGCACCTGATTGTAGCGTGAACTTGCGGATACCACGGCCGTCATACACGGCTATGGCGTCACCCTCTGACCATTTGATATCGGGCCCGTCGATCATGGCACGAGTCTCGCCGTTATTCTCCTGAAGGGCGGTGAAGGTCATATGCACGAGCTGTGACACTTCCTGCTCGGGCTGCTGTGGGATGACTTCCTCTACGATGGCATCGTCGCTGCATGCAGCCAGTGCCATAGTGCCTGCCATCAAGGCAAGCAGGGTTTTCAGATTCTTTTTCATATATGTTTGCCTGCTTAATGGTTTACCACACGAAGTCGTCTTCTTCGAGTCCTTCCGTATTTCCACTCGTGCAGATCAGGTCTGCCTCATTGATCTCTACCACCTCAATCAGTGGCATGGCATACGGCTTCCGTTTGAAGTCCGGCGCAGTGATGTTTTCTTTCTTCATTTTTGAGATTGTATTTTTTGACTTTGATATTATCGCCAATGTATAACGAATGCGCGGCAAAGATAATAATATTTCTTGAAATATTAGCGTGCAGAACGCCCAATTCTGCGAATTTTGCCGATTTTGTACGTTTTGCACGCCAACTCGCTTTGAAAAAGCTCGTTCGGCAATTCATAATTCATAATTCATAATTCATAATGGGCTTCGCGCTGACGAAATGAACTTCCCCGCTTCAATAAAGCGCAGTTCTCTTTAAAACTATGCTTCCTCATTCCGAGATAGCACTTTGAAGCGCTTACACCAGAAGTATGGCTTTACGTACAGGTTCTAACTCCAAAGTGCGAACAAGATAGCTGCCCCCGCTACAATGTCTGTAACGAGGGCAGCTTTTTTCTTTCGTTTCAGAGGACGCGCTTATTATCGTGCGAGCGTACCGTTGAGGTTTACACGGCCATTGATGATGAACTTGCCGTCCTTGAAAAGCTTGCTGACAACGGTAGCGGCCTCGACGTCGCTGATGCCGGTGGTGCTGTGGTCGATGAGCCACTCGTACTGATATACTGGGGTGGTGATGGCGTGGTAAGTGCCTTCGACTTCCTGCACGCCAGCAACGAGTACGATGTAGAGGCCATCGCCGGTCTGATCGCCCTCTTCAGCATACTCTTCGAGCGTATGATGGCTGGTACCCTTGTTGACGAATGGGTAGAGCTGTCC
>JAZUEP010000106.1:0-26308 GCA_045640225.1 Bacteroidales bacterium | reverse complement strand
GAAGCTCCAGACTATCGAATACCTCGAGGAGGGCTCGTCGCTGCTGAAGATTGTCGACAAGGTGCGCACCGAACTGCTGTCGAAGTACACGGGCAAGGTTCCGACCATGCCTTACCAGGAGAAGACGGCCGTGCTGCAAGGATTCTTGTTCGACCTGCACGACAAGCTGGAGGACGATGATGTGGAATTGCTCGGTATCGAGGGCGACATCACCCGCCTCGAACAGGCGAACAATGCCTTCATCGAGGCGTACCAGGACCGCGTTAACGAGCGCGCTGAGGCCGAGACCGAGAAGACCCTCCGCCTTCGTCAGTAGCTCACCGAGCTGTTCACCACCATCTGCTACACAACGCAGTACCTTGCCAACTCGGTGGTGGAGGGTAACCGCCAGAAGGCTGAGGCCTGTCAGCAGTTCATCAAGCTTCTGAACGTTGTGCTGGCCGAAGCCCGTACCCGCTACCTGCAGCGCCGCAAGCGTCAGGGCGAGACTGAGGTTGACGAGGAGCCTTCGGACAATCCGCAGGGCGGCACCACGGACGCCGGTAATGGCTCGGCCAACGGCGGCGGCACGTCGACCGACGGCGGGAATGGCTCCACCAACGGCGGCAGCACCTCGGGCAGCGGCGGGAATGGCTCCGCAAACGGCGGAGCTACCTCGGACGGCACCGGAAGTGGCTCCACCAACGGTGGCAGCGGATCGACTGGCGGCGGAACTGGCAACGTGACTGATTTCTGAGTTACGTACGGCTTAAAATGAGGCAGCGCGAGGCATGGAAAGGTGCTTCGCGCTGCTGTAGTTTGGTAAATAAGGTTTCGGAAGTTCAGAGACGTAATTTACCTCTTGAACTTGAAGCCGGTCTTCATGCCCTTGAAGTTCTGGGTGAGGGCGACGATGGAGCCGAGGGTGCTCGAGGCATTGCCCAGCTGACCGCCTACGGTATTGAACAGGTCGAGGGCCTTGGTGCTGTCGAAGCAGAGGCTCATCTGCTGGCCGCTGATGGTGACGTGGGCGGTGATCGAGCGGTTCTGGGCGCTGGTGATGGTGACGGTCTTGGCGGCCTTGTCGAAGGTGTAGGTGCCTTCGAAGGTCTTGCTGCCCAGGGTATAGCTTACCTTGCCGTCCTTGGCGAAGGTGAACTGCATGGTGCCGGCGCTGATGCCGACCATCTTGTAGATCGTGGCCAGCTTGGTCTCGACCTTGGTGGCTGCCACGCCGCCGCCGGCCTGGGTCAGCAGGTTCTCGCTCTCGAACTGTACGCAGGGCTCGGTGTAGGTCCAGGTGCCGATCAGGTTGGCCTCGGTGGTGGTGAGGCTGCCGGTTACGCTCGAGATGATGTTGCCGATGATGTCGCCTACGTTCGAGGCTGTGGTCTGTCCCATCGGGTTCTGCGACGAAGCGTTGGTAGCCTGCGCCGGTGCGATGCACGAGGTAGTGCTGAGGCCGATGGTGGCGATGATTGCGAAGATGAGTAGTTTCTGCATTGAGAAAAGGATTTTTAGGGGTTATTTTTTAAAGGGATATTAGGGATATTGGGGATTTTAGGGATTTTGGGGACGATAGTTCCGGTTGAAGGGCACAAGATCCGACAGACATAGGTAACGTCCCTAATATCCCCAAAATCCCTAACGTCCCTAAAATCCTTAAGCTAATCAGCCACCTTAGTGAACCGCTGGTCGCAGATCAGGATGCTGTCGCCGGGTTCGAGGGTACCGGGCTGAAAGTAGCGGTTGGTGCAGTCCTCCCATCCGATGAAGCGATGGGTGCGTCGCTCGAGGACTACGAACTTGAAGCGGAGGGGGTACTTCAGTTGCCGGCGGTCGAGGCTGACGCTCCAGAGGTTGCGGCTTACCTGCTGCATGGCCAGGGCTCGCGTCGGGTCCCAGCTGCCCAGTTCGGGGGCATTGCCGATGAGGGCGAGTTGCCAGTCGTCCTGTAGCTTACCGGCCTCGCAGACCATGGTGAGGCGATGGGGCTGTAGGTCGTCGATCAGCGAGTGGACGGTACTGTTCATGTTCTGCGCATCGTGCTGCCGGCGATAGGCCAGCGAGAAGAAGCTGCGGATCTGTGGCAGTCGGCGCCATACGTCCCAGACGTGCAGGGTAGGGATGCCTTCGGCCTGGGCGATGCCGCTGATGGTATGACCGTTTCCGAATTCGTTGCGAATCACATGCCGCTGGTAGGCCAGCACGTAGTGGTAGTGCTTGCCGTCGAGCAGGTTGGCATCGATGTCGACAAACCAGTTGCCGCGGCCGTCGTTGTCCATATCGATGGCATTGGCCGGCAGGCGTTGGCCGAACTTGGGTTTCGTGCCGGTGGTGACATAGAGCTGCGAGCCCCACTGGGCATGGTATTCAACGTGGAGGGAGAGGGTCATGGGAGGTCATCTTAAAAGTTGATACCGAAGTTGAAGCTCCAGGTACGTGAGCGGAGGCGATCGCCGTGGTCGAAGGTGTAGGGGTTGCAGAGGTTGACAAGGCCGAGGTCGTAGGCAGCCTCGAAGTAGAGGTTGCGGGCAGCCAGACCTGCACCGAAGCGGAAGCCGGCGTCGAAGTCGTCGAAGATGCTGTCGTCGAAGGTATCGTACTTGTCGCCATCGTCGTAGGTGGTGGTTCCGGCAAAGCCGAACGACATGAAGGCACCGGCAAATGGCTGCAGCTGGAGGCCTGGAGCCAGCGGGAGGTTAGCCTTGAGCACGCAAGGAACCTCGAACGAATGCATGGTGAACTTGGTCTCCTCGACAACGTACTTCTTGCCGTCGAGCTCGAGATGCTCGCGCAGCTTGCCGCCCTTCATCGAGTAGAAGAGGCCTGGCTCGAGCGAGAGGCTGCTGTGGCCCAGGTACCAGCCGAAGACGATACCGAGGTTCAAGGCAGGGATATTGTCGGTAGTGGCGTTGGCCAGCAGTCCGTCGAAGCCGGTGGCATGGAGCGAGGCCGAGTTGTAGCCGAAGCGGAGGCCCGTATAGTCGTCGACACCGTTCAGGAAGGTACCCAGCAAGGCATAGTCGGCAGCCGTCTCGATGGCGTCGAGGCCACGCATGGCACGGCTGTAGCCGCTACGATGATAGTGATGGCTGGTGGGGCGATGATGACGGTGCTGAGCGATAGCCTGGGTTGCGGGGCTGGCGATCAGCAGCATGGCCAGCGCGAAGAGAGAGAATAGCTTTTTCATAATGTTCAATAGGGTTAGAGTTATACTTCGTTAGGATTTTTGGTTCCTTTTTCTATCAGTTTAGACCGCGGGCGTTGCGAAAGGTTTAATCTTCGCTGAACTGCTTGAGCATCTCGCGATAGGTGGCGTAGATGTGCTGGCGCGACAGCATGCCGATGTACTTGCCCTGGTTGTTGACTACCGGAAGCGTCAGGGCATCGGTGTTGTCGAAGAGGTTCATCACCTCGGCCATGTTCATCGTGGGCTGTACCTTGCCCTTAGGTCCGATCATCACGTCCTCGACCATCATGCGCTCGTACAGGCGCTGCTGGAACATCACGTTGCGGATATCGTCGAGGGTGACGATGCCCAGGAAGGTGCCGTCGGTATCGCACACGGGGAAGTGGTTGTGGTATTGCGACGAAACGATCTTGACCAGCTCGCCCAGCGACATCTGTGGATGCAGCACGGCATAGTCGTCGAGGATGAGGTCCTGCATGTTCAGGAGGGTGAGCACCGCCTTGTCCTTGTGGTGCGTGATGAGCTCGCCCTTCATGGCCAGACGGCGGGTGTAGATGGAGTAGGGCTCGAAGATACGGATCGTGCCGTACGAGATGCACGAAGCCAGCATCAGCGGCAGGAAGAGGTCGAAGCGGCCCGTCAGCTCGGCCGAGAGGAACACGCCCATCAGCGGCGCATGCATCACGCCCGACATCACGGCAGCCATGCCCATGACGGCAAAATTCTGCTCGGACAGGGTGGTGAAGAACCCGGCCTTGTTGAGCATGTAGGCAAAGAGGAAGCCCGCCAGGTTGCCCAGGAAGAGCGAGGGCGCGAACGTACCGCCGCAGCCGCCGCCGCCATTGGTGGCCGCCGTAGCGAACGACTTGGTCAGCATCACCAGCAGGATGAAGCCGCACAGCACCCACGTCGAGATGTGCGGGATGCCGGACATGAGCGACGTCTGGCCCAGGGCATAGAACAGCGAGTTGCCCATGATCTGATGGTAGCTGCCGTTGTAGATGTTCTGGATGGCATCGTAGCCCTCGCCATAGAGGGGCGGGAAGAGGAAGATGACCACGCTGAGGAAGATGCCGCCCAGCAGCCACTTGTTCCAGGGACTGACGACCCGCTTGAACTGGTCCTCGGCCCAGAACGTGGTACGGGTGAAGTAGAGCGAGCACAGACCGCAGAAGATGCCTAACAGGACGACGTAGGGCAGGCGCTCGATCGAGAAGTCCATCGTCTCGGTGAAGTAGAACAGGGCGCGCGGACCTTCGACGATGTAGGCTACCGAGGCAGCCGTCACGGCCGAGATGAGCAGCGGCATGATCGAGAAGGCGGTCAGGTCGAGCATCAGCACCGCGATGGTGAACAGCAGGCCGGCAATCGGGGCCTTGAAGATACCGGCAATAGCCGCCGTGGCGCCACAGCCCAGCAGGATCATCAGCGTGTGCTGGTCCATGCGGAACAGACGGCCCAGGTTGGGGCCGATGGCCGAACCCGTGAGCACGATAGGAGCCTCGGCGCCCACCGAACCACCGAAACCGATCGTCACGCTCGAGGCCAGCACCGAGGTGTACATGTTGTGGACCTTGATGATGGACTTGCGCTGCGAGATGGCATAGAGAATCTTGGTGACGCCGTGACCGATGTCGTCGCGCACGATGTAACGCACAAAGCAACCTGCAATCAGGATGCCCAGCACAGGGTAGAGCAGGTACAGGTAGTTGGCTCCGTCGAGGACGAAGTATTGGGTCAGCAGATGCTGGAAGGAGTGGATCAGCCACTTGAGCAGCAGCGCAGCGGCCGCACCCGCCAGGCCGGTCAGGAAGGCCAGGATCAGGACGAACTGCTGAGGCGTGATATGCTTCTCGCGCCAGGCTACGATGTGGTCGACAGCCGCATTGATGGTCGTATAGGTTCTGTTGAGCACCTTGGTAACTATTTACTAATTACAAATTACGAATTACGAATTACGATGCTAAAGCAAATTACAAATTACGAATTACGAATTACGGGCTAAAGCAATTACGAGTTACTAATTACGAATTACGAGTTACGAATTACGAATTACACACCCTTGCCGGTGAGGACGGTGCGGATGGTGAAGCCCAGGATCTTGAGGTCGACACCCAGGCTGCAATGGTTGATGTACATCAGGTCGTAGCGCATGCGCTCGACCATCTGGAACGTGGTCGAGGCGTAGCCGTACTTCACCTGTCCCCACGATGTGATGCCGGGTCGGACCTGCAGCAGGCGCGAGTAGTAGGGCGCCATGCTCATGATCTGCTGGATGTAGTAGTCGCGTTCGGGACGTGGGCCGACAAGGCTCATGTCGCCACGCAGCACGTTCCAGAACTGTGGCAGTTCGTCCAGACGATACTTGCGCAGATAACGGCCCACACGCGTGATGCGACGATCCATGGCCGACGACAGCTGTGGTCCGCCGGCTTCGGCATCGACCGCCATCGAGCGGAACTTGTAGATGCGGAAGGTACGCCCGCAACGGCCTACACGTTCCTGGCTGAAGAAGATGGGCCCCTTCGAGTCGTGGCGGATGATGATGGCTATGACCAGGAAGACCGGCAGCAGGATGATCAGCGCCGCGGTCGAGCAGACGACGTCGAACAGTCGCTTCTGGTTGCGGGTGAAGGGCGCCAGCAGGTCCGTGCTGTATTGTATCATGGGCATCGACGTCAGCGTGCTGAGCTGGGCCTGTCCGTTCAGGATCTCGTCGTTGCTGGCCTTGAGGTTGATGGGCAATCCGATGGGCATCAGGCGGTAGACCATCTGGTTGATGACGCGCGAATCGTTGTGGTCGGGCGCCAGCAGGATGGTCTCGATGCGATGCTCGGCCACCGCCTGGCGTACGGCTGCAGGATCGGCCGTCTCGGGGAGGGTGTGCGTGACGATGTATCCGTCCTGTCGCTTGGCGGCCTTCAGTTCGCGCAACAGCTGCTTGGCGGCCTTGCCGTCGCCTATCAGCAACGAGCGCAGACCGATGCGACCCGATTGTATCTGGCGGTTGACGTAGTGGGTAATCAGGAAGCGCACCACATAGACCGGAACAAAGACGCAGCCGAACATGGTGAGCAGGATGGACAGGTAGACGCGTGGCGAGACGTGAACGATCTTCAGCAGGGCGATGTCGTCGTCGTTGATGAAGGGCACGTCGTCGATCACCATGGCGAAGAAGGCCGCCAGCGATCCGGCCAGTACCGACCAGAAGGTGACTTGCAGCTCCTCGGTGTGCGACTTGAAGTACGGCCGCTGGTAGTAGCCCGAGAAGGCGAAGAGCGCAATCCAGGCCAATGGGCCGAGCCAGAGGTTGAACTGCACCTGCGGCAACTGCAGGTAGTCGTGCAGCGTAGGCACCGTCAGGAAACCGGTAACGTCGAAGCGGTACACATAGAAGCACACCCAGCCTACTGCCGTAGCCAGCAGGTCTGCAAGGATGTAGCGTATGCGTTGCGCGTTCTGGTGCATGACGGAGCGAAGGGGGTTAGCGAATGACGTTGATCAGACCGCCATCGCCCAGCTTGATGATGCCCGATGGGGCAGGGTTGTGGCCCTCGTCCTGACGGAGGGGTACGATGTAGTCGACAGCCTGACGGATCTGCTGGCTGATCTCGGCAAAGCAGCGCGGCGTAGGCTGTCCGCTGATGTTGGCGCTGGTGCTGACCAGTGGCTTGTGCAGACGTGCGCAGAGGCCCTGGCTTACGGCTTCGCGTGTGATGCGGATGCCCATCGTGCCATCGTCGGCAATCAGCTCAGGCGCAACACCATGGGCGCGGGGCAGGATCAGGGTAAGCGGCTTGTCGGTCACCTCCCACAGCTGCCAGGCCACTTCGGGCACGTCGTCGAAGTATTGCTCGACACGTCCTTCGGCATCGGTGAGCGTCAGCATGGCCTTCGAGTCGGCACGTTGCTTGATGGCGAAGATGCGGCGAACGGCCTCGCTGTTGGTGGCGTCGCAACCCAGTCCCCAGACCGTATCGGTAGGGTAGAGGATCACACCCCCGTTGTTGAGCACCTTGACGGCCTCGCCCAATGCCTGACGGAATTGTAGTCTTTCTTGTTCGTTCATGTCGCAAAGATACGGAAAAAAACGGTAAGTCGTTCGACTTTTGCGCTAAAACCTTCGAAATAGGGCTGATTCTCTACTATTTGTCCCTATTTGGCACGATGGGTGGACATACCTCGAGCATATAGATTGCGTCGAGCGACCAGGTAGAGATGCCGTTGGTCGAGAAGGCAGCCTCGGTCTGCTGGCCACGATTGAGTTCGGTGTAGGCATCGCGTACCTGCTGATCGCGTGCTTCGGTATTGCCCGGACAAGGGGTCTGCCAGGCGGCGTAGGCAGGCAGGCGGCCGATGGCGTAGCCGTTGCTCTTGCGGGCGATGGCTCGTTGGCGGTATTCGGTACAATGGTGCAGCCACGTCTGTCGCCAATAGTCCGGAACCTCGTCGGTCAGCAGCAGTTCGTTCATGAATTCGAAGCCACCCATCAGCGTGAGCAGGTGGTTGGTGTTCGATTCGGCCGGATCGCCCTCCCAGCTGATGCGCCCGGTGGCAGGGTCGTAGCCCAGGGCCTTAGGTCCGCTGAAGAAGCCCTGTGGCAGCTGACTGATGCTCTCCATGCCGGTCAGGAGTTTCTGCCAGTAGCGAGGGTTGAGCGTGCGTTCGTATTCGGTCATCCAGTTGGCGGCATAGGCCATCCAGTCGGGACCGATGCGCAGGCGGGCCGGAGCGGTACATGGATATTGTCCGCGAGGCTGGGCCAGACGCATAGGGTCGAGGCGGTAGAGCAGGGTGTCGAGGTCGCGTTGGTCGGCCATCAGCTCGCCCAGACGTTCGTCGCCGCCGCTCAGATAGTAATAATAGCGGTTCCAGTAGGCCTGGCTGATGCGGGCTTCCTTCGATCCGCATCCCCAGTGGCTGACGTTGTGACGGCTGCCGAGGCCCTTGAACGGCCCGTCGTGGTAGACGTCCACCTCGCTGGTGTGGCGCGTCATGGCCACGGCCATCCGCCAGATGTCGGCATCGCCGGTGCGCAGGAAGTTGTGCCAGAGCATGATGTTCGAGGCCAGTTCGGTATTGTCCCAGGCAAAGCCACCGATGTCGTATCGCCATTCCTTGCGTTCCTGGTCGTAGGCATGCATCACGTCGCCATAGTTCCAGAAGCCGTACCAGTGGCATCGTTCCACCTCGTCGGCATAGAAGCGTGGCCAGCGGGCGATCTGTTGCTCGAGGGCGTCGTAGAGCGTGTCGGGCAGCGACCAAAGGCCGAAGGCGCGCTGGGTATGCAGGTATTGAGGCGTGCAGACCAGCTGAGGCTGTTGCGCGAGGCTGTTGAGCAGGGCACTGAGCTCCGTGGCGCCGTTGAAGCCGGTGGTAGGCTGTAGCATCAGCGTCGTCGTGCGGCCGATGCCTTGTGGCGTGCTCATGCCTTGCTGTATGTCCTCGTAGGCGGCGTCCAGTCCGTGGGCCTCGGTGTCGTAGTGGCGTAGGTCCATCGGCTCGGCCTCGGGGCTCCACAGGTAGACGGTCAGCGTGGCCAGCGGCTGGGTAGCGCCTTCGACAAGCAGGGTCGACGGATAGCTCTGCCAGAAGTCGTGCATGGCCAGGGCCAGGCCGTGTCCCGTCTCGCCCACGAACATGCCGCCCGATGAGCGACGCCCGCCGTACGTTCCGATCCAGGGCGTCTGCGACGGAGCCTTGGCGCTCTTGCGGATGGAGAATCCCTCGTCGATCAGCTGCGACAGGCGGTAAGTGTCCCACTTGGCCCAGTCGCGCAGATAGGCACGGTTCGTCTCGTTGAAGGCTTCCGGTTCGGGCAGCGGCATGCCTTGCATCTGCTGGTGGTAGAGCGTTTCGGGTCCGCGGCCGTTGCCGTCGAGCGACAAGGAACGGCGGCCGGTGACGGGTTGTACGGGTTCGTGCCAGAGCTGGCCGTCGTCGGTGGTGAATGCTACGTGGCGGTTGTAGGCCTGCTCGGTCAACGGCAGGTCGGCCTGCAGGGCAAGGCTGTGTGGCGCGGGTTGCTCGGCCGTGCGGTTATAGATCAGCGAATGCACGATGCGGACGGCCGGACTGCCGGCGTTGAAGTACAGGCGTACGTTATAGGCGATGCCCTCGGTGTGGGCACAGCATTTGACGACCAGCTGTCGTGGCGTGTGACGTTCGACGATGGTACTGTCGAGGACGCCTGTCTCGTCGTCGGCCGTCAGCCTCAGGCGTTGGCATGCGGTCTGGCCCTGATAGGTGAGGCTGTCCAGCAGGCAGCGTTGGCCAGACAGACGGGGCAGATAGTACCGGCTTTCGCCATTCTCGATGATGTATTGTGCCTCGGTCTGGCGTAGCTGCAGTCCGCTCGCGTCGTTATTGCTTCTGTGCTTCGAGGCTTTCTGGCGGTCCTTAACCTCGCGTGGCGATAGCTGCCGCAGGCAATACTGCTCGTGGTCGTTGGCAATCCAGCCGGCGAAGCCTCCCCATTTCAGCGATCCGTCAGGCCAATAGGCCAGGGGGTAGAAGTCGAGGTCGGTTCCGTCGAGTACGAAGTTGTCGCCCACGTGCACCTGTCCGCGGCCAAACGGTACGCCGAAGCGTACGGCCAGCGAATCGGCCTGCTGGGGGCGTTCGATCCATCGTAAGGTGATGCCGGATTGCGGCTGCTCGGACAGCGGCTCGGTATGGCAGGTGAAGTTGGTCAGGCGCAGGCGGCTCCATGTGGTGCGCAGGCCGAACCATCCTTCGGTCGACGGCTGTGGGTCGCGATAGTCCACCAGACACTCCCCGTCGATATAGTAACGTATGCGCATGCCGTCGGCCTCCAGCCGGATGTGGCGCCAGCGGTTGGGGCGGTTCAGGTGGGTCGCATCGGTATACTCGGCCAAGATGGCTGGCCGCAGGCTGTCGGGCAGTTCTGCGTCGCGCGCCACCTGGTTGCCTTCGCCACGATAGCGGCGGAAGCGGGTCGTCGTGTTGTGGTTGCCGCCGTACCCCAGGTAGTAGAGCTGCAGGGTATAGCAACGCTTGAAGACGCCGTTGCGTTGCTTCAGCCGGCGGAAGACCGAGCCATCGCTCACGCCGGGATCCGTAGCCATCCAGAAGCAGTTTAGGTCGCTGGGGCGGTCGCTGTCGAGTCCTTCGTCCATCAGGCAGGCATCGTACTCGATGACCGTGCGGCCCGACAGCTTCTCGTTACGCCACAGGGTCAGTCCCTTCGGCGCAACGACCTCGAGTGTGTCGCCTATGTTGCTCACCTTATAATCGGGCGATTCGCTCTCGATGGTCCAATGGCTGGCAAAGTCCTTGGCGTCGAGGCAGGACGAAAGCGTGGTCTGGGCATTGGCGATGCCTATGACCGTAAGCAATGAGAGAAGCAGAAGCAAGCGCATGATATAAAACTCAATTAAAAAACCCTCCGCAACGTGTCGAAGCGGAGGGCGATATTTGATCCGAAAAGAGGATTAGAGGTTAGGATTGATCTTGCTCCACTCGCTGATTGCAGGAACAATATCAAGGGTTACGAGCTCGTCGCGCATCTTGCAGAGGTGCTCGTACGAAGCGTCGAGGCTGGCAAGCTCCTCAGGAGTGCCCTGTGGCTCAACGTAGGTGCAACCGCGCTCGTCCATGGTGGTGTTCATAGCCATCATGATGTGGTTGTACTTGGCATCGTTGCAGTAGGTGCCTGCAGGCCAACGGAATGGCTCGCCGCCCATAACCGAACGTACCATCTCGACTGAGCAGTACGATGGGCTCTGGAATGAAGAACGGCCGCGGAGCTCGATGATCTTGGCGCCACCCTTGGTAACGTCGACCTTCATCTGTGCCCACTCCTCAGCTGGGAACTCGTCGGTACCGATGATGTCGGCCAGGACGCGATCGCCAACCTTGACCTGGCTGCCGAATACAGCCATCTGCTCGCCGTGACCGCCGAAGGTGCGGCAGCCGGTGATGCTCGACTGTGGAACGCCGAACTTCTTGGCCAGGGCAGACTGCAGACGGGTTGAGTCGAGAGCAGCGAGGGTAGTAACCTGGCTTGGCTTCAGGCCAGAGTAGAGCAGGGTAACAAGACCGGTGAGGTCGGCTGGGTTGAAGATGATGACCACGTGCTTGACGTCAGGGCAGTAAGCCTTGATGTCCTCGCCCAGGCCACGTGCGATCTCGCAGTTGCCCTTCAGCAGGTCCTCGCGGGTCATGCCGGCCTTACGTGGAGCGCCACCTGATGAGATGATGTATTTAGCGTCGGTGAAGGCCTCCTTTACGTCGGTAGTCCAGGTGATGTTGGCACCTTCGAAACCGCAGTGGAACATCTCCTCGGCTACGCCCTGCAGACCTGGAGCGTAAACGTCGTAGAGGCAGATGTTAGGAGTGAGCTTCATCGTGAGAGCTGTCTGAACCATGTTCGAACCAATCATGCCGGCTGCACCGACAATGACCAGTTTATCGTTTGTTAAATAAGCCATTGTTGTATTGTTTTAAGTATTAGTATTGTTTTTCATCTTCACTACAGAAGAGGCGAACCTCTTTTGCGCTGCAAATATAATATTTAAAAATGTATTATGCACAAAAAAAGCAAAATATCGTCCGATAAACAGACGATATTCTGCTATTCAAGTCCGCTTTGAAACCTATGTTTGCCAATTTCGGACACCGTACGGCTGTCACGTCTGTCGGCCGAATCACTTGCTGGCCTTCAGATTCACGAGGACGCGCGAATTGGCTGGGTCGTTGCTGATGATGGTGATGTGCTGGTTGATGCTGCGCTTCGACGTCTTGTCGGGGTCGAACGTGACGCTCAGGCGGGTCACCTCGCCGGGCTTCAGCGTGGTCTGTCCGAGGCTGGTGGTGAAGGCGTCGGCCTCGTCGTTCATCAGCTTGCGGATCACGAGCTTTTCGTGTCCGGTGTTGCGGATCGTGAGCTCCTGGGTGCGGGCCTCGCTGCTACGGCCGAAGTTGATGGTCGTGCTCTGTACCTCGATCTCGGGCGCCTGACGACGCTGCTCCTTGGTGAGGTCGCTGAAGTCCTCCCAGATGTCGGCCATGACGGTGATGCGGTTGTCGTGCATCTGAGTCTCCGAGCCGCGCACGATGATGTCGAACTGATCGTTGCGTGGACCCCAGTCCTTCACCTTGTCGGTCTCGTAGGTCACCATGATGCGGCCTTCGCCCTTAGGCTGTACCTCGGCTGGCTCGCACTCGATGTGCAGGTGTTTGGGCACGTTGCGGAACGACAGGCTCATGGGCGACGAACCCTCGTTGTAGAAGGCCAGCGTGCGGGTGCGGAAGGCACGGCCGGGGTAGACGTCGAAGAAGTTGAGCGACAGCGTCTTCAGTCGGAGTCCTGCGCCCAGCTCCTCGACATAGCTTTCGCGCATGCCGGTCGAGCTGATTACGTTGCCCGTGATGGTCAGCATCAGGCGCTCGTTCTTCGTGTCGTTCGAGTAGACGTAGATGCTCTTGTCGAAAGGACCTGGACGTCCCTTGGCATGATAGGTTACCTCGATGGCACTCTTCTCGCCTGGGCGGAGAGGCTTCTTGGGGTACGTAGGTGTGGTACATCCACAGCTGGCCGTCGCGCGGGTGATGAGCAACGGGGTGTCACCCTCGTTGGTGAACTCGAACTGGACGGTCACGTCGCCGTCCTTCTCCTGTATCGAGCCGAAGTCGTGAGTCGTCTTCGTAAACGTAATCTTTGCATCGGCCAGCATGATGCTGACTGATGCAAGGACTACGAGTATTGTAGAGAGAAACTTTTTCACCGATTTATCTGTTGGTCGAGATACCTTTTTATCTTTTTACCTTCTCAGCCCTTGATAGCCTCCAGAATGCTATCGACGGCAGCCTTGAGGCCCTCGGCGTTCTTGCCGCCTGCCTGAGCGAAGTGAGGCTGACCGCCGCCGCCGCCCTGGATGAGCTTGGCAGCATTCTTGACCATCATGCCGGCGTTGTAGCCCTGAGCCTTCACGTCGTCGCTGATGGCAACGGTGAGCAGAGGCTTGCCCTGATACTCGGTACCGGCAACAACGATGAGGTTCTGGTTCTCGGCACGGAGCTGGAAGGCGATGTTCTTGATCGAATCGGCCTCGAGCGTAGCCTTGATGCAGACCACCTTGATGCCCTTGATCTCGGTAGCCTGACCCAGGAATTCCTTCTTGAGTGCAGCCTCCTGCTGGGCCTTGAACTCGGCAATCTGCTTCTTCATCTCGGCGTTCTCCTCCTGCTGCTTCTTGGCGGCAGCGGCGAGGTCCTTGGCGTTGTTGAACATATCCTTCAGCTCGCGGATCATGTCCTGCTGGGCGTCGAGCATCTGCTCGACAGCCTTGCCGGTGATGGCCTCGATACGACGTACGCCAGCGGCAACGGAGGTCTCCATGACGATGCGGATCATGCCGATGCGGCCGGTGTTCGAGATGTGGCAGCCACCGCAAAGCTCGACCGAAGGACCGAACTTCACGACGCGTACCTCGTCGCCATACTTCTCGCCGAAGAGGGCGATGGCGCCCATCTTCTTGGCCTCGTCGATAGGCATGTTGCGATGCTCCTCGAGCTGGATGCCTTCGCGTACCATCTGGTTGGCCAGGTGCTCAACGGCACGAAGCTCCTCGTCGGTCACCTTCTGGAAGTGGCTGAAGTCGAAGCGGAGGCTCTCGGGCGATACCAGCGAACCCTTCTGCTCGACGTGAGTGCCGAGCACAGCACGCAGGCAGTAGTCGAGGATGTGGGTAGCCGTGTGGTTGCATTCCAGCGCGGTACGATCCTCGGCGTTGATCTTAGCGAGGACCGGAGCAGTGATATCCTGTGGCAGCTGCTCGACGATGTGTACGGCCAGGTTGTTCTCGCGCTTGGTGTCGATCACCTTGATCTCCTCGCCTCCGTTTTCGGCGGTGTCTCCGCCAAAGACCAGCACGCCCTTGTCGCCTACCTGACCACCCATCTCGCCGTAGAATGGCGTCTTCTCGAGTACGATCTGGTAGAAGGTCTTGTTCTTCTGCTTGATCTGACGGTAGCGCAGCACCTCGGTCTCGGCCTCGGTGAAGTCGTAACCTACGAACTCGGTGGTACCAGCGTGAAGCTCTACCCAGTCGCCGTTCTCGACGGCAGCAGCGTTGCGGGCGCGCTCCTTCTGGGCCTGCATATTCTGCTTGAAGCCTTCCTCATCGATGGTCATGCCGTTCTCGCGGGCGATAAGCTCGGTGAGGTCGAGTGGGAAGCCATAGGTGTCGAACAGGGTGAAGGCCTCCTTGCCGTCGATGACGGTCTTGCCTGCAGCCTTGGTGTCGGCCATGATGTTGTCCATGCGCTTGATGCCGTTCTCGAGGGTACGGAGGAACGAGTCCTCCTCCTCCTTGATGACGCGGACAATGAGTTCGTTCTGGGCCTTGAGCTCAGGATAAGCCTCGCCCATGGTCTCGATGAGGATAGGCAGCAGCTTGTAGAGGAATGCCTCCTTCTGGCCGAGGTAGGTATAGGCGTAGCGTACGGCACGACGCAGGATACGACGGATTACGTAGCCGGCCTTGGCGTTGGATGGCAGCTGGCCGTCGGCAATGGCGAACGAGATGGTACGGATGTGGTCGGCCAGTACGCGCATGGCCACGTCGGTCTTCTCCTCTACGCCATACTGCTTGCCGCTCAGGGCACCGATCACCTGGATGATAGGCTGGAAGACGTCGGTATCGTAGTTCGAGGTCTTGCCCTGCAGGGTACGAACCAGACGCTCGAAGCCCATGCCGGTGTCGATGACGTGGGCAGGCAGCTTCTCGAGCGAACCGTCGGCCATGCGGTTGTACTGCATGAAGACGATGTTCCAGATCTCGATGACCTGTGGGTGATCGTGGTTCACGAGGTCGCGGCCGCTGACCTGTGCCTTCTCCTCCTCGCTGCGCGAGTCGTAGTGGATCTCCGAGCAAGGACCGCAAGGACCCGTGTCGCCCATCTGCCAGAAGTTGTCGTGCTTGTTGCCGTTCAGG
Source organism: Bacteroidales bacterium (assembly GCA_045640225.1). Taxonomy (GTDB): domain Bacteria; phylum Bacteroidota; class Bacteroidia; order Bacteroidales; family UBA3663; genus Liminaster. Next base: position 11,176 of record JAZUEP010000106.1, on the reverse strand, counting down.
ATGTGGTCCTTAGGCAGGAAGCGCTCCCAGATCGAGGCAGCCTCGTTGTCGCGCTCTACACCCTCTTCAGGCGCACCCTCGAAGACGGTAGCGTAGAGGTTCTTGGGATCGAGCTTCAGTACGTCGACCAGGTATTCCCAAGCCCACGAGATGGCCTCCTCCTTGAAGTAGTCGCCGAACGACCAGTTGCCCAGCATCTCGAACATCGTGTGGTGATAGGTATCGTGGCCTACCTCCTCGAGGTCGTTGTGCTTGCCGCTGGCACGGAGGCACTTCTGCGAGTCGGCAGCACGCGAGAACTTCTTCTCGACGTTGCCGAGGATGATATCCTTAAACTGGTTCATGCCGGCATTGGTGAACATCAGGGTAGGGTCGCCCTTCAGTACCATAGGGGCAGAGGGGACGATGGTGCATCCCTTCGATGCGAAGAACTTCAGGAAGCTCTCGCGGATTTCTTTTGCGGTCATCATATATTTTTCAAATATAAATTACGAATTACGAATTACGAATTACGGGCTAAAGCAATTACGAATTACGATGCTAAAGCAAATTACAAATTACGAATTACGAATTACGGTGCTAAAGCAAATTACGAATTACGATGCGAGGCAAATTATGAATTATGAATTCTCAATTATGAATTATGAATTCTCAATTATGAATTATGAATTCTGAATTACCAGCGCAAAATATGCGCGCAAAGATAATAAATAATGCGATTGGATGGATACTATTTATTATTTTAAATGTGTCAAAGCGCACAAAACCTCCGTTTTGCCGGAGGTTTGTATTTCGTGGTTAGCAACTTACGATGCGTTAAGCCGTCATCCGCGAGTACTTGCGCCGGACGTAGAGCAGGTAGAAAACCACGCCTGCAGCCTCGACGGCCCATCCTGCCCAGAAGGCCGTATGGTAGCCCATGCGCTCGATCAGCGAACCGCCCGTCACCACGCCAAGGCCGACGCCCAGATCCCACGACGTGAGCAACGAGGCATTGGCCACGCCGCGCTTCGAGGCCGAAGCCAGGGCGATGAACATCGACTGGAAAGCCGGCCAGAGGTGGCCGTTGCCCAGGCCCACCAGGATGGCACAACCATAGTATCCTACCTCGTTAGGCAGGGCTGCGAACATCAGGTATCCCAGGCAACTGAGGCACGTGCCGATCGTGGCATTGCGTACGATGAGGCCGCGACGGAGGCTACGGCTGCCGAACAGGCGCGACACGATCAGACCCGATGCCAGCAAGGCGAAGAACACGCCCGAACCGCCCGTGATGCCCAGTTCCTCGCGTCCGTAGATGGCTACGTACGTGCTCACCACGCCATAGGCAAAGCTGAAGCAGGCAATGGCCACGCCCTGGGCCCAGCCTCGCGCCAGATAGAAGCGCCCTATCCATCGCACGATGGCCGACGTCGTTTGCCAGTCCCCCTCGCCGCATCCCTCATCCTCATTCTTATCCTCGATCCTGTCTACACCTGGTTCCATCGGACTATCTTCCGTCCTCCCCCCTTGGGGGGACCCGAGGGGGGCTTCGAGGGGGGCTAATGTAGCAACACACCATACACCCACAGCCGCTACGGCCAGCGAGCACATGAACAGCAGGTCGAAGTTGTGCCACGTCTCGTAGATCCAGAGGCCCACCGTAGGCGAGATGGCCGTGGCCACGTTGTTCGACAGGCCGTAGTATCCGATGCCTTCGGCGCGGTGTTTGGCCGGAAGCACGTCGATGGCCACCGTGCTGTTGGCCACCGTGGCGATACCGAAGGGCAGACCGTGGAGCGTGCGCACCAGGGCAAACAGTATCAGCGAGCCGGCCAGCAGGTAGCCGAAGTAGAAGCCGAAGAGGCCCACGAAGCCCAGCACCAGCACCAGCTTGCGCGGATAGCGGTCGACCACATAGCCACTCGTGGCGCGTGTCAGCATGGCCACCAGCGTGTAGCCGCTCAGCACCACGCCAATCAGCTCCTTCGATGCTCCGAAGCGCTCCTGCAGGTAGATAGGCAGCAGCGGAACGACGAGCATGAACGAGAAGAACAGCGTGAAGTTGGCACCCCACGTCCGCAGGTAGTTGCGGTTCCAGAGTCTGGTTGGTTCCATTGCGATCATAATTTTCGGGTGCAAAGATACGCACTTTCGGCCAACATTCCAAACATTGACCCACAAAAAAAGTCGAACCCTCACTGACTCGCGTCTGTGAGGGCCGTAGGCAATAGTGCCTTTTGTATTAACTACACGTCATTCTTAAATATTAACTACACACAATCATTGTTTCGATTTGGTGGTGCAAAGATATTAGATGTCTGTCTTTTGCACAACCACCGAGGCAAAAATGTTACCTCATGGAAACGTCTTGTTACAAAATTGTAATTATTTTTCCGAACTGACGTGTACAGATTGCAAAATCGCGGCTTATTCGACCACGATACGCTGGCCGCCGATCAGGTACTGACCGCATGGCAAACCTACCATTTGTGGCGCGATGCGGACAATTCCGGTCGTCGAGGCGCTGTCCTCGTGTACGGTTTCGATGCCTGCTTCGTCGACAGGGAAAGCGATTTCGCAGCTGTTCTCCACCTCGCAGTTGCAGGGATCGTTGCTGTCGTACGAGGCCACAAAGGCCACGATGTGACAGTCCTCGAGCTTCCACGAGCTCTTCATCGTCAGGTCGCAGTCGTACTCGAAGGTATCGTTCTCCTTCCACTCGATGATCGAGCCGAACGTCGCGTTGTACGAGCGCAGGGCATGCTGGTGGTAGAAGTTGCCGTCCGAACCTGTCTGGGCACGGGCCTTGATGTTGTCCTCGGTGACGAAGACGGTGACGCGTGCCGGCGTGTTGCAGAACGACATGCTACGATCGCCCTCGACGTGGACGTGCAGCTTCATCTCTTCCGGATCGTAGGTGGCCGAAGCTCCGACGTAGCAGCAGCTGCTCATGGCCAGACGCTGGTCGATCAGCGACAGCATCGAGCTGAGGTCGGTCGGACGGTTGGTGACAGGCGATTTGCCCTCGATCTTCAGACGGTCCCACATGAAGGCCGGTGCGAAGGTCGAGCCGCCGGAGTTGAAGAACCAGCAGTAGTCCTCGGCATTGTTGGTCGAGAGCCAGTCGGTGTAGTAGCCGGCATGGTGGCAGACGACGCTGACACGCTCGGCATAACCCGGCGTCTCGAGCATCTCGTGTACCATCTGTGCGGCCGGTGGACAGTTCACACAGGCTTCGCCCGTAAACTCCTCGATCAGCATGTGACGCACGTATTCGTGCAGTACGACGTTGAAGCGTGTCTGCTGAGTGTTGTTCGAGGGGCGTTCGTCCGTGCCGTTGTCGAGGCCCGTGATGCTGACCTCCAGCTGTGCGCCTACCTCCTTGTCGGTCAGGCCTGGATCGAAGGCCAGGTCGAATTGCTGGGTCTCGCCATACGCCAGCTGGCAGTCGCAATGTAGCGAGGTCAGCAGCTGGCCGTTGACCGAAACGTCCGAGGTGAAGCCCGTCACGGTGGCAGCCGCGCGGTTCTTGACGGTCAGCGTGAAGCTGAGCTCGTTGTTCACTACATAGTTGGCCGGGGTATTGACCGCCAGCAGGTCGAGGTCGAGCTGTGGCAGGTGGTCGCCCTTCACGAGGGCTTCGATGCTCAGTAGGCCCTGGTCGCTCTTGTCCTCCCAGGCGTTGTCGGCCGTCTGCATGTAGAAGCCGCCTTCGCGTTGCTCCTCGATCAGCGAGATGCACTTTGCGGCCTTCTTCTGGTGGTAGCTGTAGCCGATGTAGAGGGCCGTGGCTTCGGGGATGGTGTATTCGGTCTCGAGGTCGATGTCCATCCAGCCCTTGGTGAGTTCGGTGACGGTACCTTGTGCCAGGTTCGGTCCATCGAGGTCGGTGCGTACCCATACGGTGACTTCGTCGACGTTGAGGCGCGAGGCCAGGCCGGCACGGATGGTGCAGATCTGGTTGCCCTCGAAGCCGGTCAGGTCGTCGGCCGTGAAGAGGGTGGCCGCGCTGTTTACCTGTTCGCCCGAAGTGCCGATGGTGCCCGATGTGGCTACCTGACCGTCGCAATGGGTCAGGCAAAGCGAATCAACCTCCGCACTGGCCGCAGAGGACACAGTGCAGAGGATGATAGATAATAGGATTCGGTTCATCGTGTACGGATTACTTTACGATCTTCTGTACGTCGACCGAACCGTCGGCCTTGACCGTGCGAACGATGTTCACACCGTTGTTGAGACCGTTCTGACGAGCACCGCTGATGCCGTAAACCTGACGGTTGGTGGTGTTGACGTCGGTGATAGCCTTGATGCCTACGATGTCGTTCATCTGTACCATTACGTCGTCGAGCTTCAGCAGGCGCATGCCCATGCTCATGTGGTGACGGAAGGCCACGTTCACGGTCTTGCCGGCATAGTCGGCCAGGCTGAGGCTACGTGGCTGCCAACCGGTCTGGTCGAGCTGCTCGCTGAATACCTCGTCCATCGAATCCTCGAGGCCCGAAGCATCCTCGCCTACGTATACGGTGTAATAGTGCTGGCAGAAGTCGTACTCGTCCTCCTCGACGCCGATCCACCATGACAGCTCGTACTCGCCCTCGGCAGGAACCTCGATGGCAGGTGAGATTGTCCAGTTGTCTGGGTCAAGGTCTGGTGAGTAGTAGTAGTAAGCGGTCGAACCAAGACCGTCGGCACCACTGTGGGTGTGACCCTCAGGATAGCCGCCGAACAGGCTCCAGAGCAGATCCCAGCCCTTGCCGTCGCCGTCAGCATCGACGCGTGTCCAGCCCTCGGCATTGTCCTCGAAGTCGCCTACCAGCAGGTAGCCCTCGGTGCTCAGGACGTCAGCTACGCATGGGATGACGATGTCGTTGCCGCTGGTGGTGTGCATCACGATCGAACCCTCGAAGGCGCCTGCCTCCTCGGCAGTGAAGGTGAAGTCGAGCCAGAACTGGCCGTGGAAGCTGCAGCCGTACGATGGGATGTAGCTTGACGAGATTGGGCCGTTGTATTCAACGCTCTCGATCATCAGCTGGTCAGCGCCCTCGTTGGTGAGGATGATGCGCTGGGTCGAGCTCTTGCCCTGGAAGAGGGTACCGAAGTCGAGCTGCTCCTTGTCGAGCGAGTAGCCGAAGCCGTCGAAGTCCTCGAGGTCGACGCGGAGGTTCCAGATGCGGAACTCGTCAGCACCATCAACGTGGCCGTCGCCGTTCTTGTTGTAGCGCCACTGGATGGTCTTCAGGCCTGGGGTCCAGGCATTGGCACCTTCGAAGATGACGTAAACCGTATCCGAGGCCATGCAGTCCTTGCTGATGCCGCCGAAGGTGAAGCCCTGGTATGACATGAAGTCAATCCATGCGATGTCTGAGTTGAAGCCCTCCTCGTTGAGGCCGGTAACGTCGAGCGAAGCCTCCCAGCTGACGCGACCCATCTTGCCCTGTGGGATGACGAAGTCTACGCTTACCCACGAGTAGCTGGCTACCGAGTCGAGGCCGGCATTGGCGTTGACCAGCTGGTTCTTCTCCTCGTCGAGGATGAATGGATCGGCAGCATTGTTGATCCAGGTGAACTCGATGCTTGGGTCAGACTCTGGCGAGATTACCTTGCTGTAGTCAGGGGTCTGGTATACGTTGGCGAGGCACTGTACGGTGTAGTCGCCGGCCGTGGTGCTGACCTCGACGGTCTCGTCGTACTTGCCAGCCTCAGCGCCTACGAACTCTACGCTTACGTTCAGGCGGCCCATGGTCTCGGCAGCATCGTCAGTAGGATAGAGCTTGAAGTTGTCGCTGCTCTTTACGCCGGTAACCTTCAGTGGGTTCGAGCCAAGGTTCTGCAGCACGATGTTCTTGTACGACGAATTCTCGCCTGACAGGAAGTTGCCATACTGCATCACGTCGCCGCTCTCGAGTACCGAGTTGGCCTCCTGCAGATCCTCGTACGAGGTCTCGAAGTCGCAGACCATCATCCAGTCGTCCTCGGTGGTGTAGCCGGCATAGCTTACGTTGTAGTTGAAGAGCAGGTAGTGCTCGCCTGGGGCGAACTTGCTCGAGCCGTCGAACTCCTCATAGTCCATCCACGAGGTGAAGATCTGGTCGCCGTAGTCGTTGGTGACGGTGGCCTGGCTGGCAAAGTACTGCGATACGAACGAGTTGCCCTTCCAGCTGATGGTAGCGATCTTGCCCTCAGGTACGGTGAACTTGGCCTTCAGCCATGAGTCGCCGTAGATCATGATGTTGGTCGAACGTGCGATAGGATTGCCGTTCTGGTCGCCCAGCTGCCATGGGAACTCCATGCCGGTGCTGAACTTGAACTCGCCGCTCTTGACGAGGCCCGAGTAGTCAGGACCACCGACGCAGGCGCCTGTAGCCGAGATGATGTACTCGTCGGTCTCGGTAACCAGGGTGATGATGCCCTCGTACTGGCCCTCCTCCTGTGGGGTGAAGGTCACGTCGACGGTCAGCAGCGACATTGGCTCGATGGTGCCCGATACAGGGTCGGCCGACATGGCATCGCCCTCCGACTCGCAGTCAACTACGAACTCGGCAGGCTCGGCGCCGACGTTGGCGAACAGCAGCGACTTGGTCTCAGACAGCTCAGGGAAGATGTCCTCGCGGAAGCTGATGACATCGCTGCTCATGCTGATTACCTTGCTGCCCTCCTGTGGAGCATACAGGTTGATGAACTTCATGCCCGTCATGTTGTAGCCCTGGGTGCCAGTGCCGAACATCAGGATCATGTTCTGGTCCGAAGTGATCTGCTTGCGGTCCTCAGATACGGTGAACGACAGGATGCCGCACGAAGCGTCGAAGCCTGCGTTCTCGTTGGCGTAACCACCGCGTACGATGCCGGTGTAGTAGCCATAGACGTAGCCGAACTCGCAGCCGTCCTCGAAGTCCATTGGGGTCTCGAAGGTGATCTTACCGGTCTCGGCATCGTAGTCGCCCGTCATGTCGTACTGGATGTGGCCGTAGCCAGCGTATGCCTCGTCGATGTTGAACAGGTTGGTGAACGTGGCCTTGTCACCGTCGAAGGTGATGGTTACCTTGTACGAGCTCATGTCGCCATTCTCGTAGCTGTAGGTGTAGCCGTTCTCGTAGAGCGACTTGGCAAAAGCCGTGTACTCGATGGTCTCAGCCTCGGCCTTGGCCTTGCGCATCGTGCTGGCAGCAGGGCGGGCCAGTGGGGCCTTCTTCTGGGCTGGGGTGGTGGTACGTGCCTCAGGAGCCTTGTCCTTGAGGATGTCCAGCAGTTTCTGGTCGACGCACGAACGGATGTTGATCGTGTTGCCGTCGGCCGAAACCATACTCTGCAACTGGCGCTCAGCCATGCCTGTCAGGCAGAGGGCACCGGCCATTGCGGTAAGTAGAAGCTTCTTCATACTGTTTCGTTTTGTTTTGTTTGTGGTTTGTTATGATGATTGTTGTGATGTCGCGTTTGGGCCGAAAAGCCGCAGCAAAGATACGTAAAATACGCGTACATTCAATAAAAAAGAAGTGCCAAAATCGTAAAATGTACAATTTTGAACACTTCTGGACGAGTTTTTGCCCGTTTTTGTATCTTTTTGCAACCAATATGCGGTTATTGGGTTGCCATTCGCTTCACGTTCTCGCGGTAGAGCGTGGGCGTGATGCCATAGCGTTTCTTGAACAATGTGTAGAACGACGACTGCGAATTGAAGCCTATCATCGGTGCCAGGTCCTTCATCGACGTCTCGTCGGCCAGGTTGCTCAGGCGACGGATGGCCTCCTCGAGGCGCAGGCGGTTGATGTAGTTCGAATACGACGTCTGCAGCTGCTCGTTGATCACCTTCGACAGGTACGTGCGGTTCGTGTCGAGCATCTCGGCCAGCTTGTCGATGCTCAGCAGCGGGTCGCAATATACCTTGTCGCGAAGCATCATCTGCTCGAGCTGTTCGCACAGGTCAAGGCCGCTTCGTGTCGTCAGGGTCGTGGCCGATGCCGAGGCTGTGGCGGCCGCTTCGGCCTGTCGTTCCTCGATGTGCTGCAGGGCCAGGGTATGCTGGCGTTCGCTGGCTTCGAGCATCTCCAGCTGCTGGCGTACAATCTCCTCGTAGCGACGCTTCTGCCTCTGGTTCAGTATCCACAGGAAGATGGCCGAGATCAGCAGCAGCAGGCTCAGGCCCGCTATGAGCAGGGTGCGACGGTCCTTCTCGAGCATCTCGACGTGCTGCAGGGCGTTCTTCTCCTGCTCGCGTGCCACCTCATACTTCAGCTCCATCACGCGTACGGCCTTCTCCTTCTCGTCGTTCACCAGCCGTTCCTTCTCGGCCACCGCCCGTTTGTAGTCGGCCAGCGCCTCCTGGTAGCGATGCGTCTGCTCGTAGACGTCGGCACGGTGGGTATAGATCTCGCGGTCGAAGGTAGTGATGTTCCATTCGCGCGCCTTGCGCTCAACCTCGTTCAGCAGCGACAGGGCCTGCTCGTAGTGGCGATTCTTGGCGAAGAACAGGGCATAGCAGATCCTGGCATACAGGCGGTCGTAGTTCGTGGTGGCCGGCAGGTCGATGATCGAGTATCGGTAGTATTGCTCGGCCTGCAGCTTGTCGCCCAGGTGGTCGTACAGGTCGCCCAGGAAGGCATACAGGTACTGCAACTCGCCCGTCTTGCCTTGTTGCTGCACCAGGTCGAAGGCCTTCTGCAGATAATCCATCGCCTCGTCGTAGCGTTCCAGGTTGAACAGGAAGTTGGCGATATTGCAGCTCGAAGTGTACAACGGGCCCTTCAGGTCCAGCTGCTGGCTGATGCGATGCGCCTCGCGGGCATAGCCGAGGCCGATGGTGTCGTTCTTCAGGAAGTAGATGCTCGACAGCAGGTTCAGCGATGCCGATTCGGCCTCGAGGCTCTGCAGGCGTCGGGCAGCCTCGAGGGCCTTGAAGCCGTAGCTCAGGGCCGAAGGGAAATCCGTGTCGACGTTCTGATGGAACAGGGCCAGCGTCTGGTCGATGCGCAGGCTTACCGTATCGGGTAGGGCTGAGGCCTCGTCCGATGCTTCGAAGTGCTTCAGCTGCTCGATGTCGCGCACATAGTCGGTGCTTTGTCCGCTGTTGATTTCGCGCTCCAGGCGTTCGCACAGCTGCAGCAGGCTGTCGTTCACAGCCGTCTGTGCCTGCACGGGATGCAGCATCAGCACCATGGCGGCCATCGCTATGGTCACCATCGTGTCTCTGAATCCTGTCTTGCCGCCTCGATACATTATATATATAATAATAGTTCGTACTTACGCGCTGCAAAGATACGGCCTTTTTCCGAAACCTCCAAATTTTTCGCCTCTAAAATCTATACATAGGAACAAACAAATAATAACTTGGTATTATCAAGAAGGAATTTAGCGGAATTGCTGACCGATTGCCGTCATTCTCTCTTCTCTCGCAGAGTGTAAGAAGTTGAATGGAGTTATAAACACGAGGATTCTTTTACTCTCACGTGCCGTCACGAGCTATATTATGCGGCAAGTAGTGGAGTCCGGAGAGTTTTTATTTCTAACTCCTTTCCCCTCCTTTCACTCAGGGAGCCATAAAAACTCTCGGAGGAGCACTTTTCGCCAAAACTATTCCTCCGCAAATCTCAGAGGAGCACTTTTCGCCAAAACTATTCCTTCGCAAATCTCGGAGGAGTACTTTTCGCCAAAACTATTCCTCTGCAAATCTCAGAGGAGCACTTTTCGCCAAAACTATTCCTCCGCAAATCTCAGAGGAACACTTTTCGCCAAAACTATTCCTCCGCAAATCTCAGAGGAGCATTTTTCGCCAAAATTGCTCCTCCGCAAATCTCGGAGGAGCAGTTTTCCGCCAGAATGCCCTCGCTCGTTTTTCGGAGCACTATTTTGTCAACAGATTAGTGCTCCCCGCCGCGAGAAGGCAGAATCTTCGCCAACATTCTTCCTTATTCACGTGAGGGCGTGTCTTTTGACACTCCCTCACGTCATCCTGAGTGAAACGAGGGAACTCGTGATTAGCAATGAAGTGAGCTAGGAACTCGTGATTAGCAAATATTCTACAATGTCGTTTATTGCGTAACGTAAGTTGCGTTACGCTAAAAATTGTCTCTGCGCTAATCATTTGCTACCTCTTTATTATCATATTTGCAGAATAAGGCAATGAAAACCTCGTTTTTTGTAAAATAAGGCAATGAAAATCTCGAATTTTTGTAAAATAAGGCAATGAAAGAGTAGAAAATTTGTAAAATAAGGCAATGGAATTATCTTTTTCGTTATCTTTGCAGCACAAAACAGATTACAATATGGCCAATAAACAAGTATTCATAGACAAGAGAACACTGGAGATAATATTGAATGACCAGAAGAAAGAAATCGAGAACTGGTCAGACGATACTCTTTGTTCACGCAACGAAGAGAGTCTTGTGGATTTGAACAGTCCTCAGGCTCAAGTAGTAATCGGAGTGCGTAGAAGTGGCAAATCAACACTTTGTCTTCAGACTCTTGCGGGAGCCAATGTTACTTTTGCTTATGCGGATTTTGATGATGAGCGTCTTAAAAATCTTGAAACCAACCAGCTGAATGATGTGCTTGAAGTTCTATATATTATATATGGTGATTTCAAGTATATATTTCTAGACGAGATACAGAATGTTGACGGTTGGCCATTATTTGTCAATCGCTTACTTCGAAACAAAATGCATGTCATCCTGACGGGTAGCAATGCAAAACTGCTGAGTAGTGATCTGGCAACGCATCTGACGGGTAGAAGCAGCGAGATAGAACTCTATCCATTTTCGTTTGTGGAATATTGCAAGATGAAAGGCGTTGACTATTCATTACGTACGACCAAAGGAATTGCTGATCAGCGAAATTGTTTTGATGAATACCTAAAAAAAGGAGGATTTCCTGAACTGATGGTTATAAAAAACGACAAGAAGTATATCTCAAACCTCGTTGACAATATTTTGAAACGAGATATTGAGCAACGTTATAACATTGCATTCCCGGCTCAGTTTGAGAATCTTGCCAATCACATACTGAACGTATCTCCTATCATTATTTCTGTGCCAGATCTTGCCGAGACCTTCAATTTTAAGTCTGCTAACACGGTTCGAAACTATATCAGTTATCTGAAACAAGCTTATCTGCTAACAGGTGTCAAGAAGTTTTCTCCCAAAAGTAAGATTCGAGTTACCCAGGAGAAGGTCTATGCAGTTGATATTGCCTTAATGAACAAGCG
>JAZUEP010000105.1:0-11252 GCA_045640225.1 Bacteroidales bacterium | reverse complement strand
CCCATACCCTTCGAGGTATCCATCCACATGGTAGGACACTGAACGGCCAACACGTATGCACCCTTGTCGCCACCCTCGGTAGTGAAGTGCGACTGGATGTCCTCACGGATCAGCGACACCACCTCGTTGCCCATCAATGCGATAGACACGTCGGTACCGCCCTCGCCGCCGCCGTGCAGCCAGATAATCAGCGGGTTCTTCTTGCCATCGAGCTTCAAGGCCTGAGGCTCGTAGGCGCCATAGGTCAATGTCTGATTGCCGGTCTTGCCAGTAGCGATACCGGTATAGGTGCCGCGACGGAAGAAGTCGGACTCAGAGAGGAAATTGCGCAAAGCATGAGGGGTCTCGCACTCAACGGCAGTATATTTCTTGCCACCAGCCTTGAGGGTCTTGCCCTTGGCCAAGGCGACCTTCACAGGATAGGATGTGCTCCATGTGCCTCGGCCCATGGCAACGAGCGGCTGTGCCTTACGGTCGGCTACATTCTCAAGGCCGAAAGCCAGATAGTCTCCATTGTCACACCATTCACCACGATCGTCGCAGGTATAGATGGCTTTGACGATGCGTTCCACGCCATTGGTCTCGACGGTAAACGACTTGGGGTCAAGGGTTTCGACCTTTACTTCTGGCTTTACTACTACCAGATTCACGGCTGTCGATGCTTCGTAGGCAGTCACACGTACCACCTGGTGCTGCATCTTCAGCGTCTGTGCATCCACAGATGTTGCTGCACACAAGGCTGCTGCAGCCAATAGGATTTTGATGCTTTTCATTTTGAAACAGATATTTTTTTGTGATGTTTGATTCCCGAAATCAGATATCCAATGCTGCGTGATAGCCCTCGTAGATGGCCTTGGTGATATTGGCCGGACGCACACAGTCGCCTACCTCACGGACATAAGGTGCGCACAGGCGAAGCGCCTCGACATCCTTACGGTTGGCACGTTGGCCAACGGCGCAGATAACGGTCTTGCCTGGCACGAGAACTTCCTTGCCCTCCTTATCGCGGCAGATGACGCCCTCGGGTGTGATGCGAAGGCCCGCATACTCGGTATGAGCGGTGGTAAACTCGGCCACCTTGCGCATCAGGATCGGACGGTTACGGATGTTACAATCCGGAGCCAAGGTGTCGCGCATCTCCACCAGGTGAACCTTCTTGCCCTCCATGCCGAGATGAACAGCGCACTCGCAACCAGCCAAGCCGCCGCCAAGGACAACCACCTCGTCAGCCACCTTGTCTTTCTCGAGGTAGTAGTTGTTGACGATGACAACATTATCGCCATCGATGCCCGGAAGCTGTGGAACAAGAGGTGTAGATCCTACGGCCAGGATGACAGCATCGGGCTTCTCTGCCTCGACATATTCAGGAGTAACGATGGTGTTAAGACGAATCTCGACGCCTTCGTCAAGACACTGACGTTCGAGCGATGGACCGAGCTGATACATTTCATATTTAAAAGGTATAGCCTGTTCGGACTTCAGGATGCCACCCACGGCATCTGACTTCTCGCACAGGATGACCTTATGTCCACGCAGTGCTGCCGTATGAGCAGCCTTGAGGCCGGCCACGCCACCACCAACGACCAGCACCTTCTTGCTGCGAGCTGCAGGTGTAACCTCCATGCCTTCAATCTCACGACCGATGAGCGGGTTGACAGCGCAACGACGAGTGAAGGTCACAGGGCGTTCGGCCATACAGGTATAGCAACGCAGACAACGCACGATGCGGTCGTCCTGCTGTGCCATGACCTTCTGTGGGAGGTATGGGTCGGCCAACAGCTGACGAGCCATATAGACGACATCGGCCTTGCCCGAAGCGATGATTTCCTCCATCTGGGCAGGATCGCTCAGACCGCCAATGGTAGCCACGGGCTTGGTGACGTGCTTCTTGATCTCGGCAGCCAGCCATACGTTGACACCATGAGGGTCGAACATAGGAGGCGTAGTATTGAAGAAGCCGAATTGGTAAGAACCAGCCGAAACGTGAATCATATCGACCCATGGCTCGATGGCTTGTGCTATCTTGATGCCATCCTCAATGCCATAGCCGCCGTCGAAGAGCTCGCTGCCGCTGATACGTGCCTCGATAGGGAAGCCAGGGCCTACGGCTTCGCGTACAGCCTTGAGGACTTCCAGACAAAGGCGCATACGATTCTCGAGCGAACCGCCATACTCGTCGGTACGATGGTTGAGGTAAGGCGACAGGAACTGATGGATAAGCCAGCCATGACCGCAGTGTACCATGATCATCTCGTAACCGGCACGCTTGCAGAGAGCGGCATTCTCGCCGTATGCCTTGACGATGTCGGCAATCTGTTCCTTCGAGAGCGCCTTGACAGGACGTCCGTCAGGACGAGTGCCTTCGCTGGGTCCCCACTGGCAGAGGCTTGCTTTCTTGTTCTTGTCGGCCATATAAGTACCTGCATACTGGCCAGAGTGCGAGAGCTCGATACTTGGCACTGACCCGTGACGACGGATGGCATCGGCCACAAAGACATGTGCAGGCAGACATCCTACGGTCTCGAGGTTGAGATGCAGCATGTGGCTGGCATCGGTCTCGGGATGCACTACAAGTTCGCTGACGGTGACCGAGGCTGCACCGCCTTTGGCTCGAAGCTCATAGAAGCCCTGGGTTCGAGGACCCGGACAGCAGTCGGCGGTAATGTCGGGAGCACCCATAGGTGCCGAGAAGATACGGTTGCGGAAAGTGACACGGCCCAGGGTTATGGGGCTGGTCAGATGCGGATACTTGTTGGTTCCCATAATAAGAAAGATGGTTTGTCTACTACTGCACTATGCAGAATGCACGGGCGGCAGCAGCGAGTGCTGAATTTTATTAGTTTTAAAGTTAGAAATATAGTGCAAATGTACGCATTTTTTGTTATGCCGCCAAATGTTTTGCCGAAAATTCTGCGCATTTTTGCATTTTTACACGTTTAGACAACATTCTACACAAATGTGAAAGCCTGTGCTGTGAGAAATTTGCGATTTGTTTTGCCTAAGCGCGATTATTATGTATCACTGCAAAGACCTGTTGACAATTGCAAGATGCATACAGCAAACGATACACGAAAAGAAGTACGACGGCAGAAATGTAAACAAAAAAGTACCAACGAGGCAACAAATGTCCTACCTTTGCACCCGCTTACGGCTACACCAGGGCGTAGGCGACATCTTCGTTACCCGCGTGGCCGGCAATGTAGTGAGCGGTGACGTTCTGGGTTCGATGGAATACGCCTGCGAGCATTCAGGTTCGAAGGTAGTAGTCGTGATGGGACACAAGCAGTGCGGTGCCGTTCATTCGGCTTGCGCTGGCGTACAGGCCGGTAATATGACCGACATGTTGGCCAAGATTCAGCCAGCCATCGAGGAGCTGAAGAACGATTCGACCGACGTCGAGGACGGTGCTTTCCAGAACGAGGTTGCACGTCAGAATGCCCTCAACATGGTCAGCGCTGTTCGCAATGGCAGCGAGATCCTGCGCGAGATGGAAGAGAAGGGCGAGATCAAGATCGTTGCTGCCCTCTTCGACCTCGAGTCTGGCGAGGTTGAGTTTCTGTAAGGTCTCTCAACGAGATTAATAGCATTCAGAATAATAGCTATCCCGTTACAAAGCATTGTAGCGAGGATAGCTATTCTTTTATACTAATCATTTGCTGTGGCTTTTTGCACAGCTTTCGACAAGTTTGTGGCGGCTCTTACTCAATCACCTTTACCTCCAGCATCTTAACGTCCTCGACAGGACGATCGCCTGGCTGAGTGGCTACGAGCTGAATCTTATCGACTACGTCCAGACCTTCGACTACCTCGCCGAAGACCGTGTAATTCTGATCGAGGAAGGGCGTACCGCCCACCTGGGTGTAGGCTTCGCGCTGCTCGGGGGTATACTTGGGTGCCCCCATCTCCTTGGCCTTGGCCATAGTCTGCTGCTGCAGGTCCTCCTGCAACTTCATCAGGCCGGCATTGTCGCGATTCTTGCGGAGCTGCAGTATCTCGCTGCGATGCTGCACAACCAGTTCGTCGAAAATCTGCTGCATCTGCTGGCGCTCCATCTGCTTCTCCATCTGGGTCAGCTTGCCGGCGCTATAGACTTCGCCGGTCACGATGTAGAACTGCGAGCCGCTTGAACGCTTCTCCGGATTCACCTCATCGCCCTGACGAGCAGCGGCCAATGCTCCCTTCTTGTGAATCAGGTTGGGGTTGAACTCGGCCGGAATGGTATAGTCAGGACCACCGGCTCCGAGATGTGCGCCTGCCGGAGCCCCCTTGCTGTCGGGATCGCCTCCCTGAATCATGAAGTTCTTGATCACGCGATGGAACAACGTCCCATCATAATATCCCTCCTTCGCGAGCTTCAGGAAGTTATCGCGATGGAGCGGAGTCTCATCGTAAAGGCGAACAACGATGTCGCCCAGTGTTGTTTGGATTTTAACTTTTGCCATATCTATTTTGTAATTACATTTCAACGGAATTTCAACGGAGTTCCTTCAATTTCCAAAGCCTTCCTTCGGTGACATGACTGTTTGATGTAAATTTTATGAATAAACGGAGCCTGTCTCTGAGATTTTATATTTTAACTTTTGACATATTAATACTGTGCTTATTCTTTATTTATTAGGGTACTTTAGGCTACTTATAATTTTACCCCGTGAAATAAGAATATAAAAGCCATCCTCTTGAGGATTCTTCACGATTCGGCCGAATATATCATATATAGGTTCTGAGAACTGTTGACTTTGCTGAGTTACTTCCTTGATATCACTATTAGGGTCATAGGTAGCATATAATGTATAATCGAGGTATGCACCACCCCAGCCTTGGTAAAGGCGGATAGCAAGAAGATTATCTCCCTGCCGGAAACTGCATGATGGAATCTGGAATGAGACGTGTCTGTCGTCTGTCCAATCAATATCGTCAACGACCTGTTCTCCATTAACGAATACCTGAATATCGTCATCGTGCATACACTCGAAAGTGAATACATAATCTTTCACATCAAAAGAGACATTGAACCTTCGGCGAAGCCAATGGCGGTTATACTCGCCAGACCACGTGTAATTGTAGGGGGCATACCAAATATCCATCCCCATTGGGCCTGTAAGTTCCGACCATGAAGAGTCATCATATTCAAGCATCGTCCAAGTATGTCCCTGACTATCGTTGGCAGGATCATCAAAGGAGAACTGACTGGCATTATCCTTATATATGAATTTTGACTTCCATGGTTCATTTGCTCCCCAGTCAAGGATGGTTATTGGAATATCATGGTTAATATCACTCGTCACGGTTACAAAGCACTGCGCCGTTATGCCAGTTCCGTCTGTAGCAGTGGCTGTAACGATGGTGCTTCCTTTCTTCAAAGCGTTCACGATGCCATTGTCGGAAACCGTTGCAATGCTATTGTCCACGATGCTCCAAGCCACAGCTTTTATCGCAGCATCCGGATTGACGGTTGCTGTCAGCTGCATAGAACTGCCTCCTGCGAGCGTCAGCTCCGTTGCAGACAGGTTTATGTAGGTCACCTTTCCTGTAGGAGTTGATGGAGTGATGGATACAACCGTATCTCCTTCCCATGTAGTGGAGGTGGAATCATTCCACTCAATCTGAGCGGAAAGAGTGGATATATTGAAAAGAACGGCAAGAACCGCAATCAACTTTCTCATGTTAATTAATTTCAAGATAATATACGAAAATATTAACCTACTACGCCACCATAATCAGTGTCATCGATATCCCATCCACTGATACCAACATTCAGACCTGATGCACCCTGTGGATTGAAGGTAATGGTGAAATCATAGTTGCGCTGGGCCTCGAATGTTGTACTATGTTGTAAGACATAGCTGATACCGTTCCATTCCAAACGTATCAGATTGACAAAGCCAACGGACTGCGGAAGGACTATAGCTGTGAAAGTGAGATCGCCATTGTTGTGTGCACAGATTGATGTAGAGGTGCCTTTGAGTGTCAAGTATGATGTCTGCAGATCCATATTAGCCTCGCAGCGCACATTATTGATGAATAGGCGCATTTCCTCAGCCTTAAGCTCGTCTGCATTCACGCCTGGTGCTGGCTTTACCTTTACATTGACACAAGCCAGACGATGGTTCAGACTGACACTGAAATCGCCGGTTGACGGCATCTGGGAAATACTCCTTCCCCATAACAAATCGGCAGCAGCGAGTTGTCCTTTGTCGCTTTGGTCAACTGGCACACTTATCTCCATATTTCTGCAGTCAGCGACATTCGGCTGATATGGCGCGTAAGCGTAGATGTCGGTTGGTGTCACATCGTCATACCAATACAGTGGACTTGACGCCGTCCAGATGCCATCCTTGTTGCTCAGACGTACATTGTTGATATAATTGCCCGTAGCACTTAAGTCCTCCCTCGAATTATTGGTATAGTGCTGCGCGTAGAGTCCCATCTCTATCTCTGAGTTCATAACGCCATCCTCTGCACGTGTGCTGATATTCATTGGCACGCGTTCTGGCTGCTCAGGTTCCTCAACAGATGGTATATCTGGTATTATAGGATCGTCTTGCGAGCTACAGCTTGCCAACACAGACATGCTAACTGCCACTATACACGTATATAATGTATTCCTTATCATAGCAAGTATGTGTTTAATTCCAACCTTCAATTTCACCACCGATGTTGATCTTGATCTTCTCAGGATCCTGTTCAAGGGTGATGTTCAGTGTGTGGCGCATGCCTGGCTTGTAGCTGATCTTACCCTCCATCAAGTAGCTCACATTACCGATGACCACCTCAACAAGAGGACGCTGGGTGCTCAGATTCTGAGGCACGACAATAGCCTTGTAGAGGGTATTGGATACCTGATAGCAGCGGATGCTGGCCGATGAGCCGTAGCTATCCTTGGTAGCATCGCCGGAGCTGAGGCTGATGAGAGCATCGGGCGTGGTGCTGTAGAGATAGACCTCGGTGTTGGCAGGGATGTCGCCTTCGTAGCTCTCACCCTTGATAAGCTGTACGTTTACACAGCTCAGTTTGTGAGCAAACTGCATCCTGACGGCAGCGTTGGAAGCAGCCACGTCGGTTGCTGAGGCCCAAAGGAAGTCACTCGTAGTATAACCCTCTTTGGAGCTCTGGTCGGTCTGTACGGAGAACTTGTAGTCCTCCACATCATTCACCGTCTTGCTGTAAGGGTAGTAGGCATAGACGTTGTGCTTGTCTGCATTCCAGTACACCTTGCGAGGCGAGGTCCAGGAGGAGCCGTTGTAGGTGAACAGTTCGTTGTTGACCACGTTGCCGCCTAACTGCAAGGCATCGCTAGCACGGGTGACATACACTCCGATGTTGTCATTGGCCTCAAACGACGTGTCTGTAGCACGGGTGCCAGGATGTACGAAATCCAGTTGTATCTCGTTCTCAGCAGGAACGAAAGCAGTTACTTCCTCTTCATTATTGCAAGCGGTCAGTGTGCAGATAGCCATTGCCGCAAAAAACAGATTCTTTGTCTTCATATCTATTATTTGTTTTTGTTTCTATTGATAATTTCTCTAACCTTATTTCCCATTGTCTTAGCATCGACAATCATTGGTGCGCAATGGTTGTTGCTACTTGTAATAGCGTTGCCCGTCAAGCTGGCATGAGCCGCACCGGCACGTGTCTGTCCGTCGGTATCACCCCATTTGTTCGTGTCATGGCTGTAGAAGTATTCATCAGAATATCCCACTCCGCTGTAGTCCAGTATGCGCCACATGATATCCTTGCGCGAAGGGGCATTGAAGTATGGTATGCCGTAGTTCATGCATGAGTTGTTCTCTGGGCGGAACACGCCACGCATGTAGCCGTAGCCACCCTCGAACACATCCACCTGGTCGCTGTATCGGGGATCGAAAATCATATCAGCCCACCACACCTGGTTCATCTTTGATGTCGTTGAGAGGTTGCGATACCAACCACGGTTGTGGTATCCGTCTATCTGTCCGCTGGTAATAGGGTCTATCCATGCCTGATACTTGATGTTCTCATCGCCCAGTTTGCCGAATCCATGGCCGCAAGCCTCATGCTGCACCGTGCCACGGGTGTCCTGCGGATAAGGACGACTCGATGGCGGACACAGGCTCAGTGCACAGTTGTCGTTCTCGCGGAAGAGGGTGACACCCTCGTACTCGTCGCTGTTGGGGATGAGTATCAGTTGTCCTTTCCAGCGGTCGCCCTCCGTCATCGGAGTCTTATCGACGGCATATTTATATACCTCATCCATCTCCGTCAGCATGTGGTCGATAGTAAATTCATCCGTATGACCGTAGAGCGTACCAAAGCGGTTGTTGACGTAGGTGTGCATGGTGTTCACGCCCTTCTCCTGCGAAAGTGGGAAGGTGACATACACGTTGAAGTACTCGCGGTGGCTCTTGTAGGGCTCCACGCCGAAGAAGTATTCTGTCTGCTGGCGCACCATGTCGAGGTATTCGCCACTGCTTATGTCGGCACCCGTCCAGCCATCGCCCATGAAGACGAGGTCGAGTCCGTTGCCCTTCGTGTGCTTCTGCAGAGTGATGTAGCTGTCCTCCTCGTGCTCGTAGTCGTACTGCGACACGACGCAATAGGTGGTGTGATCACCCATCTCGAAGAGGATACTGTCGCGACGCAGACCATTACCGTGAGGCATGTCGAGGAAAGTAAGCTGTATCTCCGACTTACCGTTACCACTCGTCTTGCTCAGTCGCACCCAGTCAGGCTGGTGCTTTACCGTCCACGCACCATCGGCATTGAGCACGAGTGCCTCATCATGTGCATTGTTCAGGGCATTCGCCTGAGCAGGGCGACATATGAAGTTGCTGTACTCGGCTATGCGCTTGAACTCCTTCCAGCCTTCAGCATTTCTGTATTTCTCCACACAGCCCTTAGGCACCTCCACAGTGAAGTTGTCCTTGTTGACACCATAGAAAGCGTCACCAACTACCAGCGGAGGTTCCTCGCCTTCGCACACGATGCTGGCGATGCCGTTACAGCCACGGAATGCATTGTTTTCAATTACAACCACACTTTTAGGGATGACAAGACCTGTAATTCCCGGACAGTCACGAAAACATTCAAGAGGGATAAGCGCAACATTCTTTGGCAGTGTGAGCGTACCCATGAGATAATAGTTATTCGCAAAACAATTGTCGCCATTCAATATTTTTAATTCATCGTTGAAGATGATACGGGAAATACGGGTATCCCTAAAAGCACAACCATCTATTCTTCTGCAATTGGGTGGAAGCACAAGCTCACCTGATAGTCTCGTATTGCCAAATGCGTAATACCCGATAGTTGTTACTCCATCGTGGAAAACAACATGGTCGTAGCCGCCAAAACCGAAACCTGCGACTTCCGTCATACAACGGGGAACTATTACCGTACCAGTCAAATTCGGGTATCCCCAGTTTTGATTTTCCACAATAACCTTCTGCAAAGAAGAAGGGAAATGCAATGAACCAGAGAAATCACCAGAAGGAGGTCTAACCTCAAGGATACCTTCTGGCAGATGCAATTCGCCGGTGAATTTGGATGCAGCAAATTGGTCTCGTAAGTATCGCAAAGAATTTGGGAGATGCAGTTCTCCAATGAAACTCAAGTCCCAAGTGCCGAAAGAATGCTCTTCTATGGATTCTAATCCTTCTGGCAGAGAAAGATAAGTATAGTTCAATCCTGTTGCCCCGATAAAACATCCACCTGCAATGGTCTTCAGACTCTTCTCCGGGAATACATAATGGCGCATAGTGGGAATACCCATATTCGACAGCACGCCATCCTGCAGGATGACCTTCGACATATTGAGGTCGGAAAGATGCGTGCAGTGTTCGCGCATCCAACGCAAGTCTTCCTCATTCAGGTTGCCCTGCAGTTTCAATCCCGTCACCTTGTCGGCCTCGATGCCGCGGTATGCCATTACCTTGGAGAGTGTTCCTGCCTCGTTGACATCAACGATGACATACTGACGTACGAGACCATCATGCAGGTCAGCATCGTCTATCCATGCCACGATGTCGTCGGCGGTGAGCTGGAAGGTATATTCACCTGTAGCTGTGTTCTTGTTGACGGTGATGGTGAAGTTGTGCATCTTACCGCTGACATACTGCACAGCCTCCTGCTTCTTTAGCTCATAGTTCTTGCCATCAACGGTTACGCTGATGACACGCTTGCCGGCTGCCACGGTCTGTGGAACGACAACAGCCCTCCACACATTATTATAAAATAAAGGAGTGAGGCACCACTTCGACTCCCCCGAGGTGGAGAGATTGACGGTTCCTGTTTGGATATTGACTGTTGCATTTGTCTGCACATTGTCAATCAACACTATCTTCTCCAATCCTGCCCACTCCGAGGCATCAAAGCCCGTACCCATCTGCAGCTGGATGGTTATGCCAGCCATCAGGTGACGGTACTGAAGCTGTACGGCATCGGTCGTAGGTTGCACCTTCTCTGCCTTTGCCCAGAGGAGGTCGCTCTGCTCGTAGTTGGACTTGTTGGCAGTCGTTCCGTCCTGATTCTTATAGACAGCGAAGGCGTACTCCGTTACACTCTGCATGTTCTCGTTGAAAGGATAGTAGCCATAGAAGTCAGCCGGAGTATTCTTGCTTCCCCAGTAGAGCTGGTAGTTAGCCGTCCAACTACCACCCGTGAAGGTGAACTTCACATTGTCGGCGCGGTTGCCTTTCATGACGAGATTGCCGGGCATACCGTCCTTGTTGTAATCCACAACGAACAAGCCTATGGCATCATCCACCACAAAACCATTGTCCGTGGCTCGAGTGCCAACACCCTTCACGGGATATTCGGCATTGATGTTGATAGGCAAAGCGCCTGCTTCAATGGGGGAACTTTCAAAATCGTCAGAGCACGAATACATCATGCTCAGTGCGGAGAGTATGATCAATAAATGCTTTTTCATCGTGCTTGCTTTTTAGAGTTATACTTCACTTTTCTGTTCATGTTCTTGAGTGGGGAACCTTTTATTATGCGAGGCATGTTGCCATGGATGTGTCCCCCGACCGACTCGCCCGAAGGGGAGAGAGCGCTACGTCGGGATGCTCTGGTCAGGAACTTGTCGCCCATCTCGCGGCTGTCCTTGCTGACGAAGGTCTCGAAGTCGAACTTGCCGCCACTGTAGTCCATGATGCGCTCCACGATGGCCTGGCGGGAGATGGTGCTGAAGTAAGGCACGTTGTTGTTCATGCACGAATTGACCTCCGAGCGATAGATGCCCTGAGCGTGCATGTGCGATCCCTCGTAGATAT
>JAZUEP010000104.1:0-60265 GCA_045640225.1 Bacteroidales bacterium | reverse complement strand
ACCGATGACAGTACCGGCAATGACGGCCCAGATCCATAAGCTATGCTTGATGGAGATGCCTTCCTTGCGGCCAGACATGGAGATGAGGCCAAAGGCGATGATCGACACTACGACACCGGCCCATTGCCAGCCGTTGAGCTGCTCGCCGAAGATGAAGATAGCGCCGAGCAACACGAGAATAGGACGTGTGGCGTTGATGGGCGAGGCGATGGTGATAGGGAGGTGCTTCAGACCATAGTATGCGCAGATCCAGGAACCGAGCACGATGGCAGACTTCAGGATGATGTAGCCGTGGATCGAAGGATCGTCGATAGGCGGGATGTAGACGACGCTATCGGCCGGGATGACACCCTGTGCCGACAGGACGACAAGCGGAAGGAAAATGAGCGAGCAGAAGACGGTGTTGAGGAAGAGGACCGGAATGACGGCATTGTCCTTGAGCGATACCTTCTTGAACACATCGTAACATCCCAGCAGCATAGCGCTGAGAAAAGCAAGAATGATCCACATTTTGTGTAGAGTTTACGGGTAGAGGGGTGTTATTCCATTTCCTTCTGGAGTGACGTGGCAAGCTCGTCCATCAGGTCGATGGTCTTCATGCGGAACTTGCGGTAGCCGTAGATGATACGACCCTTCTTGTTGAGCGTGGCCTTGTCGGAAACGACTTCCTCGCCCGTATACTTGATGGGTTTGTTGCCCTCGTTGTACTTGAAGGCGATACGCGTCATGGTCATCAAGACCTTGCCAGGCTGCGAGGCATCGAGGATGAGGACGTACGAGAGGTCGGCAAAATCGTGCGCAAGGAAACTCTTGGAGAACGTGAGCTCGAGCGTGCAGATCTGCTGGATCTGATCGGCCTGATTGTGATCGACAGGCTGATGATAGCGTATGCGTTCGTCCTTCATGCAACGGTCGATCCAGTTCTGGAGCTTGGTCATGAGCTGATCCTTCGGCAGTTCGCTGTTGACGTCGACAGTACGGGTAAGCACGACATGACCGTCAACGATCGGGGCGGCACCGACAGCATACTTAGGATCGGTGTCGGGACGTTCCTCGACGGCCGGAGCCGTAATCTGAGCCTGGACGGTATGGAGCGATGCGATAGCCAGCATCAGGGCAAGAAATAGCTTTTTCATAATGTAGTGAGGAATTAACCCTTCTTGGCCTTGAAGGCTAGGGCGTAGATGCGCATCTGCTTGATCATGGACAGGAAGCCGTTCGAGCGGGTAGGAGAGAGGTTCTCCTTCAGGCCGATCTGCTCGATGAAGTAAAGGTCGGAAGCCAGGATTTCGTCCGGTGTGTGATCAGAGAGTACCTGAATGACCAGGCTGACGAGACCCTTGACGATGACGGCATCGGAATCGCCGGTGAAGTGGATGAGGTCGGTCTGCTGGTCGTAGTCGGCCTGAAGCCACACACGGCTCTGGCAACCTTCGATGAGGTTCTGTGGGTTCTTGTACTTCTCGTCGAGAGCTTCCAGGCTGTTGCCCATCTCGATGAGCATCTGATATCGGTCCATCCAGTCGTCGAAGGCCGAGAAATCGTCGATGATCTGGTCTTGAATTTCGTTGATTGTCATATTACCATAAGAGTTTAACTAAAACATTGCCCACCTTGCCGAGGGTCTGTGCCGAGATTCCGTCCATCGTGTCGTGGGTGGTGTGCCATTGCGGACAGAACGTGCCGTCAGCATCCATGCGGGTATCGATGATGTCTACGCAGGGCAGACCCAGTATCCGGTTGACGAAGACATGATCGTCCGTGATGCCGCCGCCCTGGCGGTCGACAAAGAGATCTTTATAACCGAGCGAGGCTGCTGTCTGCCAGATTTCGTTGACGTAGGCTCCGGCATAGCGGTCGCTGTAGTATTCGCGGTAGAAAGTGGCGTCGGGCGAGCCTACCATGTCGAGCAAGATGCCGTACTGAGCGCGGTAGCCTTTGGCCGAAGCCTCCTTGCACCACAGCTGGGTGCCGAGTGCCCACCACTTCTCGTCGTGAGTTCCTTTCCAGTCATCAGGAGCACCATAGTCCTCAGCATCGGTCAGGAAGATGTCGAAGCCGACCTGTGGTTGCTGCAGCGACGCCAGACGTGCCAGCTCGAGGAGCACACCGACGCCGGATGCACCATCGTTGGCACCCATGACGGGCTGGTGGCGTAGGGAAGGATCCGGATCGTTGTCGGCCACATGACGGCTGTCCCAATGGCTGAGTAGCAGGACACGCATACGGGCCTCGCGGTTGTACGAACCTACGATGTTGTAAACGGGCAGGACGGTACCGTCGTAGGCACGGGCCTCGGTCTGCTGGATGCTGACGTCGGCCTTATGACGACGAAGCTGTGCGGCCAACCATTCGGCGCACAGACGCTGTGCCTCGGTGCCAGGTACACGAGGTCCGAACTGGCATTGATCGGCCACGTAGCGGTAGGCCGAGTCGGCACTGAATGCGGGACTGGCTGAACGGCTGACAGCCGACGCCTGTGCGTTGCTGTCCTGGCCGGCTGCAGGGCCTGACGTCTTGCCTGCACAAGCCGTGATGAATAGCACCGGAAGCAGGAGAAAAGTATTTCGTAGAATGCTCATTTCAGGAGTTTGTAACTGCTCAAAACTGCGTTTTATGGGCGCAAAAATACATAAAATTCTGCAATTATCATTACAATTCGGCCATTTTTTTGTGTTATATAACATAAAATAGCGTTTTTTTGCCGAAAAAATGTGCTTCATTCGACAAAAATTATTAACTTTGCGCCAAAATTTAGGCTTCAAACACATACGAAGGCCAGTCCTTCGGAGCAAAAAAATATCTTATAGCCGTGAGTAAAAACATTACACACGAGGGTATCGTCACGGAGGTGAGCGGTCAGTGGGTGACTGTTCGCTTCGTTCAGCAGTCTGCCTGCTCGTCGTGCCATGCTAAGGCATTGTGTGCCGGCGGTAACTCTGAATCGGCCGAGCGTCAGGTCGTGGCCAACAGCTATGGCGTGGCCTATCAGCCGGGCGACAAGGTACGCGTCATCGTGGGTGGTGGTCTGGCCTGGTCGGCTGTAGTGGTGGCCTTCCTGATTCCTTTGGTGCTGGCTTTGCTCTGCCTGTTCGTCACGGTCGGCAGGACGGACAACGAACTGATGGGCTGTCTGGCAACACTTGCCGTGCTGGCTGTCTATTATGTGGTGGTCTGGCTGCTGCGTCATAAGCTCGAACGGAAGGTCGAGTTCACGCTGCAGCATCTGGTTTATTAACGAAAAGTAATATACATATTTTATAATAACATTAGTATCACTATGAACGTAATTCTTTTAGCACTGGGCGTGCTTGGCGCGCTTGGTCTCGTAGGCTCTTTGGTACTGTTCTTTGTATCGAAGAAGTTCTATGTTTACGAGGATCCCCGTGTCGGTCAAGTGGAGGAGGCGCTGCCAGGAGCAAACTGCGGTGGCTGCGGTTTCCCTGGTTGTCATGGCATGGCTGATGCTTGTGTCAAGACGAAGGACGAAAGCAATTCGCTGGGTAGCCTGCTCTGTCCTGTAGGCGGAGCTGACTGCATGGCCAAGATTGCCGGCATCCTGGGCGTCGAGGCAGGTAGTGCTGAGCCAAAGCTCGCTGTCGTGCGTTGTAATGGCACTCTGCAGTGCCGTCCTAAGGTGGCAAACTTCGACGGCGCCAAGTCGTGTGCCGTAGCTGCTGCTACATTTGCTGGCGAGACAGGCTGTGCCTTCGGATGTCTCGGCCTGGGTGACTGTGTCAAGGCTTGTACCTTCGATGCCATCCACATGAACACGGAGACTGGTCTGCCAGAGGTAGACGAGGAAAAGTGCGTAGCCTGCGGCGCTTGTGCCAAGGCTTGTCCTAAGCTCGTGCTCGAGATTCGCAAGAAGAATGCAGCCAAGACTCCAGCTGTCAAGCGCGTGTGGGTTAGCTGTATCAACAAGGATAAGGGCGCTGTTGCCCGCAAGGCATGTGCTTCGGCATGTATCGGTTGCGGCAAGTGCCAGAAGACCTGTAAGTTCGACGCCATCACTGTTGAGGCCAACGTGGCCTACATCGATCCAGAGAAGTGCAAGGCTTGCGGTATGTGCGTAAGCGAGTGCCCGACAGGCGCTATCCACTGCACGGCTCCGGTACAGGTAGTTGTCGACAAGCTGAAGGCTAAGAAGGAAGCCGAGAAGAAGGCTGCCGCTGAGGCCGCTGCAGCTGCCAAGGCAGAATGAAAGGTAAAAAGGTAAAAGATAAAAAGGTAAATCGCCTTGCGATATTTGCTTCTCTCCTTTTGCTTGCAGCGAATGGTCGAGATACATGATTGTTTGCAGCAGATACCTTTTTAGCTCTTTAACTCTTTAGCTTTTTAACTTAAAAATTCTATTTTTACAAATATGAAGACTTTTAAACTCGGCGGTGTTCATCCCGCCGCAAACAAGCTCTCCGACAAGGCTCCGATCGAGGTAGCCGAGGTGCCGGCTCTGGTGGCCATCCCTATGGCGCAGAACCTGGGTGCTCCGTCGAAGGCTATTGTCGCTAAGGGCGACAAGGTGAAAGTTGGTACTCCCATTGGCGAGCCAGGAGGCTTCCTTTCTTCGTATGTACACTCATCGGTCAGTGGTACCGTCGATAAGGTTGACGTCGTAGAAGACGCAACCGGCAAGAAGGTTCCAGCCGTCTTCATCAAGGTTGAAGGCGACGAATGGCTCGAGACCATCGACCGCTCGAAGGATATAGTCAAGGAGATCAAGCTCACGAAGGACGAGATCATCGCCAAGGTCAAGGAGATGGGTATCGTAGGTATGGGTGGTGCTACCTTCCCAACCCAGGTGAAGCTTACACCTCCTCCAACAGCTAAGCCAGAGTGCGTCATCATCAACGCTGTAGAGTGCGAGCCTTACCTCACCTCTGACCATTCGCTGATGCTGGCTCATCCTGAGGAGATCCTCATCGGCGTACAAATCCTCGAGAAGGCCATGAACGTCAAGAAGGCATACATCGGTATCGAGGCCAACAAGCCAGATGCCATCAAGCTTATGACCGAGACTGCCAAGAAGGGTTATCCTGAGATCGAGATCGTGCCATTGAAGCTGAAGTATCCACAGGGCGGCGAGAAGCAGCTGATCAATGCCGTCATCGGTGCTGAGGTTCCATCGGGTGGCCTGCCAATCGCTACGGGTGCTCTCGTACAGAACGTAGGTACGGCCTATGCCGTATACGAGGCTGTGCAGAAGAACAAGCCATTGATCGAGCGTATCGTGACCGTAACCGGTAAGTCGGTGAAGAAGCCATCGAACTTCCAGGCCCGTATCGGTGTGCCAATCCAGCAGCTGATCGAAGCCGCAGGTGGTGTGCCAGAGGATACCGGTAAGATCATCAGCGGTGGTCCTATGATGGGTAAGGCAATGCCTGACACCAACTCGTATATGGTCAAGGGATGTTCAGGCATCCTGATCATGAAGAACGAGGAGGCACGTCGCAAGGCCGCCAGCCCATGTATCAAGTGTGGTAAGTGCGTTCAGGCCTGCCCAATGGGTCTGCAGCCAAACTTCCTCTCGCGTTACTCAGAGCTCAACATGCTCGATAAGGCTGAGGAAGAGCGCGTATACGACTGCATTGAGTGTGGCTCATGCTCGTTCTCATGTCCAGCCAACCGTCCTCTGCTCGACTGGATCCGTCAGGGCAAGCCAAAGGTAATGGGTATCTTGCGCCAACGTGCTGCCGATGCCAAGGCTAAGGCTGACGCTGCCAAGGCTGCCGCCGAGGCCAAGAAGTAATTCGTAATTAGTAATCGTAATTTTTCATAAGAAATATGAAACTTAATGTCTCACTGTCACCACACGTACACAGCGGCAATAGCACACAGAAGTGCATGCTCGAGGTGATTATCGCCCTGTGTCCTGCCCTGATCTGGTCGTTCTTCCAGTTCGGAATGGGTGCGTTGGTGGTCACGCTGACCGCTGTATGCGCCTGCGTGCTTTTTGAGTTCCTGATTCAGAAGTTCCTGATGAAGCAGACTCCGTCGATCTGCGACTGCTCGGCCGTCCTGACGGGTCTTCTGCTGGCTTTCAACGTTCCTTCGAACCTTCCTATCTGGATCATCATCATCGGTGCCCTCGTTGCTATCGGCGTTGGTAAGATGTCGTTCGGCGGTATCGGTCAGAACATCTTCAATCCTGCACTTACCGGTCGTATCTTCCTGCTCGTAGCTTATCCTGTCGAGATGACTACCTGGCCTGTCGAGGCCGGTTATGCCGACGTGGCTACCGGTGCTACGCCACTGGGCCTTTTCGCACAGTATGTCAACGGCAATACGGCAGCGCTCGATCAGATTCCTTCGGCTATGCAGATGCTGCTCGGCCAGGGCGAGTATGGTTCGCTGGGTGAGGTCAGCGCCTTGTTGCTGATTGTCGGTGGTATCTTCATGCTTTGCCGCAAGACCATCACCTGGCACATCCCTGTTGCTACGCTCGTATCGGCTTACCTCTTCGGCCTGCTGTTCTACGGCTTCAGCTTCGAGATTGCTCTCCAGCAGTTGCTCTGTGGTGGTATGATGCTCGGCGCCATCTACATGGCTACCGACTATGTTACCAGCCCAATGAACTCACGTGGTCAGCTGGTCTATGGTGCTTGCATCGGTTTCCTGACCATGGCAATCCGCCGCTACGGTGCCTATCCTGAGGGTATGTCGTTCGCCATCTTCATCATGAACGCCTTCGTACCATTGATCAACTCTTACATCAAGCCACAGCGCTTTGGTGTGGTCAAGAAGTAATGGTCTTATTGTGAAATTGTCAAATAGTCAAATATTATTATGGCAAAACTCGAAAATTCATTGAAGAACATGGTCCTTTCGTTGACCGTGATTACTGTGGTTGTCGGCGCACTGCTCGGATGGGTTGCTTCGGTTACCGCTGATCCAATCGCCGAGGCTGCTGCCAAGGCACAAGCCGAGGCTATCAAGGCTGTTGTCCCTGTCGAGGGAGCTACAGCCGATGCCGGTGTAGAAGTTGCAGACTGCGGCAATGGTCTGCCTGCAACCGTATTTACCGTCACAAAGGATGGTCAGGTAGTAGGTCGTGCCGTGAAGGTTACGACGAAGAAGGGCTTCGGCGGCAAGTGTATCGTCATGGTAGGCTTCGACGCTGAGGGTACCATTCTCGGCTACAACGTACTGGACTGCTCGAACGAGACCCCAGGCCTCGGTGCCAAGATGCCAACCTACTTCCAGACTCCTGAGAATGGTGGCAAGGGTGGCAAGTCGGTCGTTATCGGCCTGAATCCAACCAAGAACAATATCACCGTCAGCAAGGATGGTGGCGACGTCGATGCCATCACCGCTGCTACCATCTCGTCACGCGCATTCTGCGATGCCGTTGCCCTGGCATGGGCTTCGGTCAGCGGTAACACCGATGCAGTGACTTCGGCCACCGGTCAGGTCAATGCAGCACCAGCCGAGAGCGAGGAGCAGTGCTGTGGCGACTGCGAAGGTCCTGAGACCTGCCAGAAGCCAGACAGCCTGAAGTGTGACAAGTGCAAGGCTGCAGAAGCCGCCAACGAATAATAACATTAATGTAAGGAGAATTCAATTATGAGTAAACTCGGTATTATCATCAACGGCCTCATTAAGGAGAACCCTACATTCGTGTTGCTCCTTGGTATGTGTCCTACCCTGGGTACTACCTCTTCGGCCCTCAACGGTATGTCGATGGGTCTGGCTACCATGGTGGTCCTCATCGCTGCCAATATGGTCATCTCGGCCATCGCACGTTTCATTCCGGACAAGGTACACATCCCTTGCTACATCGTCGTGATTGCAGGCTTCGTAACCATCGTACAATTGGCACTCAAGGCTTATCTGCCAGCCATCGATGCTGCTCTCGGCCTCTTCATCCCATTGATCGTCGTGAACTGTATCGTACTCGGCCGTGCTGAGTCGTTTGCTTGCAAGAACAGCGTACTCGACTCTGCTTGCGACGGTATCGGTATTGGCCTCGGCTTTACCGCTTCGCTCACAGTGCTGGGCGCTTGCCGCGAGCTGCTGGGTACAGGTGCTATCTTCGGCTTCTCGATCTTCCCCGAGAACTTCGGTGCGCTGACTTTCGTGCTCGCTCCAGGTGCCTTCATCACGCTGGCCTACCTCTCTGCGATCTTCAACAAATTGTTCAACAAGTGATTTCAATCGTAAATTGTAAATCGTAAAATTGTAAATTGGAATTATGAGTTACATTATTATGATCATCGCCGCGATATTCGTCAACAATATCGTCCTGGCGCAGTTCCTTGGCATCTGTCCTTTCCTCGGCGTTTCGAAGAAGGTCGACACCGCTGCCGGCATGGGTATGGCTGTTGCATTCGTAATGCTCATCGCTACGCTCGTTACCTGGCCAGTCTATAAGTTCATCCTCGAGCCTCAGGGCCTGGCATTCATGCAGACCATCGTCTACATCCTTGTCATCGCAGCTCTTGTGCAGATGGTCGAGATCATCCTCAAGAAGTCTATGCCTTCGCTCTATGCAGCCCTCGGCGTCTTCTTGCCACTGATCACCACCAACTGTACCATCCTCGGTGTAGCCATTAACGTTATCAACTTCGAGTATAACATCCTCGAGTCGGCCGTCTACGCCGTAGCTACCGCCCTCGGTTTTACCCTCGCCATGGTACTCTTTGCCGGTATCCGCGAGCAGCTCGAACTGGCCAACATTCCTAAGGGTATGAAGGGCACGCCTATCGCTCTGCTCACTGCCGGTCTGCTTGCAATGGCCTTCATGGGCTTCTCAGGCATCGACAACACTCTCAAGGTGATGTTCAACATCGGTTGATCCAATCTACTCCATATCTGCCCCCGCTACAGGAAAAACTGTAACGGGGGTAAGACTTTTCCATTACCTTATCTGCTCTCACTTACGAAAAACTTGTAGAACCGAATGACACGAATTCTTATCGCATTATTAACCATCATCGTTTCGCTTTCGGCGATTGATGTAGCACAGGCTTCCATCTTAGACCAGAAGTATTCGCTCTTTACCCCTCAAGGACTCTCGAGTGGTACGGCTTATCGTTCTGTGCGCGACAAGGAAGGTTTCATGTGGTTCTCAACACGTAATGGAATTGATCGTTTCGATGGTTCGCAGTTCCGCCACTACCGTCTGAACGGCAACGACCGTCGTGGCATCCACGATGGTATGATGATTTACCTCTACAAGGACGAAAATGAAGAACTGTGGGTTTATACCGAACGCAGTATTATCTATCACTACAATCCACTGACCGATACCTTCGAGGAGGCGCTTACCTTCCCGCCTGAAGACGGCGTAGGTAGTGTCGAGGACATGTGTGTATGGGGCGACGAGATTATCTTTGCCGTCAGCAACGGATTGATGAGCTACGATGTGAAGAACGGCATGACTCGCACTGGACTATTCCTTACCGACCGCGATGTGCGCTGTATTGCCCCTTACACCGATGGTTGCCTGCTGATAGGTACGAACAAGGGTCTGGCCGTCTATGATCCGGTACAGCATCGTGTCACGACGGTCTATGATCAGCTGTTTGTCGATGTGAAGTCAATCTGCTACAATCCTGCCGACCATACTATCTGGGTAGGATCCTACGGTCAGGGCCTCTACTTCGTTGATGAAGACAATGGTCGTTTCACTCGTGTAGGTAATCAGCAGTTTGTGGTTCATAGCATGTGCCTCTACGACAAGGAGGAAGTTCTTGTCGGTACCGATGGCGACGGACTTCAGATGGTACGTCGTACGCCGACGGGTTACAAGCTGATGCAGCTGGCCTGCGATACGCCTGATGCTATCTATCCCATCCATTGCAGTTGTGTGCGTCACGTCGTGATTGAGGACGATCGTATCTGGCTGTCGATGCATTTCGGTGGTGTGGTAAGCCTGCAACCTTCGAATTCGATGGTCGAAATGTTCAATCCCGTAGCCAAGACACCAGCCGACAGCTATGTATTCGGAGCATCATTCGATCCACAGGGCCGTGCTTGGGTAGCATTCAACCAGGCTATCGGATGTTTCGAGACCGATGGTACCCTGCAAGGTCTCTACCTTGATCATCAGGCACGTTATCTGGCCGTTCACGCCAGTCCGGATGGAACCATCTGGTGTGGTGGCTTCAATACAGGTACCTATCATTTCGATCCGGTAACGGGCCGACAGGAATTCTTCCCATCGGTACGCGGTAGCTCGACGCTCGACTGCGTCTACGCCTTTCATACCGATACGCGTGGATATACTTGGGTAGGCGGTCTCGATTTCGGTCTTACCTGTATCGTCCCTACACAGCCACGTCAGATTGGTGACGATCCGCACAACACGCTCAAATTCGAGCATACCAGCATCCGTCAGGTATGCGACATCGACCAGCTCGATGATTCGACGTTGGCCGTAGCTACGAGCGACGGTCTGTATCTTTACAATTATTATACCCATCGACAGGAACACCTCTTCCTGGTTGACGATGAAGCCGAATGGCAAGGAACTAACTTCTTTACTTCGATTACCGTACGCCACGGCCACGAGATTTGGCTTGCTACCGATGGTGCGGGTTTGTTGTGTCATGACCTGCGTACCGGCCAGACTTTATCGTTCGGACTTGAGCATGGCTTGCCTTCTCTCGAGCTGCGTGGCGTTTCGATGGCCAACGATTCGACGCTTTGTGTCGCTTCCGAGCTTAATGGCATCTTTGCCTTCGATTGCAAGAACCATCTCTTCCTACATAGCGTATGGCATAGCGATGGCAGCCAGTTCCAGCAGAATTCCATTACGTCCAACGGGCAAGGTCTTGTAGTGGCTGGCTGTAACCAGTGTGCAGTGCTGGTAGGTAACGACGATATTGAGAAGCACTTTACCGAGGCCGTCATCCACATTGATGGCCATCCGATCATAAACGGTTCGATTACCCTTCCTTCCGATGCTCCAGACCTGCATCTCTCCTTTGCAACATCGGACATCTATCATCAATCAGAGTATCACTTCTTCTACCGCATCAATGGTATTGACAAGGATTGGATTCACTTGGACGACCAGCGCCGTCTGGAGTATCATAAGATGCCTGCAGGCACCTATACGCTCGATGTCGTCGCTTATGGCCCAGGCGGACAGAAGGTTCAGCGTACTGTCAGCATCGTTGTCGACCGTTCCTTCCTCTCGATTCTGCCTTATCTGGTAATCGTGGCCGTAATTCTGATATTGCTCTTCGCACTGCATAAAGCTCGTGCCTATCGTTCGATAAATCAGCAATAGCCCGAATCTCAGTTCTGACAATCTCTTCGTACTCTATCATGCGTCTGTCTCGTATCAGTTACTATCTGCTTCCGATGCTCTATCTGGCTATCGGTGGTTCGGTTACTGCTATGTTGGTACAGCGTGTGCTCTATCATGTGACCTCGGTGTGGCTGGTGTTGCTATTGCCTATGGTCATGGTTACTGTATTGCTTACGGTGGTAGGCATTGTCAATGTGTGGCTGAGTTACCGTACCTGGCGCGATCCAGGCCTTCTTCGGCAGTACAGTCAGCGTAGTTTGTTGTGGCTTTATATGCGTTGCTGGGCGGTGGTGATGTCTGGCCTGACCTTGGCCGTTGTCTTTGCATGGTTGCACCAGTTGCTGCCGGATTATATGCAGCAGTTGTTCTCTGATTTGTCGTTGCTCTTCTACGTCATCTGTGGCGTACTTACATTGGCTGCCTTGATGAGCATCGTACTCGGCGAAAACCTTCAGGAGGTGCGACTGCGTAATGCTCAGACCGAGAACCATCTGCTCAAATCGCAGCTCAATCCACATTTCCTCTACAATACGCTGAACAATATCGATGCGTTGATTTGGCTCGATCAGGAGCGAGCCTCGTCGGCCGTAACCGGTCTGTCTGGCTTGATGCGCTATATGACATACAGCGCTCGTCAGGAACAAGTCCCTTTGGTCGATGAGGTCAATGCCATCCGCCAGCTATGTCAGCTGCAGGCTTTGCGACTGAGTTGTCCGGATGCGGTAAGATTCGACGCGCCTGACGACTGCCGTGACTGGAAGGTAGCACCTCTGCTGCTGATACCGTTGGTCGAGAACTGCTTCAAGCATTGTGGCGCCGTTGACCAACCCGACGCCATCTGCATCCGTCTCGAACTCGACGAGCAACGACTTCGGTTCGTTACTGACAATACCTTGCCTACACCTGAAGCCGCGACAGATGCACGTCCGAGTCATCGTAAGGGCATCGGCCTTGACGTACTTCGTCGCCGTCTCGAACTCCTTTATCCAGCACATTACGAATTCCATGCCGAGGGCGATGACCAGCGTTTTAGAACCAGTCTGACAATTTCTTGTTAGCTTCGTCAATCAGGCGAGGGACGGCACGTTGCTGCCATTCTTCCCATGTCACCTGTTCATAGCCGTCAGGCAGTGCCTTGATGGCTGGATGTTGATTAGGATCCTCGATGTCGTCCTCCAGTCTTACCACACGGAATTCGGCCCACAATGTCTGATGCGTCAGCTGATGCTTCCTCGTCAGCAGACTAACACCCTTGGTCGTCCCTGGTTCGTCCTGGACGAATTCCCAAAGTCCCTGCCAGATGTCGCCAGCTCCGCGTTGATGCACCCAAAGGGTATTCCTATATATATAAATAATGTACGCGAGGTGACGTTCCCTGACCTTCACATGTCCTTTCTTTACAGGCCTTTCCGCTATAGTGTTGTTGGCCAATGACAGACAATGCTGGGCCACAGGACACGAATCACAACGGGGCGCTCCGGGAATGCATTGCAGCGCGCCGAACTCCATCATGGCTTGGTTGTATATGGCTGAGGTTGTCTTGCTATCCTGTAGCGCTTCGTGTAGCATCATGTCGGCTACCTGTTGATATTGTTTCTGGCCTGTAGTGCTGTCGATGGGAGTGTCGATGTCCAACAGGCGAGACAATACACGGTATACGTTCCCATCCACTACTGCTACGGCCTCATCAGCGGCAAAGCTTGCGACCGCTGCTGCCGTGTAACGTCCTACACCTTTCAGCCGGATCAGTTGGGAATAGCTCGTCGGAAAACCGTTGCCTTGTCCTTGTCCTGTCAGTTCTGCAACCTGACGAGCTGCCTTCAATAGATTACGCGCACGACTGTAATACCCCAGACCTTGCCAAAGTTTCAGAACTTCGTCTTCGTCAGCTGCGGCCAGAGCCCAGACATCAGGATAGGCTTCGACAAAGCGCTTGTAGTAATCCAGTCCCTGAGCCACACGTGTCTGCTGCAGAATAACTTCGGACAGCCAGATCTTGTAGCTATCGCGCGTATGACGCCATGGTAAATCGCGCCTGTTCAGGTTGTACCAATTTACTATTTTAACGCTTATTTCGTTCATTTTCTTGAAATTCAGTTGGCAAATATTACATTTTCGGGTGCAAAGATACACTTTTTTCGAAAAAAATCGCCACTTCTATTTTTTTTTTCGAAAAAAAGCCTTATCTTTGCACGCCTAATTAATAAAATTGACTAATATTAAGATATAAAAAAATGACAAAAGCAGAAATCGTAACCAAGATTGCGAAGAAGACCGGTCTTGAGAAGGATGCAGTCCTTGTAGTGCTCGAGCAGTTCATGAACACCGTTAAGGATTCACTTGCAAACGAAGAGGCAGTTTATCTCCGTGGCTTCGGTAGCTTCATCATCAAGGAGCGTGCTACCAAGACTGCACGCAATATCAGCAAGGATACCGCTATCATCATTCCCGCACATAACATTCCCGCATTCAAGCCAGCCAAGACTTTCATGGCTCAGGTCAGCGGTGAGGTTGTAAACGAGGAACTCTAATCAATCGATAACAATATTGTTCAATTAATAAATAATTAAGGTATGCCAAACGGTAAGAAGCACAAGCGTCATAAGATGGCTACGCACAAGCGCAAGAAGCGTCTTCGCAAGAATCGCCACAAGCACTAATCTAGCGTAGTGCGGGTGACGCACCTCGAAAGGAGACTGGCACCTCAGGTGCCGCCTTTCACAGTTAGTACACGAATTGCAGAGGGCATCTCGTTACATCGTCCTCTGTAATTCGTTTTTTTCGTATTTATTCCATCCTATTCCAATCATCAATTCCCATTCACGCAATGACCAGCGAAGTTGTGATCGATGTCCAGCCTAAGGAGATCACCATCGGATTGCTCGAGGACGGCAAACTTGCCGAATACCAGCGCGAGCGTCAGGATGCTTGTTACTCTGTAGGCAACATCTACCTGGCTCGAGTCAAGAAACTCATGCCCGGACTCAATGCTGCTTTCATCGACGTGGGATACGAGAAGGAAGGATTCATCCACTATCAGGATCTTGGCCCACAGTTCAAAACGTTGGCCAAGTATGTCAAGCAGCAGATCTCAGACCGCAAGCATTACATTCCCATCGAACGCGTAAAGCTCGAGGCCGATATGGACAAGGACGAGACCGTCGTCGAAGCCCTTACCGTAGGACAGGAGATTCTGGTGCAGATTGCCAAAGAACCCATCAGCACCAAGGGACCGCGACTCACATGCGATCTCTCACTACCAGGGCGTTTCATGGTGCTGATTCCATTCCAGAACAAGGTTTCAGTAAGCACGAAAATCAAATCAAGCGAAGAGAAGAACCGTCTGAAGCGGATTATCAACGACATCAAGCCACAGAACTATGGCGTAATCGTACGTACATCGGCTCAGGGTGTCGGTACCGACGAACTCAGTCAGGAGCTTACTTCGTTGGTCAAGCGGTGGGAAGACTGCGTGGCCACCCTTATGAAAGGCAAGTTGCCCAGCCTCTGTTACGAGGAGACCGGACGTGCCGTGGCATTACTTCGTGACATCTTTAACCCCTCATTCGAGAACATCTGGGTCAACGACTCAGCCACGTTTAATCAGATTAAGGAATATGTGAGTCTGATCGCCCCTGAAAAGGCAGACGTCGTAAAACTCTATGATGAGGAACAGCCCATTCTGGACAAGTTCGCGGTGACGCGCCAGATCAAGACCTCCCTGGGTAAGACCGTTTCGTGCAAGGCCGGTGCCTATATCATCATCGAGCATACCGAGGCCTTACACGTCATCGACGTCAACTCTGGTCATCGTAGCCGTCAGGCCGAGGATCAGGAGCAGAATGCCTTGCTGGTCGATATGGCTGCTGCCGACGAGATTGTCCGCCAGATGCGACTTCGCGATATGGGCGGCATCATCGTCATCGACTTCATCGATCTGGCCAAACCTGAACATCGCGAAGAATTATATCGCCATGTGAAGGAACTGATGGCCAACGATCGTGCCAAGCACAATATCCTGCCACTCTCCAAGTTCTGCCTCATGCAGATCACACGACAGCGTGTACGTCCCGTGATGGACGTCCAGACCGCCGAGTCGTGTCCGGTGTGTGGTGGTCGTCATGTAGTCAAGCCTTCATTGCTCTTCCCTGATAGGCTGGAGGCTAAGCTCGACATCCTGACAGGCGAGATGGGTATCCGTCGTTTCCGTCTCCACGTTCATCCATTCATTGCCGCACATCTGCGTCAAGGCTGGCTGTTCCGCAGCCGTCTGTGGCGTTGGCGTCGCCGTTATGGCTTCCAATGGCGCCTCGTGCCCGATGAGTCTATGGAACTTCTGCAATTCAAGGTTCTCGATGCCGAGCGCAACGAGGTGGACCTTAGCCAGGAGATCGATAAACATGTTTAAGCAATGACAATACAGTTAACAAATGCCTTGGGCCGAATGCCGCAGACGCGAATGAAGCGTCCTGTCGACTTCGAGCTCGAGGCTTCTCAGCACATAGCCGTCATGGGTCCCAACGGTGGCGGCAAGTCGTGTCTCGTCGATTTGCTGACGGGCAAGAATCTATTGATGCAAGGTTCGCTGTCGTATGATTTCGGACCGGGCACCAAGCCGTCGGCCTATGGAAACATCGTGCAGCTTACGTTCGAGGACGCCTTAGGTACGGTCGAGAAGCCTTATTACTTCCAGCAGCGTTTCAATAGCCAGGATCGCGACGAGTCTCCACTCGTCATGACCGTCCTCAAGCGCGCATTGGCTACCGGCAACGTCAGCGCTACCGGTCTTACGGCCGACGAGGCTCGTATGGCTGGCCATGGCCTGACGGACGAGGAAGCGCGAGCAGCCGGAGCAGAGGACGACAGCGAATTCCTCCAGAATCCGCTGCTCGATACCTTTATGATGCGTCCGTTGCTCCAGAAGCGTATGGTACTGCTCAGTAGTGGCGAGATGCGTCGTTACCAGCTCTTCAAGTACCTGATCAAGAAACCTAAGGTCCTCATCGTCGACAATCCATTCATCGGACTCGACGCACCGATGCGTGACCAGCTCAGCGAGTTCTTTCAGCGTCTGGTCGATGGGGGAGAGGTGCAGATCATCATGATTCTTTCCATGCTCGACACCGTTCCGTCCTACATGACTCATGTCGTAACGGTCGAGGATATGGTGGTTGGGCCAAAGATGACGCGTGAGGAGTATCTGGCTCAGCGTCCTGATTTTTCTTGCGATCCGCATTCATCCCTGTCGCCTGAGTTGCGTCAGCAGATTCTCGACCTTCCCGTACAACCCTTGGCCGACCTCTCGAAGGATGCTCGTTCTGCAACGTCCGAGACCGGTTCACAACAAGGAACAGGCGAGTCTTCCATCCTTTCGCTACGCAATCTGTCCTTACAGCTACCCGATACCGATCGCGTGCTTTATGGCGGCCTGAACTGGACCGTCAACCGAGGTGAGCATTGGGCGCTTCAGGGACGCAACGGTGCCGGTAAAAGCACGTTGCTCAGCCTGATTTGCGCTGATCATCCTGCCGCCTATGCCTGCGACATCTCGCTCTTTGGCCGTCGTCGTGGTACGGGTGAATCTATCTGGGACATCAAGCGTCATATCGGTTTCGTATCTCCCGAGTTCCATCGCGCCTATAAGGAGAACCGTCCGGCTATCGACATCGTTGCCAGTGGTCTTCACGATTCGGTCGGCCTTTATAAGCGTCCACGTCCTGAACAGCTCGATACCTGTCTGTTCTGGATGCGCGTGTTTGGTATCGAGCATCTGCGCGACCGCATGTTCCTTACCCTATCCAGCGGCGAGCAGCGTCTTTGTCTGTTGGCAAGAGCCTTCGTCAAGGATCCAGCATTGCTCATCCTTGACGAACCCCTCCATGGTCTTGATACCTATCGACGCAATCTGGTGCGCGATGTCATCGGCTGCTTCTGTCAGCGTCCGGACAAGACGCTCATCATGGTCACCCATTATGTCGAGGAGCTGCCAGGCAATATCACCAAGCGATTGGTGCTGTAGGGATGCTAATCCTTCTTGCAGCCTGTGATCAGACCACGTCCGTGTGTGCCGATGTAGCAGCGGCCATGCTCCTGCCAGTCGCCTGCGATGTGTAGCAGCTTGCCAAACTGATGCTGAGCATCGTCGAAGCGTATCCAGCTCCTTGCTCCGTCGTCTGAACGCCAGAATCCGTACTGCCCGTTGATTGTGCCTATCAGGTACAGCGACGGGCATTTTTCGTTCAGTCCCTTGCCTAGTCCGAAGGCCGTGATCTGCTTTACCTGGCTGTAGGGGGTAGTGGTTCCATTGTCTAGTAGATAGAGTCCGTCCCAAGCGGCCAGCCACATCACGCCCTCTTGTCCCGGAACGGCATACAGGCGGTCCTGTCCGCCTCGCTCGTCGCCACGATTCTGTCGCCTGTTTCCTTCCCATGGCATGGGCCGGAACCCGTCCAGCAACAGGGTATCGCAGGTGAAGCTGCGGCCTCCGTCCTTGCTTTCATACCAATGTCTGCTTCTGACGTCTACGGCATAGAAACGCTTAGGATTCACCTTGTCCGCTATCGTTCTGATGCCTGTAGGCAGTCCCTGACATTCAGTCCAGGTACGGCCCTGGTCCGTGGTATAGTAGGCAGGCATTCGCTGTGGCGTCCATATCCAGGTCGAGGCATCGCTGGCAACGGCAATGTGACCGTGTCGAGCCTTCGGGTCAGGCATGCTCTCACACATCTTCCAGGTGTGTCCGCCGTCCTCGCTCCACGATACTGGCAGCTGCCATGGCTTGCCATGGAACACTTCGCCTACGCGTACGGCTACTTCTGGTTTCAGCCATGCGCCGCTGATGCCATCGGTGTTAGCGAATGGGGGTTCGGAGTTCGAACCCGTAGCGACCGGTTCGTCCAGACGGTCGAAGGTGAATCCTCCGTAATCGCCAATACCTACCATCACGCGTGCTCCTGTCGGTGGGGTATAGATCTCCAGCGGTACGGTCTCTTCGATGCCGCGCGTAAACAGGCTCCATTTTACCTTACCTTTCTTTTTCGTGCAATCGCCCAGGTTGAAGGTCTCCCAGCCACCGAAGCCAGTCGTCACCATGGCGTGTTCCGGATTTGTCGGATCTATTTCTACGTCGAACATCCAGTGTAGGGGAGCCATGCGAGTGTATGGTGCTACGCTGCAGTCGTATTCGTATCCATGTCGGAAGATAGGTGTCCAGTGATGTCCTCCGTCGGTAGACCGGAACAGCTCTTCGTCCTCGTATCCATATTTTCCCCACAGTCCGTGCGTACTTACAAGCAGGTGATCGGTATTCTGCTGGTCGACAGCTACGGCCGCATAACCGAAGCCCAGTTTGCCGGTTTCTTTGGTTGCAGGCAGGTCTGCAGGCTTCAGCGGCGAGATGTCGGTCCACGCCCCTGTCTTCATATCGTAACAGTAGACGTAGCCTTCGCTCATATTCGAAGGGCCGGGTGAATCGGCGTACGAGATGAAGAGTTTCTGGTCGTTGGCAAGTACCATGTGCGTAGGTCGCAGCAGGGTTGGCTGTCCGGACAGGGCCTGCCAGGTCTTTCCATTGTCGGCCGAGCTGTATAAACTTTCCTTTCCACGTACCGAAACGGCAGTGAACAAGGTTCCGTCCGTTGGTTCGATGACTACACTCACGATTCCGTTGCCACGGGCCCAGCTGTTACGGTCTTTTTCGTCGAAAGTGTCTTCGACGACGGGAAACGACGTCACTCGTTGCCATGACGCACCGTCGTCCTGCGTACGCCATAGGCCGGTGTTCTTGGTGCCCATGTAGGCAATCTTTGGATTGTTCGGATCGAAGGCCAGACGCTCGCCGTTGCCACGTCCGTTCTCGTTTCCACCCATGCCGAAGGGAACATCGCAGCGGGTGAAGCTACGACCTCCGTCGTGCGATGTCAGCAGCGAAGCATGCTCGGTCGTATAGGTGCCACATGCCAGTATCACGTGGTTCGGATCCTGTGGATCGATCGCGATGCTTTCCACGCCTTGCAGGTTCGACTCGGCTTCGGTGACCCAGTCCAGCAGCTGTGTCCATTCGCCTTTGTCAGCGTCCCATCGGTACGCTCCGCCCATGTCCGTACGGCAGTAGCGTACATCCTTGGCCGTAGGGTGGTGTACGATGCCTGGCACGAAGCCTCCGCCTCGTATCGGTACGTTGCTGAATGTATAGGTTTCGCGCTGCTGTTGCGCCATGCATAGCGTGGCCGACATGGCCATCATTGCAGCCATAGTCCGCATCGTCTGTTTCCGTGTCTTCATAACGAGAATCTGGTGTATGTGTGTTGTTGTTCTAACGTGTTGTCGGGCTTTTCGGATTCTGTTTCCTGTCGTCGTCCTGAATCAGCCGCGCAAA
Source organism: Bacteroidales bacterium (assembly GCA_045640225.1). Classification (GTDB taxonomy): domain Bacteria; phylum Bacteroidota; class Bacteroidia; order Bacteroidales; family UBA3663; genus Liminaster. The sequence goes on along the minus strand of JAZUEP010000104.1, from coordinate 40,631 downwards.
GATACTCACTATCTGTCAAACCACCAAATTTATCTCTGATTTTTTAGCCAATTGCCTCACTAAGACGTCCCAGAACGCCTTTTTTACGTTTTTTTGCCGCGATATTTTGGATATCTCGTTTTTTTTCTGTACATTTGCACCCTAAAACTTTTTTCGAATATGAAATTTTCAAGCCGTTTCCTCATACCACTGCTATTGTTGTCGCTCCTGCCGTTCGTGGCAGTTGGCCAACGTCTGACGGCTCAGCGCGGTACGGTCAAGAATGCATACGATTATTGGTTCTTCATTCCTGGCGATAAGCCACAGCCAGGTTCCGTTACCGTGCCTGTCGCTCCTGTCGATACGCTATCAATCTTCGACGAGCTCATCGCTCTGCTCGATAGCACTTCCACCGATACTCCTGCTCCGGAGGAGACGCCAACGGTGGCCACCAAGCCGCTCGTCGTCTTTCTTCATGGTGCCAGCCTTTGTGGCCGCAATCTGTCTCGCGTCCGTCGCTATGGTACTATCGATGCCCTCAGCAAGGGCCTGAAGCTCGATGCCTACGTCGTCGCTCCGCAGAATCCCGGTGGAGCCTGGAATCCCGATAAGATCAACCGCATCGTCGATTGGGCTCTGTCCAAATATGCTGTCGACAGCACCCGTATCTATGTCCTCGGTATGAGTCTGGGTGGCTATGGAACGATCGATTATGCTGCACATTCGCCGCAACGTGTAGCCGCAGCCATGGCCCTTTGTGGCGGTGCTTCGACCAAGTCGCTCGACAAGCTCAACCAGGTGCCGCTGGCAATTCTTCATGGTACTGGCGATCGTGCTGTATCCTGGAAGATGTCGCAGGCTGTTGTCGATGCTATGGTGGCTACGGGCGATACGTCGCGTCTGATCTATCGTCTGTTGCCTAAGCAGACGCATGGCGCTCTGGCTCGCTACTTCTACGTGCCGGAGGTTTACGAATGGCTCTTCCAACACAGCCTGGCCGATAGCGCCCGTACGGTAAATCGCGACTACAACTTCGGCATCGAGGTTACCAACAATGCATTCCGCAAGCTCGAGAAGCCTGCCAAGCCGCTGCAGGTCGACGATGCCGGAGGTCGTGCCAAGGGCGAGGTCGACGAGTCGTCGAGCGGCGTTCATGTTGTCCGGCAGGGCGACACGCTCGGTCATATTGCCAAGAAGCATCACACCACCGTGGCGCGTCTCTGCCAGCTCAACAAGATATCGCGTACGTCAACGCTCCGCATCGGTCAGAAGATTCGTTATTGACCTTCGTCCTGTTGCGTTCCTTCGGTAGTGTCGCCTCGGTGCCGACGCGGACAGCCGATACGTTCCTTCTTTTTGGAATTTTCAAATTACAAAAGCCACGCTTTGTCGTGGCTTTTTGCTTTTTGTTTGTACGTTTTTGATGGCTCGTTTGCTTTTATTATATAATATGATTATCTTTGTGCCGAGAAACATATTTTATTTGTACAATTTTCAAGTACCAATTTAATTTAATATTATTACAATGGTTTATTCTAAGGAAGTTGAAAACATGTGCTGCGTCACCAAGGGCGCAAATCATGCAAATGCTCCAATCCCTGAAGAGGGTAAGTGGATCCACGCTAAGGAGATCAAGGACATTTCTGGTTTTACACACGGTATTGGCTGGTGTGCCCCACAGCAGGGTACCTGCAAGCTCAGCCTCAACGTGAAGGAGGGTGTCATCGAGGAGTGCCTCGTTGAGACCGTAGGTTGCTCAGGTATGACTCACTCAGCCGCTATGGCTTCTGAGATCCTCCCAGGCAAGACCATCCTCGAGGCTCTCAACACCGACCTCGTTTGCGATGCTATCAACACCGCTATGCGCGAGCTTTTCCTCCAGATCGTTTACGGTCGTACCCAGTCTGCCTTCTCTGAGGGTGGCCTCGTAGTAGGCGCTGGTCTCGAGGATCTCGGCAAGGGTCTCGTTTCGCAGGTAGGTACCATGTATGGCACCAAGCTCAAGGGCTCACGTTACCTCCAGATGACCGAAGGCTACTGCACCCGCATGGCTCTCGACGCTAACAACGAGGTTATCGGCTACGAGTTCGTTCACATGGGCAAGCTCATGCAGTGGATCAAGGAGGGTATGGATGCTAACGAGGCTGTCAAGAAGGCTACCGGCTGCTATGGCCGCTTCAAGGACGCTGTCAAGTACATCGACCCACGTAAGGAATAATTCTCTGCGAGAAAATTACAAATTACTAATTACAAATTATTTTCCATGCTCGACAAGTTTATCCGCATCTATACCATCGTAGTTACGATACTCATTGTGGCTGCACTGATAGGAGCGGGCTACTGCTTTTTCGGAATGAATTATCCGGTAGCGGCTGTAGGTTGCTTGTTTATTGCAATCATCTTTGCTTTGATGCTCTTTGTGACGCGCACATTCGTGCACCGCAATCAGCCAAAGGCCAAGAAGAAGGGTGCTCGCTGGTAAAGGTAATACGTAATGCGATTAATCGTAATTTGTAATTCGTAATTCATTTTTAATTTGAAAAATCAAAAATACTATGGCTTTATTTGAAAGTTATGATCGCCGTATCGCTCAGGTCAACGCTGCTCTGAACGCTGCTGGCATCAAGGATATCGACGAGGCAAAGGCTATCTGCGACGCTCATGGCCTCGATCCATACGCAATGTGTGAGTCAACCCAGCCTATCTGCTTCGAGAATGCAAAGTGGGCTTATGTATGTGGTGCTGCTATCGCTATCAAGAAGAACTGCACCGTCGCTGCTGATGCTGCTGAGGCTATCGGCCTGGGTCTGCAGTCATTCTGCATCCCTGGCTCTGTAGCTGACGACCGTCAGGTAGGTATCGGTCACGGCAACCTCGCTGCTCGTCTGCTCCGCGAGGAGACCCAGTGCTTCGCATTCCTTGCTGGTCACGAGTCTTACGCTGCTGCTGAGGGTGCTATCAAGATCGCCGAAATGGCTAACAAGGTTCGTAAGAACCCACTCCGCGTCATCCTCAACGGTCTTGGCAAGGACGCTGCTAAGATCATCTCTCGTATCAACGGCTTCACCTATGTTCAGACCCAGTTCGACTACGCTACTGGCGAGTGCAACATCGTAGCTGAGACTCCATACTCAGACGGCCTCCGTTCAAAGGTTCGTTGCTACGGCGCTGACGACGTTCGCGAGGGCGTTAAGATCATGTGGAACGAGGGCGTTGACGTTTCTATCACCGGTAACTCAACCAACCCAACCCGCTTCCAGCACCCAGTTGCAGGCACCTACTTCAAGGGGCGTGCTATCGCTGGCATGCCATACTTCTCAGTAGCTTCTGGTGGCGGTACAGGCCGTACCCTTCACCCAGATAACATGGCTGCTGGTCCTGCTTCTTACGGTATGACCGACACCATGGGCCGTATGCACTCATCTGCTCAGTTCGCTGGTTCTTCTTCAGTTCCTGCTCACGTTGAAATGATGGGCTTCCTCGGCATTGGCAACAACCCAATGGTAGGCTGCACCGTAGCCGTAGCCGTTGCTGTTGCTCAGGCTCTTGCTAAGTAATCTATTGATTATAACATTTTCTCTAGGTCTAGGGCTAGATTAAATCTAGTTCTAGACCTAGTTTATCAATCTAGTTTAGGACTAGCTCAAATCTTGTTTTGAATCTAGACTAAATCTAGATCTGTTCTAAACTATTCCCCCTAACGCATGCAAAATCCTGATTCTCGATTTACTTTCCTTCGCCAACAGAAAGACTGGACGAAATATTATTTCTATCAGAAGTCGGAGGTGTTGTATCTGCTCAGCTACTACTTTACTCAGAAGTATATGCAGCGCAGCAAGGATCGCACCGTTGATCAAATGGTGCAGGCTGCACGTTCTGGGCAACAGAATATCATTGAGGGAAAGGCTGATGGTGTAACATCTATGGAAACGGAGATTAAGCTTCTGGGTGTTGCTCGTGGCAGTATTCAGGAGCTTAACAAGGATTTTGACGATTATCTCAATACACGCCATCTTGTGCGGTGGACTCCTAAGCATCCTCGATTTGATGCTTTGATCAATTTTTGTCGAACTCATAACCGAAAAGAAGACTATCAGCCATTGTTTGATAGCTACAATGACGAGGAACTATGTAACCTTGGCATCACTCTCTGTTCGCAAGTTATTGCCATGATGACAAAGCATCTGGAGTCGTTACAGAAATCTTTTGTCGAAGAAGGAGGTATTCGTGAACGTATGACTGCCGCCCGTCTGGGTTTACGCACTAATCAGAAAGAAACCATCGATTCACTTCAGCATCAGCTCGGAGAGAGTCAGAAGCTACTCACCGCTACGCGACAAGAGCTCGCTGCAACGCAAGCGGAACTCAATGTAGTCCGAATCCAGTTGGCTGACGCACTTCAAAAACTGAAAATACAGTGTGGCAATAAGTAATCGTAGCTTTATCCCGCGGACATAATCGTCGTGTTGAAGCTTAAGGCATCGAAAAGTTTTCTTTTCAGATGATAAACTTTCCGATGCCTTGTTGTGTATTTGTTATTCTGGCCGGCACCTATTTCCATACTTTTTGTCTATAGGAATAGTGAAAAATGAGGAAAAAGAGGAAAAAATCCCCCGAATTAGCAATTTCTCACACCATTTTGTTCCACTCAATCAATATTTTGCCTATCTTTGCACCATCTTTGAGTGCCACAACGGTGGAATAACACGAGAAGACTTTATTGGTAAAATGAAGCGTTATGCTTATCTGGTAATGGAAATGTAGGAAGTTTCACAGAGACCAAGGATAGCATAGCATGTTCCACGTTTATGCGTGGTTCTGCTAATACTATATCTGTGTCTCGGGTCCTCCTACAACCTCCATTACGATATAGCGGCAGTTCCACGCTTTTCGTATTCACTACATATTGAATGGTAAAGGCATTCTGTCTCTTTAGGAACTGGAGGAGAAAAGAACTAAACTTATGGTTAATAAGTTTGAGAATGGCAGCAAAGAGTACAAGCAACCAGAGATGGAAGTGGTAATGATTGATGCAGCGGACATCATTGCAACTAGTGGCGAAGGTGGTACCGGTGGTTTAATCCCTGGTGGCGGCGGTGTCGAAGACGAATAAGCAACAGTCAGATTCGTTATAGCTATGAAGATCTTATCACATTCTATGCTCCTGCTTCTGGCGGGAGCACTTGTCGCCTCTTGTAGTTCGGATGAGTTGGGAATTTCAGGCTCTACCAAAGTAAGCAAGATTGTTGCGACAATTTCGAGTTTTGAAGAAGAGACCGACGAGGGGATAACTCGTACGTCTTACAGTTATGATAGTAGCCGAGGCTACGAGGCAGTATGGGCACAAGGCGATATCCTCGGTATCTATCCGGTAGGCGGCGATCAAGTTGCATTCCCTCTGTCGGAAGGCATCGGTACAGCCAGCGCATCCTTCAATGGTGGAGCGTGGGCACTGAAAGGAACCTATCGCTATGCTGCATATTATCCTTTTAGCACGGACAATTATACTATACCGGAGACGGAGATTCCTGTAAGCTATCTTGGCCAGAAACAGACGGGGAACAATACTACGTCACATTTTGCTGCGTATGACTACATGGCAGCCGCTGCTACCCAACCCAATGCTGCAGGTGTGGTTACGTTGCCATTCGAGCACTTGGGTACCTATCTTGTGTTCCCACTTACCTTGCCCAAGGCTGGAACTTATACCAAGTTGACTTTGACAAGTAGTGTAGGCGAGTTCATTACGGAGGGTACGATCGACCTGTCGGCTGCCAAGCCTGCGATTACAGCTACAGCTACGTCTGCGTCTATTTCGATGGATCTGGACAACATTGTTCTGACCGCAGCCAATCAGGTGCTGACCGTGAACATGCTGATTGCACCAGTCAACCTAACTGGCAGCACGATTACGATTTCCGTGACGGATTCGAATGGTGAAATCTATAGCAATACAGAGAAGGCTTGGACTCGTTCCGCTGCATTTGAGCCCAACAAGACGAGCCGCGTCTCAAGAACCCTTAGCTATAGTGGAACATCTGGCACTATTGAAGGTGGAGGCGGAGTCGAGGACGACGATGAAGCCGATCCGTACAATGGACATGAATACGTTGACCTTGGAGTTATCGTTGATGGCAAGCCCGTGTATTGGGCCACCACGAATATCGGTGCCGAGCTGCCTGCTGATTATGGACTGTATTTCGCTTGGGGCGAAACTGTGGGCTATGGCTGTGCCATTGACGAAGATAGTTATAACGCCGATTATTATCGCTACACTACCACCGATGGCCGCCAGTTCGATTGGGCGAGCTACAGTTCTGACCTATGTGGAGGCGGTTCCGACAAGCTGAAGAAATACTGCACAAGTAGCAGCTATGGCACCGTTGACAACAAGACCGTCCTCGACCCCGAGGATGACGCCGCTCACATGAGCTGGCAGGGCGCATGGCGTATGCCCACCAAGGCTGAGCAAGGTGCACTCCGCTCCCAATGCACTTGGACTTGGACCACGATGGCTAATTCTGCTGGACAAAGTATAAAGGGCTATAAGGTATCAAGTAAGACCGATTCAAACAAGTTCATCTTCCTCCCCGCCGCAGGTTTACGCTGCAATGGCTACCTCGACAGCGCGGGCTCGTTGGGCTTCTACTGGTCGAGCTCGCTCGGCGCGAGCAACAGCGGCTACGCGGCGAGCAACCTCGGCTTAAGTTCGGACCAGAGCGGTTGGAACGCCAGCCGCGACCGCTACTATGGACTATCTGTACGCCCTGTCTGCCAGTAGGCCCAGAAGAACCTCGTTTCTGCAAACGGGCTAAATCCCCACAGAATGAAGGAACGTGGATTTCTGATGAATCTTATTGCATGTTTAAAAACTATATTGAGGTTGGAGCATTTTCGCTTCAACCTCTTTTGGAACGTAAAAGGATTGTTGTTTCGCTACTAAAGTACTATCAATCCTTGCGGATAAGTTGATATGGCTAAAATATGTTCAATGGTAATAAATGAGGTATGAAACTCTTACCAAAGGCGAAAATTCCATATTATCGCTTATTTTTTAGCGCTAATTTACTCCCTAAGGGTATTTTGATTATGGAAATTACTCGCATACATCTATTATTATATATCAAATTGGCAGCAAATTGGTCAAATTAAGTGAGGAAGTGCACTGTAAGGCTTTTTTCTCATTGTCAATTGTCACGATTGTCATTAAGGTTTTTCTTATTCCGATTGCAACTTACGACCGGCATCGATCACTACTTTTGATCGGTTCCGGTCGTAAGTTTGGTGAAAATCTTAATGACAACTAACGACAATGACAAGGGGTAGGGGGTAGTTAACAGTTAAAAGTTAATAGTTGATAGTTGTGCAATCTGGCCTCTATCTTGTCACATATAAGTAGCAAACTATGCATGGAAATGCGGGTTTGCTACTTTTTTTGTGCGATTTTGTGCGGAAAGGCTTGGAGGGAAACGGGGGAGTCGATATCTTTGCATCGTGATATCAAAATAATATCATAATAAAACGGAAAAATAATTAATAAACCCTCAAAAAACAATTAGTATGGAAAGTAAAGAATTTGAGTTCAAAGGTGGTTCGATGAATGGCTTCATGATGCTGTTCCTGGTGTTGGCAATGATTGCTGCCATGATTTATTGCTTCTTCAGGACTGTAGGCCCTAACGATGAGTTCATGATTGGCTGGTTCTTCCTGGGATTGTTGTTGCTCCTCTGTTGGATCATCGGCCTGTGCGGCTTCTCGATGCAGGAACCTAACGAGGCCAAGGTGCTCACCTTCTTCGGTAAATATGTAGGTACTTTCCGCAAGACCGGTTTCTATTGGATCAATCCATTCATGAGTGTCAAGAAGGTAAGCCTTCGTGCACGCAACTTCAACGCAGAGCCTATCAAGGTCAACGATAAGGCAGGTAATCCGGTGATGATAGGCCTCGTCGTAGTGTGGCGCCTGAAGGATACCTACAAGGCCATCTTCGACATCGATACCGAGGTAGCCAATGCCAATACCGTAGGCGGTGCTGCCGGCCTGCGTATGAATAAGTTCGAGAAGTTCGTGGCCGTTCAGAGCGACTCTGCCCTGCGTCAGGTAGCCGGTATGTATGCCTACGACAATGATGGCAACGATGCTGTCGAAGTGACCCTGCGCAGTGGCAACGATGAGGTGAACGAAGTCCTGCTTGCCAAACTCAACGAGCGCCTGGAGCAGTCAGGCCTGGAGGTTACCGAGGCTCGCATCAACTACCTGGCCTATGCTCCTGAGATTGCCGCTGTGATGTTGCGTCGCCAGCAGGCAGCAGCCATCATCACGGCTCGCGAGAAGATCGTTGAGGGTGCAGTCTCGATGGTCAAGATGGCGCTGGAGAAGCTCTCGGACGAGGAGATCGTTGAACTCGACGAGGAGAAGAAAGCCGCTATGGTCAGCAACTTGCTCGTAGTGCTCTGTGCCGATGAGCCTGCACAGCCAGTAATAAATTCAGGAACGCTGAATCATTAAAGACAAAACCAATTGCTAATGGCCAAGAAAGAAGGAAATACAACGACCAAAAGCTTCGTCCTGCGCGTCGATAGTGCCACCATGGATGCTATCGAGGCGTGGGCTGCCGATGAGTTCCGCTCGGTCAACGGCCAGATACAATGGATCCTGGCCGAGGCATTGAAGAAGAGCGGCCGACTGAAGAAGTAATGGCTCGATTGTCTTCGGTGGGCGAAATTGCTTCCTCGTTCCGTGGAAGAGCATTTCGTCAGCAAAATGGGCTTCCTCGTTTTGTGGAAGAGCATTTCGTCAGCAAAATGAGCTTCCTCGATTTGTGGAAGAGTTTTTCGCCAGCAAAATGGGCTTCCTCGATTTGTGGAAGAGCATTTCGCCAGCAAAATGGGCTTCCTCGTTTTGATGGAGAGCATTTCGCCAGAAAACTGACTGCCATAAAAAGTGTGGTACATTAATTTGCCGACAAAATTGTGCTCCGCAAAACGAGGAAGCGCAATCTTGTCGGCAAATGTGTCGAAATAAATCGAGGAAGAGAAATCGGCCGCTACGGCTGACTCTCGATGGAATCAGGGACCGAAGCCGGAGGCTGTAGACCTGAGATAACAACCTGCAGGCTGTCATTCTGGCGCTGCAGGCGGAGAATCTGATCCTGATAAGTGTGAATCATGCTCTGAATGATGTCCTTCGAGAACTGGCGGACGTCGGTCTGCTGAGCCTGACTGCCTTGGATAACCTTGAGGACGCATTGCTCCGGAAGTTCGTAGGCCTGCATACGGGCGGCCATGAGTTCGATCGTGCGTTCGTCGAGCACTTCGCCTACAAGCACCACCTCGAGCACCGGCAGCGAATCGTTGTCGACATAATTATGGTTGACCACCTGCGTGTTGTCGAGCTGGCCGAATTCGCGGTTGATGAAGTTGGCGACGTGGCTCTCGCGTACTTCGCGGCGAATCAGGTCGAAAGTCGTAATGGTGCAGGGCGTGAGGACGATCAACAGGATTCCGAGGGTAAGAAGCATGCGTCGCGGTTGATGGGTGCTGGTGTTGGCCTTGAGTTTGGGCAGATGCAATACCATGCAGCCAAGCCAGGTAGCCAGACCGATGTAGACGCAGTTGATCAGGAAGAGGTAGAAGGCTCCGAACAGGAAGTTTGTCTGCCACGTGGCCAGGCCGTAGCCGGCGGTACAGAGCGGCGGCATCAGGGCCGTAGCAATGGCCACACCGGGAAGGATGTTGCCCTTGTGGCGCGTACCCGTAGCGATGATGCCCGCAAAGCCGCCGAAGAAGGCTATGAGCACATCGTAGATCGTGGGCTGTGTACGAGCCAGCAACTCGCTTCGGGCATCGTTGAGCGGCGAGATCCAGAAGTACAGGCACGAGGCAAGGAGCGAGAAGACGGTGGCTACGGCAAGGTTCTTCAGACAGCGGGCGATGAGGCTCGTGTCGTTGATGCCGAGGCCGAGGCCGATGCCCATGATAGGGCCCATCAGGGGCGAGATGAGCATGGCACCGATGATGACGGCGGTGCTGTTCATGTTGAGACCAAGCGAGGCGATGAGGATGGCGCAAACCAGAATCCAGAGGCTGCTGCCTTTGAACTCGGTGCCGCTGAGGATGGACTGAACGGCTTCGGTATCCTCGATCTTGTCAGGAGAGAGTGTGAGATAGTCACCCAACTTGACGCGGAGACGTAATAGGTACTGGTTAATCATGGTGCAAAAATAAGGACATACGCGCAGAATTCCAAATGTAGGGCAGCATTTAACACTATATTAACTACTCTGCCCTCGCAAATGCCGAAAGTGGATAGTTCGGAGCAAAGTGTTTGGTGTGGAGTGTAGTCAATGAGAGTTGTAAATGCCAAATGATGGCAAAGCGTGGCAAAAGTGAAGGGTAGCAACGACTTTTCGCGACAATTGCTTGGGAAATTGCACGAGATTGACTATTTTTGCAACTGATTCGCTTTTATATTTATTAATAATGAGAACGAAATACAACCTGATAGCTTTGCTTTGTATGCTGGTTGCAGGCGTTGCAGCGCTGCAGGGCCAGAACCGTAAATGGGGAAAGCCGTCGGCCGAAGAATGGGCCATGACGGTATGTGACTCTATGCCTGAGTCCGACGCTGTAATCCTGAACAAGACGGTGACCGTTGAGTACCAGCTGACGAGCGACTTCGTGCAGTTCAGCAACTCGAGTTACGAGCTTACGATGGACAACTACCATACCGTTGGCATCAATCAGGCCGTGGACGAAGGCGGAACGACGATGAAGTACGACGTCCGTCTGCGCTTGAAGGTGCTGAAGGAATCGGGTACGCGTTGCGGTCGGCTGGACATCGTATACTTCGACAGCGACAAGGACCTGCAGCAGCACGACGAGTTCTACAGCTTTGCGCTGACTCGCTTCGAACAGGTGAAAGGAAAGGTGAAAAAGCAAAGGCTCGACAACGAATGCTGGACAGAGGATCGTGTGGACACGAACTTCAAGGTGCGTCACATCGACGTGCCCGGATTGAAGGTGGGCGATATCGTCGAACTACAATACACGCTGTTCAGCCGTCGCGTGGGCTATCTTTACGACTGGCAGATACAGGAGCACGACGTGCCGGTGATGTATGCACGTTGCCACATGGAGATTCCTTGCTTCCTGCAGTTCAACATGCAGGCGCCGGTGCATCCGCTGGTGACAAGCAAGGTAGAGGAGGGCGTGTTGCGACTGCCACAGTCGGCTGGCGACATGCAGGCTCCGAAGACGTGCAAGACCAACAACTACACGATCGAGGCACACGACATCATGCCTCAGTCGCTGTGGGGGCATAGCAACGAGAATCCTGCCAACGTCAGCAGCCGCCTGATCGAGCTCCGTTCGTCGCTGAACGGTAGCCGCAAGCTGCGATATGCGCCGCTGCCGGCCGGAAAGAGACATCTGATGATCAAAGAATAACGATTGAGGTTTCGCGCAATCGGAACCTGAAATGACTAATAATTTTAAGGTATGAATTTTATCTTTATCTCGCCAGCTTTCCCAAAGAAGTTCTGGCAATGGTGCGACGCACTGAAGAACAACGGAGTGACGGTACTCGGCATCGGCGATACGCCCTATGACGAGCTGTGCACCGAGCTGAAAAACTCATTGACCGAATACTACAAGGTAGGCAACATGGAGGACTACGACCAGATGTATCGTGCCGTGGCCTACTTCGCACACCGATATGGCAAGATCGACTGGATCGAGTCGAACAACGAATACTGGCTGGAGCAGGATGCCCGTCTGCGCACCGACTTCAACGTGACTACGGGCCTGAAGTCGGACAAGATCATGGCCATCAAGGAGAAGTCCGAGATGAAGAAGTACTATGCCAAGGGCGGCATCCGTACCGCACGACAGATTCGCGGAGCCGAAGGCCTGGACGCCGCCTTGCGCTTTGCCGACGAGGCCGGTTACCCCTTGTTCGTCAAGCCGGACGTGGGTGTAGGTGCTACCGATTCGTACAAACTGAATTCGTACGACGAGCTGTTGCGCTTCTTCGACAAGCCTAATCATGGCGACTATGTGATCGAGGAATTCGTGACGGGCGACATCTGCACGTACGATGCCGTAATCAACAGCAAGGGCGAACCAATCGTTGAGTCGATGTGCGTCTGCCCGCCAAGCATTGCCGACATCGTGAACCAGAACCTCGACTCGACCTACTACGTCGAGAAGGAGATCAACGAGAACCTGCGCTTCTGGGGACGTCAGACCGTGAAGGCCTTCGACGTTCGCAGCCGTATGGTACACCTCGAGTTCTTCCGGCTGGATCGTGCGCACAAGGGCCTGGGCAATAAGGGCGACTTCGTGGCACTCGAGGTAAACATGCGTCCTGGCGGCGGTTTTACGCCAGACATGATCAACTATGCACACGAGGTGGACGTCTACAAGATCTGGGCCGAGATGGTGGCCTACGACGAGCGTCGTCTGCCAGATCCACATGATGACTACTATTGCGTGTTTGCCGGTCGTCGCGACAACGTGCGCTACGTGCATCAGCACGAGGACGTGATGCAGAAGTACGGCTACGCCCTGAAGATGTGGGATCGTCTGCCCGCTATCTTGGCCGGTGCCATGGGCGATCAGACCTACATTGCACGTTTCCGCACCCGCGAGGAGATGGACGAATTCCTGACCTATGTCTGCGACCGACAGGCATGAGATGAATCAACTGACTTGAACAGACATGAATATACAATATCATAAAGAATGGAGTAACAGCCTGTGGCGCGACATGGAGTGGAAGGAGTATGGCGAAGGCCAGCACTCGATTCTTGCCATTCCGTCGCAGGATGGCCGATTCTACGACTGGGAGGCTTACCAGATGATTGCCACCTTGAGTCCGTGGATCGAGAGCGGAAAGGTACGAGTGATCTGCTGTGACGGCATTGACTGGGAGACATGGTCCAACCAGGGCGGTGACTGTCGCTGGCGCATCGAACAGCACGAGCGCTGGTCCCACTACATCGTGGACGAGTTGCTGCCTCGCTGCCGTCGTTGGGAAGGCGAGACCTTCCTGGTGACAGGTTGTTCGATGGGAGCCTTCCATGCCGCTACGTTCTTCTTCCGCCGTCCGGACGTGTTCGACACGCTGATTGCCATGAGCGGCCTGTATCATGCCGGCTATGGATTCCCTTATTACAGCGACGACTTGACGTATGCCAATTCGCCACAGGACTTCCTGCGGCAGATGCCTGCCGATCATCCCTGGATGCAGCTGTACCGTCAGCGTCGCATCATCGTATGCATCGGTCAGGGCCGATGGGAGGAGGAGACCTTGCAGAGTACACGCCAGCTGGATACGATCCTGGCGGAGAAAGGCGTTCCGGCATGGTTCGACTACTGGGGATACGACGTGGATCACGACTGGCCGAGCTGGCGCAACCAGCTGGCTTACTTCATGAACCGCATCAAGCCACTGTAAACGGGAAGGCCTATGGTAGAGAAATTTCCGTTGTACTTCGAACCCGGAGGCGAGAACAGGACCATCCACCTGTACTTGCCCAACAACTATTACGCGTCGGACGAGCGCTACCCCGTGGTGTACATGTTCGACGGACATAACCTCTTCTATGACTGCGACGCTACGTACGGCAAGTCGTGGGGTATTGCCGACTTCCTTGACCGATGGGGCAAACAGGTGATTATCGTGGGCCTTGAGTGTTCGCACCACGGCAACGAGCGTCTGTCCGAGTTCTGTCCGTATGGCTTCAAGGAGCGCGGCGTAGGCACCATCGTAGGCCGTGGCGAAGCGACGATGGACTGGATGGTGGATGTCCTGAAACCCTACATCGATCAGCATTATCGTACATGGCCGCATCGCGAGGCAACGGCTATTGCCGGATCGAGCATGGGCGGTATGATGGCGCTCTATGCCGTACTGCGCTACAACGAGGTGTACTCGAAGTCGGCTGCCGTATCGCCTGAATTCTTCGCCACGCTGCCTCTCTTCCTACGCGAGTTGAAGCGTAAGCCTATCGATCCGGACACCCGACTGTTCATGAGCTGGGGAACCGAGGAGGACCGTCGTGGCTGGATGACCAAGCGCATCCTGAAGATGGAGGCTGCCGTGCAGAAGCATGGCGTCAGCACATGGCTGTACAACCAGCAGGGAGGCCAGCATTGCGAAGGCGACTGGGAGAAACAGGTGCCGACGTGGATGGAGTTCCTCTGGGGATGAACTGCTGATCTTTTTCTGAACTAATATACTAAACATCAAACACCAAATTACACTATGAGCAACAAACAGAAACGCTACTTCCTGAGCGAAGACCAGATTCCGACCCAATGGTACAACATCCAGGCCGACATGGTGAACAAACCTTTGCCTCCGCTCAATCCTGCCACGAAGGAGCCTCTGAAGCCAGAGGACCTCTTCCCAATCTTTGCCCAGGAGCTGAGCCGTCAGGAACTCGATCAGGAGCATGCCTGGATCGACATCCCTGAGGAAGTGCGTAACATGTATAAATACTATCGTTCGACACCACTGGTCCGTGCCTATGGCCTTGAGGAGGCACTGGGTACACCGGCTCATATTTACTTCAAGAACGAGTCGGTCAGTCCTGTAGGCAGCCACAAGCTGAACTCAGCCTTGGCACAGGCCTACTACTGCAAGAAGGAGGGTGTGACCAACGTTACGACCGAGACCGGAGCCGGACAGTGGGGCGCAGCCCTGTCGTATGCCGCCAAGGTATTCGGCCTGGAGGCTGCAGTCTATCAGGTGAAGATCAGCTACGAGCAGAAGCCATATCGCCGCTCGATCATGCAGACCTTCGGCGCACAGGTGACGCCATCGCCTTCGATGTCGACACGCGCCGGCAAGGACATCCTGACCCGCACTCCAAACCATCAGGGTTCACTGGGAACAGCCATTTCGGAGGCTATCGAACTTGCTATGAGCACGCCTAACTGCAAGTATACGCTCGGTTCGGTACTGAGCCACGTCACGTTGCATCAGACCATCATCGGCCTCGAGGCCGAGAAGCAGATGGAGATGGCAGGTGAGTATCCGGACATGGTGATCGCATGCTTCGGTGGCGGTTCGAACTTTGGTGGCGTGGCCTTCCCCTTCATGCGTCACAACATCCTTGATGGCAAGACTACTGAGTTCATTGCTGCCGAGCCAGCCAGCTGTCCTAAGCTGACGCGTGGCCAGTTCCAGTACGACTTCGGCGACGAGGCCGGATACACCCCATTGTTGCCAATGTTTACCTTGGGCCATAACTTCATGCCAGCCAATATTCATGCTGGAGGTCTGCGCTATCATGGTGCAGGCGTTATCGTCAGCCAGTTGCTGAAGGACGGACTGATGCGCGCTGTCGACATTCCTCAGCTCGAGACCTTCGAGGCCGGTACGCTCTTTGCTCGTGCAGAAGGCATCATTCCTGCACCTGAATCGTGCCACGCCATCGCCGCCACTATCCGCGAGGCTCTGAAGTGCAAGGAGACGGGCGAGGAGAAGGTAATCCTCTTCAACCTGTCTGGCCATGGTCTTATCGACATGACGGCCTACGATCAGTACTTGAGCGGTTCGCTGCACAACTACGAAGTGACGGACGAGGATGTTGCCAAGAACCTTTCGCAGATCGAGAAAATCATCTGATTCCGGTGTCGCATGAATCAGTAATGACACATATCGAGCTGGCGCTAAATGTAAATTACCAATTACGAATTACAATCGGGTGGGGAATACGAACCGCCGAGACCTTTGAGGATTCGTAAATCGTAAAAAGGATTAAAAAATTTGGTAATGTGGCGTAAATGTCGTATCTTTGCGCCGCAAAACAATTAAACCATTACAGATATGAAAGATAATTCATGGCAGGGATTCATGAACAAGGGCGCTCAGGGTGCTCAGGGCAAGGGCGCAGGCTCGAAGGGCGCTGCTAACACCAAGGGCAACAAGGCTGCTGCCAAGCAGATGAATCGCCGCACACAGTAATCGTTCGGCCATCGCTGCTGTCGATTGTACAGCATGTGACCTATACGACAATCAGTAAAAAAGCAAAGTCTCCAGAGGCTTTGCTTTTTTTATCACTTATTCGCTTTTTTTTATGTTTAAAAACATATAAATACAAAAAAGTACCTATGTGCAACCGATTTCACAATAAAAAAGTTGTCAGAAAATTTGGAGAGCACGCAAAAAAGGCCTATCTTTGCACCACCTTAAATAAACAACCATAACACAATACCTTAAATAACGCAACAAAAGTAGTTTCTTTGGGACCTTAAGTCTAATACCTGAAAAACTGGAAATTCACTCCAAAATTCATTTTAGCATTTTATTAAAAAAAAGCTCGTCCACGCAGACGAGCTTTTTCTTTGTACAATAATGCTATTGCTAATAATAGGCTTACATGATGACGATGCCACCGTTCTTTGGAACGAAGAGCTTCTTGACGATCTGCTTCTTGCCGAGCTTGACGGTCTGTACGGAACCATTGAGCTGAGCATCGTCGCTGTAGACCGTGAGCTCGGTGCCAACAGGGAACATATCGAGCATTACGCCATCGAACGACAATGGCTTGTCGTCAGCGTTGATGGCTGCAAGATACCACTTGTCACCGGTGCGACGTGCCATGATGAGCCACTTGCCAGGATCGCCAGCGATGAAGCGGAGGTCATCCCAGGTGGTAGGCACCTTCTTCATGAAGTCGATGGCCCATGCAGGAGCGTCGGTAAGGTTGTTTGGAGCGACTGCGAAGTTCTGCACCGGAGTCTGGAAGAGGATGGCAGTAGCGAGGGCGTAGACGTCCGAAGTCTTGCGCTGGGTACCACGCTCGTTGTTCTTCGAATAGTGCTTATTGAGAGCCGAACCGCCAAAGTCCATATTGCCTACTGCATTGCGCAGGATAGGATGGATGGTACCGCAGCGAGCCTCGATGTCGTTGTCGTACTGACCGAAGGCCAGATTCTCTGAAGCACGTACAGCCTCGCACGAAACGAAGTTAGGGAACATGCGCTCCCAGCCGCGCTGCAAGGTACAGCCATGGAAGATGACCATGATGCCATAGTCATTGGCATCGGCCAGGATGTCCTCGTACATCTGCATTGTCTGCTGCTTGTCCGAACCTACGAAGTCGACCTTGATGCCCTTGATGCCGGCCTGCTGCATCCAGGCCATCTCCTGGCGACGCGTGATCATGCGATGCATCTTGCCGCGTGGGCCCTGCATGGCATCGTTCCAGTAGCCGTTCGAGTTGTACCAGAGGAAGAGCCCTACGCCCTTCGTGGCGGCATAGCGCGCGAGTTCGGCAATGCGGTCGTAACCGATGTTGCTGTCCCACCAGGCATCGACCAGGAGGTATTCCCAACCCATGTCGGCCGCAAAGTCGACGTACTCCTTCTGTTCGTCGTAGTTGCACGAGGCATCCATGCGGATGATCCAGCTCCAGGCCGAGCGTCCGTACTTATAGTCGTACTTGGCTTCGTACTGAGGACGGACGAGGTCCCACTGGATGGTGGTCTCGGCAATCGGAGCAAGCGTGTTGCCTACGGTGATGGTACGCCATGGGGTAGGAGCGCCAGCTTCGGTAAGCATCAGGCCGGGAGCCGATGTGCCGACACCGCCAAACTCGGTATCCTCAGGATAGGCAATATGGTACTGGCCCTTCTGCTGAGTCTCGATACGTGAACCGCAATAATTGCCAGCCACGTCGGTCTCGTTGAGCATGAGCCAGAGAGGAGCAGCTGACTGTATTCCGGTTTCGGCATTGGTAGCCTTGACCTTGAAGAGGGCTGGGAAAGTAAAGCCGCGACCATGGCCGTTCGGACCCATCTCAGCATCGAAGTCGTAATAAGTCTCGTAGCTTGGCGCTGTGCGGGCAAAACCCGTCTGGGGCGTCATCTGTGGACAGAGGTAGGTGGTTGTACCTTCTGGCAACGTGTAGGCTGTAGCCTCGCTCGTAACAAGGCAGGCGAGGCGATCGGCCTGAGGATATACGACGTAGCGGAAGGCTACGTTGCTGTTGTCGACGTGGAACTGGATGTCGAGGGCATGACGCTCCTCTATGCGGGTCTGTCCGTCGCGCTGACGTACCTCGGCCTTGTTATAGAAGGCAAAGGTCTGTTCGTTGGCCGTATAGGCGATGTGGCTCTTCTTGACACTGGCCAGATCGTAGCTCTCGCTTACGGTCTTGACTTCTGATACGTTCTTGAGCTCGAGACCCTGAGTAAAGTCTCCGATGGTGGTCGTAAGGCCGAGTGGCGACTCCAGGATGACAGGTTGGCCATCGAGGCTGAGC
Organism: Bacteroidales bacterium; assembly: GCA_045640225.1. Classification (GTDB taxonomy): domain Bacteria; phylum Bacteroidota; class Bacteroidia; order Bacteroidales; family UBA3663; genus Liminaster. The sequence continues at coordinate 22,375 of JAZUEP010000104.1, read as the reverse complement.
GTATAGGCCGGATGTCCATCGGTGCACGAAAGGGAAACGGCTAGACGTCCGTCAGGGCTGGTGAGAGTCTGTGCGCTGGCAGTTGTAGCCAGCGCAAGGAGGGAAAGAAGGGTAATGCGCATTATTCCTTATTTATTATTATTTGAATACTTGTTGAGCGAACTCGTTGAAGCAACGACGCCAGGTGAGCCACTCGTGAGCCGTGCCCTCCGAGAGGTACCAGCTGGTCTTGATGCCGGCGGCATTCAGCTTCTCGTTGACGGCCTGGCTGCCAAGGTTCTCTTCCGAACCGGTGCCGATGAAGATTGGGTGGAACGACTGGTTGAACTTGTCAGCGTCGGCCCATACACCATTGAATGTCGTCTTGACGTCGCCGGCTGCAACCATGAACAGTGCGCCTGAGAACGAACCGAGCCAAGCAAACTTGTCGGTGTTGGTCATGGCAATGTTGAACGACTGCCAGCCACCCCATGACAGGCCAGCCATGGCACGCGACTCACGATCGGTCTTGGTACGGAAAGTCTTGTCGACGTAAGGGATGATGTCCTTGACGATGACCTCGAAGAACGAAGCACCGAACTCCTGATGTGTCTCGCCTGGCTTGGCACCGATACCGTAGTCGCAGTTACCATTGTCCATCACTACGATCATAGGTACAGACTTGCCATCGGCAATGTTGTTGTCGAGAATGTTGGCCATGCGACCCTGCTGGTGCCAGCCGGTCTCGTTCTCGGCCATACCATGCTGCAGATACATGACAGGGAAGCGCTGCTCAGGATTGGTCTCATATTCGGCAGGCGTGTAGACGTAGCACTGACGCATACGCTGCTCGACAGTACTCCAGTACTGGCAGAGGCGTACCTGACCATGTGGAACGTCAGGACGAGCGGTGTAATATGCGGCAGTTTCGGCAGTCTCGGGAACCTCGATGAGGCTCATGTCGAGACCGCAGCCGAAGACGGTACGCGAACCTGGATCGTTGACGCGTACGCCATCGACCTCAAGTGCATAGTAGTGAGGACCAACGACAAGAACGTCGGTAGTGCAGGTCCAGAAGCCTTCAGCATTGCGCTGCATCTGATACTTCTTGCCGCAGACGTCGGCCAGTACGTTGTGGGCCTGAGGAGCCATGAGACCGAACTGTGCACGACCATCTTCGGTGATACGAGGATACTTGGCCCATGGTACATTGCCTTCGGCTGGTTCGCTGCGAAGATTGCTCTGTGCGACATAGGTCATGGTGCCGTCAGGATTGTAGGTGAACTTGTCGACACAGACCGAACGGCGGCCGATAGCACCCTTATGTCCGTCAAGTTCGAGCGTAGCGTTGTGATAGAACAGATACCACTCGCCCTTGAACTCGATGATGCCGGGATGGATGGTGAAGCTGTTCTCGGCACCGCCGGTGAGCTGTCCGCATGGGGTCCATGGGCCACGGATGTCGTCGGCCATGGCATAGTCGATAGCCTCCTGGAAGTTGCGGCCTGACGAGGCATAGGTGAGGTAATACTTGCCATTGTGCTTGTGCAGCCAAGGGCCTTCGGTATAGCGTGGTACATCGACGGTCCAGATATCGCCGTCGAGCTCAATCATGTTCTCCTTGAGCTTGGCCATGAAGCATGTGCCGTTACCCCAGCAGAGATAAGCCTGGCCATCGTCATCAATCAGAACGGTAGGATCGATGTCGTTCCACCAGCCACGGGCACCATTGTCGGTCATCTTGTCGTTGACGAGCGGACGTCCGATAGGATCGACGAAAGGACCGGTAGGCGAGTCGCTGACAGCAACACCTACGGCATAGCCGGAATTCTTGCCCTTGCCTTGCAGGGTAGTGTAGTAATAGAACTTGCCGTTGCGGGGCACTACCTGCGAAGCCCATGCCGTTCCGACGGGAGCCTCCTTGTAGTTGCTCCACTTGTAGTCAGAAGGGCGATGCACGATGCCGTGGCAAGTCCAGGTCTGCATATCGGCAGTCGAATAGCAGAGCCAGTTTGTGATGTTGAATTCCTTGCCGCCTGAAGCTTTGTCCTGTCCGTCGTACCACTCGTCGTGGCCCGTGTAGACGTACAGACGGTCGCCGTAGACCATTGGAGCAGGGTCGGCGGTGAAAGCGTCGCGAATGAGGGGGTTACCAGTAAACTGGAAGGTGGCGTCGGCCGATGTCTGCGCAGACATGGATAGGACGCAGCTGCCGAGCAGCAGAGTGGATAAGAAACGTTTCATGTTTGTTAGGTAATGTTTGGAATATATTGTTTGTTCTTGTAGCAGAGAATCTAAAGTCCGACGAGCATCGCATAGCCGGTCATGACGACCAGTGACAGCCAGACCGTGAGCGTAATAGGCAGTGTGGTATTACGCGACGCAGGGACAAGAAAAGGTGAACTGCGGTCGAACCTGCGATACAATACGTAGCCAAGCCACGCACAGCAGGCACCAACTACCGATCCGCCAAGGATGTCGCCCGGAAAATGTACACCTAAATAAATACGCGAGTAGCAATTGCACAGATAGAAGGCCATCATGGCAATCCATACAGAGAGGCGACGGAACAGCAACGATACCCAGATGGCCAGAGCCAGCGTGTTGGCCGCATGCGACGAGACGAAGCCGTAGCGTCCGCCCAGGTAGCCATTGACGTAGTGGAGGTCGGACATAAGCTGTGGATCGTGCGACGGGCGCAGGCGTTGTGCCAGTGGCTTGATCAGTCCGGACGAAAGCTGGTCCGCTGCTACGATGATAAGGACTGTGGCAAGCAGGACCAGGATCAGGGAACGACGGCTTGTATTCAATCCTTCCGTACGAACCGTTCCGATAGATGAACTGCGGATCGAACGCACCAGGACCACAAGGATGACCACATAGAGAGACACCCAGGCAAATTTGTAGCTGATGGCGTACCAGAAGGCATCGAGCATCGAGCCTCCGTCATAGTTGAGCCACAGCATCAACGAGTGGTCATATTGGTTAAGCGTATCGATCACAGGTAGTCGTATTGAGGACGAGTATAGGATTAGCGGTCAACGACCCAAGCCGTATCGTATACAGGGAAAGGTCGTTGGGCGTCGTAATAGAGATCTTCGGCCAGCGGGATGTCAATCAGGTAGGACTGACCGGCACGTAACGTCAGCTTGGTGTCACGAAGCCAGGGATTAAACTCCTTGAGCAGATAGTAGCTGATTCCCTGTTCCTTGGCAAACGTCACAAGGCTGGGAATGCTGCGTGTCACTTCGACCTGACGTGTACGGATAGGACGGTACAGCTGGTCGCTCTGGAGCACGAAACCGAAGCGGTAGGGATCGCGGAAAAGCTCCTTGTAGGCCATGATGCGGAACATGTAACGCGACGTCTCGTCGGGGAGCAGTAGGTCCATCGGACGTTCTTCCTGCTGGGCGTTGAGCTTGCTGCGCAACCCTCCCATACCGCCATTGTAGGCAGCCGATACGGCCATCCAGTCGCCAAAACGCTTGTATGCATCCTTGAAGTAACGACAGGCCGCATGGGTGGCCTTGACCGTGTTGTAACGTTCGTCGACCTCATCATTGACTATCAGACCGTACTGACGGCCGGTATCGGACATAAACTGCCATAGTCCGGCTGCACCCGCAGGACTCTTGGCTCGTGTGTTGAGCGACGACTCGATGCAACAGAGGTAAAGGAAGTCGCGAGGCACACCCTCTTCGCGCAGAATAGGTTCGAGGATAGGGAAGAAGCGATTTGCACGCTTCAGGGTGAGGATTGTCGTGTTGTGGGTGTAGCAGATGTTGGTGAGCTCGCGCTCGTAGCGTTCGTGCAGGTCGTAACGACGGAGGTCGAATGTCTGTCCGAAGATCTGCTGCTGGTCATCGAAGCGAGGTGTAGCCGAGAACTGTTGCATGACGGGCAGTTCGGGGCGTACCTGTTCGTCGTGCTGTGATGACATCAGGATGAGGCCAGTGGCAGCTACAGCCACAATGGCTGAGGATATGAGGAGAAGGTGTTTCACGCTTCTGTAGTTGATTTGAGTGTTGAGAGATTCAGTTTCGAATCAGGGGAGAGCCCTGAAGGATGATGATGATGTGGAATTAATCACGCATGCCGTTGTTGTTCTTGGTCTTGAGTACGTTGAGTGCTCCACGTTTATGGTACTTCTCGCCATCCGTGCCCACCGCCTTGACAACGTAGTAGTAGGCTCCGGTGGGCACCGTTGAGCCGTTGTAGGTTCCGTCCCAGCCCTCAGAAGGATCGGTCGTGTGGAAAAGCTCGATACCCCAGCGATTGTAAACCCAAAGTTCGAAGCTGACGAGCGACTGGTATTTCACCTTGAACACTTGGTTGCTGCCTGAAGCCGATTCGGGCGTGATGAGGTTCGGAACCTCGAGCAACGATGTCGAGATTGTTATTTCGTAAGGCTGCGACGTGGTGTAGGTCAGCGTATCGCGTCCGTCGAGGAAGTCGGCTATAAAACGCACGTACCAGGCACCCTGTTCGCTGAATTCGTAATCGAGCAGCGACGTCCTGTCGTCGAACTCGAGGGTACGGAACCGTTCGACGATGTCAGAGAACTGGTTGTCGGTAGCCAGCTCCCAGGCACAATAGTCAGGCTTGCGATCCATCTCGGCACGGAAGTGTACGGTGAATGGTCCGGGACCTTTGAACGAATGACCCTGAACTACGACCGAATCGGCCTGGTTGTTGATGTGCTCCATCGGATCGACATAAGCGGTGTCGACCGGAATGGCATCGAGCAAGACCTGAGCCTGCAACGGGATGGCACACAGAAGCGCTGTGGCAGCGAATAACAATTTAGAACTTATCGGTAACACGGGCAAAGGCTGGAGCATCAAACGGACAGAAATCCTTGTCCTGGAACTTATGATGACCGACGATGGCAATCATGGCAGCATTGTCGGTAGTGAACTTGAATGGAGGCAGAAAAACTTGCCAGTTGTACTTCTGACCCAAGGCGGTAAGACCATCGCGTACACCGCTGTTGGCCGAGACGCCACCACTGAGCGCCACCTGACGGATACCCGTCTGCTTGACGGCCTTCTTGAGCTTGTCCATCAGGATGTCGACGATAGTGTGTTGCAGTGAAGCACAGAGGTCGGCCTTGTGTTGCTCGATGAAGTCAGGCTCCTGGCGGATGGCATCGCGAAGCGTGTAGAGGAAAGACGTCTTCAGACCCGAGAACGAATAGTCGAGGCCAGGAATGTGAGGACGTGTGAAGCGGAAGGCGTCGGGATTTCCTTCGTTGGCGTAGCGGTTGATCACCGGGCCACCCGGATAACCCATACCCATTACCTTTGCACACTTGTCGAATGCTTCGCCTGCGGCATCGTCGATGGTCTGGCCGATCACTTCCATGTCGTTGTAGGCATTGACCTTGATGATCTGGCTATTGCCGCCTGATACCAGCAGACAGAGGAATGGGAACGAGGGCACAGCCTTCTCGACGCCTTCTTCCTGGACGAAATGCGCCATGACGTGACCCTGCAGGTGATTGACGTCGATCATCGGGATGTTAAGAGCCGAAGCCAGACCTTTGGCAAACGACAGACCGACGAGCAGCGAACCCATCAGACCAGGACCACGGGTGAACGCGATGGCCGAGAGATCACTGGCCTCGATACCGGCACGACGGATGGCTTCGCTCACGACCGGAACGATGTTGAGCTGATGTGCACGGCTGGCCAGTTCCGGCACGACGCCGCCGTACGATTCGTGGACGGCCTGACTGGCAATGACGTTGCTGAGCATTACGCCATCGCGAAGAACTGCGGCCGAGGTGTCATCGCACGAAGATTCTATACCTAAGATAATTGTTGACATTGTAGGGGTTGTTTCGTAGAACCTATGGCAGAATGGCTGCCTAAGGGCTATAATTATAGCGCGGCAAAGATAATGCTTTTTTGCCAATTGAACAAGTAATAAGTGTAAAATTATGTTACGACCGAATATTTTGTATGTTTTGTTTGGAATATTCGAGGATTTGTCGTATCTTTGCCTCGCATTTTATGTGCCTGCGTGCGTACACACACGAGCGTATAAGATGTGAAGTCGTTCATTAAACCAATTTTGATATGAAGCTTTTACGTACAATCTGTGTCGCTGCCATGGCCCTGATGATGGCCATCGGACAGTTGTCGGCACAGCAGATCAGACATACGGTTCAGGCCGGTCAGAACCTCTATCGTATCGCCATGAAGTATGGCGTGACGGTACAGGCCATCATCGAGGCCAATCCTACCATTACCGAGGACCATGTTCCGGCCGGTATGACGCTGGTAATCCCTCCGGCTACAAAGGAACCGATCGTCGACGCCCTGGAGCAGATCGTATTGCCACCGGCACTGGAAGAGTCGATCAATAAGCCCTCACAGACGAGCGACTGGGCTCCACTTTCGGACAATCATTGGACCGACGGTGTGCTGAACCTGTCCGTGATTCTGCCTTTCAACCTCAATGCATCGAGCGTCGACGACAGTAAGGCCCAGATGCGATATGTGGAGTTCTATGAAGGCGTCCTGATGGCCGTCGACGAGATGCAGCAGAGCAGTGGCCGTCGTATCAAGGTGCAGACCTACGACCTGGGCACCGAGGCTTTGTATAGCCTGTTGTTCTCGCGTGAGATGCAGCAGGCCGACCTTGTCATCACGTCGAGCAAGCCTGAAGACCTTCGACAGGTGGTTGAGTGGAGCGACATGTCCGGTACTCCGGTAATCAGTCCGTTCGACTTCAACAATTCGATGGTCGGTATGCACCAGCACCTCTATCAGGTCAATTCGCCTAAGTCGATGTTCTACCCACAGCTGACCGAGGAACTGATTCAGCGTTTCAACGATTATACCTTCATCTTCGTGACCGATAGCGTGGGTAATCGTCAGGCCGATCCCTATCCGCTCGAACTGAAGCAGGCATTGTCGCGTCGACGCATTCCTTATCGCGAGCTGTCGTACCTAAGCCCTGAACGCCTGATGGCCTGTGATTCGATCCTTGGCCTGAAGGACGAGAACCTGCTGTTCGTACCCGTCACACCACAGCCCGAGGCCATGCGACGCATGTTCAGTGGCTTGCAGCACGTCAAGATACTTCGCGACGCCCGTTACGAACAAGCTGTTGCCGAAGGACATGCACCGGCCGGCGGACAGCCACAACTGGCCGTGCTGGGTTATCCGGAATGGGTGCGCAATACCCAGGAGTTCATCAGCTATTACTACGACCTGAACGTATACATGTTCTCGAAATTCTACGCCAATCCGTTCGATCCGAAGCTGAAGAGCTTCTACACCACGTTCAAGCAGTGGTATGGCAAGGAGCCGATGGCTTTGGCTCCGAAGTATGCACTGTTGGGTTACGACGTTGCTTATACCTTCCTGCATGCCTTGGCTCAGAACGGTCAGCACATCGAGGAACGAATGATTGGTGAAGTGTCCGATGGCCTGCAGACCGTATTCAACTTCGAAAATGGCGGAGGCAAGGGATTCTACAACCGAGGAGCGTATCTTGTGCACTTCACACCTGAATCGACCATCGAAAAGATTGTGCTGCGATGATCCGTCGACTGTTGTATACCCTATTGTGCATGGCCTGCTGTAATGCCCTGCTCGATGCTCAGACGCGAATTCCTCGCGAAGTGCATCTGGGTGTGATAGGCGGTGCGAATGCCAGCGAATACTCGTTTCATCCGCACGTTACCCAGCAGATGTCCACCAGCTATACGGCCGGTGTTGCCGTGCGTTATATCGAGGAGACCTACTTCGGCCTGCAGGTCGAGATGCTGCTGACACAGCGTGGCTATTCCGATTTCTACGAGGAGGCGCCTGACCTGCACTTCGAGCGACAGCTGACCTATATCGAGCTGCCGTTGATGGCGCATGTCTACTTTCCGATGGGTGCACACAACGAGATTGCCTTCGATGCAGGTCCGAAGCTGGGATTCTATCTGTCCGATAAGACCGACAGCAATCTGCCGAGCGACTTCGGCATCAGCGGGGCTTATGCAGGCTATACCTACCTGCACCATACGTTGCCCATTTCGCGTACCTTCGATTATGGTATTCAGGCTGGCCTTGGCTACGAATTCAAGTTCGGCCCTAAGATGAGCCTGATGTTGCAGGGACGCTACTATTATGGACTGGCAAATATCTGGCCTGACAGCAAGGCCGATCATTTCGAGCAGTCGTCCAACCAGTCCATCCAGCTGGTGATGTCGCTCTGGTGGCATCACGTGATACGAGGCAAGAAAGTAAAACGATAAATCTACAATATAATGAATGTCATTGAAACTTCGATCCCTGGATTGCTGATCCTCGAGCCACGCGTCTTCAACGATGCCCGTGGTTACTTCTTCGAGAGCTTCTCGCAACGCGAGTTCGACGAGAAGGTCGGTGCCCTGTTGGGTCATACCATAAACTTCGTGCAGGACAACGAATCGATGTCGAGCTACGGTGTGATGCGTGGCTTGCATTACCAGCGTATGCCTTACACCCAATCCAAGCTGGTGCGTTGCGTCCGTGGTTCGGTGCTCGATGTTGCCGTCGATATCCGAAAGGGAAGCCCGACGTTCGGCCAGCATGTTGCCGTCGAGCTTACCGAACAGAATCACCGACAGTTCTTCGTACCCCGTGGCTTTGCACATGGTTTTGCCGTGCTGAGCCAGACGGCCGTCTTCCAGTACAAGTGCGACGAGTTCTATCACCCTGAGGCCGATGCCGGCATCAACATCAAGGACGACAGCCTCGGCATCGATTGGCGAATCCCTGTGGCCGATGCTATCCTGAGCGAGAAGGACCTGAAGCATGCATGTCTGAAGGATGCTGTCCTCGATTTTGACATTAACGACAAGCTTTATTGATCGAATCGTCGACCGATCGATTTATCGATTCCTCGACCCATCGAAAAATCGAAATCTCGATCCATCGACCCATCGAAATCTCTTAACAATATGAATATCCTTGTTACCGGTGCCAATGGTCAGCTTGGCAACCAGATGCGACTGCTGGGAGCAACTTCCGCTAATCATTACATCTACACCGATGTCGTCGCTCCTGAAGGAGTGGAGACAACGATCCTCGATATCACCAACATCGATGCTGTCCGAAGCCTGTGCGACGAGCAGCAGGTCAACATTATCGTCAACTGTGCTGCCTATACCAACGTGGACAAGGCCGAAACCGACCAGGAACTGGCCGAACTGCTCAACGCCAAGGCTCCGGAGAATCTGGCCATAGTGATGAAGGAACGTGGCGGCCTGCTGGTCCATGTGTCGACCGACTATGTGTTCGGCGGCGATCCCTACAACACTCCCTGTCGCGAGGAACAGACCGGAACGCCTACGGGTGTGTATGGCCTCACCAAGCTGCATGGCGAACAGAAGATAATCGCTTCGGGCGTCGATTACATCATCCTGCGTACGGCCTGGCTCTATTCATCGTTCGGACGTAACTTTGTCAAGACGATGATCAACCTCACGGCCACCAAGCCACAGCTCAACGTCGTGTTCGATCAGACCGGCACTCCTACCTATGCCGGCGATCTGGCCGATTGTATCTTCGACATCATCGAGAACCACAAGTGGGAAGGCAATATCGGCATCTATCATTACTCGAACGAGGGCGTCTGCTCGTGGTACGACTTTACGGTCAAGATTGCCGAACTTTGGGGCAATACCGAGTGTGACATCCGTCCTTGCCACAGCGACGAGTTCCCATCGCCTGTCAAGCGTCCGGCCTATTCCGTGCTCGACAAGACCAAGGTCAAGCAGACCTTCGGCCTCCGTGTGCCCTACTGGACAGACAGTCTCGTGAAGTGTATCAATATCCTTAAACAACAATAATCTGCTTTACCTCCCAGCTGTCAATTCCCCTCCACAACGGGAGGGGCAGGGGAGGGTCTTATATGGGCGTAGTAATCCGTCAATCCCTCAAGGGTACGTTTGTAAACTATATCGGTGTAGTATTGGGCATCTTTGTCCAGTTCTATATCGTCGCTAAATACGTCGATCCGGAAGTATTGGGCCTGAGCAAGGTGGTCTACGAGATTGCCTTCCTGCTCTCCACGCTGGCCCTGTTGGGTTCTGGTTCGACCGGTATGCGTTTCTTCCCGTTCTTCAAGGACAAGGAGACGGGCAATCACGGTTTCCTCTTCTATTACCTGCTGTTTCCTGTCCTGGGCGTCACGCTCATGACGACGCTCTATCTCTGCCTGAAGGAGCCGATCGTAGGATATTTCGCCACGAAGAGTCCGCTCTTCAACGAGTATTTCTATTACGTCATTCCGATGATGGCTGTCCTCTGCTTCTGGGTATGGAGCGAGAACTATGCCAACATCCACATGCGTATCGCCATTCCGAAGGCCGTACGCGAGGTAGGAATGCGTGTGATGATGCTGGCCATCTATGTGGCTTTCGGTATGCAATACATCGGTGTGACGGGTCTCATCGTCGGCTTCATCATCTGCTATGCTCTTTGTATGCTGACGTCGGGTGTCTATGCGCTGAAGATTGGCGACCGCACGTTGCATCACGACTGGCGTTTCATCACGCCTGACCTCCGGTCGAAGGTGCTGAAGTATGCTGGCTTCCTGATGCTCTCGACCATTTCGGGCAACATTATTCAGCAGATGGACCTCTTCATGCTATCGGGTGTCAAGGGTCTGTACGATGCGGGCATCTATACGATGGTGATCTATATGGCCGAGATCGTAAACATGCCATCGCGTAACATCACGCCCATCTCGACGCCACTGGCTGCCGAGGCCATGAAGAATGGCGATACCGCAAGGGCACAGAAGCTCTATAAGCAGGTATCGGTACACCAGATGCTGGCCTCGACCGTATTGCTGCTGGTGGTATGGATCAACATGGACAATATCTTTGCCATCATCCCCAATGGTGAGAAGTTTGCGGCCGGTAAGTGGGCCGTGCTCTTCCTGGGCCTTTCGAAGGTGGTATACGGAACGCTGAACTTCGGCAATACGCTCATCTCGTTCTCGAAGTATTACTACTGGACGTTGTTCATTGCCGTGGTTCTGGCCGCGATCTCTATCGGTACCAACCTCTACTTCATCCCGATCTATGGCCTGAGTGGTGCCGCTCTGGCCTCGCTCATCACGGTACTGGTCAGCTATGCCTACCAGCAGTATCTGGTTCAGGTCAAGATCAAGACCAATCCGTTCACGTTGGCTCATCTTCGTATCGTAGTGATACTCTGCACGCTGTTTGCCGTCAACTGGATCATCCCGTCGTTTGCCGGTTATTCGCCTTGGCTCGATATCGTTGTCCGTACGCTCATCGTCATGTCGCTGGCGGCCGTACTGATCTATGTATTGCGTATCTCGCCACAGATCACATGGTTCATCGATACCAAGTTGCTCCATCGCGATGCGAAGCTCTAATTCTTTAACTCTTTAACTTTTTAACTTTGAAACCATTCTTCATTGCCGGCCCTTGCGTCATCGAATCGCAGGACTGCCTCGAGACCATTGCCGCCGAATTGTTACGCGTGCGTAATATATATAATGTAGAGGTCTACTTCAAGGCCTCGTTCGACAAGGCCAACCGTACCTCCATCTCGAGTTTCCGAGGCCCTGGCCTTGAGAAAGGTCTGCAGATGCTGGCCGACATCAAGACCAAGTTCGGATTGCCGCTGCTGACCGATATTCACGAGGCATGGCAGGCTGCTCCGGCTGCCGAGGTGGTCGACGTGCTGCAGATTCCCGCTTTCCTCTGCCGTCAGACCGACCTGCTTGTAGCCGCTGCCCGTACCGGCAAGGCCGTCAACATCAAGAAGGCCCAGTTCCTCTCGGGTCAGGACATGCAGTATCCGGTGCAGAAGGTAAAGGAGACGTGGCAGCAGCTTGCGGGCAACGAAGCTCCCTCCCTACAGGGAGGGCAGGGGGAGAGTCTTTGGCTCACCGAGCGTGGTACCACCTTCGGCTACAACAACCTGGTGGTCGACTTCCGCAACATCCCCGATATGCTCAAGATCGTTCCTCGTGTCGTAATGGATTGTACGCATTCGGTACAGCGTCCGGGTGCAGCCGGTGGCAAGTCTGGCGGCAATCGCGAGTTTGTACCAGCCATGGCCCTTGCAGCCAAGGCCTTCGGTGCCAACGGCTTCTTCTTCGAGACGCATCCCGATCCGGAACAGGCCTTGAGCGATGGTCCGAACATGCTCTACCTGCACGATCTTGAAGGCGTCATCAAGTCGCTGCTGTAATAGTAATCGAAACACTTCGAAATGACTGAAATACTCCAAACCGGCATACAATGCCTCAAGGACGAGGCTCAGGCCATCCTCGATCTCGTGCCTCGCATGGGTGAGGACTTCGAACAGGCTGTCAACCTGATACTCAACTGCCGTGGCAAGCTGATCGTCACGGGTGTGGGCAAATCGGGTCACATCGGTTCGAAGATAGCCGCCACACTGGCCTCGACGGGAACACCGTCGTTCTATCTGAATCCGCTCGATGCCTATCATGGCGACCTGGGTATGATTGCCGAGGGCGATGTGATGATGGCCATCTCGTATTCGGGCAATACCGACGAGCTGCTTCGCTTCATGCCCCTGATACTGGAACGCAACGTACCGATCATCGGCATCTCGGGCAATCCCGATTCGTTGCTGGCCCGTTACTCGCAGTGCCACCTGAACATCGCTGTCAGCCATGAGGCCGATCCGCTGAATCTTGCTCCTACCAGCAGCACCACCGCCACACTGGCCATGGGCGATGCCTTGGCTTGTGCCCTCGTAAAGATCCGTAACTTCAAGGCGATGGATTTTGCCAAGTTCCATCCCGGAGGTTCGTTGGGCAAACGTCTGCTCTCGAAGGTTCGCGACTATATGGCCACCGACATGCTGTCTACCTGGATCGTCTCACCTCGCGACATGCTTAGCGACGTCATCATCCGCATCAGCGAGGGTAAGAAAGGCCTTGTAGTGGCCATTGACGACGATCAACGTGTGGTAGGCATCATCACCGATGGCGACGTGCGACGTGTCATCCAGCGTCATCGCGAGGCCTTCTTCAAGTTGCGTGTCGAGGACGTGATGTCGAAGAATCCGAAACGAATACACGACGATGCTAAACTGACCGATGCGGCCGAACTGATGCTTTCCAACAGCATCCACGCCCTCATCGTGCTCGACGGCGACGACCACTTCTGTGGCATCATCGACTACTTCGCGTGCGTGTAGGATGTGAAGGTGTGAAGATGTGAAGGTGTGAAGATGTGAAGGTGTTAAGATGTGAAGGTGTTAAGATGTGAAGGTGTTAAGATGTGAAGGTACATCCGGATCTATTGTCCTTAACATCCCCAATATCCCCAAATGTCCCTAAAATCCCTTCTAAAATACTCAAAGTGAAACTAAAGAATTAAACAATATATCCATGTACAGCAATCGTGTCGTAGTTTATACAGGTGGTACGTTCGACATGTTCCATTCGAACCATCTGAAGATGATAGAATACGCCCGTGGCCTTGGCGATACGCTGATCGTTGGCGTGTCGACCGACGAACTCGTAGCTTCGTACAAGAAGCCTCCGATCATTCCGTTCGAGGAACGTCTGTCCATCATCAAGGCACTGAAGTATCCCGATATCGTCATCCCACAGCGTTCGCTCGACCATACCGAGCTGGTCCGTCAGCTCAACATCGACGTCTTTGTCGTTGGCGACGACTGGGTAGGCAAGTACGATTACCTCGAGGAACTGGGCGTCAAGGTGTTCTACTTCCCTCGTGGCGAAGGCGCTTCGTCGACGGGCATCAAGAAGACCATCGTCGAACGTTACGAGAAGACCCTCCGCGACATCGATCATCAGCCCAATCCGGATGTAGTTCCACGTTCGCAGAAGTAATCTGCCAATCAGTCGTATAGAATGAAAACAGCCATCGTTACAGGTGCTACCAAGGGCATCGGTCGTGCCATAGCCCTCACGCTTCTCCAGAGGGGGTACTTCGTCTTTGCTACCTATGCACACGATGAGGCGGCAGCACGTCAGGCAAGGATCGACTTTGCCGAGGTGTCGTCGCACTTCGAGGTAATACAGGCCGACCAGAGCAAGGCCGAAGCCGTCCATGCCTTCACGTCGCAAATCCGTCGGTATGGGGTCAAGATCGATTGCATCGTCTGCAATGCCGGAGCCACCGTCCGCAAGGACCCTAACGCCATCAGCGACGAGGAGTGGGAGAGTACACTCATGGTGGGCCTGAATAGCCATTATTACATCATCCGTGACCTCTGGGACCTCATTCCGTGTGCATCGCGCATCATCTTCATCGGCTCGATGATGGCCGTTCAGCCGCACGGTACGTCGTTGATCTATGGTGTGATGAAATCGGCCGTCCATGCGTTGGCCAAGAATCTGGTCAAGGCCTTCGAGGGCACAGACACCACGGTCAATGTCATTGCTCCGGGATTTGTCGATACCGAGTGGCAGCTTGAGAAGCCTCAGGCCATTCGCGACAGCATCTGCAGCAAGACGGCCATCCATCGCTTTGCAACGCCTGACGAGATCAGCGGTACGGTCCTTTATCTGCTGGACAACGCCTTCGTCAACGGTGCCGTCATCGAGGTGAGCGGAGGGTATTGCTATCGGTAAGGCGTGGAGATGTGAAGGTGTTAAGATGTGAAGGTGTGAAGATGTGAAGGTGTGAAGGTGTTGTCTGCCGGAACGAGCTTCATAAAAACGAGGAAGGCAATTCGCTGCCGGAATGAACTTCATAAAAACGGGGAAGAGCATTTTGCTGCCGGAACGAGCTTCATAAAAACGGGGAAGGGCATTTCGCGGGCAGAACAACCTTCATAAAAACGGGGAAGCGCATTTTGCTGCCGGAACGAGCTCCATAAAAACGAGGAAGGGCATTTTGCTGGCGGAATGAGCTCGAACAAAATTGTGGAAGAGCATTTCGCTGACAGAATGAGCTTCATAAAAACGGGGAAGAGTATTTCGCTGACAGAATGAGCTTCATAAAAACGAGGAAGAGTATTTCGCTGCCGGAATGCACTCCATAAAAACGAGGAAGGACATTTCGCCGAAATGAACACTGAATTGCAAAATAACGAACGATAATGGGTATTATACAGAAGGCCGTCGACGGTTTGTGGCAGCTGCCGCTGTGGTGGGGACAACGTCCTGCCGATCGTGATCCACGTCTGTGGACTTTCGGTGCGTGGGATGGCCTGCGTTACAGCGACAACTCGCGTGCGTTGTACGAATATGTATTGGCCCATCGTACCGACATCCGTGCCGTTTGGATCACACGGTCGCAACAGGTCTACGACCGCCTGAAACAACAGCAAATGCCTGTAGCCCTGTGCAATACGGCCGAGGGTAAGGCCATCCAGAAGCGGGCTGGCTACTTCTTCCTCACCAAGGGCCCTCAGGACAGCGATCCGCGACTGATGCATCATTGCCACCTCGTCTGGCTTTGGCACGGGATGCCGCTGAAGCAGATCGGACACG
Source organism: Bacteroidales bacterium (assembly GCA_045640225.1). GTDB lineage: Bacteria > Bacteroidota > Bacteroidia > Bacteroidales > UBA3663 > Liminaster. The sequence goes on along the minus strand of JAZUEP010000104.1, from coordinate 6,931 downwards.
ATGCCATGGCTTTTCAGCGTCGCAACACGTTGTACAAGCGCTTCAAGACGGCCATCCGCAAGGTCGTCGTGCCATGGGAGTTCCTCGGCGGCGAGACGTTGGCCACTTCGCCGTTCTTTACGCCCTTCCTCCAGTCGGCCTTTGCCTTGCCTGCCACCGACGTCTGGGAGCTGGGATTGCCTCGCAACGACCACTTCTTCCGTACCGACGTCACCGAATCGCTGATTCTCCGTCTGCACGAGCAGTTCGATAGGGTAGAGGCGGGCAACCCGATGCCCGTACGTCTGCTGCTCTACATGCCTACGCATCGCGATCAGGCTACACGCGAGGGCCATCCGTTCGATCCGTTTGCCGAAGCCGGTTTCGACCTGCAGCAACTCGAACAGGTGCTCGACAGTCAGAACATCGTGCTGCTCTACAAGGGTCACTTCTTCGACAGCGCCAACGAGGGCCTGAAGCAGAGCCGTCGCATCCTGACCGTCACCGACGACGATTACGACGACATGTATACCTTCATCAAGGACGTCGACATCCTGCTCACCGATTATTCGAGCATCTACTTCGACTTCCTGCTCTGTCGCAAGCCCATCATCCTGTTCCCCTTCGACGAGTCAGCGTATGTGTCGCAGAGCCGTCCGTTCTACTTCGATTACAACCTGCTGCAAGGCCCGCGTGTACGTTCGTGGAACGAGCTGTGCCAGCTGCTGATGGTCGACGACTTCCCGACGCCAGACCTCAAGACGCTACAGCTGATGCATTCGCACGTCGACGGCAACACCTGTCAGCGCATTGTCGAACACATTCTGAACTCCTGAACAATGAGCCAGCCGAAAGTATTGATCATCGGACCTCGATTCCATTACTTCAATCAGAGCATCGAACGTGCATTTTCGACGCTCGGATACCAGACGCGTGTCCTTGCGTACGACAATCCGGTGCATCCGTATACCTTCGTGAACAAGGTGAAATACAAGCTGTCGGGCGATAAACTGATGCTGAAGCGTCGCTCGCGTACCGTGTTCAGCCTTGAGGCCGATCGTGTATTCGACCAGTACAGTCCTGACCTGGTGTTCATCATGAATGGCGACATGCTGTTGCACGACAGCATCCGGCGTTGGCGAGGGATTTCCTCGGGTCGTCCCGTCGGCCATCCCGCCAAGGTTGCCCTCTGGTTCTTCGATAGCTTCACGCACATCCCGCTGTGCGAGGACAATATCCGTGTGGTCGATGCTGTCTTCTGCTACGAGCAGACCGACCTTCCGCTGATCCATCGTCAGTACGGCGTTGAGGCCCACTTCCTGCCACAGGCGGTCGACCCCGAGCTGTATCATCCGCTCCCGAAGACCGAGACCGACGAGCCGCTTTTCGACCTCGTCTTTGCGGGCGACATCTTCCATTCCCTCCGTCGCCGAGAGATCATTCAGGCCGTCGTTGCCCATTATCCGCAGCTTCGTATCTGTGTATGGGGCGAGTACAAACCGTGGTACAAGAATCCGCTGAAGTGGCTTCTGCGTGAGCGTCGCGACGTCTATCAGAACCGCAACACTACGGCCGAGCAGCTCAATCACGATTACAACCATTCGCGCATCGTGCTTAACATCCACATCGAGCAGCAGCAGGACGGTGCCAACCCCAAGGTTTATGAGATTTCGGCTTCAGATGCGTACCAGATCTGCAACGCCAACCCCTACCTTGAGCAGCTGTTCCCTAACGGTGAGGTAGCCCTCTATCACAATGTCGATGAGCTGTTCGCCTTGATCGACGAGGCTTTGCACAGCGACAAGCGGCCACAGGCCAATGCAGCCCACCACATCGTCGTTGCTCATCACACCTTCGCCCATCGCATCCGTCAGGTGCTCGAAGTGCTGAATGTTTCGATGCAAGCAATTAATTTTTAATTTTTAATTATTAATTTTTAATTTATTGAGTACTCTCAGAGTAAAATTCTTCTGCCGCTCGTTCAACAAGGAGCTGTACCTGCTGAGCCGTCGTCTGTACGAAGATGCCGGCTACCCGTGTGTACGTCTGACCGACCAGACGGCCGATGGCTACTTCTTCCGGATGCTCGAGGACGAGACGTGCGACATTGCCATCAACGTCGACGAGGATTGCTTCCTGACCGACCTCGATGCCGTGCTCCAGTTGGCTCGTAAGGTAGCGGACGAGGGATGGGTCAATGCTGGCTGTTCGGATGCCGGAAAGGGCTGTCCGCGTTCGGGCGATGCTTCGGTTACCAATCCCTTCTTCAACGTCTTCAACCTCCGCCTGATCCGTCGGTCGTGGAATGCCTATCGACTCATCCCTGAGCTTCGCAAGGACAGCTACAAGGGCCTCGAGCCATACTATAACTTCTTCCATTGGCTGGTTCGTACCTATCCCGACAAGACCCTCTACCTGCACAACACGAAGCACACAGATGGTGTCACGACGCGTCTCTACGACATTGCCGAGCGGTCGGAGGGGACATTATCGGCCGAAGGATCGCTGCTCTGCCTGCATACATGGTTTGCCCGTCAGTTCTCGCCGAGCCTGCTGACACGGCTGTTCGAAGGCAACGACCTGAAGGGTGTCGACCATCGCCAGCGTATCAATGCGGTGATCGACGAGGCCTACGCCCTTCGTCTCGTCCGTCGTCCAGTCTTCAACGCGTTCGACCGGATGGGCTTTGCCTTCGATGCCTGCCTGCGATGGAGCATCAAGGTGCCGCAACGCGTCGCCAACTGGCCCAACAAGCTCCGACGCCGTTTTTCTGGTCATTGACCACATACTTTTTCTTATTGTTACATGTTACGTGTTACAATCCCTTCCCACCTTCCCACCTTCACATCTTCACATCTCCGTGGTCTCAATCATCTCTCCCCTCTATAACTGTGCCCCCTACATCGAAGCCTGCCTCGACAGCCTTCGGGCACAGACCTGTCAGGACTTCGAGGTCATCCTTATCGACGATCATGGTTGGGACGATAGCGTCGCGATAGCGCATCAGTGGGTCGAGCGTCATGGCGAAGGCCGTCGTTTCCGCTTCCTCTCTACGCCCGAGAACAGAGGCCCAGGTGTGGCACGTAATGTTGGTATCGAAGCCGCACGAGGCGAATACATTGCCTTCGTCGACAGCGACGACCTTTGGGAACCCACCTTCCTCGAGGCCTTGGTCAATGCCTCAAATCCATCGACCCAGCCCTCACACCTTCCCACCTTCACACCTTCCCACCATCCCACCTCTGCCTTCGACCTTGCCTACTGCCAGCTGCAATACCGTGGCGGTACGAAAGATGGTCGGATTCATCGCAATCCGGTGGTCAATACCGACGACTTCAGCGGTGCCGTCAAGCGTCATTTCCTGCTGCATTTCGTCACGTTCTCGGTGTGCTTCCTTTTCCGACGCGAGTTCCTGATGGCCAACGACCTGCGCTTCCCTTCCGAACGCAACAGCGAGGATACCAACTTCCTGACCCGTTGTCTGCTGGCGGCTCGTAGCATTGCCTGTGTCGACCGTCCGCTCTACGTCTATTGCATTCGTGAGCAATCGCTTACCACCGGCCGTAACCGCAATCGCTGGCGTCAACGGCTGTCGGCTGCCAACAAGCTGATGTCGGCCTTCCGTGCCATGAAGCGTCAACCCCAGCTGGCCGATCTGCACCTCGCACAATACAACGTCGCGATGTGGATCCTCTATCTGAAGAAGGGTGTTGTGCAGGCGTTGCTCGAGTTTGTACGATAGATTAACAGCCGTTGTGTGATGAGACACCTGTCCAGTTCCTATCGATGGTCGTTCGCCATCGGCCTGTTGCTCGCTGTTGCCTGCTTCCTGTCCACTTATTGGATCGACGTGTACGCTCGGTACGTCTATCCGGTGGTATCGGGATGCCTGTCCTGGCTGTCGTCGCTGCTGCCCTTTGCTGTGCAGGAGGTGACGGTCGCATTGCTCGTTGCCTTCGTTGTCTGGCAGGTGGTGCAGGCCGTACGTCGGAAGCTGAGGTGGCGTCGCCTTGCCGCCAACATGCTGCTCGTGCTGCTGTGGACGTATGTTTGGTTCTACATGGCATGGTGCAACAACTACTCGCGTAGCACGATCTACCAACGTGCGAATGCCGTTCCGGCTGTGTACGATGAGGCTGCGTTCGATGCCTTTGTCGATGCCTTCATCCTTTCGACCAACGAGGCCTGGACGTCCGATACGCTTGTCCTTCAGTCCTTGCTCGAAGCCGAGGTAAAGGACTTTTACAGCACGGTCCCGTCGCGTTTCGGCCTTGCTACGCCACAACGATGGCAGCATCCCAAGACGCCTACGTTCAGCCACTTCTATTCGGCCGTCGGTGTGTCGGGTTTCATGGCTCCGCTGTTTGCCGAGTCGTTTGTCAGTGCCGATGTTCCGCAGGTCGACTATCCGTTTGTCTATGCCCACGAGTATGCGCACCTGATGGGCGTCAGTAGCGAGGCCGAGGCCAACTGGTGGGCCTTCCATGCCTGCCTGTCGTCGTCGCGTCCGGCGGTTCGCTACAGTGGCTACAAGGGGTTGCTCGGCTATGTGCTGTCCAATGCCCGCTCACTGCTCGAGGCCGAAGCCTATCGCGACAAGGTGGCACTGCTGCGTCCGGAGGTGCTGCTCGATTGCGAAGCCACACGTCAGCACTGGATGGCCTTGCGTTCGCCGCTGATCGACGAGCTGCAGGACATGGTGTACGACCTGTTCCTCAAAGGCAACAATATCCCTTCGGGGCGTAAGAACTACTCCGAGGTTGTAACAATGTTATTATCCGATATCACACTATTATGAATACAGGCATCCCTGTCCGCAAGTTCAGTCAGCCCACCAAGCGTTACGTGCAGGTGCTCGACATCACCGACGATCCTGAGCTGATCCGTAAGTATTGTCACTGCCATAGCGAGGAAGTGTTCTGGCCGGAAATCGAGGAAGGCCAGCGCGAAGTAGGTATCCTCGAGATGGAGATCTATCGCCGTGCCAATCATCTGGTCATGATTGTCGAGACCGTTGCCGACTTCGATTGGGATACGGCCATGGCCCGTCTGGCCACCTTGCCTCGTCAGGCCGAATGGGAGGCCTTCGTCGCTGCCTATCAGGGCTGTGATCCCAACGCGAAGAGCGACGAGAAGTGGCAGATGACCGAGCGGATGTTCCATCATTATCACAAGAACTGATGCAGAAGCCTATCCCATCGCTCTACGCACTGAAGCTGCTGGCAGCATTGGCCGTCGTCGTGATGCATGCCAAGGTGCCTGTCTTGTCGACGGTCACACTGCCGCTATGCAAGCTGGCGGTGCCGCTGTTCCTCATGGCGTCGGGCTATTGCCTGATCAGCGATGGGGGAGAGGTGCGTCGCGACAGTGTCCGCAGGGCAATTCCCCGTATGCTACGGCTCACGCTATGGGCCAATCTGGTGTATATTGTGTATAATGTGATCGCTGGATGGCTGACGGGCGATGCGTGGATGCCGCTGCTACGGTTGCTCGATTCGCATTTCTGGACGGACCTTGTCTGCTTCGGTGGTACCGTATCGGGCCATCTGTGGTATCTGGTTGCCTATCTGCAGGTGCTGATTTTCGTCTGGCTCTTCATTGTGCGAAGGGTGCCGAAGTGGTTCTATTGGTGCATCCCCTTGGGATTGCTGCTCAACCTGCTTCTGGGCAATTACGGATTCCTGCTCGACCTGCACACCAGCTACAAGACCAGTCGCAACTTCTTCACCATCGCCCTGCCTTGTGTCGCCCTGGGTATGTGGTTGCACGAGCAGCGGTCAAGGCTTACGGGCGAAGAAAGGCATCAGCGTATGTCACATTTAGTCGTAACTTCTGGCCGGCGTTGGTCACTACTCATTGCTGTCGTCTTGCTCTACGTAGAGTCATTCTTGTACAAGGTGTATTGTCCGGAACACACAGCCGATGTCTGGCTGATGACGGTCCCTGCGGCTGCTGTGGTTCTGCTGGCGTGTGTGGGTCATCCACAGTGGGGTAGTGGTCGCCTGGCCGATTGGGGCAAACGATGGTCGCTGCCTATCTACATCTGGCACATGATGCTGCTCGAAGTGCTGTCGATTCTGTTTTCTTGATGCAGTTTTGACGCTTTTTGAACGGTGCGAAAGAGGCAAAATGCACAATATTTTGTTACAACGCTGCTCGATGGTCTCTTTAGAGTAAACGTAAGTGTTTGTAGAATAATGATTTATTGGTTTGCGACACTTCCCCTCTTTCTTGCTTGTAACTTGTAACATGTAACAATAAGAAAAATAGTGTATGTACAGTCTTCGTACTCCCATCCATGAGGTGAAGATCTGGTCACCGCAGAAACCATTGAATGGATTAGACGATAACTCCAAACCTGTTGAATCCAGCCTTGCTTGGCCTATTCAACCAAATCCAGAGAGTACGTGTAGGCAGATTTTAACTAAAAAAATCTATAGTATATTAATACATATTTATATATAATATATATTCTTCTCTAAGGAATTTTAAATACCTATTTATATATAATATATATTCTATTCTAAAGATTTTAATTACATATATAATATTTTCTTTTCTTTTAAATATATATAATATATTCTATTATCTTTCTACTACTACTTCTAATCCTCGGCTTCGTCGCCCCCGGCAAGGTAGTGTAGCACTATTTTTCTTATTGTTACATGTTACATGTTACAATGCAAGAAATTGAGTGCAGTATGGTATTTCCGCTATGAGAGATGGAGAATCGCTCGTGCCACAGCCCAATGAAACCTCTGTCGGCAATCAACACAAAAGAAAAGCACCCCACAAGAAGTGAGATGCTATGCTTGCCCCAGAAATGCGTGTGCTAACTTTACTAATTGGTAGTGATGCCTCGCGTGGCGGGGACTTCTGCGCTCCTCGAATGACATCTTAGCAACGAAACGTCTAACTTTCCGCTGCAAAGATGAGGATTATTTCCCACATC
>JAZUEP010000103.1:0-3200 GCA_045640225.1 Bacteroidales bacterium | reverse complement strand
CATCCACCACGATGAGTCAGGTGCTTGCACAAGGTCGGCATGACCAAGACCCTGTATCTCGCTGCCTTGCATTTCCATATTGAAGTGTGAGAGAATAGGATTGGCGCGGTTCGGTTCGTAAGGTCCGAAAAGATTACGACTACGAAGGATGTTGACCTGATGACCATGCTCCGTACCACCTTCGGCAAGCATCATATAGTAGTAACCATCCTTCTTATAGATGTGGGGACCTTCGGGGTAACGACCGCCAAGACCAGTACCAAGATGATGAATCTCACCTAGTTGCTTGCCTGTCTCCAAGTCAATCTCGCATATCTTGATGTCACCTTCCTTCCAAAGAAAGTAAGTCTTGTCGCCCTCAAAATAAAGCGTAGGGTCACATGAGCCGATGGCAAAGTCTATTACCACGGGTGCTGACCACTCCCCAGCAGGATCGTCCGTCCACACATAGAAATGGCGACGAGAAGGAAAGACGGTAGTGACCATATAGAAACGCTTGTTGCGCTCGTTGTAGCGGATGGTAGTGGCATAGATACCTCCGTTCGTCCATCCCAACTCTGGATCCTGCTGGCTATACAACCCCGACAAGTCAAGCTGTGACGGACGTGTCAGACAGTTGCCCACCTGTTCCCAATGTATCAGGTCTTTACTATGAAATACTGGCACTCCGGGGAAATACTGGAAGGTACTGTTCACCAAATAAAAATCATCGCCAGCACGACATACCGAAGGGTCGGCATGAAAGCCAGAAAGCACAGGATTCTTGTAGCCTTGAGCAAACGTGATTAGCACAAATGCAAATAGAACTAATGCTGATAGTATTCTTCTCATTCTTATATCTATTCTGTTAATAATTCAATATCCTCGTAAACTGCTCTCTCACCGCTATTCATACTCTCGGCATCGATGCGCAACAAGCTGGCGTTGATGGGGTTGATGCTGACGCTCTGCCAGATTGGGTTGTTGACGATGTTGGAGAACTCACCCTCGCTGATGCGCTTCCACTCGCCACCCATCATTGCCCAGAAGGAATAGCGAGTGATAATGCCTTTTGCACCTTGTCCCTGCGGAGGGAGGTAGCGGAATCCTTTCACTGTCTTTGTACCTTCGAGGTCAATCATGATGGAGCGAGAAGGAGAGTCGTTGCTGCCCACCATGAAGATGTTGAACTTTGACGAGAACTTCTCGCCCGAGTTAGGAATGTCGGACGTGAGTTCCGGGGCATGGAACACGCTCATGCGAGAGATTATTGGCGTTGCTTTTGTGTCGGTGATGGTCATGCGAAGTCGGGTGGCTGTTACCTCTGGGAAACAGATGATTCGCTTTCTTCCTATCGTCTCAAGACCATCGCCCCAATCAGCAAGCTCGTCCTGTAGCGATTTCCATGCACCATCCACAAATGCCTCAAGCGTAAATCTCTTCACTCGCTGTCCTTTGCATATGTCCTCACACGCCATGAAGCGGTTGAAGGTTGTTGGAAGCTTGAAGTTCAGGATGAAAGTGTTGTCGCTTTCCCTCTTTGGCTTTATGCCCTTGGCGAGGTCGTGGTCGAAGATTTCATGAACCATATTCGCAAACACCGTTCCTCGGATGCTGTCGATAGGCGAGATAAGGCCATTAGGCATGATAGGAAAGTTGAGTAGAAGCGTGCTGTTTCTTCCAACCGACTTATAGTATGTGTCCATCAGCTTCGATAGCGACTTGACGTGCGCATCTTCCGTGGTATGATAGAACCACCCGGGGCGAATACTGGTGTTTGTCTCGCCAGGGCACCACACATCGCCATCTTCCATGCCGTAGTGCAGGTCGCCCCATTCGGGATCTTTCGTGCTGCTCATCATACTCCAGTTGCGATGACCGATGTTGCCTGCCTCTGTGCCAACCCAGCGAAGATCACCACGGCGGTTAGCGCCATCATTCCAGATTACACAATGTGGCTGCAACTCTCTGATCATTTTGTAGGTATCATCCCACTGATAGTAGGTCAGGCGGTCGATGGTGCGTGTCTCATTGGCACCACCATACCAACCGTTGCCGCCATTGGCACCGTCAAACCACACCTCAAACACATCGCCATAATTCGTCAACAACTCGCGCAACTGATTGCGGAAATAAGTCACATACTCGGGCTTGCCGTATTCGGGATGATTCCTATCCCAAGGCGAGAGATAGACAGCAAACTTCAACCCATACTCCTTGCAGGCATCGGCAAGTTCGCGCACCACATCGCCCTTGCCGTCCTTCCAAGGCGAGGACTTTACTGAATAATCAGTACATTGCGATGGCCACATGCAGTAGCCGCAATGGTGCTTAGCTGTGAATATCACGCCCTTCATGCCTGCAGCCTTGCAGGTACGCACCCACTGGCGAGTGTCGAGGTTTGAGGGATTGAAGAGTTTCGGATCCTCATTGCCAAAACCCCATTCCTGGTCGGTGTAGGTGTTGAGAGAGTAGTGCAGGAATGCGTACATCTCCATGTCTTGCAACGCAACTTGATCCTTGCTCGGTGTTGGTTCTATAACCTTCTGTGCAAAGGAGAAAAGCGAGCTGGCAAATAGTGCCAACGTGATAAATATCTTATTCATGACTTTCTATTAATACTCAATTATAAATCCATAACTGTATGCCTTGTTTCCAGGCAAAGTGTATTGTGGCAACGTACGACCTCCCCATGTATTTATGCCGCCAACGCCATGCACATTAAGGTCGATGTTGAGATGCATCAAGCCGTCGCGATTTACATCTTGCGGATGACGCAGCTGCTTGTCCAACTCCTCATCGGCATAGTCGTGAGCATTGAAGCAAAGTGGCTGTAGGCCTCTAATAAAAAGTTTGTGACCAACGGTGTTGAGTTCGATGAAACGAGTGTCACAACGGTAGGCATTGTCCTGCGGACGGATGTACTCCGTCTCGAAGTCGCTGAGCTGCTTGGTGTAATGGCCAAGATGCTGTGACAGTTTGCGGTCAGGGTAGTTTTCCTCTGGACCGCGACCGTACCAACTTACGACGAGGTTGTCGGCACAGTCAATGGCTGTTCGCATGCCAAACTTAGGTATCAGCGGAATCTCATCCTTCAATGGCTTGTAGTCGGCTTTTACCAGCAACTGTCCCTCATTATTTATAATATATGTAAGACTATAGTCTGCACCAACAGGCAGAGAAAACGTAAAGGTAATGGTCACTATGCCCTTGCCCTTCAC
>JAZUEP010000102.1:0-34530 GCA_045640225.1 Bacteroidales bacterium | reverse complement strand
GTCTGAGGGGCGATGTTCCAGTCGGCGGCCGTGCGGGTGATGCCGATGCCGTGGGCGATGGTGGCCCACATGTCGTCGCTGATGCTGTCCCACTTGCCGCTGCGGATGGCCGAGAGGGTGGCGGGTGCTACGCCGAGGGTGACGGCTGCCTTGTTCTGGCTGCCTGCGTTCTGGATGTACTTGCCGAGGGTGTCGGTGATGAGTTGTTTTTCTTTAGCTTCCATAAGCTGTTTGAATTAGGATTGAATATTGTTTGAACGGTGTTCGAATGTTGTCCGATCAGAGCGACTGTGCCAGCTGCACGGGGTCGAGCTCCTTCACTTGGTCCAGTTGGTCAAAGGTCAGCAGCGACATGCTCTTCGTGACCTTCCCCACCTCGAGCCCTGCCTTCTGGCGGTACTTTCGGGTCCTGCGCTCGATCTCCTGCTGCAGCTCTGCGTCGGCGCCCTTGAGCTTGGGGGTCTGGAGTCCGTTCTGCTCGGGTGCCGTGCCGTGCTCGAGCTCGATGGCGCGAGCCTCGACCTGGCGCTGGATGCGGTCCTCGCGGTCGGCCTGCTGCTCCTGGCGTATGAACTTGGCTTCGCCCTCGGTCTGCTCCTGTATGCCACGGTGGATGGTCATGTAACGCGATGCGATGCGCTCGAAGCGGAGCTGGCCGGCCTTATCGCGGCGATAGAGGCGCACGGAGGTGAGATCCTCGGGGTCGTAGCGCACGGTGAAGGACTGGAGGGTGTTGCGTCGGCGCCACTCGTGGTCGGGCACGCCGGGCTCGGAGAAGACCTCGTACTGGAGGGCGGTGCCTCCGACGGTGATGGTGATGCCCTGCGAGGTGAACATGACGTCGGTGCGGGTCTGCATCCAGAAGGTCTCGATGATGGCGGCCTCGGTGGCGCGCTCGGTGGCGGGGTTGACGCTCTCCTCGTACATCTGCCAGCGGTTGATGCCGGTGGCGGGGTGCTTGAGGCGGTTCCACTCCTCGCGGCACTTGGCGTAGGTCTCGAGCAGCTCCTGGCGTGTGGGCAGCGACTCGCGGTTGGCGGCGATGAACTCGAGGTTCGGGCGGGCGTTGGGGCCGTGGGCGGTGATGTTCTGGCCGGTGAAGTTCCAGTGGCGGTGGAGCACCTGCTGCTGGAAGCGGCCGAAGATGCTCTCGATGGTCTTCGAGGCACCGTTGTAGGGTCGGGTGGAGCGGTGGATGTGCGATGACTTGTCGAAGAGTCCGGCCGAGTTGGCCTTCTTGTGGCCGCCCTGGTTATCGTGCACAAACTCGTAGGGGAAGTGGCCCGAGCGCTGCACGGCCATGCGGAAGGACTTGTACTGCGCCTCGTAGTCCTCGTTGTCCGAGACGTAGTAGCCCAGAAGCACCTCGGAGTAGGCGTCGATGATCTCGTAGACGGAGGTGGTGCAGACGTGGCCGTCGTCGTCGCGGTAGTAGAGGTTGAGCTTGGTGCCGTCGCCATACCAGACGGAGTCGCGGAGGGTGGGCAGGTCGGTGGAGTGGCGGCGGTTGAAGAGCTGTGCGGTCTGCAGTTCGCCATGCACGGCGTCGTGCCAGAGCTGTATCTGCTGCGGGTCGTTGAGCCACTGGGTGAGGCTCCGGACCGAGCGAAGGGGCTTCCACTGCTTGCGCTCCGCGTTCTCATTATAGAGCTCGAAGATCTGCGCGTCGGTATAGACGGGCACGCGGCTGCGCTTCATGGCTATGATCCAACGGCCGGCGTCGGGCGTGATCTTGGTGGTGTTGGCGTTGCCTACCTTGGCGCTGACGATGGTGCGGTAGGCTGCGTCCATGCCTCCGGCGATGCGGGCGTCTTCCCACTCCTTGACCTTGGCACGGAGGCGGGGCAATGACGAGGGGAGCGTGTGGGTCATGACCTCGCGGTAGTCCTGGCACTCGCGGAAGAGGATCTGCCAGCACTCGCCGGCTCCGTTGCCCAGGGCGCGGCGCATGGCCATGCGTTCGCGGTGCTGACGGATGAGCTGCTGCAGGACGGTGGCGTTGGTGGTGTACTCCTCGATGAGCTTCTCGCTCAGGTGCACCTCCTGGCCGCTGAGCTGGTAGGTGTAGCCCTCGAAGTACTGGCGGGCCGAGGCGTCGGGGATGAGGGCCGAGCGTGCTATCTTCTGCTCCATGACCTGCGAGGGGTCGCCGTGCACCTCGATGTAGCGCGCCTTGAGCCGTGGTGGCAGCGTGGCCCACTCGATGAGTGCGGGACGGCCCTCGCCCCCGCCCTTGCGGACGATGGTGATGGTGCCCTGCTTGGCGCGGCATTGGAGCGAGTTGGTGGTGCAGATGCCCTCGAACTCGTCGTAGGTGACGCAGATGGTGCGGTTGAATATCTCCATGGCTTACTCTCTGGGGTGGGGGCTGATTACTGGTGGCGGTAGGTGCGTGTAGGGCTGACCTGGCAGTGGGCATATCCCCAGCTGCCGATGCAGATGATGAAGGCTACCATCGATCGAAGCTCATAGGGTGCGGCGAGGAGGGGGTCGAAGATATCCTCGGTGAGGAGGAACTGGCCGAGGCTGTAGAAGCCGGCGATGAAGGCGGTGAGGAGGGTGAGGACGAGGCGGACGTCGCGCCAGAGGCGCATACGGCGGAGGAGTGAGCGGTTGACTTTCATAGGACGTGTTGTTGTGTTGTGATGAATGAGGATGAATGGGGATGAATGATGCGGCTCAGGCTGGCAGCTCGATGAGCTTGCCGCCATACTGCTCGACGGCGACCTTGCGGATGCGCTCGGAGAGGTCGTTGTTGCGGACGAAGCTCAGAGCATAGCTGACCTCGGCGCTCGAACAGCTCAGCGCTCGTGCGATCTGACGAGAGGCTCCGTGACGGACGTAGATTTTTTTCATAATCTCTGCAATTTGTTTGTCAATGTCAAATAAAATTCGTATATTTGCCGCGCTGTTAAATATTAACGCGGTGCAAATGTAAACGAAATGTTTGACTTATCCAAATTATTTGGGTGAAAAATATCTGTTTTGGGTTAAATTTTAACATAAATGAACACAAAAGAGCAAATTTTGGCCCTTATCTCACACTTTTCGGGTGGAAATAAGACGCATTTTGGGAGACTTCTTGGTCTTTCGAATCAAGCAATTCAGGGGTGGTTGTCACGTGAATCGTTTGACAAAGACCTTTGTTATCGAAAATTGCCCGGAATATCGGCCAAATGGCTGTTGTCGGGCGAAGGTCCTATGCTCGAAACGGGTGAGTATTCGCAACAAATCGCGGATGTGCCGACGGCGGTCACGCATTTTGTGGGATCTCCGGATCCTGGCGTTGTACCAGAAGGCGCGAAGCTGGTTCCGTTCTACGATGTGGACTTCATGGGAGGCTTCGGGGAGCTGGAGAACGATCAGACCGTACGGCCGGATGACTGGGTGGTGTCGCCCGGCTTCGAGCGAGCCACGCTCTGGTGCCGCTGTGTGGGGCGTTCGATGGAGCCGATGATCTGCAACGGCGACCTCATCGCCCTGCGCCATTGCCGCCTGGAGGACGTGCAGTATGGCAGCGTCTATGCCGTGGTGCTCGACACCATACGCACCATCAAGGTGCTGCGCCGCTCGGCCACGCCCGACAGGACGCTCCTCTTCGTGCCCGTCAACCGCCAGGAGTACGACGAGCAGGAGTTCCCCCTTGACCGCATCCGTCAGGTCTTCGAGGTGCTCGGCTGCACCCACTACCTCGGCCAGTAGCCCGCCCCACGGCGCGCCATGGCCCTCAGAGCCCGTGCCTCACGGCATGGGAGACCGCGTCATGCCCGCACGCATAGCAGTAAAGTACGCGCCCGCACACGTACAGACACAGAAAAACCGACAGCCACATCATATCGACGTTGCTGCCGGTCATATCATTCAATACAACATACACGCCCGACTGCAGGCACACCAGCCCAACCTCACGGAGGGACGGCGCTTCTGCATGGAGTGTTCGTTCCTAATTTACGCTGCAAAGGTACGCATTTTTCTCGAAATATCCAAATTTTTGGGCACTTATTTTGCTGATAATCTGTTAAAAAATAGTAAATAATCGGCACGTGTTCGAGGAGTGTTCAAACGGGTGTTCAAACGTGTTCGAACGGTGTTCAAACGGCCTCTCCGCGTGCCTCATCGCGTGCTCTGGGCGGCCTCATCTGGGTCGGATCATCTTACCGGAGGCGGTAAAATGGTGCCTGTCCGGACCTTTTCAGACCTTTTCAGACCTTTTCAGACCCTCGCACCACCCCATAGCCGCCTCTGTCGCGTATCGAAACGTATCAAAACGTATCGAAATGCACCTCACCCGTGCCCTCCCGACCCCTCCCGAGGCCTCAGCAGAAACGAAACGTGCACCCTTTCCACCCCGCACAGTAGCATTTCTTGCCAATTATCAGCCACTTACACGCGAAACCATATACCCTTCACCCCCGTTTTACGCTGAAACCATATACCCTTGAAGGCTCAAAACCGCCAAAAATCGCCCTTTTTATGTAAGACCATGCCACTTATAAGGCACAAAAAAAGGATGGTTTTGACCATCCAAGTTTCAGTTTTTTTGCACGTTTCGTTTTTGGAAAATTACACGTTTCGTTTTTCGCAAGTTATATCTTTGATGACTTTAGCCCTCCCCCTCGCTAAGGTCATCCATTTTTTTTGTTCATTCGCCAGAGATGCAGTACCTTTGCAGCGTGAAAAGGAATTCAGAATTCAGAATTCATAATTCATAATTCAGAATTCATAATTCATAATTAGACCCCCTCGGTCCAAGACCCCCTCGATCCCCCTTAAGGGGGAAGACTGGAGGTTACCAACGGCTGACGATTGTAGGACGAGCGCGAAGCCAATCATTAATCATCAATCATTAATCGACAATCGCCATTCCGGGGGAAGACTGGAGGTTACCTTCGCCAGTCGATTGTTTTTTAGTCGGATTTTTAATGGGATTTTGAGGAGCAGAGCGACGACCATCCACGGCTGTGCCAAGAATATTTTCAGTTGGATTTTTGTATTGATTATCAGTTGGATTTTGTGAGGCCAATAAAATCGGACTGAAAATACGATGTAAAAATCTGGCTGAAAATAGGGAAGAAATTGGGGTGAGGGTCGCTCCGCTCAAAATCTGGCAGAAAATCGGACTGAAAATAGGGAATAAAATCTGACTGAAAATAGGGAAGAAGTTTTGGGGAGGGTCGCTCCGCTCAAAATCTGGCAGAAAATCGGACTGAAAATAGGTAACTAAGAGTCTTCCCCCCTTGGGGGGATTGAGGGGGGCCTGGTCTTATTTATATCTTACCTCGGCAATCGTATCTTACAAATCGATTTGATATCGACGAAAAGGGGGGAGTGGAGGAACGATTTTGGGCGCACGATTTGGACATCTGCGCGAAAAGATGTAGATTTGCGGCATGATACACGATCCACAAATCTCGCTATTGCTGCTTCAGAGCAGTTGTTTCAGCATCACGTTGGTGCTGGCGGTGTTGTTACTGCTGTCGCGCTGGCTGCAGCCACGTTCGGTAGGGCTGAGCTACGAGACGTCGCGCTGGCTGCTGATCGCTGCCATGCTGGTCTTCGCGGTTCACTACCTGCTGCAGATGATCTACGGCTTCCGCGCGCAGGGCGACGACGTGGGCGCCTTGGTCAACATCCTGTTCTACCTGCCGGCATCGTTCCTGATCGACTGCGCCATAGTGCGCATCTCGACGGGCCAACGCTACATGAAGCGCTTCGTGACGGTGGGCGTCACGTTCGTGGTGGTGGAGCTTGCGCTGTTCGCCCTGGGCTGGGCCTTGTACGGCTGCCTGCACATGGGCATGGTGCTGAACGTGATGGGCACGGTCTTCGTGGCGCAGATCATCTTCTTCATCTTCTATCCGGACCGTGAGGTGCGGCGCATGGCGAACCGCCTGGAGGAGGAGACGGCGGCCGACATCACCGACTTCCGCCTGCACATGCGTTCGGGTACGTTGCTGCTCTACACCATGGGCCTGATCGGGGCACTGTCGATCTACCGCACCAGCTTCGTGGCGGCGGTGGCCATCTTCTTCCTGATGTCGCTGATCATCTACGTGGCGTGCTTCGTGGCGCTGGGCTTCAACATCGCGGCCGTGAGCAGCGTGGTGGACGAAGCGAAGACCTCTGCCGACGTGCCTGCAGCCGATACCGCTACGGCCGACGATGCTGCCACCCAGACGCATCTGACTCCCGAGCTGAAGGGCCGGATTGAGGCTGCGCTGGCCACATGGCGTGCCGAGCATGGCTACAGCCTGCAGAACCTGACATGCTCGACCATGGCGCAGCGCCTGAACGTGTCGAAGCGCAACCTGACGCAGTACCTGGCCGAGACCGAGGGCCTGACGTTCCGCGTGTGGCTGTCGAACATCCGCATCGACGAAGCCAAGCGCATGCTGATGACCGACACGCAATGCAGCATCGAGACCATCGCCGAGGCCTGCGGCTTCTCGTCGCGCAGCTGGATGCAGGAGAAGTTCAAGAACTCGACGGGCATGACGCCGACGGAGTGGCGCGAGGCGAGAGGCGAGGGGTGAGAGAGCGAGAGAGCGAGGGATCGATGGATCGATAAATCGATGATTCGATAATTCGAGGATTCGAGGATTCGAGAGATCGATGATTCGATGATCCGAGGATCCGGGGCTTTAGCCGAAATTACTAACCACAAAAACAAATAGCAAAGACATGATCAACATTCATTCGGTTAATGGCTACATGACGCTGCTGTCGTGGCGGCTGGGCAACGTGCTGCAGCTGGCGACGCAGGGGTTCTGCAGGCGGTTTGTCGATTATAAGGTCGATCCGTGCGGACGGCTGCGCGACCAGATGGAGATGGCGGCGCGTACGGTGCCTGCCAATATTGCCGAAGGCTCGTCGCGCCACCAGACGAGCTACGAGACCGAGATGCGCCTGCTCGACGTGGCGCGCGCCAGCGTCAGCGAGCTGGAGGGCGATTACCTCAACTGGCTGATGCGCCACGGCACCACCATGTGGCATACGTCCGACCCTCGCTATGCCGAGGTGGGGAAGTTCCAGTTCATGGATGCACCCGAGCTGTCGCAGGACTATCTGGCGGAGATCAGCGCGTACATCATGGCCGAATACAACCGCTTTGCTACCCTGCTCAGGCCCGACGACTCGATCCACTCGGCGTGCGTCATCGTGGTGCTGTGCGAGCGCGTGAAGCAGCTGCTGACGGCGCAGATCAACCGCCGGCTTGCGGACTTCAAGGTGGAGGGTGGCTTCACCGAGAACATGACGCAGGAACGCCTCGAGGCCGTCAAGGAGAAGGCCGCTACCGAAGGTGCTCCACGCTGCCCTAAGTGCGGTGCGCCCATGCGACAGCGCACCATCAAGAAGGGCATTCATCAGGGCGAGACGTTCTGGGGATGCACGGATTATCCGCGTTGCGACGGAGTGAGGCGATAAGGCTTGAGGCGAGGCTTCGGCACGGATGTGCCATGCGGACTTTGCAATTCGGCGCAAAGGTGTTCGGTTTCATAGGAACCGAACACCTATTTTGTATGAACCGAACAACAAATGGGGGGAACCGAACACCAAGTTTCGAACTTTTTTTGTATCTTTGCAAGCGCACTTTTAGGAAACGCTACGGCGGCGGAAAGTGCTTGCCCGGAGCGAGGAAGGAAATTCCCAAAGCAGAATGGTGGCGAGCGATCTGAGAAAGCTGTTTCTGTCGCTTCGCGAGAAATCTGAGCGGCTTTGCCGGAAATCGTGTTGCTTACGCCGGAAATCTTATTATGGAAATATTTCCTTCAATAGATTTCACCCAAAGGGGCCTCAGATTTCTGCTCGTAGAGCGTTAGATTTCTTGCCGCCAGGCAATTTGCGAAACTTGAACACATAACATATAATACCAATAACAATGAAGAAACTCAGATTTCTCTCCGCGCTGTTCGTGGCCACAGGTCTGACGGCGCTAACCCCCGCCAAGGCATTGGCGGAAGATTTACCTGCACTCGTGGTGGGCAACAACGATGTCATCACCATCGAGGCTATTGACAACAGTGATTATTACAGTGCAGAAGGCTATAACCTCTATAGTTTTGTGGCGCCAGAGACGGGTCTCATCTCCGTTGCAGCCAGCGGCGAGGGCGATAGCTACGGCGCGTTGTTCAGCGCTGACAAGGAATTGCTCATAGACGATGACGAAAGCAATGACAACAATGACTTCAAGTTCGTCCACAATGTCGCCGAAGGTGAGACGTACTACATCGGTCTGCGTTCATATAATGAAAATGAAACCCTTTACGATTATACCATCACCATCCAGTATGAGACATCTGTCGTGGTTGAAACTAAAATGTCATGTGCTGGCTATAAATGTAATCTTCCAGACTATGTCTATGCTACCTACACAGGAACAGGTGATGTGGTATCCGAAGCCGTTCCTTTCGGTACGGAGATCAAGCTTAATGCCGCCGAAGAGATTTCGGTTTTAACGTTCGATCACTGGGAAGATTGGGACGGGACACCTTTAGATGCGACAACGATTGCTGCAAGTCCATCCGATTTTAACAGGCCATATTTCGCTGTTTATAACGCTCCGGAAGGCAAGTGTTTCGTTGCTCTTAATGGCCCTGAATCATGTACTTGCGATGGCTACCCCTTCATTGTAAAGACCATAGGCTCACCAGAAGAAGTGACTATCGACTACACCGTGGATGAAGATCAGGAGTTTGACTATGTGGAATATGCTATAATCAATAGTGAAGATGAGTATGAGATTTTTGGTCTGGAAGGCGTGGTGAATGACCCCGAGAATAGAACGCTGACATTTATGGTGCCCGCCGATTGCGTGGAAATATTTGTGTATTTCAAGGATAAACCATATCTGGAAATCCATTATACCGACGGTTATGTTGCTCCAGTGGATGACCTGACGATGGGTGAAGACGGAGCCTACTACGGCACCTTCTACGTCGAGGAAAGTGTGTACGATGATCTCAGTATTTACGGCTTCGCTGCGCCCGTAGATTGGGTCAGCTATAGTTATACGAGGGAGAAAGTCGATGACGCTGACGTATTCGTCCTTACGCTGCTCGGCGAGGAGGATGAGCCAGTCGCCGTATTCAAACTGACCATGGTGAAGGGCCATAATATCTGGCTCATCTGCGATCCTGATCGCGGCCTGATGACCGTCGAAGGCAATTACGTCAAAATAAACGAGACGGATGACCACGAGACAATGAACATCTTCGTGCTAAAGGGCGGTGAGTGTACAGCCAAAGCCGAATCGATCGACACGGACGAATACACGTTTGTAGCATGGAATCTCGGCGACGAAGACTTCGAAGTAACAGATCCGACCCTCACACTTACCAGCAGCAGCTACGATTACTGGGAAGCCGTGTTCAGCTCGAAGAGTTACGCCAAGGTTTGGCTCAACACATATCCATCTGTCTATGCATGGCTGACCGACAGCGAGGGCAACAAGATCTACGACAGCGAGGGTCACACCGAGTTCGACAGCGAGGGCAATCCTGTAGATGATGAAGAGCATGTGTATGGACTGATCGTACGTAAGGGCAGCAAAGTCACCCTCCACTACGAGGAGAGCATCGGTGATGACCTCACGTTCAGCAAGTTGGTAGACACCATGACTGACGACATCTATGAGTCTGCGACGGTTCCTGTTACCGACGACGTTTCGTTCGGAGTCATGTACCAGCGCACCGTAAAAACCAGGAACGGCTGGATGACGTACTGCGATGGTTCGGACAACTACACCGTCGAGGGAGGCAAGGCTTATACTGCCCATTATCAGGAAGGCGTGGGCGAAGAGCCAGCCTGCGTAGTGCTGACCTCGATCGATGGAGTTATCGCATGGAACGAAGGCATCCTGATCAGCTCTGAGACGGGCAAGGCCACTCTGGCATATAGCTATGAGGGTGTTGACCTGGTTGAAGACAACGAGCTGTATGGCAATCATGACGATTATACGATGGATATCGCAGATAGCAGACTCGATGGCAAGACTCTGTATGGCCTCTACAACGAGGATGCAAATATTGGCTTCAAGCGCTATACGGGCGCCACGCTGCCAGCACACAAGGCTGTGCTTGTCCCAGGATGCACGGGTGTAGATCTGAATTTCGAAGCTCCGCTGCGCATCGTGATCGACAACGAGGAGGTAGGCATCATCCAGGTTGCCGCCGGCCAGGATCCGATCGATGCCGTCTTCGACCTCCTGGGCCGTCGTCAGAACGCCGACAACGCCAAGAGCCTCCGGATCAGGGAGGGGAAGGTGACGTGGGGAAAATAGTTTTTCCCCATAAGGGATACAAGTGATAAAGGGGATACGAGTGATACAGGGGACGAATGCTTCTGTTCGCCGTGATCCTTCACCTGCCAAGTTTCTGCATGCAAAGGTATCGTCCCTTGTATCGCCTGTATCCCTAGTTGAAACAATATCCCCAAGTAGAACAACTTAAAACTCCTATTTCAATGAAACAATATACAAAACCAGAGTTCGAGCTGATCATGCTCGACATGAACGACATCATAGCTACATCGACTAGAACATTCAGTATCATCGATGGTGATTTCAATGACCCAAACCTGCTGGGCGCTCCCGATCGTTCGTACTTCTTCGAGTGAAGGCGTGGCTTCGTGGGGGAAGCCTTAGGGCTCACCTAGGAAGTCGAAAATAAGCTTCGTCTGACGCGCATTGAAGTGATGCTGCGTCTTCCGGTAGCCGGTCTCTGCAAGTGCATTGCAGAGGCCGGTATTTTGTTTGATCCAGCGCGACAGGCGTCGCGCAGCAACATAAACTCCCCTCCTCTCCCCAACTCTCCGCTAAAACATCTGACGCGAAATGATCTCTCCCAGAGTGTAAGGAGTGGAAGGGAGTTAGAAACAAGAGGGACATTGCTCACGTGCTGGATTTTTGCGGAGAGTTCGGGGAGTAAGGAGAGTATTTATTGGTAACTTCACTCCCCTCCTCTCCCCAACTCTCCGCTAAACCACGACTAGCTGGTATTGTGCGTAATGAATCGTCCTCCTTTATAACTCATTTCCACTCCTTACACTCTTGGAGCATAAAAACGTCGGCAACAGAATCTTCTCTCTCAGAGTGGAAGGAGTGAAAAGGAGTTAGAAACAAGAGGTACTTTCTCACGGCTCCTAATGATTTACTATGACTTCCTTTACTGGCGTAAATCGTGCATTTTTGCTTATCATACCTCTCAAAACGAAATGAATCGGCTCAAAAGACGCGAAAATCAATATTTTTTTGGCTCAACATGAGCCGATAATCGAATAAAAAAGCTTAGATTTGCACCGATTTAATAATATTGACATGGATATTTCAAGAGAGATTCTTCAATTTCTGCACTATAACTCAATGTCTTCCAGAGAGGATATTGCGCAAGGTATAGCGTTTGATGGTAGCGATGCTACTCTTAAACGTCAGCTTGCGGCGTTGGTCCAGCACGGAGATGTATATATAGAAGGTAAGGCCAGAGCTACACGTTACAATCTGTCAGATCAGGCGCATCTGCTGATGCCACTCAACCTTGACACTTATTTTGCTCAGGATGTAGACGATCGCAAAGTTCAGACTTCGTTTAATTTTGCACTGATCGAAGAACAACTTCCAAAGGTTTCTCTTTTCTCTAAACAAGAGACAATACATTTGCAGGAATTGCAAGAAGAATTCCGTCAGCATATTGCTGAGATGACTCAAAATGAGTATAATAAGGAAATGGAGCGTCTTGGTATCGACCTCAGTTGGAAGTCTTCGCAGATAGAAGGTAACACATACACTTTACTCGAGACAGAACGACTGCTCCGAGAGAGCAAGACAGCCGATGGCAAGATGCAAGAGGAGGCGACCATGCTTCTCAACCACAAGTATGCCTTGCGATTCATTCTTGACAATCCTGACTATCTACAGGAGCTGAGTGTCAGTCATATTGAGGACATTCACACACTACTGACCGAAGGTCTTTCGGTGGATAAGGGAATTCGTCGACGCCGCGTGGGCATTACAGGAACCCAATACCGACCTCTGGACAATGAATTCCAAATCCGTGAGGCAATGCAGGCTTCCTGCAATCTGATTAACAGCAGAGATAATGTTTTTGAAAAAGCTCTCCTGACGCTTGTACTACTTTCGTATATTCAGGCTTTCTCGGATGGCAATAAGCGAACAGCCCGTATAACCAGCAACGCTATTCTGATTGCCAATGGCTACTGTCCGCTGAGTTTCCGCTCTGTTGATTCAATCGATTATAAAAAGGCAATGCTGATCTTCTATGAACAAAATAATCTCTATGCCTTTAAGAAGATCTTCATCGAACAATTTGAGTTCGCAGTCAAAGAATACTTTTAAGTTACGCAGCCTACTGATTGCTATAACACCAGTTTTTGATTGTCGAAGGTTTCAAAAACAACGTGAAACAGCATTTTTTTCGGCATACACGAAAGTTTTGACATAAAAATGTGGGAAATTTGAGAAAATTCCGTACTTTTGGCCGACGAAGTCGGCTAAACAGTTATAATGACCCAACTCGCCAATCTTTCGAGAGAATAGAAAACAGAAATAGAATATTATATTTTTCAACTATGGAGTCAGTTACAATGAAACAAACATCAATTAATGTGATTGATGCATTATGGGCGCTCATTCAGGCTCAACCCAAAAGAGTGCGTGAAGCCCTTTCTCAGCGATTGGCTGAAGAAAATGCCAATATTATAACCCCAGCTCTTGCCATGCAAATACGTAAAGCTCGCGAAGAATACAGCAAAGGCGAGACTACACGTTGCGAAACCCCAGAACAGATGTTGCAGTTTTTCGACAGCTTATGACCTACGCTATTGAGTATTCCAAGCAAGCTGAGAAGACTTTGAAGAAATGGAAGAAGTCTAATCCTGCTTTGTTCAAAAAGGCTACCACCGTTTTACTGGATATCATGCAGCATCCAAGAACTGGCATTGGTCATCCTGAAGCATTAGTGGGAGGAGGGGACGTGACATATTCCCGTCATATCACTGCCCATGATCGTATAATCTACGATATTTATGACGATCAGATCACAGTTCTTGTTGTGCAAGCAGAAGAACATTATAATGACAAATAATCCCCTAATCACTCATCCCTAATCCCCTAATCGAAAAATCATAATTAAATTTATGAGCATCGAACATATTGATAATCAAATAAACGACATACTCTATGGAAAAAGAGACCTTCCTCAATTTAATCAACCAGAGCATGCAGGAGTCTGCTCGGCTGGTCCGCTCCTCGTTGGGGCGCTCATCGTATGCCACAACTGTAGAGAAAGCCTTAGCGCAAGTTGCGATGCTTCAGGCGGCCAAAGAAGCCCAAGCAACTGGCAGATAGACGAAAGACATGCATCCGGCCAACGTCTTCGTTGAGCCGCTCACAGGAAAGCCGATCTGCATAGATTGCATCGTAAAGTTCAGAAGAGATCAGTAATCCCCTAATCACTCATCTTTAGTCTTTCATCTTTGGCTTTGCTGCGTCTGTATACATTTCGCCGACGTACGGGACACGTTTAGACTGTAAAGGAAACGAAAAAAATCAAACAAACACATAAAGCTATGAAACAAGCTAAACAACAGAAGCGAACGGCGTTCGCATGGAGCGCCAAGTCGATGCTGAGCACGCTGCTGCTCCTCATCGCAATGCTCGTGCCGCAGGGGGCGTGGGCAGAGGAAACTGATTCTCGTCTGGAATTATTGACCGTTGGCGAGGGTATAACAGTTACTTTCGAAGATAACGGCGATTATCCTTGGATTGTTGGCTATTATGGTGATGACCAAATCCCGGCCCTTGTAACGTCAAATAAGAATAGGAATAATAGTTTCTCAGAAACTACCATCAAACTGAACTCCCAGCAGAATATTTTTCTTTCGTTTGACTATGCAGTTTCAAGCGAGTCAAGATACGACAAGCTCACTATTGAGGTGGATGGTAAGACTGTAGTTAATGCAATCAGTGGAGTAGAATCTGCTTCATTCCCACGCACGCTTCTTGAGGCTAACGAAAGTGGTCATACCATCAAACTTTACTACAAAAAAGATTCCTCGGGTGATGGTAATGATGATTGTTGTTATTTATATAACTTCAAAGCCGAGGCGCATGAACATACGTTTACCAGTTTCAGCCATAAATGCGATGTCTGTGGCACTGTTGTCGATCACGTGCATAATTTTGATAGTGACTACCATTGCGACATGTGCGATCTGTCAGAGCCTCGTCTGGCGATTTTTAATCTGGAAGGCGCTTTAGCTACTTTTGAGGACAACGGCGATTATCCTTGGGCATCTGGTACTTATAATGAGACCCCAGCTATCGTAAGTACAAACGTAAATGGTGCTTCGTCTGCTATTTCCGAAACCACCGTCAAGCTGAACTGCCAGCAGAATGTAGTACTTTCGCTCGACTATGCAGTGTCGAGCATGGAAAATAAAGGCAGTCTCACTATCAACTTAGACGGCAAGACTATAGTCGATGAACTTAGTGGTGACGAATCCGGCTATTTAGAGGGATTATACCTTTCTGCCGGCGAAACACCTCATACTCTTTCTTTCATTTTTAAGAAAGGGTCCAACGGAATCAACAACAATGAATGCGGCTACATCTACAACGTAAAGACCGTGGCTCATGAACATACATTCACCAGTTTCACACATAAGTGTGACGGATGCGAATATGTGAAGGAACACGAACATCAAATGAATAGCGACAACCATTGCACCTTATGCAATTTTTATGACCCCCGCAATCAGGTTATTAGTGTAGAGGGTGTATCATTTGCTTTCGAGGATAAAGGCAATTATCCTTGGGCATATACCGAGATAGATATTGCACAAGATGGTATAGATCCACTCATGAGTACACCTGCACTCAAGAGCACAAATGAGGGTAAGAGCAGCACCAATTCAGAATTAACCATCAATCTGACCAGCCAACAGGCCTTTAATCTGTCGTTCGACTATGCGGTATCAAGCGAGGAAAATTATGACAAGCTTACTATTAAGGTGGATAATAGAAAGGTAGCGGAGATCAGTGGAATAACGAATAGTTCATATTCAGCCGTGCTCCCTGCCAACATACCCCATGCCATCACCTTGATATATGTTAAGGATAACGGGGGCAATAGAAATAACGACTGCGCCTACGTCTATAACATCAAAGCTATTGCGCATTCGACGCACAACTACACAGTATCCAGCTGCGATTGGGGCGAGGATAACGCCTCTGCTACCCTTCACCTGGCATGTGAGTGTGGCGAGACTGCCGATGTGGAGGCAACTGTCACAACGACTGTTGACGCGGAGCCAACCTGCACAAATGATGGCAATGGGACAGTCACGGCTACAGCAGCATACAATGATCAGACCTTTACTGTCTCAAAGCCTGTGTGCCTTAAAGCCCTGGGTCACGACTTCGAGAAGCACACCCTGACCACAGAGCCTGACGAGGATGGCCTCTATGCCTACGTCTGCGGCCGTGAGGGTTGCGATGAGCATAGCGATGAACGTATCGTGAAGGGCGATAGCGATGGCAACATCTTCGAGCTGACCGCCACCACCGACAGCGAGACAGGCACTACCACCTACTCTGCCGCCAGCGTCACCATCGAGGACGGCAAGGCATTCGCTTCGCCTGTGGACTTCACTGTGACGAACCTCGAGTTCAAGCGCTCGTTCGACACCGAGAAGGGCATGTACACCGTGATGGTGCCATTCGCCATGACTGCTGCGCAAGCAGCTGGCTTCGGCACCTTCTACACCGTGGACAGCTTCAATGAAACAACCGAGACCGTGACCCTCGCTGAGGTATCGGGCGGCACTACGGCACATACGGCCTACATCTTCAAGCCTAAGAGCACCGAGTCGAGCCACACCTTCGACGATGTCCTCGTGAAGGCTACCGTGGGCGCTTTGCTGCCAGATGCTGCCGTGCTCACCTCCGCATCGGCCACTGGCCTGTATGGCACCTACCAGAGCATCACGGCTCCTACGGGCGCTTATGGCTATTCGGCTGGCGATGGCTCGAACGCTGATCCTGAGGGCGCAGCAATCAATGCCGGCACCTTCGTGAAGGTGGGTACGGGCGTGAACCTGCCAGCCTACCGCGCTGTGCTGTGGGTCAACGGCGTATCGGGCGCATCGGCTGCCCCTGCCCGCCTCAATGTGGATCTGGGCAACGGAGAGACTAGCCTCGGCCACCTGGGCTTCGACGCTGAGCCTCTCGGCTTCTGCTACGACCTGAATGGCAACATGGTGAGCGAACCACGTCATGGTGAGGTATTCATCATGAATGGCCGCAAGTATATCATCAAGTAAAATTCTAAATATTCAGACACCGATATGAAAAAAGTATATACCATACCACGCATCGAAGTGGTAACAATCTCCACCGCCGACATCATCTGCTCAAGCACCCAGAACGGCGGCTCGCTCCAGAGCGCTGAGAGATGGTGGGAAGAAGAGTGGGAATGATGGCGCACCGCGTGCATGAAGATACATGACGGATGGCAAATCTCCTTCGTCCACGCGAAGCAACTTTCCGGCGTGGTCATAGGACCATAACTCTTTAACTCTTTAACTTTTTACCTCTTTCCCTCCTTACCTCCTTGACCTCCTCCCCTTCCCTCCTCCTCGTACAATGCTGCTGCTTCAGCATCACGTTGATGCTGGCACTGCTGCTACTGATGTCGCGCACGCTGCTGCAACGCACCATCGGTACCAGCTACGACACTTCGCGCTGGATGCTCTTCTCAGCGCTGATGCTCTTTGCCCTACACTACCTGCTGCAGATGATCTTCGGATTCCGCGCACAGGGTGACGACGTGGGGGCGCTGATCAACATCATGTTCTATATGCCTGCCGCGTTCCTGATAGAATGCGCCATGCTTCATATCTCGACCAGCCAACGATGCCTGTACCGCTTCGTGGCCGTAGGCCTGTGCTGCAACGTGACGGCAGCGGTGCTGTTCGGCGTAGGCTGGGCCACGTATGGCTGCCTGCACATGCCGTGGACGTTGCCAGCCATGGGCATCGTCTTTGTGACGCAGATCCTCTACTTCATCATCTCGCCTGGCAAGGAGCTGCGCCGCATGGAGAACCTGATCGAGAGCGAGACGGCCGTCGACATCACCGACTTCCGCCTGCACATGCGTTCGGGTACGGCCTTGCTCTGCGCCATGGGTCTGATCGGAGCACTGAGCATCTACTACACGCAGGTGCTGCTGGTGATAGGCGTACTGTTCCTGCTGGCGCTGACCTTCTACGTGATGTGCTTCATCGCACTGGGCTTCAACATCTCGGCCGTGAGCAGCGTGGTGGAGGACGCGAAGGTCCACGTGGATGTACCGCCAACGGACGATGCCACTACGCAGCTCACACCCGAACAGAAGGCACAGATAGCAGCCGGCATATCCCAGTGGCGCGACGAGCACGGCTACACGCTGCAGAACCTGAACAGCACGACCATGGCACAGCGTCTGGGCGTAAGCAAGCGACAGCTGACGCAGTACCTGCACGAAGTGGAGGGCGAGACGTTCCGCGTATGGCTGTCGAACATCCGCATCGAGGAGGCCAAGCGCCTGCTGCTCGACGATCATGCCTACAGCGTGGAGTCGATTGCCGAGGCCTGCGGCTTCACGTCGCGCACGTGGATGCAGGAGAAGTTCAAGGCTTCGACCGGTATGACGCCGCTGGAATGGAGAGCGGCGAGAAAGTAGATTTGTGCCATCTCGGCTTGTCAATTCAAGTTCTTAGGTGTTCGGTTCAGCACGAGCCGAACACCTATTTTGTAGGAACCGAACAATAAATTGAGGAAACGAACATCAGATTTGGCGATTTTTTTGTAACTTTGCGGAAGTTTTAAAGGATAATCTACTTCGATCCATAACCAATTAACAAATTATATTATGAAAAAGATTCTCTTTACTGCGCTCATGGCGCTCGCTACGCTCACCACTGTCTTCGCACAGGGCAAGGAGCTGTTGTTCACCTCTACCGCCACTGGCATCACCTTCCACGTTCCAGCCAACGTGAAGGAAGTACAGGACGACATCGAGGCCGTAATCCTTCAGACTCCTGACCAGGGCTACATCATCACGGCCGAGGCATTCGACGTAGAGTCGACCAGCGAAGCCGAGATCACCAATCACCTCATCACGATGGCCGAGGCTGCCGGTATGGACGACGACAAGGCCGAGGAGATCTCGAACGAGACTGACATGATCACCCTCATGGGTATGGCTGCCGACTACGACAATGGCGGCGCTGCCGTGGTAGGTGTGGCCATCGTCAACGGCACATCGCTGGGCTACTACATCACCGTAGTGGTCGGTCCTAAGTATGTGGATTATGGCGTGTCATCAATCCTCACCATCGGTTTCAACCCTGATGCGGTTGAGTAAGATTCAGTTGAACGGCGGCTCGCTCCAGAGCGCCGAGAGATGGTGGGAAGATGAGTACTAAAGCATAAATAATATGACTTCCCCCGTTACAAAGCTCTGTAGCGGGGGGAGTTATTCGTTAAGTAATATGTTGAAATGAAGATTTGGGTTGACAAATCGAGTAGAATTATCAGGAAGAAGCGAAGAAACGAAAAGATTTGATAGCAGAAATTTGCTTTTCTGCAATCAATAATGTATATTTGCCGCGCAGATGTTGTACAATCAACACTTGCTCTAACAGATGAAGAGATTCAATACAGCAGGTACTTGTCGTCCGAACGAACACTATATGGTGGACATCACCGAGCGCGTGGAAATCATCCGCAAGATGATTGCCAGGGGTGACTATTTCTGCATCAACCGTGGTAGGCAATATGGCAAGACTACCACACTGGAGGCTATCAGTAATCAACTATCTGATGAGTATTGCATATTCAGCATAAGCTTCGAGACAATAGAAGACGCATGTTATAAGGACGAGAATAGCCTTTATGCTAAGTTCATAAGCATTCTTGCCCGTTCATTTATGTGGACTCCTTTGGCAGGACTTGATCCTGCTGTTGCAGAGATGATAGTGGAATACGCCAAAAATCATAAGACGGAGTGTTCCTCTGACGATCTGGAATTCTTCATCAGCAGTATCTGCCATCAGAATAGCATGCCCATAGTCCTTGTTATCGATGAAGTGGATCAAGCAGGCAATCATCTATCTTTCCTTAAGTTTTTGGGATTGCTGCGAGGAATGTATCTTAAACGAAATGTGATTCCA
Source organism: Bacteroidales bacterium (assembly GCA_045640225.1). Classification (GTDB taxonomy): domain Bacteria; phylum Bacteroidota; class Bacteroidia; order Bacteroidales; family UBA3663; genus Liminaster. Next base: position 15,303 of record JAZUEP010000102.1, on the reverse strand, counting down.
ACATTCAAGTCCGTCATCCTCGCTGGCGTCTACGACATCAAGAACCTGAAACTGAAAATTCGCACGGAGGATGAGCACCAGTACAACAGTCCTTGGAACATCGCAGTACCATTTGATGTAGACATGAGCCTTCAGGCAAAAGGCATTGCAGGAATGCTGGCCGAATACAAGGCTGATCACGGGATGGACTTTGACGAGACGGCTATTGCCCAGATGATTCGCGACTATACCAGCGGGTATCCGTTCCTTGTGAGCCGTATCTGCCAGATTATCGATACGGAGGAGTGGACATGGGACAAGGAAGGGGTGCTGAAAGCGGTGAATAAAATACTGACCGAAGGCAGTACCTTGTTCGATGACGTTGCGAAGAAACTGGATGAATACCCAGAGCTGGAGCGTACCATCAAGGGAGTGCTTTTCAATGGCTATCGCTACTCTTTCAACTACTACGACAAGGCTACGAATCTGGCCTTGATGTTCAACTTCGTAAAACAACAGGATGGTGCATTTGCCGTCGCTTGCCGTATGTTTGAGATCTGGTTCTATGAATATTTTATCTCGCAGTCCAGAAACTCGGCAGACTTCATACAGGGAATGACCGACAAGAGTCAGTTTATCCATGATGGCATTCTGGACATTCCACGTCTTTTCACCCGGTTCATCGATCACATGAAACAGACATACAAGATGGATCGTGACAACGAGTTCATCGAGAACGATGCGCGTAAGGTGTTCCTCACTTACCTACGTCCAGTGATCAACGGCATTGGCAGTTACCACATCGAAGAACAGACGCGCGACCATGACCGCATGGACGTAGTGATCGATTACCTAGGCAAGCAGTACGTCATCGAACTGAAGATATGGCGAGGTGACGCATACAACGAGCGCGGCGAGGAACAGCTCTGCCGCTATCTGGAATACTTCGACCTGCAAGAAGGTTACCTCCTCAGTTTCTGTTTCAACCAGACAAAGCAGTCTGGCTTGCTTCCGCCTATAGAGCTGAACGGACGGAGGTTGATTGAAGCGATAGTCTAACCCTGCTCAATAGTAACTATTACTAAAACATATACTAAAATGAAAAAGATTCTTTTTGCTGTGCTCTTTGCACTTACCGCCCTCACTGCCTTTGCTGGGGGAAACAACGTCAGATTCGCGTCGAAGGTAACTGGTATCACTTTGTTGATGCCCAACAACTGCAAGGTGGTGAATGACGATATCGAGGCGCTGATCCTCCAGACCCCAGACAAGATGTACACCTTTACGGCCGAAGCCTTCAACGTAGAGGAAGCTACGGAGGACGACATCGCGAACCACATGCTCGAGATGGGAAATGCCGCAGGCATGAAGCTGGACGAGACAGACGACATAGAAAATACCACCGAATGGGTAACCTTCAAAGGTCTGAGCTATGACTTCGATAATGGAGCAGCAGCAGTTGTAGGCGTTGCCATTGTCAACAATACCGAACTGGCCTTCTACATCACCATAGTTGCCGGTCCAGACTTCGTCGATCAGGCCGTAGAATCGATCGTAAGTATCGACTTCGATCCAGATGTGGTAGAGGATTGATGATCCGCATCGCATAAATACAACGATAATCAAAGAACATCCCCGTTGCAGCGAGTGCAGCGGGGATGTTCTCGTTAAATGCACGGAATACACAACAAGTCACTATGTTTGCAGGCCTAAACCGGCAAACGGTTAGACAAAAAAGATACCGGACGCTCTTAGGGGCTTTGCGCCCCTGCCGCTTGGCAAACTCCGCAGTGTTTTTCATAGTGGAGTTTGCAGAAGCAGAAGAATATCCAGGAAATTGAAAGAAAAATCGATTGAAAAGGTTGTAGTCTGAAGATTGATTATTATAATTGTAAAGCAAAAAAACAGTATTAGTAATCAAAAAAAACTACAACCGATGCAAAGAAAAGAAATTTCTTTCAAAGGACAAACAATTTACGTAGGAATTGATGTCCATAAGACCACCTGGGTGGTCACAGTGATGACCGGAGTTGGCAATTATGAGAAGAAATTCTCACAACCAGCGTCACCACAGAAGCTCTTTGAAACATTGAAGAAGAATTACCCGGATGCCCGCTACGAGGCGGTGTATGAAGCTGGATTTACCGGCTTCTCCACCTACTATCATCTGAAGGAACTGGGCATAAACTGTAACATCGTCAATGCTGCAGATGTGCCTACTACCGACGATGAGCGTCGGAACAAGACCGATGCCGTGGACTCTGCCAAACTGGCCAGATGCCTGAAGAATGGAGAGCTCCATCCTATCTACGTCCTGCCCAAGGAAAGCCTGGATGCCAGAGGTGTGGTCAGGGTGCGCAAGACATTCCTCAAACAGCTCAATGGCTATAAAGTCCGCATCAAGCATCTGCTCTACAACAATGGCGTAGAATATCCTGAGCGGTTTGCGAAGAGCAGTACCCATTGGTCAAAAGCCTTCACCCGATGGCTATGCGAAGAGGTATCTCTGCTGTCTGAAGACCGAGTGGCACTGAATCTGCTGCTTGAGCAGGTGGAGTATTTGCGCCAGTCAGTGCTCAAGGCTACAAGGAAGCTTAGAGAATTGAGCCAGATGCCCTTCTACAAGAAGAACTTTGACCACCTCTTTACGATTCCCGGCATCGGCGTCATCACGGCCATGACGATCCTGACAGAGATTGTGGATCCAGCCCGTTTCCCTAACGAGAGAGCCTATACCAAGTATGTAGGGTTCGTACCAGACTGTCATGACTCGGGAGACCATAAGTCGAAAGGTGAGATGACAGGACGTGGCAACAATCGCCTGCGAATGGCCTACATCGAGGCTGCATGGATAGCCATCCGTAAGGACACGGCTCTCTGTTCTGCTTATCTGAGACACTGTCAGAAGATGGAAAAGAACGAGGCAATCGTGCGAATTGCCAGAAGCCTTGTCCATATATCCCTGGCATTGGTGAAGAATGACAAAGACTATGTCCCTGCATAGATCCGGGAAAAGCAACAATACAAGTAAATGGCAGACCGAAGGACAACTGCAAAAGATGATAACGACATTTCAAATTCCTTGATGAGTCTCTGACTGCATCTTTACAAGGCTAATGCGTTTATCTCCTACTCGTCTGAAGCAGCGACTTGATGGGTCCTTGTGACTACATCTCATTGAAGGTTGTCGGTAGGTCTGTCCTTTACTTTTTCGTCTGGCATTCCGTGTCAGACAAGTTGCTTGTATCTTCTTCAAAATGTTCATTCGAACTGTCAAAGAACGTAATTTATTGACCAATAACGAACAATAAAATCAAATTCTATAGTCAATCCTTGGATTGCAACATAGAAGGGATTTACTATTTTTCTGCCTTACAGAAATGATGGGGTAATCCCTTGCTATGGTTATCCTATGTATATATTTGTGGATGAATCTAATGTAGCAAAATGGGGAACCTCTATCTTTAGCAACCCCGATGATTTATTTGATCTATAGATCATATCAAAAACATTTACTCAGCAGACCCTATTTAGCGTAGTTTGCAGCCATAGATTGCGCTACGTGGAAATTTTAGCGTAGTTTGTCGCCGTAGATTGTGCTTCGTAGAGTTTTTTAGCGTAGTTTGCAGCCGTAGATTGCGCTACGCGGATGTTTTAACGCAATTTGACGCTGTGGATTTCGCTACGCGAAATTTTTAGCGCAATTTGCCGCAGCGGACTGCGCTACGGAGGAATTTTAGCGCAACTTACCGCCGTAGACTGCGCTACATGAAAATTTTAGCGCAATTTGCCGCAGCGGACTGCGCTACGTGGAAGCTTTAGCGTAATTTACCGCAGTGAACTGCGCTACACCCTTTTATTTACCGGTTTTTCAGCTTCTGGGCATTCTCGAGGACTTTTCGGACGCCGACTGTTGCGGTGTCGTCGCCGAAATATGTATCATTACGACGCGTTTTCCCCAGGTGGTAGGCATCGATGGTTGTGCCATAGTACTTCTGCATGTTCACCTCAAGGCTGCGCAGACTGAAGCCGCAGGCTTTGGCTACTTCCTCACGTTTCATTTCGGTATGGGCATCCATGAGGTCAAGTGCCTGCATCATGCGCCAACGTGGGATCATCTCCTTGGGCAGAACACCCACAAAGAGCTTGATAGTATCGGTGAGCAGCCGTGGGCTGATGCCTAGGAATTCGGCGGCCTTTCTTGCGCTGAGCGACTTGCTTGTCTGCAGGAATTCCACCATGCCATCCACGAAGACGTTGCCAGTCTTCGCGCCACCGCTTTTATATAGTTCCTCGAGGGTCGTAATTTGTTTTATCTTTGACATAATAGGTATGAAATATAAAGGGATATTAATGATATTGGGGATCTTAGGGACATTACCTATGCCTGTAGAATCCTGAGTCCTTCAAGATCTATTGGTGTGCAATGAGTAACCTCAGGTGGAAGCCCTCGTCGCCCGACTTGATGCGAATGTTGTCTGGCTGGGCGCCGGGACCAAGCTGCTCGAGCGGCTTGTAGCTTTGCATCGGAGGGATGGAGAGGAGGAACGAAATATCGCCCTCGGGGAACTTGACCATGGTGCGCTCTTGCTTGCGCTTGCCTTCGTCCATGCCGCCCATCTCTCCCGGGGTCTGGTCAATGGCTTCCTGGGGCGTGAAGAGGCGGAAATACATGCCGTTGGTAAGTGCGGTGACGCGCATCTGTGGCTTGCCTTGATGGTAGATCTCCAGCCAGCGCATATCGCTGCGGTAGCCCTTGAACTCGGGATACTGTGGTGGAGTCGGAGCGTTGTACTGACCGGTGACGGTATTGTTGTAGGCAAGGCTCCACGTACCGAACTGCTGTCCCTCCAGGCGGTTGCGCCATACGCGATAGGGGCCGCGTCCCAGCCATCGTACCGAATCGACTTCCGACTCGGGATAACGCATCGAGATGCCAATCTGCCATCGGCTCTCGTCGGTCAGGTGGGCGCTACGCTCGCTGTAAAGGATGTGTGCATCGAGATACAATCTGCCATCGGGCAAACGGTACCACTTGACGCGTTCTATCTCCGACATGCCTACGGGCAGAATCTCCGGAGCCTCGTCGGCATTGAGTTCGGTGGCTTCGTTCAGGTTGACCACATATTGCTCCTCAGCGCGATGGATGGGCATCGTCCAGGTGCATACCTCCTCGTGATGCATGTCGTTATACGCTACGAGTTCGAGGACGTCGGCCTCGTGGAATGTAGCCGAAATGGGGATGCGGGCAAAGGCGCTCTCGCCCGGCTGAATGTTGGGCAACTGAGCCTGGCCTTGCTCCAGCAGCGTACCATCGGCCCGACGTGTGGCATACCGAAGGCTGCACTCGCTGAGTGGCGTGAAGAGATAACGGTTCGATACCAGCACGCGGCCATCGTAGCTGGACGTGATGTTGGGTTTCTCGATGTGTATCGGGCTCCATACCTCGCGGATGGCGTAGAAGCTGCCCTCGGGCTGCCGATAGCAATTGATCACGCCGTCGGGACCGTTGCCGCCATCGCTGTCGAGCAGGCAGTCGGTGATCGAGAATCCTTTTTGCCCGAAGCGCTTACCGGCCGAGGCGCCTGTAGGCAGATCGGTACGACGCACCGCCTCGTCCATGTACGCCCAGATGAAACCACCGGCAAAGAGGGGTGACTGCATCCAGTGCGACCACATATCCCCGAGGGCTGCACCTCCGCCCTTGTCGTATTTGCTGTGCAGGAACTCGGTGGGCATAAATACGTTCTGGCCATTGTGCATGCGGTAGGCTCCCGTCTGGTAGGCGGGATAATGGTGAGTGTCGAGGCCGTCGTAGTCGCTCCAGGGATGTATCACCTTGCGATGCTGCGGGTCGTATTGGGCAAAGAGCGTATCTACCGACGTATTCCAGCCGCCCTCGTTGCCATTGCTCCACAAGAAGACGCACGGATGATTGACGTCGCGCAACACGAACTCGGGCAGCAGCCGGCGGGCCGTCTCGTCGTCGTAACGCGTCTGCCAGCCGGGAAACTCGTCGAGGTAGAGCAAGCCCAATGAATCGCACACGTCGAGGAAATGACGGTCGCTCGGATAATGGCAGCGCACCGCATTCATGTTCATCGCCTTGATGATACGTGCGTCCTCCAGGCTGATGTCCCTGTTGGTGGTGCGTCCCGTCTCGGGATGGAAGCAATGACGATTGGTGCCTTTCACGACAAGTCGTGTGCCATTCAGATAGATTCCGTCGTGCTCGCGAAATTCTATTGTGCGGAACCCGATGCGCTGTGTGATGGTGTGGCCGCTGCTCGTGAGCTTCACGCTGACGGTATGCAGATTGGGATGCTCGGGGTCCCATGTGCTGACGTCGCCGCAACGGAAACGGTGGGTCACGGCATCGTAAGCTATCGGTCGGCCATCCAGGGTCAGTTCTATACCCTCGCCAGTAGTCGTGAGGCTTGTGCCGGCTTCGTCATCGACAATCTGTGCGGAGAGGGTGATGTCGCCATCGCCCATGGCATTGATGGCCAACTGCTCGAGGTGCTCCATCGGAGTGGCGTCGATATAGACGGGTCGATAGATGCCGCCAAACAGCCACCAGTCGGCCCGCCGCTCGGCCGAGTTGACGCTGGCGTTGGCCGATTCCTTGCTTACCTTCACCTCCAGTGTCTGTTTCTTGCCTGGGGTGACAAGGTCGGTAATATTATAGGAGAATTCAGTGAACCCGCCCTGATGACATTCGCCCACGGGCTTGCCGTCAAGGCTTACCTCAGCATCGGTCATCACGCCCTCGAACGTCAGTCGCAAGCTCTTGCCTTTCCATTGGCGGGGCACGGTGAACTGTGTCCGGTAATGTCCCGTCTCATCGCTGGGCTTCAGGCCTGGGGTCTTGTAGAAACGGCCGTAAGTATAGTCGCCGAAACCCTGCAGCTCCCAGCAGGAGGGCACGGCAATCTTGGTCCATCGGCCGGAACCTTGTCCGCCCGAGCAATAGAAGTCCCAGGGCTTGGTGTCATCGCTGCCCGTACCCGACAGGTAGAGCCTTTGGGCCGTGGCGCTTCCGCCGAGCAGGCAACTGATGCACCACAAAAGGGCTAAAAGTTTATGTCTCATGGCAGCGGGGAGTTATTGCATCTTCACATAGCGGAGGTCAATCTTTGTGTATCGTCCCTCTGCATCCTTGTGCTCAAAGAGCCCCAGAGGCTCGGTCAATGCCTTGCCTCCCTGCTTGTAGGTAGTTCCGCTGGGTACGTTGGGGAGGGAGGCAGCTTCCACGAGGTATTCGTCGCAATAGTTCAGGCTGCCGAATTCGGGCCACTCGTGCAGGATGATATCCATCGCCACGGCATCGCATGCCACCTCGTCCTGTGAGGCAATGATCGAGCACGCCCATGCGCCATTGAAAGGCTCGCCCATCCACTTGGGATTAGGGGCTCCGTTCACGTCGCGCGAGCCGTACGTACCATCGATGAGGTAGAGCAGACAATTGCCGCCCAGGTTAGGGTGCGACATCCAATCCACCATCGTCTTGTATTCGGGCTTGCCGTTGCGTTTGTCCTGGCTGATGTGGTTGTGGGCATTCTGTCGCCACAGCAGCGAGATGTCCGTGGCGCCATACCAGTTCTTGGCGGTCAAGGTCACGCCGGGGCCATTGTGGGTCTTCAGCAGGGCGCTGTTGATCAGGTAGTCGGCATCCACGATGCATTTGGCCAAGCCGCGTGCCATCTTGCCATTCTCCTCCGAATAGACAATCTGTTCGGGGTAATACTGGCACTTCTCGCGGCCGTTGCCTCCCAGGTTGTCGATGAACCGAACCTCGGGAAACTCGCGGTGTATCTTGTTGTAGATGCTGTCGGTGATGGCGCGGCTGGGCTCGCATATCACGATGTCCTGCTGGCGCACGTTGCCCTTGCCCACCATCGAACGTACCAGTGCCAAGGTGACGTAGGGCGAGGAATTGAGCTCGATGGTGTCGTGCTGTGTGATGGCATTGTTCATGTTCAGCTTCACGGCTATCGTCTCGCCCTTCTTGTAGCCACGGTTGCCGCGGCCATGTGTCTGGTTGAAGTGGCGGAAGAGGGCTGTCCAGGCCTTGGCCTCGTCCTCGATGCCCGTGAGCTGCATTACCATCTCGCTGATCATGCGGTCGGCCTTCTGCTGGTCGTTCCATCGTTCCTCGACCCAAAGGCCGCTCTTGCCGTCCCATGTGGCCACGCCGGGAGCATGGATCCATGCCACGCGGCCGGGATGTATGCCCTTGCCCACACCGATGGGCTGGTTGGCCCCAGCAAAGAGCCTGGGATGTCGGCCATTGAACTCGCCGAAGAACAGTCGCCCACGGTTAACGGGCTGATCGAGTAGCTGCAGGGTGGTCGATGGACCCAGGTCGGGCAATCCGTTCTGGCCCCATGCGCACAGTCGCCACACGATGTTGCCTTCTTTGTCTATCTCTACTGCCTGTACAGGGGCATTGAGCGTATCCATCGGAGTCTTGTTCCAGTCGTTGTACCAGTTGTTGACGATGTGGTTGCCGTTCTTCAGACGGAAGGCTTTCTGTGGCTGAGTGATGCCCAACGATGCCACATTCTGCTGCCATACGGTCTCGCCTTGACGATTGATCTCCTGTAGCATTCCCTTGCGTCCGGTGATGAAGATGTTGCCCTTGGGCAATTCACTTACTGACCATGGCTGCATTCCTGTCCAGCGGTCCACCTCCTGTCCCTTTGCTGTATATTCGGCTATGTATCCGTCAGCCATGTTGGCCACGAGCAGCGTGCCACGTTCCGTCAGACGGGCGTTGCGGAACTGGCCGTGAACCGAGGCAGTCTCGCGCACGGGTATCTCAAATTCGTGAACAATCTTTGTGGATGGTATCTCCATCACGCGTACCAAGGCCGGACGTCCATTCTGTACAAACACTACGTGCTTGTCGCCAATAGGCTGTATGGTGTGTATCTCTGTGCCCTCGGGGGCATCGTATTTCCATAGTATCTCCTTCTGTTGTGTCATCTCGAAGATGCCGTACTGGTGAGCCACCAGGATATGGCCATCGCTGAGCAGCATGGCGTCGCTGATCTCGCCCGTACCCTCGGTGTACTCATATTCCCATGTGACGCTGTCGCCCTTGACGATAAACATCCTCAGTCGTTTTGATTCGCCGGCATAGAAAAAGTCGTGAGCCAATGCCGTCAGCCCGCATACTGTAAGCATTGTGATGAGAAAAAGTCGTTTCATAGTTGTGCTTGTGCGTGTTGGTATTTTTCAGGGTGCAAATATACAAAGAAAAAATACAAAAGCAAAAAAAATGTGCAGTTTTTGTCCTGAATACACTCACTTAATCCCACATTTATTATTTTTGGCTTGCACTTGGGATAATAATCGGACGAAGATCGGATTGCCATGATAATTCAAAAAGGCATTCTGTCCGATTGACACATAACGATTGACGAACTATCACGTATAGGGTGACGAAAAGCGCCCAATATCGGCCGCAGTCAGCAAATTTTTGACCGCAGTGGTCGTTTTTCTGCCAAATATTTGGTGTGCATGGAAAAAAAACGTATATTTGCAGCGCATTCCGCTTCGGTGGGATGCGCATTTTAGTGTATGTACGCATTGGTTCTTTCGTCAAAATAACCGCCAATTATTATCAAGAAGAAACAATGGTCAGTGGATACGCCTGCTATAGGTGTATCCCTTTCCGGTGTTTCAACCTTGATGGGCTTGCTTGGCGGTTAGCCTTGGACGAGAAGAAGCACGTACAAGGGAGGGGTACACTTTTCTTATGCCCTAATCTATGTGAGCCGATGAAAAGCACCTCTGCCGCGTCTTATTATCATCAATGTCCAAAATAACCGCCAATTATGAAAGACAAAGAAAAACTCACGCTGCAATCCCATGACTGGGTTGCAGACAATCAGCATGCCTTTACCGAATTCGTAAAGGAGAAGTTCCCCAATTGTATCACCGAGGGTCGCGTAGATATGGATCTGCTACGACAGGAGGTGTCGTCTGAAATAGTAGAAGGTCCAAAGGAGCGCTACCGCCTGGAATGGGCGGGCAAGCGCGAAGCTATCGTCGCCGCCAATACGCCAACGAATGCTACGCTGCGTCCTATCCGTGACAAGAGTGTCAATTTCGATACAACCGAGAATCTTTACATCGAAGGAGATAACCTTGAAGTATTGAAACTGCTGCAAGAAAGCTATCTCGGCAAAATCAAAATGATTTATATTGATCCGCCGTATAATACGGGGAAAGAATTTGTGTATAACGACAAATTCTCCATCGATGATAAAGCCCGAATGATTCAAGAGGGACTTATCGATGAAGATGGAAATGTATTTACGGGAACTGTAAATTCAATTGAGAATACCCGATACCATTCAGATTGGTTGTCGTTTATGTATCCGCGTTTAAAGATTGCAAGAAATCTCATGTCAGAAGATGGCGTTATTTTCATATCAATTGATGATAACGAAGTTCATAATCTTCGAAAAATGTGCGATGAAATCTTTGGCGCCGAGAATTTTATTGATATTTTCAATTGGAGTAAAACAGAAACTCCTGCGAACTTGTCCAAAAAGAGTAAAAAGATTATAGAGTATATTCTTTGTTACCAAAAAGAAAAAGATTCAATCCCTTTTAAAGGAATCAAAAAAGAAAGCCAATCATCCAACGGCTTGTTAAATCAAAGTAATTCTGTACACACTCTGGTATTCCCTGAAAATGAGGTTACGACAAGCATCCCAGATGGTATTATTCCAAAAGGTAAATATGGAACTTCAGCTTACGAGGTTGAATTGGAAGAAGATACAGAAGTAAAAAATGGGGTATTTGTAAAGCCGATTAAACTTAGAGCAAAATTTAAATGGCAGCAAGATAATTTGAAGGCAGAATTAGCGAAAGGAACAACAATCAGAATTCCTACAATGAATTTTAGCCCTTCTTACGAAAAGAAAGAATACGCACCAGAAGTTCCACCGAATCTTATTAACTCAAAAGTCGGAGTAGGAACTAACGAAAATGCTGGAACCGCTCTCGAAGCCTTATTCGGAAAGAAAGTCTTCAGTTTCCCTAAACCTGTCTCTTTATTAAAGTATTTATTGTCATTCCGACAGTGGGAAGAAAAGACGATTGTACTAGATTTCTTTTCTGGCAGTGCAACGTTAGCTGAGGCTGTCTTGGAACTAAATGCAGGAGGAGACAATAGACAATTCATTTGCATACAACTGCCAGAATTGATTGAGATAAAATCGAAAGATACAGAAGAAGAAAGAAAAATAAAACAAAACGCAATTGATTTCTTGTCACAAATCGAATGCCAACCATTAGTCAGTGAGATTGGCGAAGAGCGCATCCGTCGTGCTGCCAAGAAGATACAGGAAGAGAATCCAGAGGGAGCCAAGGGCAAGGACATGGGATTCCGTGTGTTCCGTCTGGACAGCAGCAATAAGAAGGAGGTGAAAGTTTCGCCCGATGACCTGAAACAGACAGAACTCGACTGGGAGGCTGCCAACAACGTGATAGACAACATCAAGGAAGGCCGAACTGGCGAAGACCTGCTCTTCCAGGTGATGCTGGCTTGGGGCTTGCCGCTGTCATTGCCCGTGGCAGAAAGCGAGATTATCGGCAAGAAGGTTTATCGTGTGGAAGCCGATGGCGTGCTGATACTGCTCTGCTGTTTCGAGAACGGCGTGGATGAGGCCTTTGCTGAGGCCGTGGCCAAACAGATGCCTATGCGCGTGCTCTTCCGTGACAGTAGTTTCAGCGACGACAATGCCAAGGAGAACGTCCGCCAGCTACTGAAACAACTGAGTCCTAACACCGAAATGCGCGTATTATGAAACTGCAATTCAAGACACAACAGTTCCAGATCGATGCCGTACAAGCCGTGGTAGATGCCTTCGAGGGGCAACCGCATACCGACACCGGACACTTCACCATCGACAAGATGCAAGGCGCTCTCGAATTCGAAGAGCTGGAGATGAACACGCGCATCGGCTATCGAAACCGCTCGCTGCAAATCTCGCTAGAGCAGGTGCTGGAGAATGTGCGCAGGGTGCAGCGCCGGCACTATCTGCCCGAGAGCCTGAGGCTGGAGCAGATGCCGGGCTACAATGGCGGCGTGAACCTGACCGTAGAGATGGAGACAGGTACGGGCAAGACCTATACCTACACCCGTACGATGTATGAGCTGCACCGCGCCTACGGCTGGAGCAAATACGTCATCGTGGTGCCCAGCGTGGCCATCCGCGAAGGCGTGGCCTCATCGCTGCGAGCCACCAATGCCCATTTCACCGAGCTTTATGGCCAAAGCATCCGAGCGTATGTCTATAACTCGAAGCATCCGCAGGACATCCGCAACTTTGCGACCGACAGCCACATCAGCGTGATGATCATCAACACCCAGGCCTTCAACTCGACGGGCAAAGACCGCCTGCGCATCGACCAGGCAAGCGACCAGTTCAATACGCAGGCGCCCATAGAGATTCTGGCCGATACGCAGAGCGTGCTGATCATCGACGAACCGCAGACGACCGACGGACCTGCGACCCTGGAGTCCTATCGCAAGTTCAAGGCCCTCTTTGCGCTGCGTTATAGTGCCACGCATCGCGTGGAATATAATAAGGTGTATCGCCTGGATGCGCTGGATGCCTACAACCGCCGACTGGTGAAGCAGATAGAGGTGAAGGGCTTGCAGCTGAAAGGCAATACGGGAACGAGCGGTTATCTGTATCTGGACCACTTCGAGGTGCGTAAGAACAAACCGCCGCGTGCATGGATAGCCTATGACCAACGCAAGGGCAAGAATGGCGAGGTGAAACGTGTGTGCGAAGCCTTTGCAGAGGGTGACAGCCTCTATGAGCGTAGCGGGGAGTTGCCCGTGTATCAAGGCTACGTGGTGACAGGCATCGACGTGACCCGGCAGAAGATAGAAGTGCATGGACAGATAATCCGCGAGCAGGACGGCGTGGTGGATGAGCAGGAGATACTGGATTACCGTCGGCGACAGATACACGAGACCATCAAGAGCCATCTGGAGAAGGAACAGCGCCTCTACAGCCGTGGCATCAAGGTGCTGAGCCTCTTCTTTATCGACGAGGTGGAGCGATACCGCAAATATGATGAGGCAGGCAATGAGGTGAAGGGTGACTACGCCCGAATCTTCGAGGAGGAGTACCGCAAGCTGCAGAGCCAGTATCTGAGCCTGTGGGAACAGCAATACAACGAGTATCTGGCTCGGCATGGCGCAGCATCGGCTCATCAGGGCTATACTCCATCGGCCTACTATGACTATCTGAAGCGCGACGATGCCGACAAGATCCATGCGGGCTACTTTGCTATAGATGGCAAGGGACACTTCCGCAACGTCTATGAGTCATCGACCAAAGAGGAACGCGAGAAGGAAGAAACGGCCTACGAACTCATCATGCGCGACAAGGAAGGTCTGCTGAGTCTTGACCAGCCTGTGCGATTCATTTTCAGCCACTCGGCGCTGAAGGAGGGTTGGGACAATCCGAACGTCTTCCAGATCTGTGCGCTGAAGCATGTCGATGGTACAGGCTCAGCCATTCGCCGTCGCCAAGAGGTAGGCCGAGGATTACGTCTCTGTGTAGATAAGCAGGGCATTCGTCAGGACTTCGAAACCATTGGCGAAGAGGTGCATCAGGTCAACTGTCTCACCGTGATTGCCAACGAAAGCTATGAAGACTTTGCCCGAGGCCTGCAGCAGGAGATTGCTGAGGAAATCAAGGACCGCCCGCAGAAGGTGACTCCTGATTTGCTGCAAGGCAAGATTGTGAAGCGTGCTGACGGCTCGGAGACTCGCATTGACGAGGCTCAGGCCAAACGCATCTACAAATACCTCTACAAGTATGACATCATTGACGATGATGATCGCCTGACCGATGATGGACGCACAGCTTTGGCCGACAAGGCACTGCCAATGCCCGAAGGATTGGAAGACCTGAGCGCTGCCGTGGCAGAATTGCTTGACCGCACGCTGGTGGGCAAGGTGCCAGTGGCAAATGCCGCCACACGCAAGACGGTGTCGGCCAATCAGAATATTCACCGCAAGGAATGGCAGGAACTGTGGGAACGCATCAAATACCGTACGGTGTATGAGGTGCATTACGACACGGAGGAACTGCTGCGCATACTGCGTGCCCCAGGCTTCTGGTCAGAGAAACTGCATGTGTCGCGACGCCACTATCAGTTGCGTGGAGGCAGGATGAAGCATGACATAACGCAGGAACAGCTCAAGCAGGGCGAAGCCTTCACGAACACGATCCGTGATGACAGTTCGCTCGTGTATGGTACAGGCTTGCCACGCATCGAAGTGCGATACGACCTGGTTGGCGAATTGGAACGTCGTACCAATCTGACGCGCCGCACACTGGGACGAATATTGCAAGATATGACCGAAGCTGTCTTTGGCCAATACAAAATAAATCCGGAGGAGTTCATCGCACGGGTTTCGGAATTGGTAAACCAGGTCAAGTCCCAGCTCATCGTAAACCACATCACGTACCATCGCACACAGGAGGAATACGATGCACATACTATCTTCAGCACGCAGACTGTCGAGGCCAAGGGTGACGCGCTGGTCAAGAATATCTATGACTACGTGCAGGCTGACTCGAAAGTAGAGGCTGACATGTTGCAGCAGCTCGAATCGGCGCGAGAAGTGGTGGTTTACGCCAAACTCCCCAAGTCGTTCCACATCACCACGCCGATTGCCAATTACAGTCCAGATTGGGCTGTGGTGTTCGACTGTGAGACCTGTAAGCACATCTATTTCGTGGCTGAGACGAAAGGCTCGGATGCAGACATGGATAAGCGTGGCGTAGAGAAACTGAAAGAATACTGCTGGCAACAGCATCTGAAAGCTCTGTCGGAGGATGGAGGAAAGGCAAATGACGTGCAGTATCACCTGATAGCCGATTATGACACGCTACTGAAGATGGCCAAAGACTGATGAAAACCATAGACAACCAATACATCCGACTGGGTGATGACCTGAAACGGGAACTGCGTCGCGGCAGCGTGCTGCATGTGGCTGCGGCCAGTTTCTCGCTTTACGCCTTTGATGCCTTACGGCGCGAGCTGCAAAGCATCAAAGGCATGGAGTTCGTGTTCACATCACCCGCCTTCGTCACTGAGAAGAGCCGCCAGGAACAACGGGAATTCTATATCCCCAACCACTGCTGTCCAATAAACGGACAAATATTAATTATGTAAATAGTTGACAATTAATATTCTTGAAGAGTGAAAATTTGCCGCGGTGGTTTTGAAATTTAATTTTTCTGCTGAAATTTTGGTCTAATAGCAAAATGTCAGCAA
>JAZUEP010000101.1:0-6105 GCA_045640225.1 Bacteroidales bacterium | reverse complement strand
AGCACCGACAACCTTGTCTATGGCGACATCGAGGGTAATGGTCGTCTGCGTCTCGAACTCTACAATGAGTGGGGTGCCAGCAAGAGCAATCCGGTCATCGATATTAATTCTCTCGTCTGCAACCGCAACCTTGCCGTGACCTTCCGTCTCTCAGGCATTGATGGCAACCTCAAGGAGGGTGCTCCTGATGGCTTCATAGCCGGTCTTGAGTATTCTGATCCTACATGGGGACCAAGCTATTGGAGTGATCTCCAGATGCATCAGTATGAAGCGCTCGTCAAGGGTGACGGCACCTACACCGTCTGGGCAGAGTTCGGCAGCACTGCCAATGGTGCAGTCGTCTTCTGTATCGATATTGCCGACCTCATGGCCAACATCGTTGATTCTGAGCTTGTCAAGGCCGAGATCGTCAGCGTCGTGCCTGATGCTAATCTCGAGCAGACAGTGATTACCGACTGCGTATCCTTCCAGAATAAGGATGGCAATGGCGTAGATGGCCGCATCGAGGTTTACAATGAGTACGGCAATGGTGGCAGCATGGCTCCACAGGCATACAACGAGACGCTCAGCTTCTCAGGCATGTGTGCTGTCGAGTTCACCATCTCTGGCATCGATGGCAATCTCAAGGACGGTGCTGCTGGCAGCTACAACACCGAGATGACGTATGCTGCAGCCTCATGGGATCCTTCTTATTGGGGAGGTGCTCCTTATGGCGCTGCACAGGTCAATGGTGATGGCACTTATACCGTATTCGCATGGCTCAATGGCAATTGCCAGGGTGCTGTGGTTTGGACAATCGAGCTCTACGGTCTCTGGCAGGATTTGGTTAATACCGAAGCCGTCCAGGTTAGCGTAAACCGCATCATCACACCAAACAAGCTGTAATTGTTTTTTTACTCATTATACTAGTGTGTGGATATCTGGGCGTTGGTCTCCTGCCACGTCCAGATATCGTTATTATAAGATAAAAATTATGAAGAGATCTTTACTCCTTACACTTTCATGCTGTCTGTTTGGCTCTGCATTCTGCCAGTTGCCTTCTGCCTTGGACATCGCTCCTAAGATGTATCCGGGTTGGAATCTTGGCAACACACTTGAGGCAGGTGATGGCAATTGCTTCACTACGAATGCCGAAGGCAACATACACTTTGAGAACTATTGGCAGGGTACCAAGACTTCTCAGGAGGTTATTGACTTCGTGAAGGCACAGGGCTTCCGTTCGGTGCGCATCCCGTGTGCATGGATGATGGGACATGTTGACAATGCCACAGATGTAAATATTCATCCGAACTGGATAGCTCGTGTGCATGAAATTGTTGACTATTGCATCAATGATGGTCTTTATGTCGTCCTTAATGACCATTGGGATGGAGGCTGGCTTGAGAATAATCTGGCAGCATACAACGAAGAGACAGCACGTCAGCTGAAGTCGATGTGGACGCAGATAGCAGAAGAGTTCAGAGATTATGATGAGCATCTGCTTTTTGCAGGATTCAATGAGCCAGATTGCAACGAGAATAATCAGCCCAAACCTGCGCGCATCCAAGCGCTGATGCACTATGAGCAGGATTTCGTAGATGCTGTACGAGCTACAGGCGGCAACAATGCCAGTCGCACACTTGTCGTGCAGGCTCCTTCTACCAGCATCGAACATGCCTGCAATTATCTCACCATGCCAGAGGATGTGATCAGTGACCGCCTCATGGTGGAGGTTCATTATTATTCGCCCCCGCAGTTTACAGGTGTGTGGGAGGGTAACCAACCATTTTACTTCTGGGGAGCCGAGAATCACGTTCCTTCAGGCACATACAAGAATTATAACTGCACCTGGGGAGAGGAAGCATACTTGCAGGAACAATGCAAGATGATGTATGACCACTTTGCATCGAAGGGCATTCCCGTCATACTCGGAGAATATGGCGCCAACTGGCGTGACATTGGCAACGTTGCTGCACAGAAAAAACATGATGCATCCATCCGTTTGTTCCACAAGCTTGTCAACCAATACGGTCCAAGCAACGGCATGATTCCTTACGTATGGGACATCAACGTTGCGGCACAAGGGGGTAAAGGTGGCATCATGACCGTCATTAACCGCAATAACCGTACCGTCTTCTGCCAGCTGGCTATGGATGGCATCACAGAGGGTGCAGCGGCAGCCTCATGGCCAAAACTCACGGCCATTGAAACGATCACTACCGATGCACAGAATGCTGCTCCTAAATCTTTCGATATTATGGGGCGATCAGTCTCCGATTCCTTTCGGGGATTAGTCATTGAACGAGGTAAAAAATACTTCAAACACTAAAACGCTATGCATACAGCCATCTCCTGCATTTTCAATTATAGACACTCCCTATCGTTGATATTGATATCTCTGTGTATGTGGCATCCTACAGATGATGCCCTTGCACAGCAGCGCGACTGGGAGAATCCTCATGTCTTCGGCATCAACAAGTTGCCTTATCATGCCACACTCCAGCTGCCGTCACGTGAATCGGAGTGCGAGGAGATTGTGTCGTTAGACGGTCAGTGGAAGTTCCATTGGTCGAAGGATCCAGATTCGCGCGTCATGGATTTCTGGCAGAAGGATTATGATGTGACCGGGTGGGATAAGATCAATGTGCCAGGGAACTGGCAGATGCAGGGCTTTGGCCAACCTATCTACACGAACATCCCCTATCCTTTTGAACGCAATGAACCTTCGGTGACCAGTGAGCCGCCTCACGACTGGTATGCCTACGATCACCGTAATCCCGTAGGTCAGTATGTTACCGACTTCGATGTGACCACAGAGATGCTGGCACAGAACCTCATACTTCATTTCGGAGGCGTGAAATCGGCTATGTATGTGTGGATCAACGGCGAGAAGGTCGGGTATAGTCAGAACTCCATGTCGCCAGCTGAGTTTGACGTCACCTCATTTGTTCACGAAGGCAAGAACCGTCTGGC
Source organism: Bacteroidales bacterium (assembly GCA_045640225.1). Lineage (GTDB taxonomy): Bacteria > Bacteroidota > Bacteroidia > Bacteroidales > UBA3663 > Liminaster. Next base: position 3,153 of record JAZUEP010000101.1, on the reverse strand, counting down.
CGTAGAGGTGTACCGTTGGAGTGACGGCTCGTACCTGGAGGATCAGGACATGTGGCGACTCTCGGGCATCTTCCGTCCTGTGCAGCTGTGGGTTCGACCTCTCGTTCATATTGCCGACTATAAATTAGTCCCCCTCTTATCCCCCGTGAAGGGAGAAGAACGATGCGACGCGACATTTGTTGCAGAGGTGAGCGTGTGCAATGTGGGAGATAAAGCAGTGAAGGATGTGCCGGTAAGTGTGACGATTGATGGGCAGAAGCTTGAAGATAAGATTGCCAAGTTGGCTGCAGGCGATACTGTTACTGTCAAGTTTACGAAAGACCTTCAGAACGTCCACCCTTGGTCGGCTCACGACCCGTATCTCTATCCTGTCAGTATCGACGCTGCCGGTGAGCATTTCGACTATCACACGGGCTTTAAGGAGATACACACCGAAGGCGACGTGCTCAAGATAAACGGTAAGAAGGTAAAACTGCGTGGCGTGAACCGCCATGACCACCATCCTCGTACAGGACGATTTGTAGATCGTGCTACCTACGAGAAAGATATCACGCTCATGAAGCTCTGCAACATCAACTTCCTGCGCACTAGCCACTATCCTGATGATCCTTATCTCTACGAGCTCTGTGACCGCTATGGCCTCTTCGTGATGGATGAAGCCAATCAGGAGAGCCATGGTTACGACTATGCCAATGAGTATATGGGTCATCAACCCGACTGGAAGGATGCACACGTAGATCGTGCCGTGGCGCTGGTAGAGCGCGACAAGAACCATCCGAGCGTTATCCTCTGGTCATTGGGCAACGAAGGTGGAGTAGGACCTAACATCCAGGCGATGAAGGATACTATCGAACGCCTCGACCCTACCCGTCTACCTTTCTACGACTGCGACCCTCAGTATTCTGCGCTTCATGATGTGGGTTATCCTTCGCCTCAGGCATTGGCCGATATGGGGCGTGGAGAGACAAGTATGCCTATGATTGCCCGTGAGTACGCTCATGCCATGGGCAACTCGATGGGACACTTCAAGCAGTACTGGGATGTGATCTATGCCGATTCGAGCATCTGTGGTGCTGCCATCTGGGATTGGGTGGATCAGGGCGTGGCAATGCCAAAGGAAAAAGGAAAAGGGAAAATGGAAAAATTTGATTTTGCGTCGGCTATCAACGATGGTTCGCGAAACATTTTGTTTGGCCGTACTTACACCTCAGAGCTCACGAAGCATGACGATGAATTCTGGGCGTATGGCGGTGACTTCGGCGACCGACCTAATGACGATAACTTCCTGATCAACGGTATTGTAGGACCTGATCGTGTGCCTAACCCGCATTTCTATGAGGTGCAGTATGTCTATCAGCCGATTCATTTCAGCTATGAGAATGGGGAGGTGAAGAAGTGGAGCATGGATCCGTTCGTAAGCATTGACGACTTCGATTACATCATCACTGGCCATCGATATGAGGGGACAGACAGCATAGTCAACGTCCAAGCCGTATTGCGTGAAGACAAACCATGGGGCAAGAAAGGCACTATCATTGCTCATGAGAGCTTTGAACTCGGTGACTACCGCTACCCTATCGGCATCGCCACCAGCCGCAAGGCACCTAAGACTACGCGTGAGGGCGATTGGCTTCTGGTCGAGACACAGCGAGGCACCATTACATTCAATGCCACAGATGGAGCATTGCAGCAGATTGTGATGGATGGAGAATCGCTGCTCGCACAACCCCTGGAGCCATACTTCTGGAAACCTGAGAATGACAACCAGTGGAAGGCTGGCTTCCGCGAGCGACTGGGCGTTTGGATGGATTGTGCAGCCAAGCGCGAACTCAAGGACATTCGCATTGAGAAAGGCAAGCACAAGTTGGCCGTGGAATTCCAGATGACGCTTCCTATTGGTGCTGACTACACACTCCGTTATGAGATCAACAACGAGGGTGAGATCCTCGTGCATGCCTCATACGTACCAACGTCCGATGACATCCCACTTATCCCGAAGTTCGGTATGCGCATGGCTCTCAACAGTAATAATAATATATCGTACGTGGGTCGTGGTCCATACGAGAACTATCCTGACCGTAAGCTGTCGCAACACATCGGCTCCTATACCCTTTCGCTCGATGAGATGAAGACGGAATACATCCGTCCGCAGGACAATGGCTATCGTTGCGACACCCGCATCATGCGCACCCAGACGAAAGGCAATCATACCCTCCAGATTGAAGGCCTGCAGCCATTGTGCTTCAATGTACGCGACTATGCTGACGAAGAGCTGGACAAGGGCCATCGCCATCCACAAGACATCAAACGTGACGGATTATTGCACATGAACATCGACCTCGGTGTGCACGGTGTTGGAGGCATCAATACCTGGGGAAGCCGCACGTTGCCAGAATATACATTGCCTGGCAATCAGAGGTATGAATACGGGTTCATATTAAAGGGGAAAAGGAAAAGTGAAAAATAAAAATTGGTATCTTATGAGACACAAAACATTATACGCACTTTTTGCTGCTACATTACTTTCAGCATGCGGCAACAACAAGCCACAAGTAGAACCTTTCGGCCCTCTCCCATCCGAAGATCAGCTGGCACTACAGGACATGGAGATGTACGCTTTCCTGCACTATTCGCTCACCTCCTATACCGATCAGGAATGGGGATTCGGTGATGAGGATCCTGCGCTTTTCAATCCATCGAACCTCGACACCCGTCAGTGGGTAAAGACCTGTAAGGCGGCAGGTATGAAGGGAATTATCTTCACCGCCAAGCATCATTGCGGCTTCTGCATGTGGCCATCCGCATATACCGATTATGGAGTTCAGTCGGCTCCTTGGAAGGATGGCAAGGGCGATGTGGTGGCCGAACTCGCCGAGGCTTGCCGCGAAGAAGGCTTGAAGTTCGCCGTCTATCTCTCCCCTTGGGATCGTAACCACTTCGAATATGGCAACCCAGAATACGTCACCTACTTCCGCAATCAGCTGCGAGAACTTCTGACCAACTATGGCGACATCTATGAGGTGTGGTTCGATGGTGCCAACGGCGGCAACGGCTGGTATGGTGGTGCCAATGAGACACGCCAGATTGACCGTCTGACCTACTACGACTGGGGTCCTACTTACGACATGATTCGCGAATTGCAGCCACATTGCA
>JAZUEP010000100.1:0-29437 GCA_045640225.1 Bacteroidales bacterium | reverse complement strand
TATGTTCTCATCATGCGATCTTGATGACAACGATAACGAGGTATCTTTCCGTCCTACTGCATTGGTGACCGTGAAGCCAGATACCGACTCGTTCTTCCTGCAGCTCGATGACTCTACCCGACTTTTTCCGGCCAATATGACCAAGTCGCCTTTCGGTGACAAAGAGGTGCGCGCACTGGTCAACTATAATATCGAGGAGGGTAAGAAGTCTGCCTTTCAGAAAGTCCACATCAACTGGATCGACAGCATCCGCACCAAGATGACTGTCCCGTCTTTGGGTGATAAGAACAACGCTACCTACGGAAATGATCCTGTGGAAATTGTCAATGACTGGGTCACTGTGGCAGAAGATGGCTATCTGACCCTACGTGTCCGCACACGATGGGGATATAATAATAAGGTGCATTACCTCAATCTCCTGACGGGGGTAAACCCTGAGAACCCATACGAGGTGGAACTACGTCATGATGCAAAGGGTGACTCTCCTATCCAGATGGGAGATGCGCTGATTGCCTTCAACCTGCGCGAGCTCCTGAAGGGTGCCGACAAGGACAAGGTGAAATTCACCCTTCGCTGGAACTCATTCAGCGGCGCAAAGAAAACAGAGTTTGAGTTAAGGACTCCTAACTATGCATTCGACGTGTCCCGTGCTGCCGAATTTTCTTCGAGCGTAAAATAACCTTAACTATCACTTATCGTCCCTATCCAAAAGGATGAATATCTCAAAGAACAGCGAGAAAGAACTGCTTCGCCTGATCAAAAAAGGCGATGCAGAAGCAAGGCACCTGATGTACAAGCAGTATGTCAGGTACCTCGCTGCTGTCTGTTCGCGTTACATCTCGAATGATGAAGACCTAAAAGATGTACTGCAGGAATCTTTCCTCAGGATATTCAGTTCGATAGGGACGTTCAACTATCAGGGAGAAGGATCGCTCAAAGCCTGGATGAGCCGAATCACACTGAACGAATCGCTTAAATGGCTTAAACAGAACAAGATCCTCGAACTGGTAGAGATTAGCGATGAAGAACTCGACATACCCGACGATGATCCAGACACCGAGGGTGTTCCGACCGATGTCATCTACCAGATGATCCGGTCGCTCCCTGATGGCTACCGAACGGTGTTCAACCTTTTCGTCATTGAAGGAAAGAGCCACCGAGAGATTGCGCAGATGCTTGGCATCAAAGAGAGTTCGTCCGCATCGCAACTGCATCACGCTAAGGCAATGCTGGCAGAGAAGATAATCCAATTCAGAAAAAGAGGAAACATTGATCAATGAAAAACGACTGGCTGAAAGACATTCACGACCGAATGGCAGACTTTGAGGTTGATGTTCCGCAAGGACGTGACCAAAGAGAACAGCCTCAAGGTCTGTGGGAAGATATCTGCTCTGCAGAGAATCTACTGAATTCAAGTACCTTGGCGAAACAGTCACCCATCTCTTCTACAGGCAAAAAGACCGCCTATAAAATTGGAGGATGGAGTGCTGTGGCCGCTGCCTGTATGCTGTTTGTGTGGTTCCTGTATCCGGAAGCCGTACAAGAGAACGGGATCAGTGTTGTGTATGAGCAGGAGTTAGTGACAGGAGCAGAAAAGCCGATGGAGGTAGCTGAAAAGATGGAGTATACTACTTGTCTTCGATCTTTCTTCTGCCAGAACGGCAAGACAGAGATTGTATCGTCCAAAGCCCCTGACTCTGTCGCTACAGTCATGAATTCAGACTCTCTCCCGACAAAGGGCATCGAACCTATCAAGAAATTTCAGGAACGACAGAAAAGACATCAATATCTTGCCCAAAGAGGCCGGAAGGAAAAGGTGTCGCAACGTTATTCTGTAGGTCTCTCTTCATCGGGAGGTGTGAGCTCTAACTCACGCCAGCTGTTTCAGGGAGGCTATGCTGAGGCAAGCACGACAATCGATGATACCGAATGGAAAGACAGCCCTCTGTTGGGAATTATGTACCTCAACCGAGGGATGGAGATAGAGAAAAAAGCCAGCCATCATGCGCCTATCCGAACCCGTCTGTCTTTCTCTTACCAGATTAATGACCGATGGAGCATAGAGAGCGGCATCTCCTATGCCAAAGTCTCTTCTGACTTCCAGGAAGGCAGTGCTGCCAATTATATTCTGGAGGAACAGACGTTGCATTATGTCGGCATTCCTCTTGGGGTTAGTTTTCGGATGTTCACCTGGGAGAACCTCGACCTCTATCTGTCATCTGATGTCTTGGCAGAACAATGTGTAGCTGGAGACATAACCAGAAATTTCATCATAGGCGACCAGACGCAGCAGGAAGCAAATCCAATCAAGTCACGTCCACTACAAATGTCCATCGGAGCGCAAGCCGGCTTGCAGTATAATTTGAACTCCACCCTAGCCATCTATGCCGAGCCAGGATGTAGATACTACTTCGATGACCAATCTTCGATAGAAACCGTATTCAAGGACAAAAAATTTGATTTTAATTTGAATATTGGTGTGAGAATTATGGTTGGCAAATAGGATAACAATATAAATCAACAAACTATAATCAAATGAACAAGATTTTATTAATAACGGCAACTACTCTTCTGATGGGTACTGAATCATGTCATAATAAGCGTGAAGCCATCAATCTTAATGGAGAATGGAAGGTATCTTCTATTGATGGCAAAATTGTTCCAGAAACGTTGGAAGAAGTCAAACTGTCATTTGACAATACTTCAAATAGTTATTACGGAATGACTGGGGTCAATATCATCAATGGGACCTATCTATTAGACAAGCAATCTCTTATATTAGAAGAAGGAGCAATGACACGAAAAATGGGTGATCCTGTTTCAAATGAAGTGGAAATCAAGTATATCAATGCCATCCATGCTGTCAAATCTGTGGCTGACAAGAACGGGAGCCTTTTGCTTCAAGACGAAAATGGAAAAACTTTAATGGTTTTAGACAGACGATAAAAACGTTATATTTACTATTTATTATTTGCTTTACAGCGCCTCGAAAATGACGTCGTTGGCTTCGATGCTGATGGTCTTGCCAGCGCCTGCACCAGCAAGGCCTGACGGGATGCTGACGGTGCCCTGGAAGGCCTCGTTGGCATTGTTGATGCCCACCAGCACTCCCTGGCCCATGTAGACGCGCAGGAAGACGAGGACATTGTCGTCGACGTAGAGTGGCAGGTAGTCGCCGAACTGCAGGGCGATGTTGTTGCGACGCTCGAGGGCGAAACGACGTACCTCGTCGAGGTTATGCTGCTCGAAGTGGTTATAGCCCGCGAAGCGCATCATGCGACGGTTGTCAGGATCGTTGGCTCCCTCCTGGCCATATTCGTCGCCTTGATAGATGCAAGGAACGCCCGGAATGGTGAGGTTGAACTTCTCGAGCAACAGGGCCTTGCTGTAGGCGCGTACCGAGTCGCCGATGCCTACATGACGGTTCCAGCCGGCATCCTTGCCGTCCTCGTCCCAGCTGACGGCTCCACCGGCCAGCGAGATGAAGCGGGTCTTGTCGTGATTGCCCGAGATGACGCCCATCGTGTTGTGGGCACCATAGGCAGCACCGCTCTCCTCGATGACGTTGGCCAGCTCGCGCATCGACTTGTTCCAGTGGTTCGAGAAGACGTCGATGGCCGTATGGTAGATGTTGAAGTCGAACTGGGCATTGAGCATACCGGCCTTGACGTACGAACCGATGAGCTCAGGACTGCCGTAGGTCTCGCCGATCATCCACAGGTCACGATCGCGCAGCTGTGGGTCGTTGACCAGCTTCTTGCCGAAGGTACGCCAGTAGTTGAGCGGGATGTGCTTGCAGGCATCGTGACGGAAGCCATCGAACTCGAAGTTCTTGACCCAGAAGAGGGCCGAATCGGTGAGCTGATCGGCCACATCGCGACGCTCCAGGTTGAGCGAAGGGATGTGCTTGTCGAACCAGGTAGTCAGACGATAGTCGCCATCCCACAGCTCGAGGTTAGGCTGACCATCGGCCGTAAGGCTGTCGGTAGCCCATTCGGGATGCGCCTGGAAGAGGGGCGAGTTGATGTGCAGGTGATTGGCCACGTAGTCGAGTACGACGTTGATGTTGTGCTCGTGTGCTACGCGGAGCATCTCGTGCAGCTCGTCGTCGGTAGCAAAGCGTTCCTCGACCTTGGTGATGTAGATGGGCCAATAGCCGTGATATCCGGTGAACTTGGTGTACGGATGCTCATACAGGCCCCAGACGTCGTAGGGGTTCTGGGTGATAGGCGAAACCCAGATGGTGTTGATGCCCAGATCGGTGAAGAAGCCTTCGCGGATCTTCTGGGTGATACCTACGACGTCGCCTCCCTGATAGTCGGCCTGTGGCAGGACGTCGCAAGGCTTGCCTGCCTCCTGGCAGACCTGGGCATAGCTCCAGTCGTTAGCGGGATTACCGTTGTTGAAGCGGTCGATCATCAGGCTGTAGAGGATCTGTGTCTCTGGATCGTGACGTGTAAGCTGATCGACCGAGGTGACGACCTTTCCGTCCTGCAGAGGCACGAGGATGTCGCTCATCGGACAATCGTCCGTAGCGGCATAGACACGCAGGTAACTGCGGCTCTTGGCCGTCTGAGGCAGCTTGGGAAGGGTGATGACGATCGTCTCGCCCTCGAGCTTGACGCATTCGTCGCTGAGCAGGGTGTTCTGCCACAGGGCAACGACCTTGGCAGGCTGCTGTGTGCAGCCGATCGTTACCTGATTGCCCTGACAGCCCGTAGTATAGAGGCGGCCATAGCCGGTCTTGAAGTTACGGCCATCTTCGACGACGAGGGTCAATGGCTTGTCTCCCTGCCAGAGCGTAACGGTGCTGAGAGGCACATGGGTCGAGAGGAAGAAGGTACTGTCGGTAACTTGGCCAAGGGTAACACCGGCACCTGCCTCGACCTTCGAGAAGGAATCGATGGAAGGGAAAAAGTCGGTGAAGTAATTCTCCTGATTGTCCTCAGATACGAGTATCACGCTCGAGCGATGCTCGTTGCCCGGAATTACATCGAGTGCCTTATCGCCACAAGCCGATAGCATCAGCAGCGAGGCTGCACATCCGATCGAGAAAGACTGTTTCATAGTTGTGAATTATTTGACAAGAATATAGGCTGACTGTGCCTCGACCTGACCGATGACACGGCCCTTCTTCACCGCGAACTTACGGCCTGTAAGCTGATCCTTATAGGTTCCGTTGGGCAGCGTGGTAGCCAGTGACACGGGCTGTGCCTCGTCCGAGAGGTTGATGACCACAGCGCCCTTCTTGCCGCGCGATACGGCCGTAACGGCACCATTGTCCGACATGGAGAGCGACTCGGGCTGACCATGCATCTGCTGGCGGAACTTGTTGGCGGCTACGACCAACGGGTGCTTGAAGTTGTCGTTGCCCTTGGCTCCGACGATGTTGTTGCCCCACCAGTTGCCTGAAGGGCCATCGCTGCCATCGGGACGGCTGTAGAACAAGGGTGTGCCACCCTGACGGGCAGCAAGGAACGTCCAGCCCAGGCGGATCTGTGTATCGGTAAGGTGGGCCGACTCGTGGCCGTTGCAATACGTATCGTGGCTCTCGACCCAGGTGACGAGCTTCTGAGGATCGACCGGATGACTGAAGGCCGTGACATCGGACTGCTGCCAGCTGTTGTGTTCCAGGTCGCGACGCAGGGCATCGCCCATGGCGCTGGCGGTCATGCTCATATACTCGGCATACTCGGTCTCCTTGACGTTCTTGTCCTGCAGCACCTCGCCGTAGATGAAGAGGCTGTCCTCGGGCAAGGCAAGGCTGAGGCCCTTCACGGCCTTACGTCCGGTGACGACGGGCCAGAAGTCGTTCTCGGTTGCCTTCTCGTCCTTGGGGTCGCTGGGCAGACCGATGTGCTTGGCCGTGTCGTAGCGGAAGCCACGGACGCCACAGGCCAGCAGGTCGTTGACGTAGGTGAGGTAGTAGAACTGGAAGTCGGGGTTCTCGGTGTTGACGTCGGGCAGACCGCCCATCTCGCCCGTGGTACACTCATAACGGTCGTTCCACTGAGTGATGGCATTGAAGCCATTGGCGTGATAGAGGTTCTCGTGTCCGCCTACGGCAGCATCGAGGTCGTCGCTGACGCGGGTATCGTCGATGGCCGTGTGGTTAGGCAGTACGTCGACAATTACGCGGATGCCATACTTAGCAGCTTCCTGACACATGGCAGCCAACTCCTCGCGCGTACCGAGCTGATAGTTGCCGATCTTCCAGTCGGTAGGCTGATAGTGATAGTACCAATAGCCGTGACCGAACAGCTGATTGCCTCCGCCCTTGTCGCCACGCGTCTCGGTGACGCAATGCTGGGCAGGTGAGGTCTGAAGATACTTGTAGCCGGCAGCGGCGATGTCGGCCATATTCTCGCGAATGGTATTGAACGACCAGCTCCAGCAGTGAAGGATCACGTCGTCGTTGGTAGGCACGGCCTGCTGTGCCTGAGCGGTGGCCAGGCCAAGGGCAAGTACCGTGGTGAAAATCGCATGTTTGTTCATTGTTCTATGTGTTTTTATGTTGTATTTTTACTTGATGACGATGGTGTGAGCTACGGCAGGATCGACCGTTCCGGTCTTGACGCGGATGTTCTGATCGGCAAAGACAAACTCTGCAGGCTGACCATCGACCAGCACCTGCGATGGCTCGGCCTCAACCTCGACCTTGACCGAATACTGACGGGTGGCCGACATGCCGTCGTACTGGCCCTGACGGGCTCCGATGGTGAGTGTGCAGGCATCGGCGGCAGCCTCGTAGCTGAACGTGGTGGTAGCGTAGCGTGTAGCGTACTGCTGGTCGTTGCCGGCGTCCTCGTACATCAGGCCCGTAGCCTTGCCTGCCTGTGGGATTACGTGCAGGAAGATCTGCTCCTCGTCGACCGACTGGTTGTTCTTGCCTGCAAAGCGTGGCAGTACGCAACCGGCCTTGGCATAGACAGGATACTGCTGCAGGGTGAAGGCTCGCTCGAGCACCTGACCGCCCTCGAAGCGCTGACCCGTGCACATCTCGAACCATTCGCTGCCTTCGGGCAGCCATACGCTGACGTGGCTCAGGCCTTCACGGTCCATAGGCGTGGTGATAGGCGCTACGAGGAAGTTGTCGCCGTACATATATTGTGTCTTGTAGGCGTAAGCCTCGCTGGCCTCTGGATAGTCGTAATACATCGGACGACAGATCGACACACCCGTCTCGTAGGCCTGACGGGCAGCGGTATAGGTGTAAGGCACGAGGGCCTCGCGCTGACGCACCAGCTGTGCCACGAGCTTGCCGTTCTCGGGATTGAGCAGGGCCCATGGCTCCTTGTTCATGTTCACGTCGTTGGTCGAATGCGTACGCATGATGGGCAGGAAGAGGCCCAGCTGCATCCAGCGTATGTAGAGCTCCTGATCGAGCTTCTCGCCCGGATAGCACAGCATGTGGCCACCCAGGTCGTGGCTCCAATAGCCATAGAGGACGTTCGAGGCCGTACTGTTGAAGTAAGGCTGGTACTCGAGGCTGGCCCAGGTAGCATACGAGTCGCCCGAGAAGCCGATCTGGTAACGGTGGTTGCCCAGACCGCCCCAACGGTGATACAGCAGCGGACGTACCGAACGATTGCGCTGCATGTCCGAGAAGGTGACGTAGTTGAGCCAGAAGGTGTTGCTGAGCGATGGGATGCGCTGGTCCGAGAGGCCCTGCTGCCAGTCGAGCCACCAGAAGTCGACGCCCTGCTTCTCGAGCGGACGCAGGATGGTCTCGAACCAGCCGGTCATATACTGCTTGTCCGAACTGCACCATTCGAGGGTATCGCGCTCCTCTGGGGTCTTGACGTCGCGACCCAGATACTTGGCAAAGTCGGCATAATGTTCCTCGACGGACGATACGCCATCAGCCGGATGCAGGTTCATGGTGACCTGGATGCCCTGCTCGTCGAATTCCTTCAGGAGGCCTTCGGGATCGGGGAAGAGCTCCTCGTTCCAGGTATAGCCTGTCCAGCCGCCCTTCACGCCGTCCGAGTAGTGCCAGTCCATGTCGATCACCAGCACGTCGAGCGGGTTGTCCCACTCCTTCATGCTGCTGACCAGGAAGCGTAGCTCATCGGCCGAATAGCGCCAATAGCGCGACCACCAGTAGCCGAAGGCAAAACGTGGAGGCAACGGGATGCGACCGGCAAACTGCGTATAGTCGCCCAATGCCTGCTTATAGTCGTGGCCATAGGCCATGAAGTACCAGTCCTGTGCGCCCTGGGCCGACGTACGTTCCTTGACCCATGGCATCTCGGCCAGGGATGGATCGTTGACGTCGCCATCGAAGAGCAGTCCTCGGCTGTCGTCAATCAGCGTCCAGCCATCGCGTGCCAGCAGGCCTTCCTCGAGGGGCAGTTCCTCGCTGCCATCGGCCTTTCGTCCCCAGGCATAGTAGCGGTTGCCGTCGTAGCCGTCGAGGGTACGATAGGTTCCGCCCAGGTTCTCGCGCTGCACATCGCCCGGATGCCACGTAAACTGTGTGGTGAGCGACGAGGCTGCCTGTACAGAAAGGTTCTCGGCCGTAAAGGCACCAGTCCCCTTCTGATAGGTCAGGGTCATCCGATCGGTGCTGATGCTGATCTGGCTGTCGCTCTCGGTCAGACGATAGTCCGACGCGGCATACTGTCGGTTCACGGCGATGAACGAGGGATCGTCGACAAACTGTCCGTCAGGGGCATACTCCATACGGATTACGCCGTCGTTGATTACCGTGAAGCGGACCTGAGCATCCTGCCAGGCGATGTTCGACGTGAGTGCGCCTGCATCGTCCTTGTGGCTACAGCTGGCGGCTGCCAGGCCTAAGGCCAGCAGTGCCATGGCATAGAGGTTATGCTGATGTGATTGCATTGTACAGAAGGGGGTATTGTGGTTCGAGATTGTAGATTATCTGAGTTCGAGGATCATCGTGCCACGTGCGGGCACATCGATGGTCTGTGCGATGTCGTGGACCTCGCCCGTGATGACGTCGACACCCTGGGTACGGCCCTGCAGTACGTCGACGAAGCGAGCCGAACCGAGGTGTTGGTCCTGGTCGCTGCCGTTCAGTACCACGAGCACGATCTGGTCGTCCTTGGTACGGGCGTAGACGTACGTACCGTCGTCGAAGCCTGGGATGTAGTGCATCAGCGATCCTTCGGTCACGGCCTTGCACGAGCGACGCCAGTGCAGCAGCTTGCGCAGATAGTCGTGAGCGGCGTTCTCTTCGGCCGTACGGCCTTCGGCAGTAAAGGCATCACGTGCATCGCCTGCCCATCCGCCGGGGAAGTCCTTGCGCAGCTGGCCGTCGCCGTCCTTCTTCTCGCCTACCATCATGAGCTCGCAGCCATAGTAGATCTGCGGGATGCCGCGGGTGGTCATCAAGAAGGCCATACCCTGCTGGAACTTCGACAGGCCACGGTCGCCGATGTGGTTGAAGCGCGAGACGTCGTGGTTGTCGAGGAAGACCAGGATGTTGTTGCGATCCTTGTAGAGGAAGTCCTGTGCCAGGGCCTCGTAGAGCTTGAAGACGCCCTTCGAATGCTGCTCGTTGTGCTGTGTAGCATCGTCGAAGGCAGTCTGGCAGGTGAACATCAGGTTGAAGTCCATGACGGTCTTCAGATGCGAGTTGTAGGCGCCTGAATGCTCGGAATCCTGCTGCCACCAGGCGGTGAAGGCCGGACCGACGGGATACCAGGTCTCGCCTACGATGTTGAAGTCGGGATACTCCTCCATCACGGCCTTGCACCAACGGCTCATGAAGTCGGGATTGGCATACGGATGCGTATCCTGACGGATGCCGTCGATACGGGTATGTTCGATCCACCAGATCGAGTTCTGGATCAGGTAGGTGCCCAGATGGCGGTTAGCGCCGTTGAGGTCGGGCATATACTCCGAGAACCAGCCTTCGTGGAAGCCTTTCTTCTCGCTGGGCGAGGCATAGGGATCGACTACCGTCCACTTGTTGTGGTTACAGCCTACGAACTGGTTGTTGTTGGTCAGCCAGTCGCCTGTGGGCAGATCCTGCATCCACCAGTGATCGTCGCCGCAGTGGTTGAAGATCATGTCCATCACCACCTTCATACCGCGCTCGTGTGTCTTGTCGACAAACTCTACGTATTCGTCCATCGAGCCATAGCAGGGATCGATCGAATAGAAGTCGTTGATGGCATAGCCATGGTAGATGGTAGGCTTGTTCTTGACCACAGGGTTGAGCCACACCGAGGTGATGCCCAGGTCCTGCAGGTAGTCCAGGTGATTGATCACGCCACGGATGTCGCCTCCATGACGCGCCCACTGGTCCGTACGGTCGATCTTTGCCTCTGGCAGGTTGTTCTGTGCATCGCCGTCCGAGAAGCGGTCTGGCGTGATGAGGTACATCACGTCGTGCGAGTCGAAGCCCTGCGCTCCTACCTTCTGGCTGCGTGGCAGCAGCAAATAGTCGCGTACGAGGGTCTTCTTGCCTTCGCTGAAGCGGATCTTCATCTGTCCGGGCTGGGCCTCGTCCGTAATCGTCAGGTAGAGGAACAGGTAGTTGGCGTTCTCCACGCGCACCACTTCCTTGAGGACGACACCCGGGTAATCGATGCTGACCTGCGAGGCCGAGATATTCGGTCCATGCACCATGATCTGCAGCTCCTGATTGTGCATTCCTGTCCACCAGAAGGCGGGCTCGAGGTGTTGTATACTAAGGGCCTGGAGGGTAAAGACCCATACTGACAGCAACCAAGCGATAAACAAGGTTTTCTTCATATCTATGAGAGTTTTATGTTTGACTATTATCGGATGATGATCTTATGACCCGATTGGATGTAGAGCTGACCCGACTGCAACGCACGGGCAGGACGACCCTGAAGGTCGTATACGACTGCCGTGTCCTGAATCTCGGCAATGACCGATTCTAGTCCGGCATATTGGTCTGTCACATCCGAAACGGTGTATTTATTGCCTGATTTCGTTTTATTGATGACATAGAATGCATCCTGGGTCATGCCTGTGACGTCTACGGTCTGTACATTGCCAGCCTGATTTGTAAAGACGAAGTTGACGGCATAGTCATCGGCATTATAGATATCGAAAGTCTGAACATACCAGGTCTTGCCTCCAGCCTCTACGGTCTCAGTAGCCTTGGCTCCTGGCCAACCGCCATTGATCTGGGTATTCTCTGGGCCTGCCCAAACATAAATGTAGAGCGGATCGAGGTCTCCCGATTCGTTGCAGACATGCATCGTTGCCTTATGGGCATCAATCACCTCCTCTTCCTGCCAGGTGTACTGTCGTGTCTGTACATTGTAAACCTCACCATCCACCAGCAGGCCCACTTTAAGCGTTGTTGTCTCGGCAATCGTCAGTGATGCACCACTGTCTACAATGGTTCCATTCGTAGCGGTCGGATCTGTACCATCTGTAGTATAGACCAACTGTGCGCCTTCGGTAGCCGACACAGCCGTAAGCTTTACCGTCTGGGCACCGGTGCCATAAGGATATTCTGCCGACGACAATCCTACCCATGGCATTTCTGCGCTGTCTGGCAAATAGATGTAGTAACGATTTCCGTTGAGGATTAAGGTATAACCGTCAGCATACGATGCCTTGGCACCGCCAATCATGCATAGCAGTTGTCCACATTTATAGATATATGCCGTATTATCGCTATAGATTTCTTCAATAGCCGAGGTATTCGTGATACCTCCGATCTTACGGGCATCAATCATCTGCTTTATCTGTGGCTTGTACGCCAACCAATGAGGCAAGAAGACACAAGGCGTGCCTGGCATGGTGAGCATGGCTGCATTGGCAGCCTGTATTACATTGGTGTTGATAGGATCCTTGGTGTAGTTGGTCACATTGCCACGATCCTGCATATCGTGATTCTCGACAAAGGTGACTGCATAGCGACGGTAATCGTCGTTACGCATCAGGCAGTCATTCTTTATCGCAGACATTTTGTTCGAGTTATTGAGTGCATCGCGAACTGCATAGCGGAACTGGAAGTCAAAGGCTCCTGACTGAATTCCATTGCCCGTATTTGTTCCGTCAATCCACTTCTTTATGACGTTGTTCGAGTCCCATACCTCGCCTACCGAGAACATAGGGTGTGCTGCCTCGTTATAGAGGCCGAAATATTTGGCATCGAAACCTTTGCCTACGTCATAACGGAATCCGGCATACCCCAGGTCGTTGAGGAGGAAGTCCTCATAGGCCTTGATGATGGTCTGCACATTTTCTGAAGCATGGTCGATGTCTCTGAATCCGTCCCATCCTTCGCCTGAGTCTTTATTCGATGATAGATTATAGCCATTGGCCGTAGCCCATTCCAGCGTCTTACCGCCATCATCGTCCGAGCAGATGTCTGTACTCAGCATCTGATAAGTAACTCCATTGTAGGTCTCGGCTGGAAAATCGACCCAATTTGAAACCGTCTGTCGATGATTGATCACCACATCGGCGATTGTGCCGATACCCTCCGCACGAAAGGCCTGAATCATCGAACGCAGAGCCGCCTCACGGCCAAACGAAGAGTTCTGGTCGAAGTAATAGAGAGGATTATATCCCATGGACGTACCGCCACAGTTACCTGACTGTGGCACCCAGACGAGCGAGAAGAACTGGCCGAGTTCGGAGGCCTGCTTTTCGAGCACATTCCAACGGGTATTGGTATAATCGTCCCACGAGAATGCCTGCAACATTACGCCATCGTAATCAGCGGGCCATCCTTGAGCATACAAGGGAGAGAAAGAACCGAGTGAAAGTGACAGAGTCAGAAGTGGGAGTGCGAAAGGTGTTTTCATAAGAATTGTATTGAAAAGAGAAGAAATAATGGCGTGGCCATCCAGCCGAGAGCCACGCCATTATTTATTGTGAGTGACTTATTCTACAGTGCAGTAGATTGAAGTCTTGTTAGTACGGGTTGGGTAGAGCTTGATGGTCGAGCCGACAGCCGAGATGTTGTCGCCATTGCCTACGAGATCATTGAGCTGACCACCGAGGTTGATGCCCCAATCGTTGTTAGCGGTGAACTTCCAGCCATTGGCATTGACAGCAGCATCGGTAATCTCCCAGCAGCGATCAGCGGCATTCCAGCTCATCTGCTGAGCGTCGTCAGCAGCATTCCAGCCATTGAAATCGCCGACCAGGTTCATGTTGGCAATCTCAGTAGCCTTGATGGTCATGTTGCCCAGGCTAACCTCGAAGTAGTAAACCGACTGACCACCGCTGACGCCAAGGTTACCACCACAGTCGGTAGCCGCACCTTCGTAAGTAGTGAAATGCGAGTTGTTGAGCTCGGTGCCCCAATCGCCAGCCACGCGCTGGAACTTGAACTCGTTGCCCCAGCCATTAGGATCGGCACAGTAGATGAAGCCGGTGTAGGTGCCGGTAGCATCGTCCTGAAGTTTGAGGAGCTGGTCAGGATTTGACCAACCGTCGGTAGCGCCGATATAGTAGATGAACTCGTCGTAGTTCACAGCCTCGATGGTGTAGGTACCCTCGAGCATGTTGATGGTCATCTTGTACTTACCTGGCTCTTCGATCTTGCCAGCGCCTGGATTGTTCGAAGTAAGGAAGCCTTCGGTCGAAACGTCGCCGTCGATCTCCACACCGATGGCATCGCTCCAGATATCACCGGCATCGACACCGTTCTGGCCGATAATCTTCCAGTACTGATCGTTGGCGCTAGTCTCGAAGGTGAGGGTGAAGCATGGATTGTCATAGACATTGCCCTCGCCCACGTGGGTGAACGGAAGCATAGCCTCGGCCGACCAACCGCACATGTCGCCTACCAGATAATAGCCACTCTCGATTTGTGGAGCCGAGAGGCGGACAATGATCTGAAGGGGCTCTTCGAAGCTATAGACGTTGGCACCTGCCTTGCTGTAGCCCGTTACCTGAGCCTCCAGCGTACGCCATTCAGGAGCACGGCCGAAAGCCGAGATTACGGCATTCTCAAGGTCAGCAACGGCAAATGTACCCTTGCCGTCCGATTCGTACTCATTGCCCTGCAGTTTTACCAATACCGAAGTAAGCTCGCAATCTGTAAC
The DNA here is from genome assembly GCA_045640225.1 of Bacteroidales bacterium. Classification (GTDB taxonomy): domain Bacteria; phylum Bacteroidota; class Bacteroidia; order Bacteroidales; family UBA3663; genus Liminaster. The sequence continues at coordinate 15,422 of JAZUEP010000100.1, read as the reverse complement.
CGTGACGTCAAACAGCGAGACGGTAGTGGTGCCTTCGGGCAATTCTGCGATATCGATGGCCGAACCAGCAGTCAGTTTTCCATCGGCTTTATCAACATTACCCTGAGCATTCTCAATCTGCGTAGGAGCAGCCCAATCGGTGAAATCCTCGTCATCGCACGATGCGAAAGCCACAACCGAGGCAGCCAAAGCAAAATATAATGAATTCTTCATAATGTTTTACGTTTTTACTTATTTCTTTGCAATGTAGAAGTAACCGGTGATGTCGTTCAGATAGAGCTGGTAGGTACCAGCCTCGGCAATACCGATATTCTTGCCGCCATTGGTACCATAGCCCCAGGCGTTGACGTCGCCATCGTTGTTGCCATAACCCCAGTTATTATCCCACGATCCAGCCTGCTTGAACTTGATCTGATCACCGGCCGAGAGGTCGATTGTAACTACCCAGTCATGGTTGTTTACGCCCGGAACGACATTGATAGCTGTCATCTCGGTGTCGCTCCAGCCGTTGAATGAACCTGAGACGGCCATGCCCTCAAAGACGGCTGGCGTCTTGTCATAATCTGTCATGACGCACTCGTAGGTGTTTGTATTGAGGCTGATGGTATAGTAGCCATCAGCTGCCACCTCGATGTTGCCGGTATCGTCACCGCCATCACGATAGAGGATCTGGCCTGTGCCGTTTCCACACATAGCATAGTTCCAGTCAAAGCTTGAAGGCAGGATCTTGAAGCCCTGGCTTGCCAGGAAATGGCCGGTATAGGTAAGCTCACCCTTGCCGGTGTTCTTGTCGTACTCGCAACCAGCAACAAGATGCATTGGCAGGTTGTTGATGTAGATGTTCTCGGCATTGTTGCTCCAGCCGCCGGCACCGATGTTGCCGCCCAGCAGATACCACATCTCTGGATCGGCAGCCTTGAGCATCTGGTAGCGAGGTTTTACATAGAGTTCAATGACATTCGAGTAGATGGTAAACTCATCCGAGATCACTGCGGTCGACGAAGGCTTGCACGTAACGCGGCCATACAGCTTTACATTGGCGGGTACAGTCTCCTCGGTCCACTCGCCGGCCTGCTGCAGTGTCTTGTTCAGCAGATTTGACGAGATGGATGCCGAGCCATTGTCAATCAATGGCACGATGATGGCATCAGCGAACGACTCGCTTGTCGCAAGCTCCATCACATAGGTTGAAACGTAGGGGAAGGTGAATCCCGTGCAGCTCCATGTAAAAGTCATGTTGATATCCTCTGGATACAGCACCAAGGCACCCGTACCACCGAACGATGGCGTGTTGAGCGCGAGCTCCAGGCCCTTTACATCGAGCGTAGGATTGTCCTGATCGGTCTCACAGGCGGTGAAACCTGCCATCAGGCCAAGCATCATTACACTATATATAAACTTTTTCATATAGTTCTCAATTATGAATTATGAATTCTCAATCCTCAATTATGAATTATGAATTATGAATTATGAATTCTCAATTATGAATTATGAATTCTCAATTATGAATTATGGTTTAATAACCTGGGTTCTGCACGAGGTTTGCATTGGCATTGACGTCCTCAGATGGCAGAGCGAACACATTCAGGTTGGCCGAGAAGCCGATACCGCTCTCGTTGCCGCCCTTCCATTCCCAGACATACTGGCTGCTGTTGTTACCGCCGAAGTAGCCGTAGCGGATCAGGTCGGTACGACGGAAGCCTTCGTAGAAGAGCTCACGGGCACGCTCGTCAAGGATGTAGTCCAGTGTACAGTCGTTCTCTGACACGCGTGTGGTGCAACGTGCACGGTCACGCAGTTCGTTGATGTACGAAGCTGCTGGCTTGCCCTGACGCTTGGCTGCCTCGGCTGCAATGAGGTAAGCCTCGCCAGTACGCATCAGGAAGAAGTCCATGTCCACGAACTGTGAGTGATGAGGGGCAGCACCGTTCGAATAGGTGTTGCGATACTTGGCACAAGCATAGCCCGAAGCGTAGTCGGTAGGAGTCGTGACGTTGAGCTCGCGATCTACGCCATGCAGCAAGGCACGGTCATCACCGGCAGCGGCTGTCATGCCGCGATAATCGGTAGCAGGAGCATTGCCTTCTGGGAAGAACTTCTTCACAAAGGTCGAACGGCAACGGTTACCAGCCCAGAATTCGGTGGTACCATAGGTGGCATCAGTGTCCATATCTGCCTTCCAGGTCGAAGCCATGAGGAAGAGCGAGGTACCCCAAGAGGTCGTTGTCTGGCCATCCTGCAGCAATGGGAGGATACATTCTACCGAAGCTCCGCTCTCGCCATTATCGCCCATGAAGAGCATCTGGTAAGCCGACCAGTAGTTACCCTTGTTATCGGTCACGCCATTCTTCCAGAGCTTGTGTGGGCCATTGATTACCTTCTCGGCATATTCCTGTGCTTCTGCCCAACGTGCCGTGCCGGTGTATACTTCGGCATTCAGATACATACGGGCCAGCAACATGTTGGCAGCATCCTGATCTGCACGGCCATAGCCCTGATCCGAGCTCTTGCGAGCCACCGGAGCCTGCAGTGCATTGATGAAGCCCTTCTCGCCCTTGATCTCCTCCTCAAGCCATTTGAAGAGGTCTGCACGCTGAATCTGCTTAGGACTCTCGGCCGAAATCTCGAGGGCAAAAGGCACATTGCCGAAGTTATCCATCAGGTAATAGTAGTAGAGGGCACGAAGGAAACGTACCTCGGCCTCACGCGTAGCATCGATGCCGGCGCATACCTCAAGGTAATGATTACAGTAGTCGATGCCTACAAACAGGCGGTAATAGAGGCCTGCCAGCATCGGATGGTCAGCATCCCACTGGTTGTAGTTGAAGGCAGGGATACCTGGGTCACCCCATGCACAGATCGACTCGTCTGTCGTAAGTTCGTTCGCATTGAACAGCTGTCGCAGGAAGCCTGCAGTACCACCGTCCAGACCGTCAATATCGCAGTCACCATTGCCGCCGCCATTGCCTGGCAGGGCCATGTTGGCATAGCACTTTGTATAGAGAGCTGTCTCGTCGACTGTCATGATGGTATTAGGGTCGATAGGTGTCACGTCGAGATCACCCACGCATGAGCTGAGACCCAGGGTCATGGCAAGAGCAGCGCCTGAAAGCAAATATTTATTCATAATTATCATCAGATTTTAGAAGTTGAGAGTAAGGCCAAACTGGAGGTTGAATGGACGTGGGTAGAGGCTATTCTCAAAGCCATTGCTATGCTCTGGGTCGATACCCTCGTAGTTGGTAATGGTCATGACGTTCGAAGCCACGACGTATGCACGGCCACCCAGACCCTTATAATTGCCACACTTGAAGAGGTTGTTGAAGCTGTAGCCAAGGGTGATGTTGTCGAGCTTCAGGAAGCTGGCATTGCTGATCCAGTAGTCCGACAGGTGGTTCTCGTAGGTGTTGAAGCCACGCTTGATACCGGTGGCAGTAGCATTCTGCAGGTAACCGAACGAGCTGTCATAGCGCTTCTCGATGTTCATCTTGCCCATCTCGTTGCCGTTATATACATAATTGCCGAGGTGTGCGTGGAAGCTCATGCCGAGGTCCCAGTTCTTATAACCCAGTCGTGAGCTCAGGCCCACCATCCAGGGTGCATCGCCCTGCTTGTAGAAGTAGAGGTCGCTCTCCGAGATCTGGCCATCGCCGTTACGATCTACGTAAACGCCCTCAACAGGAGCGCCCTTCTCATCATATACCTGCTGATATACATAAAAGGCTGATGCTGAGTGATCCTTGGCCCAGGCCTTGATGTAGTTGCCTGTACCGGCACCATTCTCGAAGTAGCGGATGATCGAGCCATCACCGTTCAGCTCGATGATCTTATTCTCGTTGTAGGTAAGGTTGGCATTGATCTCCCAGTTCCAGTTCTTGGTCTGGATCGGACGGATCGTAGCCGATACCTCGAAACCGGTATTCTGCAGCGAACCGATGTTTGAGGTCACCTTGTTGCGGAAGTTCGAACCGGCGCTGACGGTTGCCTCATTCAGCAGGTCGGTGGTCTTGCGATAGTACCACTCGGCGCTGAGGGTGAAGCGATCGCGCATGAAGCCGAGGTCAACACCTACGTTGGTGGTCGTTGTGGTCTCCCACTTCAGGTTGGCATTGTATGCATCTGGGCGATAGAGCAGACCTGAGTCGTTGACGCCGAGGATTGGGTAACGGCCGTCGATGTTGTTGCTGTTTACGTTGTATGATGCGAAGTACTTGTAGTTGCCGATACCGTCCTGCTGACCGGTCTTACCGTAGCTGGCACGGACCTTGGCCTCTGACAGCCAGTCTACATCCTCCAGGAATGCCTCGTTCTTGATCTTCCAGGCAAGGGCGCCTGAGTAGAAGAGTGCCCAGTGGTCCTTGAAGCGTGACGAACCGTCATCACGCAGGTTGAGGGTTACCGAGTAGCGGTCCAGGAGGCTATAGTTCATTCGGCCGAGGAACGAAACCAGGTATGACTCCTGACGCCACAGGCCATTCGACTCGTTGTAGAGCTGTCCTGGCTTCTCGTTGTTGGTCGATGGATACAGGCCTGCATAGTAGCTGTTGCCCCAGTACTTCATGTGCGACCATTCGTAACCCAGCATGATGTCAAAGTGGTTTGCATCGTTGAAGTCCTTATTATACTGTGCCCATGCATTGAGCGTGAGGTTGAACTTCTCCTCATGGGTGCTGCCGCTGTTGCCGTAGTACATGTTCGATGGGCCCCATGGCGTATAGTCGGTGTCCTGCTGACCATTTGCATAGTCTCCATTCAGGCTCAGGTGCAGGAGCAGGTCTTCGAAGTTATGTACCTTGTAGTCAAGGTCGAGGGTACCCTGCCAGTCGCGCGAGTTGGCACGGTCGTCCTTTTCGTTGAGCAGTGCCACTGGGTTCTTGACGGTGTTGCGGTTTACGACACGGTCCCAGTTCGGGTCGTTCAGTGCCGAAGCATCATCGGTCCAGGTGAAGTAGTTGCCCATATTCTCGGGCTTGCTGCCACGCCAGTCCTCGTTGTCGAAGTAGATACCATGCGTAGGATCCATGCGGGTAGCCTCACCGATGGCCGAACCATTGGCATACTGTGCATGCGAATAGAAGAACTTGGTGCCGACAGTAAGCTTCAGGTGATTGTCCAGGAAGCTTGGGTTGACGTTCAAGCCTACGTTCGTACGCTTGTAGTCCGAAGTCTTGAGGGTACCCTGCTGATCGGCAAAGCCAATGCTGAAACGATAAGGGAGCGACTTGATGGCGCCGGTTACGGTTACGTTGTGCTCGTGGCTGACGGCGGTGCGATAGATCTGATCCTGCCAGTCGGTATTCTGATTGCCGAGCTTTGAGTATGCCTCGCTGTCGGTGCCATAGTAGTCGGCAATGAAGGCACGATACTCGTCGCCGGTGAGCACCTCCTGACGGTCCGTAGCCCAGCCCATGGTCACGTTGCCGTTGTACGACACCTGTGGAGCGCTGCCTGCACGGCCCTTCTTGGTGGTGATGATGATGACGCCGTTCGAACCACGCGAACCGTAGATGGCCGTGGCCGATGCATCCTTCAGCACGGTGAAGGTCTCAATATCATTAGGGTTGACCAGTGCCAGTGCATTAGGTGCACCCTTGATACCCTGGTTATCCATGGCCATACCGTCGATGACGATCAGTGGGTCGTTCGATGCGTTCAGTGACGAACCGCCACGTACGCGGATCTGAGCGCCGCCACCAGGCGAACCGCCTGAGTTGGTTACGTTCACACCGGCAATCTTGCCCTGCATCATATCCTGAGGCGAGGTCACGACGCCCTTGTTCTTCTCATCGGGCTTGATGGCGGTCACTGCACCGGTAAGGTCGCTCTTCTTGGCAGTACCGTAGCCGATCACTACGACGTCCTCCAGCAGCTCTGAGTCCTCCTTGAGGGTGATGTTGAGCGGACTGCCGTCGAAGACTACCTCCTGGTTCGAGTATCCGATGAAGGAGATAACGATCGTACTGCCCTTAGGGGCCTTGAAGGAGAAGTTACCGTCGAAGTCGGTCGTTGCGCCATTGGTCGTGCCTTTGACCACAACGTTGGCTCCGAGGACGGGCTCTCCAAACTCATCGATAACGGTACCCGTCACAGGCAGATCCTGTGCGAACACGTTTACCGACATGAAGATTCCTACAAGCATGGCTACGAGGAATCTGAAGTTGAACTTCGTTTGCATGTGTTGTTTTTTTGTTGATTTGTGAATTATGTATGTTGTTTTCTTATTTCACTTTCGCCAGCCTTACTGCGCATCCGCCTCCTACCGCTGCCTCGAGGTCCAGGCGGCTCTTGTGTCGTGTTGTTTTTTGCGCTGCAAAGTTAGTGTTTTTTTTAATAGGTTGGTACGCGCAGTAGTCCGAATATAAAGTCCGGAGACGTCTCTTCTCCCGTTTACCACTATCTATCAGCGATTTAGCTATTCTGTGTATCGACCAAAATATAAGTCTTCTAAAACTCCAGTACGTACGACTGTCGGGCTTCGAGGGCCAGTTTTTCGCCCAGGCTCACCAGTTTTCCGGTCAGTACGTCGCGTCCCTGTCGCAGGGGGAATACCTCGCCGTAGCGCTCCAGGTCCAGGTCTACTTTCTGGCTCGTTCCGTTCATGATCACGGTCACTCTGCGGCCTTCGTACTGGCGGCTGTACACGTAGCATCCCTGGCTCACGCTGAAGTGTGTCAGGTCGCCTTGCTGTACGGCTTTACAGCCCTTACGCCACGTCAGCAGACGTCGTGTGTACTCGTGGTAGGCGGCCTGCTGTTCGTCGCGTCCTGCGGCCTCCAGGGCCTCTCGTGGGAAGTCCTGTCGCAGCACGCCGTCGCCCTTCGCCTTGTTGGCCCACATGCCCACCTCGTTGCCGTAGTACAGCTGTGGGATGCCGCGTAGCGTCAGCAGCAGCAGCAGGGCCTGCTTGTAGCGGTCCAGGTTCGCAGCGTCCTCGGCCGTCTTCTGGAAGCGGTCTGTATCGTGGTTGTCCAGGAAGGTCAGCAGATAGTTCGGATCGGCATACACCATGTCGCCCGACAGGTACTCGTACAGTCGTGCCAGGCCCTGGCCCCAGTCGTCGCTTTCCTCGTCTACCACCTGGTTCAGCAGCGACATCAGGGGGAAGTCCATCACCGTCCGCAGCTGCGAGTTGAAGGCGGACAGTTTCGAGTCCTTCTGCCAGTAGGCCACGCCTACGGGGTTGTTGATCCACGTCTCGCCTACGATGTTGTAGCCCGGATACTCGCGTTCCATGGCCAGGCACCATTCGGCCATCATCTCGCGGTCTGCGTACGGATAGGTGTCCTGTCGGATGCCGTCGATGTTGGCATATTCGGTCCACCAGATGGCGGTCTGTATCAGGTAGTCCTTCACCAGGGGGTTACGCTGGTTCAGGTCGGGCATCGAGCGTACGAACCATCCGTCTGTCGTGTGCTTGCGGTCCCACTCCGAGGCGTGCGGATCGCCTACGGCGCCTGTCCTGTACGTGCTCTGTACGAACGTTGCGTCGTAGTTGAACCAGTCCTTCTGGGGCAGGTCCTTGAACAGGAAGTTGTTCGATCCGCAGTGGTTGAACACCAGGTCCATCACCATCTTGATGCCATGCTGATGACAGTCTGCCACCAGCTGGCGATACTCCTCGTTGGTGCCCAGACGTGGGTCTATGTGGTAGTAGTCCGTGATGGCGTATCCGTGGTACGAGCCGCGCCCGTTGTTCTCCTGCACGGGGGTTGGCCACAGGGCGGTTACGCCCAGGTCCTGCAGGTAATCCAGCGACTGTCGCATGCCGGCCAGGTCGCCTCCGTGTCGTCCCATGTCGTCGCGGGCCTTCAGGTCTATGGCAGGTTCTGTCATGCCGTAGTCCTTCAGCTTCTGTCCGTGTTCTACGGCCTGCTGTCGGGCTTCGCCGCGTACAAAGCGGTCTGGCATCAGCAGGTACAGCACGTCCTGCGGTCCGAAGGGGTCTGGCATGGCTCCGCTGCGTCGCTTCAGCTCGTAGGGCTGCGACAGCAGCGGACGCTTCTGTCCGGGCTTCATCAGGCGTATCGCAAAGGTCTGTGGGGCGGCGTAGCGGATGTCCAGGTAGACGAACAGGTAGTTCGGATTGCTCACGCGCTCTACGCGTATCAGCGACACGTTGTCGGCCTCTCCCAGCACGACGTCACAGTCGCCTATGTCCGTACCGTGCAGCATCACCTGCAGCGTCGGGTTCTGCATCCCGCTCCACCAGTTCAGCGGGTGCACATGGTCTAGCTTGGGCGTAGCGGCACGCCCCAGAAGGGAACTCAGAAAGGATAGCATAATTATAAATCCTAGGCGTGTTATATTCACAGTCGTCGGTTTTTTGTTGTGACGTTTTTGGTGTTTTGCGGCGCAAAGATAGGTCTTTCCTCACAAAAAAACAAATTTTTTGCGGAAAATGAACTTTTTTTTTGGCGATTTCTACAAAAACCTCTATCTTTGCAGTCCGAAATACCTGCCAAACACACAGATTACATGACCAGCCAGAGTTATTAGTTGCCTACATTCAAAATTAACATCCATAACTGCAATGAAAAACTACCTTATTGTACCCGCTCTTCTGGCGGCTCTGGCATGCACCAGCTGTGCAACGAAACCTGCTGACGGCCCCGAGGCCGGACCTTCCGAGGGCAAGATCGTCATCTATCAGATGATGGTCCGTTTGTTCGGTAACGACAACACTACGAACGTTTTTAATGGTACGCGCACGCAGAACGGCTGCGGACGCATGAGCGACATCACCCCCGAGGCGCTCCAGTCCATCCGTCGCCTGGGCGCTAACTACGTCTGGTACACGGGCATCATCCAGCAGGCTTCGAAGACCGACTGGAGCCAGTACGGCCTGCCGCTCCAGACGCCCGACATCGTCAAGGGCAACGCGGGTTCGCCCTATGCCATCTGCGACTACTATGCCGTCAGTGCCGATATTGCCGACGACGTCGCGCAGCGCGAGGCCGAATTCGAGGCTCTTGTCCGTCGTACGCACGAGGCGGGCCTCAAGGTCATGATGGACTTCGTGCCCAACCACGTGGCACGCCAGTATCAGTCGGTCATCCGTCCCGATATCAGTCTGGGCGCTCACGACCGTACCGACGTGCAGTTCGATGCGCAGAACAACTTCTACTACTTCCCGGACCAGACGCTCACCTGGGGGCAGTACACCGAGTCGCCAGCCCGCGTCACGGGCAACGACGTCTTCCATTCGCCACAGCCGGCCGAGTGGGACTGGTACGAGACCATCAAGCTCAACTATGGCCGCGAGTACCTGCCCGATGGTTCGCGTGTCGACCATTTCGACCCTATCCCCGACACCTGGGACAAGATGACCGACATCCTCCTCTTCTGGGCTTCGAAGGGTGTCGACGGCTTCCGTTGCGATATGTCCGAGATGGTGCCCTCTGCCTTCTGGCACTACGGCATCGGTCGTGTCAAGCAGCAGTATCCTGACGTCCTCTTCCTGGCCGAGATCTACAATCCTCAGGTCTACGAGGAGTACATCGTCCAGGGTGGCTTCGACTATCTGTACGACAAGGTCGAGCTCTACGACTCGATCCGTGCCGTCGTCGAGGGTCGCCGTCCTGTCGATGCTATCCAGGCCTGCCTCTCGCTCCCTACCTATCAGAACGAGCGTGTCGCTGGTCACATGCTCAACTTCCTCGAGAACCACGACGAGCAGCGCATCGCCTCCAGCTTCTTCGCGGGTTCGGCCCAGGCTGCCATCCCTGCCCTCTACGTCTCTGCGCTCATCAACGGCAACCCCTACATGCATTACTTCGCCGGCGAACTGGGCGAGGATGCGCCCGATGCCGAGGGCTACCAGGGTGCTGACGGCCGCACTACCATCTTCGACTATTGGGGTCTCGAGCGCCAGCGTGCCTGGAAGCAGGCGGGTTGGGACGAGTCGCTCCTGCCCGATTCGCTCAAGGCCATCCGCCTCCGCTACGAGGAGGTGCTCCACCTCGCGCAGTCCGAGGCTGCCGTCCATGGCTCTACGGTCGACGTCACCACGCCTGACATGCGCCAGGCCCGCGTCTTCGCCTTCCAGCGTGTCGCCGGCGATCAGCAGCTCACCGTCATCGCTAACTTCGGCGACGCTCCCTTCGCCCTCGATGCCGACACCCTCGTCCCCGCCCACGACGCCATCACCTTTTAATTATTAATTGTAAGTCGTTAATTATTAATTTTTAATTGTTAATTATTAATTTCAACTATCAATTTTTAATTTTTCATTTTTAATTTTTAATTTAGAACATTCCTCCCAATATGCAACTCAATTTCTCCATCAACTACCGCACCGTCTGGGGTGAGTCCCTCGGTGTGATGATTGCCGATCAGGTGGTACCGCTCTCCACCACCGATGGCCAGACATGGACCGGCTCTGCCGATGTCGAACTGCCCAAGGGCGGCCTGCCCCTGCTCTATCGCTATGGCGTGTGGCGCGACGGCCAGTGTATCCGTCAGGAACGCAACGTCATGGCGCACGTCATCGAGAAGGTCGCTCCCGGCCGTAAGCAGCTCGACCTCAACGACCAGTGGCGCGATGCGCGTCGCGTAGCCGGTGTGGCCATGCCTATCTTCTCGCTCCGCAGCGAGGGCAGCTTCGGCGTAGGCGACTTTGGCGACCTCAAGCGCCTTATCGACTGGGCCGTACGCACACGCCAGACGGCCGTCCAGATCCTCCCTATCAACGATACTACCATCACCCAGACCTGGCAGGATTCCTATCCCTACAACTCCATCTCGATCTACGCCTTCCATCCGCAGTATGTCGACCTTCGCCAGCTTCCTGCCCTGCAGGATGCCGACAAGGCCGCTGCCTACGAACTGAAGCGTCGCGAGCTCAATGCCCTCACGCAGATCGACTACGAGGCGGTCAACCAGGCCAAGCGTGCCTACCTGCGCGACATCTTCGAGCAGGAGGGTGCCCGCTGCCTCGCTACCGCCGGCTTCAAGACGTTCTTCGCCGCCAACGAGGAGTGGCTCCGCCCCTACGCTGCCTTCTCGGTGCTGCGCGATCAGTACGGCACGCCCGACTTCTCGCGCTGGCCTGCGTATAGCGTATATAACAAGGAGGAGATCGCTGCCCTCACCGACAGCCACTCGCCTCGCTACCACGACGTGCGTTTCTACTACTACGTCCAGTACCAGCTCCACGTCCAGCTGCTCGAGGCTTCGGCCTACGCGCGCCAGCACGACGTCATCCTCAAGGGCGACATCCCTATCGGCATCAGCCGTGCTTCGGTCGAGGCTTGGGTCGAGCCTTTCTACTTCAACATGAACGGTTCGGCCGGTGCTCCACCCGATCCTTTCTCGGCCAATGGCCAGAACTGGGGCTTCCCTACCTACAACTGGGAGCAGATGCAGGCCGACGGCCTCCGCTGGTGGCTCAAGCGCTTCCGCAAGATGCAGGAGTACTTCTCGGCCTACCGCATCGACCACATCCTGGGCTTCTTCCGCATCTGGGAGATCCCTACCCACTCCGTCCACGGCCTGCTGGGCCAGTTCGCGCCTTCGCTGCCTATGACGGCCGACGAGATCCAGTCCTACGGTCTTCCCTTCCAGCTCGAGTTCATGACGCGGCCGTTCATCAACGACGACCTGCTCCAGCAGCGTTTCGCGCCGCTCGCCGCCTATCGTGCCGACGATCCTACGCTCTGGGACGGTAAGGACCCCGTGCAGTACGTCAAGGACACCTTCCTCGACCATCAGCACGACGACATCTGGCAGCTCAAGCCTCACTACGCTACGCAGCGCCAGGTCGAGGGCTTCTTTGCGGGCAACAAGAAGCCGGCCAACCTCGCCATGAAGGAGGCCATCTACTCGCTCATCTCCAACGTCCTCTTCGTCGAGGATCATCGTCGTCCCGGCACGTGGCATCCACGTATCTCGGCCCAGCTCGACTACACCTATTCGCGTCTGCAGTGGTACGAGCGCGAAGCCTTCGACCGCCTCTACAACGAGTACTTCTACCGCCGTCACAACCAGTTCTGGTACGAGCAGGCCATGCACAAGCTCCCTGCCCTCATCGGCGCTACCCAGATGATCGTCTGTGGCGAGGACCTTGGCATGGTGCCCGATTGCGTACCTTGGGTCATGAACCAGCTGCAGATCCTCTCGCTCGAGATCCAGCGTATGCCTAAGAATCCGCAGGACGCCTTTGGCCACGTCTATTGGTACCCTGAGCGCAGCGTATGCACCACCGGCACGCACGACACCGAGACCCTCCGCCAGTGGTGGGAGCTCGACCCCGAACAGACGCGTCGCTTCTTCTACGACGAGCTCCACGCCCAGGGCACCTGCCCTGCCGAGGCTACGCCCGACATCTGCGCCCGCATCGTCAACGATCACCTCTATTCGCCTTCGCTCCTCTGCATCCTCCCGTTCCAGGACTGGCTCTCCATCGATGCCTCCCTCCGTCTGCCCGACGCCAATGCCGAGCGCATCAACATCCCCGCCAATCCTCGCCACTACTGGCGCTACCGCATGCACCTCACCCTCGAGCAGCTCATGCAGGAGGATAAGTTCAACGATCGCCTCGCCCAGATGATTCAGGAGAGTAATCGTTAAGATAACCCAAAGAACCCTCCCCCGACCCCTCCCGTGGAGGGAGGGGAGTCGATGGTGGCTACCACATGGAACGGACCCAACAGGAAGACGATGCCATCCGGACCCAATGGCTCGAAGAGCACGGTTTCCGTGTAATCCGTTTCACCAACGAAGAGGTTCTCTTCGACCTCGATCACACCCTCGACGTCATTCTCGAGCACCTCAATTCATAGTCAACAACAGTAAATAACAACTTTATCCCCGCAGCCTCCCCCGCGGCAACCCTAACATTCTACGCCCCTCCCTTCACGGGAGGGGATGGGGGAGGGTTCATATGTCTAAACCATTACCCAACCTCAAATTCTCCCAGCTCATCAATATCAGCTTCGGATTCTTTGGCGTGCAGATTGCCTATGCCCTCCAGTCGGCCAACATCTCGCGCATCTTCGCCACCCTGGGTGCCGATCCTCATTCCCTCTCCTTCTTCTGGCTCCTGCCCCCTATCATGGGCATGATCGTCCAGCCCCTCGTTGGCAAGTACTCCGACCGTACCTGGACGCGCTGGGGACGTCGTATCCCTTACCTCTTCGTCGGAGCTCTCGTCGCCATCCTCGTCATGTGCTTCCTGCCTAATGCCGGTTCGCTGGGCATGAGCGTCTCTACGGCCATGATCTTCGGTGCCGTCATGCTCATGTTGCTCGACACCTCCATCAACATGGCCATGCAGCCCTTCAAGATGATGGTGGGCGACATGGTCAACGAGCAGCAGAAGACCACCGCCTACTCCATCCAGTCGTTCCTCTGCAACGCCGGTTCGCTCGTGGGCTACCTCTTCCCCTGGCTCTTCTCGCAGTTCGGCATCTCGGGCGTAGCGCCTACGGGCGAGGTCCCCGATACCGTCAAGTACGCCTTCTACATCGGTGCTGCCATCCTCATCGTCTGCGTCATCTACACGTCGCTCATGGTCAAGGAGTACGAGCCTGCCCTCTACAACGAGTACCATCCTAAGGACGAGACCGAGACCTCTGACGACGAGCCTTCTATGATCGAGCTCCTCCGCAAGGCACCTTCTACCTTCTGGACCGTAGGTCTCGTGCAGTTCTTCTGCTGGGCCGCCTTCATGTACATGTGGACCTACACCAACGGCACCGTGGCCCATGTCGCCTTCGACGCTCCTACCCGCATCACCGAGGGGGGTGCCGTCGTCCTCGACACGGCCTCGCAGCAGTATCAGGCCGCTGGCGACTGGGTAGGCATCCTCTTCGCCGTCCAGGCCATCGGTTCCGTCCTCTGGGCTTCGATCATCCCGATGTTCCGCAACGTCAAGGTAGCCTACACCGTCTCGCTCATCATCGGTGCCATTGGCTTCATCTCTACGTCGTTCATCACCTCGCAGTACGGCCTCTTCGCGTCGTTCCTCTTCATCGGTGCTGCCTGGGCTGCCATGCTCGCCCTTCCGTTCACCATCCTCACCAATTCGCTCAAGGGTGGTCACATGGGCACCTACCTCGGCCTCTTCAACTGCACCATCTGCCTCCCGCAGATCATCGCTGCCGCCATCGGTGGTTTTGTCCTCAGCCTCTTCACCACCCCTGGCCAGCTCGCCCCTGAGGTCGACATGCTCGTCCTCGCCGGCGTCCTCCTCCTCTGCGCCTCCGCCTCCGTCTGGATCATCAAAGAGAAGTAACGGCGGAGAGTGATTAATGATTACCTGCTATCCCCGCTCTTTGCGGAGAGTAAGGAGAGTTGGGAGAGTTTCAGGTATCACCTCCTCCCCATTCGACACTCGGCAAGTTGATGGGATTTTGCGGAGAGTTAGGGAGAGTAAGGAGAGTTTTTTAGCAAACCCAATACTCCGACCCAAATGTGTTTCGACGAGCCTTAAACTCCCCTAACTCCCCCTAACTCTCCGCTAAAAACCGACAGCAAAGGGAAACATCAACTCCCCCGCCTGGTTCGGCAAGGAGATGAAGTGATCGATGGAAGCTTCGCGCTAATCCCGTTTTTTGCGGAGAGTTAGGGGAGTAAGGAGAGTTTTTCAGCGATTCCAATACTCCGACCCAGATGAGTTACGACGAGTAATCAAACTCCCCATACTCCCCCTAACTCTCCGCTAAAACCGGCAGCAAGGGAAGCAAACACTCCCCTCCCAAAACTCCCCAATCTCTCCGCTAAAAAACACGAGCAAAGGAAGCAACTCCTCTCCCAACTCCCCTAACTCCCCGCTAAAACCAACAGCCGGGGACCAGCTCCTCCCCTGACTCCCCCGCTATCACAATACTAATTTATACCACAGAAGCATTATGGACACCTACGATATTTTGAACGCCGCCTACGAGGTGCATTCCATCTTAGGACCTGGCCTTCTTGAGGAAGTGTACAAGAAAGCATTCGTACATGAGTTGCAGCTTCGAGGTTATGATGTAAAGACCGAATTTCCCGTAAGCCTCGACTATAAAGGTGCTATCATCGGAACCGACCTTAGAGCTGACATCATCATCAACGACGAAATCATCATCGAGCTCAAGGCAGTAACCGAAATCCATGCGGTGTTCTACTATCAGTTGCGAACCTACCTCCGTTTTCTCCACAAAGATTTCGGATATATTATCAATTTCAATGAGGTGTCATTGAAAGACGGAATCCGGCGTGTAGAGAATGAGTACGACAAGAAACTATAACGCTACACCAAGGGAGAGTTAACGATCACCCGCCACCCCCGTTTCGCTAACCCCGTTTCTTGCGGAGAGTTAGGGGAGTAAGGAGAGTTTTTTAGCAAACCCAATACTCCGACCCAAATGTGTTACGACGAGCCTTAAACTCCCCTAACTCCCCCTAACTCTCCGCTAAATAACGACAGTAAGGGCCCAGCTCCT
>JAZUEP010000099.1:0-11403 GCA_045640225.1 Bacteroidales bacterium | reverse complement strand
GGCTATAAACCGGTTTTAAGCTCAAATTCGACCAAAATCAGAGATTTCAGCCTTGATGAATACTTTTCAATAAAGATAGTGGCTTGACATAAGAAAAGGACGTGCAAAAGTCTATTCATGGACTTTTGACACGCCCTCATTTTTATTGCGAAGTGCTCCTCCTCGTTTTGATAAGGAAGAATCTTCGCCAAAATTCTTCCTTCTCATTTCGCGGAAGCGCGTTCGGCGAGCGAAGTGCTCCTCCTCGTTTTGCAAAGGAAGAGTTTTCGCCAAAACTGCTCCTTCGCATTTCGCGGAAGCGCATTTTTCTGGCGAAATGCTCTTCCTCGTTTTTATAAAGCGTATTTTTCTCGCAGAATGCTCTTCCGCGAAACGGGGAAGCGCAATTTTGTTGCCAACTGCACTTCCCCGTTTTGTTAGAGCAAATTTCTGTTTCTGCCGATCAGAGTCCTTTGATCATTTGGCCGAAGCCATTATACTGGCGACCATTGCTGCGGATTACGAGGGTGTTGTTCTCCATTGCCTTGCTACTCTGCAGAGTCTGGAGGGCAACATTCTCGATGGCGACTGGCTCGTTGCGATTGGCAAGATTGATACTGTGATGGAACTTACTGTTATAACTTTTTCAGAAATTCATCCATTGTTATGACATTTAATACTGGAAATGGCAAAGACTTCAGTACATCGAAGTGTGCATCTTCGCTTATAATTTTCATTACTTGTATTCAGTACGAAAATGAGCATTTCGTAGTTCTGCCAGTTTGTTTTCGTCCCATTGCCCGCAGTCCCAAAGCTCATCCATTTCTTCATCAATGAGTTTTGCATAGAAGGCTGCTATCTGATCCTTTAGACGAAGCAGGTTGGCTTCTGTCTTGATTCGTGATGCCATGTTTAGTACATGAATCTGTGCAGGATTAAATGCGACTGTATTCATAATTAGTATTATTAAAAAAGATGCGGCAAATATAGGCGTTTTTTTTTATCAACGCAAATTTTTGTCCGAAAAAATGAAGTCAGACATAAAAAAGAGCGCCTATTGTGCGTAAGCGTCAGATATGTAGCGCAATACTTGAGGCGAATCTAAGTCAAATTGCAACAGAGTTGTTCTCTTATAGATTTCAGCATATACAGAAAAGGTGACACTACACATTGTGGTTACGAATATCTGTTTGTAACAAGATCATGGAGTGGAGAGAAAAGAACACGAGCCATAAGAATCGTCTTACGGCTCGTGATTATTATAAAGGTGGGAATTGTGATTACTTCTGGAATGAAATCATACCATTGCTGATTACAATGCCCTTGGCTGCCTTATCGGTTGCGATACCCATAATGTTGTAGGTTTTTGCATCCAGCTGAGCAGGGATGGTGTTGATGTTTACAGGAGTTTGGTTCTCAACTTCCTCTACACGCTGTTCGCCAGTTACTACGTTGACGTAGCAGATCGATGAATAATAACTTACACCATCGAAGGTAGCGCGGCTCTGGAAGCCAACCTCGCTACAGAGCGTAGTGTACATATGAAGGGTAGTCAACATATTTTCACCATCGCAATAGATATCCCAGCCATAGTTCTCATCCTTATAGCCACATGGAATCCACTGCATCTCCTCTGAGATATAGTAACCGTCATCTGGGGTGAAGGTGTAGAGTTCGCCATCGGTATAGACGCCCCACTCCATCTTTTCTGGCATAATGTAATCACCATCGACGGTAACGCTTGGAGTCTTTACATAGAATGACCACTGACCGTCGTATTCGCCGCCATAGGCTACAAAATATGGTGCTACAGGAGCTCCTGCCACCTCCGCATAGATGTTGAAGCTAGGATCTGTGAAGGTTGAGAGTGCCGTGATTCCGCTCTCGCTATAACCCATGTTGATTACAATAGCAGACTGCTCAGCCAGAGGTGTGAGTGTCTTTGCTTCTGCATCATAGGCGAAATCAAGTGATGGAACAGCAGCAAACTCATTATACTTGTACGAATACTCTCCTCCAGACTCAACCTCATAATAAGTAGCGGCCACGAAGAACGCAATAGCACCACGTTCGATGCCAACATATTGATTATTGGCAAACGAGACCTTGTCACCTTCGATTGTACCAACGATCGGGCCTGAAGTCAGACCTGAAATGTAGAACTTCTGGCCATCGACGCCTGCCTTAACGAGAGCAGCCTCGCCGTTACGCTTGAATACCCAGTTTTCGAGCTCTACATCGGCAGGTATTTCTGCAACAGTAGCGTTGAATGGACGATAAATAGTAGCCCAATCGCCAAAACCGGTCCATGTGCCGTCGTTCGAATTGAATACAGCCAGGATGTTCTTGCCGTAGTTGGTTTCTGGATCTACATCTGTGTCGTCCAGGCTGATTGTGCCGTCTTCGTGGATAGTATAAGTAATCTCCGAGGCATCGTAATCAGCAGTTGGAGTCAGGGAACCATCACCATTGTTAACCATAATAGCTTTTACCAGGAGGTAGGCATTGTCGTCATCAGGGGAATAACTGAGGGTCTGGAGGAGAGGAAGGTGGATTTTGTCACCTTCGATTGTGCCCTTTACCCACGAATCAATGCCAAGCAGGCTGACAGGATTATTGAGGTAGACTGTAGTTCCATCGGGATCGACAACAAGGTCGAGGGTATTTCCGTTCTGTGGACTGCGATAGATGTAACCATAGTAGCTCATGAAGGCGCCACCTTCGCGTGTGTAGGTGGTTAGCTGACCAGCAGGCTGCTCGCTAATGACATCGGTACTGAAATCTATGCCATCCTGAGCTTTGGCTCGAGCCATGGGGTTGCTCTTCGCCATGGAGATGTTGGTTACCACTGTACCCATTGAACGGGTATTGTCAATTCTAGAAAGATCCTCAGGACGCTGTGCGTTCGAACTGAAGACCAAAACTGCCATTGCGGCGGTCAGAAGTGTAGTTCTCTTCATTGTTTTAAGTGTTATAGATTGTTTTTAATATGTTTATTCGGTCACGAACATCAATGTGCCATTCTGGATGATTATACCATGGCTTGTGGTTGTCAACCTCTTACCTTGGGGATCATAGATTGCGTTTCGTCCAATTGTAGCTTCGATTTGTTGGATGCCAGATGTCAGGCCTTCGATATAATCGCATTTGGTAGCATTCATGATAGACCCGTCCTTGGCATTGAGAACAAGGGCTATTGCTTCAAGATTGTTGACATCAGAATATTTTGGCATCCTGATAGTCAGCGAGTGATTGTAAACCTGACCTTTCTGAATTTCCTGAGGAAGGCTGTTTTCTGCACCTGTACTTGTAGGCCAGATGCCGCGGGCTACATCATCGACCAAGATGTCTACAACCTTAGGTTTGTATTCGTATCCACCCATAGGTCCGGCATTCCCTCCTGAATAGCCATTGGTCTGTGTGATAGGTAGCTGGTTTTCGATGACGACGTATGCCAGACGGTAGTCGGCATTCGGATTGTTAATCAAGAATTGGGTGGCGCTGCTGAATGTTAGTTGTTCGTCTGCATATGAAGCCTGAAGAGCAACGTCTACCACGGCTGTTGGATCCATTGCTGTGAGGTAATCTTCCAGCTCCTGGGTGTTGGGATCGTGTATGTCACCATCGCGATTGATGATACAGCCAGGGAATGACGTGATGTAGTTCATCAGATACTTTGAGTAAGAGCCTTCTGTTGGTCCAATATAATAAGGATCGTTCACCGTATAGTAGTGTACTGCAATGCCAATGAAATTGTCCGGATGCTTCTCTTTCATTTCGGCCATGCCTACAATGCCTCGCACGCACCATTGACATTCGGAACCAGTGCCTTCTTCGACAACCATCTTCCGGACGAAAAGTTCGTCAACAAGGCTGACTGCCAGTTGGCATCGATTGTCATCAAGGGTCTCGTCCACGATTCCATCCTGCCAGAGTATCTCTACATCGAACTGAAGGTCTCGTTCCTGCATGTCCTGAGGATCCAGAACAATTTCGGTACAAAAGGTCTCTTTACCACGATAAGGAATTGTCACATTGATGGTGTCAGTCCATACTTTCCCTTCCATCGTTATTGTAACAATGGGGTACGAAGCCTCTTGTATGGCATTATTTACAATCGTGCCATAAATGTTAAGTTTAGAACCGAACTTGACTGCACTGGCAGTATAACAGTTCACCAATGCCAGATCGTGATTCGGAAGACTTTCACCTTCGATGATAACCTCGAGCGGAAGTACACCGAATTGTTTATAATCGGTCCATGCTCCATTTCTAGCTATCCAGCAGGCATTTTCGATTTCTTTCTCACCACCGATGGCAAGTAGATTAATCTTCTTTGCCTGTTCGAATTCATAACCTGCCCAGATTCCACTCTCGACGTAATCGTTAACCTCGAGTGGAGAGTCTAAGAGGATAGTCAGCCATCCACCTTCTGCCTCGATGGTTCCCGATGTCAGATTCTCGCCTTCTTTATCGGTACGTAACCATCCCGTAAGCTGTTCGGGATAAGTGGTCAGATTCTGAGGAATTCCGACATACAAGCTAGTCGCCTGACAGTCGGCATAGGGAGCAAGCATTTCTGGAGTAATATAAATCGCTCCACTGATGGTTGCATTGTTCCCGCTCAAGCCAATTCCTTCTTGAGGAAAAGAACCGTTACAGTAGCCAAGATGTACTCCTTCAGCTTGTATAGTTCCGGAAGATAGGAGGGCAAGCAAGGATAATGATAGAATAGTCAGTTTTTTCATAAAAATATGGTTTGTTATAATGCTGTCATCACAATTATTTGTTGCGTGTAAATGGAAGGCATAGCTTCTAAAACGCTGCAAATATATCTATTTTATAGGTAAAATAAAAGAAAATTGCATGGACATCCAATGGACAAAGTCAAAATTACTATATTTGCTGCATGAAAAGTGTATATTTATTTTGGGTTTTGTGGCTTGGACTATGGTCTTTCGATTGCTGCAGGTCGATGGCAAATAACTGGCCTAAAGTATATGCTCCCTTCGACTCGATTGTGTCAAGACTCGAGCAACAGAGTCGGTATAGTTTGACCGACTATGAGTGTGAGCGTCTGGTGGAGGAAATGGAAGTTCTAGTGACGAAAGATACGTCCGCCAATGATATATTGAAATGGCGTCTGCTCTTTTGGAAAGCATGGCTGTTGCGTAGAACAGATAAGATTGAGGCTGTCAATATGGCCAGACAGGCGATTGCGATGGTCGATACTGTTGCTTATAAGTACGACTATATTTACATGCGTCGTTTTATTCTTGACGTAAATATCTCTGCCCACGAAGAACCCTTTGAAGAGTATTTGGAGTGGCGTAAGATTATCCATTATGCTGAGGATATCCACGATACATTACTTCTGGCTGAAAGTTATCGAGGGATGGGTAATCACCTGTGCTTTATCGGTGATGGCCGTCGTGCATATTCGTATTTGCGAAAGAGCTCCGATTTCTATCAGGCCATCGGGAACAGGACGATGTCGTTGGGCAACTGGCTAAATATCGCCAATTCTTACGGATGCGTAGGGAACAACGATAGTGCAACCATGATCCTGAAACGTATGTTACATCAGCCAGAGATGATGCAAGATTCGTTTATGTTGGCTAATATTTACGTCAATCTCTCACATTACGAGCTGGATTCTCTGGCGAAGATAGATTATTCATATAAGGCATACGAAATAGCGTCTCGGTTAAAATATCCTTCGGTGCTTTCCATGGCTACCATTAATAAAGGCTCGTCAATGATGGAGCACAATCCTGATAGCGCATTATTCTATTATAAAAAGACATGGAATTACTTGCAGGAATGCAATGACTATAATGCGCTCTTTCCGACACTGAAAGGACTTATGCTGAGTTATGATAGATTAGGGAAATACGATGAGGCTTGGAAGTATGCCACAATTTACTTTAATCTTGAAGACTCCATTCAGCAGAGCGAGCAGGCGTTACAGATTTCAAATCTTGAGCAGCGACGTGACATTGAGCAGTACGAACATTCGCTGGCCCAAGAAAAAGAACTTGCACGAACTCATAGTATCATTTTCTACCTCACGGCAGCCTTGCTGTCGCTGATGGTAGTAGGCTTAGGCTACTTTATCTACCTACAACGTAAGCAGAGCCGCCTGAAGGAGCTGAATCGTAAGCTGGAACTCGACGCCAAGAACCGCGAGCTGACGGCACACGAGCTGATGCTGATCGAGAAGAACCGCATGCTCGAGGAATTGGAGAAGCGTATCAGCGAGGGGCGTGCGCAAGGTGAGATTGACCGCCAGACGGCCGTGGAGCTTCGTAGCCAGATCAATGCTCACGTGAAGCGTGATAACGAGTGGCAGAACTTCCACATCCAGTTCGAGCAGGTCTATCCCGAATTCTATACCTCGCTCAAGAAGGTGGCTCCGACGTTGACCGAAGGCGAATTGCGCCTCTGTGCATTTATCCGTACCGGCATGGACAACAAGCAGATCGCTGCCATGTTGTCGCAACAGCCCGAATCGGTAATCAAGAGTCGCTATCGCCTACGTAAGAAGCTCCCGCTCTCGTCAGGCGATTCGCTCGAGGATTTTCTGCGGAATATTTAATGGCAAATACAAAGGGCGTGAAGCATCTAACTTCACGCCCTTAATATGATGATATACGAATTGATTACTTCTTGCAGTCGACAGCAGCCTGATCGACAGGGATGCAGGCCTTGAAGGTCTTGATGTAGCGGTTGAAGCCTTCGACGTCCTCGGGATCCGGAGCAATCTCGACGCCCGTGTTGCCGGCAAAGACTACCTGCTCGAGGTAATCGGCCAGGTTGAGGTTGTCGGGGTTGTTGACGCAATAGTTGGCCAGCAGGGCAATACCCCAAGCACCGCCTTCGCCTGCGGTCTCCATGACGGAGATTGGCGAGTTGAGGGCAGCAGCCAGAATCTTCTGACCTACGACTGGTGTCTTGAAGAGGCCGCCATGGCCGGTGATGCGGTCAACCTGTACGTTCTCCTCCTTGAAGAGCACGTCGTTGCCGAGCTTGAGGACGGCGACGGTGCCGAAGAGGTTGGCACGCATGAGGTTGGCGAGGTTGAAGCGGTCGTTGGCCGAACGTACGAGGAGCGGACGGCCTTCCTGAAGGCCTGCGACTGGCTCGCCCGAGATGAAGTTGTATGCCAGGATGCCGCCGCAATCCTTGTCGCCGGTGAGAGCGTGGTTGTAGAGCTTGGCATAGATGTCGTTCATGTCGACAGGCAGGCCCAGCAGCTGCTGATACTCCTTGAAGAGCTTCACCCAGGCGTTGATGTCCGAAGTACAGTTGTTGCAGTGTACCATGGCTACGAGGTTGCCGTCAGGCGTGGTGACCATATCGATCATCTCGTTTGGCTTAGACAGATCCTTCTCGAGCACGATCATCGAGAACGACGAGGTGCCGGCCGAGACGTTGCCGGTGCGAACCTTGACGGCGTTGGTGGCTACCATGCCGGTGCCAGCATCGCCCTCAGGAGGGCAGAATGGGATGCCTGGCTTGAGGTGGCCAGAGATGTCGAGACGCTGAGCACCGTGAGGGGTCAGGAAGCCGGCCTTCTGGCCAGCGCATACGCACTGTGGCAGGATGTCCTCGAGCTTCCAGGGGAAGCCCTTAGGCTCGACGAGCTTGTTGAACTTGGCGACCATCTCGGCGTTGTAGTTCTTGGTCGTTGGGTCGACAGGGATCATGCCCGAAGCGTCGCCGATGCCGAGCACCTTCTCGCCGGTGAGACGCCAGTGGATGTAGCCGGCCAGGGTGGTGAGGTAGGTGATGCCAGCGACGTGCTCCTCGTTGTCGAGGATGGCCTCGTAGAGGTGCGAGATGCTCCAACGCAGCGGGATGTTGTAGTTGAAGAGCTTAGAGAGCTCGGCAGCAGCCTTGCCGGTGTTGGTGTTGCGCCAGGTGCGGAAAGGTACGAGGATCTTCTCGGCCTCAGAGGCTGGTGCGCCGTGGGTGGCAGTGCCGGTAGGGCCGAAGGCCATGTAGCCGTGCATCATGGCCGAGATGCCGATTGAGGCGAGGATCTCGATTTCGCAGTCGAACTCGCGCTTGACGTACTTGCGCAGGTCGGCGTATGCGTCCTCGAGGCCGTACCAGATGGCTTCGGTCGAGTAGGTCCAGAGGCCGTCGACGAGCTGGTTCTCCCACTCGTGCGAGCCCTGTGCGATTGGCTTATTCTCTTGGTCGATAAGTACAGCCTTGATGCGGGTCGAGCCGAGCTCGATGCCGAGTACTGCCTTACCCTGCATGATGGTTTCGCGTGGTGTCATAAAGAATAAATTAAAAATTAAAAATTAAAAATGAAAAATTAAATGTATTTGGTTAGTCGCTGTCTTTGCTACTTTTGATTATTGAAACGAGTAGTGCAATCAATTCTCTGACATCTTTTTGCAAAGAGTCACACATCGCGTCTGTCAGATAATTGCCATAATGCAGCAATTCAATCCAATATAGAGTCTCGTTTGCTTCTTTGAGTGCTATTGACAACTTATTGATAAAATCTGCCTTGCTCTGTGCAAACTCACCTTCTTTGACTAAGGCTCCTATTGCCGTTCCACTACGCAAGAACTGTTTTGACATGATTGTCTCATTCTTTTCGAGCAGAAATTGATATGCTTTTACAGCCCTTTTCCCAAATTCTTTTGACTTTATGGCAATCGCATTGTCTTTCATCGGAGATTAGTCAAAGCGAAGTAATAATTTTTAATTTTTCATTTTTAATTTTACATTTAACGTAGTGCCTTATTAAGCATGTAGTAAATCTCGTTGTTGCGGAGCTGCTGCTTGAAGCCCGAGATGGTGGTGTCCTTGTTGATGCCGATGAACTCGATGCCCATGATCTCGGCGAAGTCCTCCCAATACTCAGCGGTGATCTGGTACGAGAAGGCGCTGTGGTGAGTGCCGCCAGCAAGGATCCATGCGCCAGCACCGACCTCGAAGGTAGGCTGTGGAACCCAAAGGGCCGAAGCAACAGGGAGCTTAGGCATTGGCTTAGGCTCGATGCATTCGACGTCGCTGGTGATGAGACGGAAGCGGTTGCCGAGGTCGACGATGGTAGCCTTGCAGCCGGCACCGGTCTTCGAGGTGAAGACAAGGCGGGCAGTCTCCTGCTTGCGGATGCCGATGCCCAGGAAGTGTACCTCGAGCTTAGGACGGTCGGTAGCAATGAGAGGAGTAACCTCGAGCATGTGCGACTGGAGCGATGAAGTGCAGTCGTCGGCAAAGTTGAGGGTGTAGTCCTCGAGGAACGAGCAACCCTTGTCCATGCCCTGGTTCATCACCCAAAGGGTGCGATAGAGGCAGGCGGTCTTCCAGTCGCCCTCGGCACCGAAGCCGATACCTTCGGCCATCAGGCGCTGGCTGGCAAGGCCAGGAATCTGGTCGAAGCCACAGAAGTCAGGAGCGGTGATGTCGGCATCACCCAGGTCGTCGAAGTTGGTGGTGAAGGCGGTGGCACCCTCAGCCTCGAGTACGCGACGGATAGCGATCTCGGCACGAGCGGCATTCTTGACCTTCTCCCAGTATACCTGCTCGCCGCACTCGTCGATCTTGATGGTATACTGCTGCTTGTACTCCTCGACGAGGGCATCGACTTCGGCATCGGTGACCTGCTTGAAGTAATCCATCAGCGAAGAAACAGGGTAGTAGTCGACATGATAGCCGAGGCGCTGCTCGAACTCTACACGGTCGCCATCGGTCACGGCTACGTTGTTCATGTTCATGCCGAACATGAGGCAGCGTACGTTGTGAGCATCGGCAGCACCGGCGCAAACGCGTGCCCATACGGCAATCTCCTCCTGTGCCTTGCGACTCTTCCAGTAGCCAACGACTACCTTGCGAGGTACACGCATGCGGGTGCAGATGTGTCCGAATTCGATGTCGCCATGTGCCGACTGATTGAGGTTCATGAAGTCCATGTCCATGGTGTCCCATGGAATCTCGGCATTATACTGGGTATGGAAGTGGAGCAGAGGCTTCTTGAGGGCCTGCAGACCCTTGATCCACATCTTGGCAGGCGAGAAAGTGTGCATCCAGGTGATGACGCCGGCGCACTTAGGATCGTTCGAAGCTGCCTGCATGATCTGCTCGACCTCCTTCGACGAGTTGGCGGTGCCCTTATAAACTACCTTAACTGGGATGATGCCTGACTCGTTGAGGCCAGCAACCATCTCCTGTGAGTGTCCGTCGACAATCTTGACGGTCTCGCCACCATAGAGCAGCTGTGCTCCGGTGATCCACCAAAGTTCAATATTTTCAAACATAATCAATTAACAATTAATAATTAACAATTAATAATGACCATGCGGACGAAAAACTAGTATCTCTCGGGAAGGTATTATTATTGTCAATTTTTCGGGTTATTAATGGAATTTATAATGCTTGTCAGCAATTTAATTAACTCTTTACAATCAATAATCATGCCATTGTATTGGTTCTGTCCAATATATTCCCCTGAATATAAAATCTCTAACCAATACTCTGTTTCATTAGCTTCTTTGAGTGCTATCTTGAGTACATAGCGGCTGCTCGGGTATTGACATTTTTGCTAAGAGAAATTTCCCCATTTTTACGATTTTTTTACTAAATGCGAGGGATTTCTCTTGAACAATGTTCGAGTCTTTCATTTCGACAGCGCGAAGCTAATTGTTAATTATTAATTGTTCATTGTTAATTGCTTATCAATGCTTCTGTCCCTTCTGTCCGTAGTAGGCGTTAGGGCCGTGCTTGCGGTTGTAGTGCTTCTCGACGAGAAGAGGGTTCATGGTAGTGAGCGGATTGACGCTGAACGAGATGAATGCCATCTTGGCAACCTGCTCCATGACCTTGGCGTTATATACGGCATTGTCGGGCGAAGTGCCCCATGAGAATGGACCATGGTTCTTGACAAGGACGGCTGGAGTGTGATCGGGGTTGATCTTGCGGATGTTGAGGATCTCGTCGACGATGACGTTGCCGGTCTCGAGTTCGTACTGGCCTTCGACCTCCTCCTTAGTCATATCGCGTGTGCAAGGGATGGCCTTATAGAAATAGTCGGCATGAGTAGTGCCGATGTTAGGAATGTCCTGACCTGCCTGAGCGAAAGCGGTGGCATAGGTCGAGTGTGTGTGTACTACGCCCTGGATGTTAGGGAATGCACGGTAGAGGACAAGGTGGGTAGGCGTGTCGCTCGATGGGTTGAGCTCGCCTTCGACTACTTCGCCGGTATTAAGGTCGACAACAACCATGTCGCTGGCTTTCATGTCGTCGTAACTAACGCCCGATGGCTTGATTACTACAAGGCCTTTTTCGCGGTCAATGCCTGAGACATTGCCCCAAGTGAAGATTACCAGTCCCTGCTTTACCAGGTCGAGGTTGGCCTTAAACACTTTTTCTTTGAGTTCTTCTAGCATAGTTTTAATTCAT
>JAZUEP010000098.1:0-15612 GCA_045640225.1 Bacteroidales bacterium | reverse complement strand
CATTCGCCGAAGCGAGAATGATGCAGAATCGTGTCATGTCGAGATTACACCATTTCTGTCAAATTAGGGCGAATGGAATATGACCAGACATATTCGTGCCCTACCTCCATGAGGTCTGAAAAAGTGCTGAAAAATCTTTTTTATATTTTCTTTGGAACTCAGCAAAAGTCTTCCTATCTTTGCACCATGCAAGAAGAGGTCAAAGATATAGATGCAGTTCTCAAGAGTCTCACAAAAGAACTTGGCAACCTGAAGAAGACCGTGTCCGAACAGGGCACGGAGATTGACCGTCTCAATCGCCTTGGCACCTGTCACAAGAAGGATATGCACGAAGCAAAGCAGACCATCAAGAAACTGGAAACCGACAACAAGGAGCTTAAGGAGAAACTGTCCAAGTATGAGAAGCCGGAAAAGGACAGCCATAACAGCAACATTCCACCTTCGCAGGAATCGATCAAATCAAAGGAGATACGCAGGACGCGCAGCCTTAGAAAGAAGAGCGACCGGAATAGCGGAGGACAGACGGGACATGCCGGCACGACATTGCTGACCAAAGAGACTCCTGATATCATTGAGTTCCACAGACCTCAGTACTGCCCAGAATGCGGACGTCCATTGGAGGAATGCAAATCTGAGCTTATCGGCAAGATGCAAGTCATCGACATACCTATACCTATGCCTCTAACTACAGAGCATCGATACTATAAGAATGTCTGCTCTTGTGGTCATCATGTTCAATGCGATTGTCCGAATTGCAGAATAACCTATGGCTCCAACATTCGTGCCTATGTCGTCTATCTGGCTCATGTACAATGCCTGCCATTTGGCCGTATCTGTGAGACTTTGGAGGAGTTATTCAACTTGAGGATCAGTCAGGGCACTATACAGACCATGCTGAAGGAGGCTGGCCGTAAGACAGAGGTTCCATACGAAGAGATAAGGCAGAGAATCTGCAAATCTCCGGTCAACGGAGCCGATGAGACTGGTGCCCGTGTCGGTAAAGAACTTCATTGGAACTGGATATTCCAGAATCCATTGCTGACCTATGTGTTTCAGAGAAAATCCAGGGGCATGGAGTCCATCGATGAGAAATTCCCGGAAGGATTGCCCAGCTCTGTACTGGTAACGGACAGGCATCCGAGCTACTTCAATATGAAGGTCAAAGCTCATCAGGTCTGCCTGGCCCATCTGTTACGCAATGTACAATATCTGACCGAACTTGATTCAAAGCAG
Organism: Bacteroidales bacterium; assembly: GCA_045640225.1. GTDB lineage: Bacteria > Bacteroidota > Bacteroidia > Bacteroidales > UBA3663 > Liminaster. The sequence goes on along the minus strand of JAZUEP010000098.1, from coordinate 14,379 downwards.
GACTGGTCGACTCGATTTGCAGATCTATTGCATCGCGCAATCCGACTGAAGAAATATACACCCTTCGAACAGATTACTCAAAGAAAGGTGCTTCTTATCGTGAACAAGATGTCCAGGCTTCTCAATGAAAGTCTCTCGCATCTTGACGAAGAGTTTGAGACTTTCAGGAAAGGAATCGTCAAGGTCAAAGACCACCTCTTTACCTTCCTTAAGGAGGAGGCTGTTCCCTATGACAATAATGCCAGCGAACAGGGCGTCCGAAAGATCAAGATCAAACAGAAAATCAGTGGATGCTTCAGGACGAACGAAGGTGCCGACATCTTTGCTAAGATGCATTCTATTGCTGAAACTGCCAAGAAGAACAACAATTCAAAATTCAACGCAATTCTCGCTGTCGTAAGTCAGTGAGCAGTAATCATTGTTTTAATTTCAACATAACCGCCAGCTCAGGATGGGGGTGCTGAGTAGTTACCAAGGTACTTACGTCGTGTTTTGCCGTTTATGGCGACGTATGTACCTTGCCAGATTCCTTTTATCCTATTTGCTCCATCCGTTTCCGTTCGTCATCCTTCATCGCTTGGTTTCAGCGATCTGATGACCTTGGCCGGATTGCCTACAGCCATGCTGTCGGCCGGAATATCCTTCACGACCACGCTTCCGGCTCCGATGATACATCGGTCTCCGATGGTAACTCCCGGACAGACGGTCACGCCTGTTCCCAGCCAACAGTCTTCGCCTATGGTGATGGGTTTGCATCGTTCGATCGTCTTGCGCCGTTCGATGTAGTCGATAGGATGATTAGGTGTAACCAGCTGGCAGTTTGGCCCTATCTTTGTGCGACTGCCTATCGTGATGTTTCCGCCATCGAGCATCGTGCCTCCGTAGTTTACGAAGACGCCTTCGCCCAGTCGGATACCATGCCCGTGGTCGCAATGAAACGGTGGGTTGATGCACGACGATGCCGGAATACCGGGAATGAGTTCTTCGATGATGGAGCGATATTCGTCGTCAAAGACGGTGAGCGTGCGTAACCTGGCACAAAGGCGGTTCGCATGTTCGATGCTCTCACTCACCTTTGTGTCACTGAAGTCATAGGACTCCTGGTTACGCATTTTTTCGAATTCTGTCATCGTTTACTGATTGTTTTTCAACCATTCTACACGACGCTGATCTGGCAAATGCTTCACCTTGAAGTCCGAGAAGCGAGCCTTGAAGCCTTGACCATCCGGACAGGCTGCTACCGGGCCTACCTGCAGTGGGCAGTTGTCCTGCATCCAGAGGGTACGCATCATCGTGTATTCCTTGTCGTCGAAGCTGTAGTAGATCTCGATGGCATCAAGGCGACGTACGGCCTTCAGCCAGAGGTAGGGGATAGGATTCTCCAGCGTGATGACGCTCCAGTCTGAAGTATGATGGGTCACTACGGTCGAGATATTGAACTTGCCGTCGACGAATTCAATGCCGAACTTCACGTAGTTCTCGTGATCCTGACGGATCATCATGCCTGCCTGGTCGAAACGTACCTTGTAGTCGCCGCTGACCTTGATCTTTGCCTCGAACTCACCACCGTAGGTTGCGTAGAGGAAAGGACCGTCATCGACCGTGAAGCCGTAGTGTGCGATACGCCAGTAATCGGTCTGGCCTGGTACGTCCATCTCGAGCATACCGTCCTTGATGGTGTACGACTCAGGTTCGTTGAACCACTGCATCTTCTCCAGGCTCTGTGCCTGTGAGGTCATTGAGAAAACTGCTACAAGAGCAGCAAGAATAGTTTTTTTCATATCCAAAAAAGTGTTACATTTTGCGCTGCAAAGGTAGGGCTTTTTTCTGCGTTGTACAATAGTGAAAAATCACTATTTATGGTCAAAGAATACCCAGTTTCAGCGCAACGTTGTATGCTTCGGTCGAATTCGTGGCATTGATCTTCTTCAGGATGTTCTGTCGATGTCCGTTTACCGTATGCGTGCTGATGCAGAGTTCGTAGGCAATCTGCTTGCTGGCTTTTCCTTCGCCTATCATCCGTAATACCTCTTTTTCGCGCTCAGAAAGTAGCTGCGTCATCTCGGTCGATGGCTCTTTTGCTTTTTCTCCGGTCAGTGAGTTGATGATTCCTACCTGATGCTTCTCGTTTGTGGCGATGGTGTAGAGGCATAGTGTCAGCAATACGTTGCCGCTGTTGTCGTAACGCAGATAATAGATACGATGCTTGACGTAGACGTATCGACCCTCGGCATCCCTTATCCTCAGTACATGCTGCAGGTAATAGTCCTGTCGCAGCTGTGCAGGCAGAGCCCTTACGAACGTAACGAACTGCAATTCAAGGGCAAGTTTCTCGACGATGTCATTCTCGTGGAACCTCTTGATCAGTTCTTTTTCCCATATCGATGGTACTTCCTCGCATTCATTCTCGGTCGAAATTCCTAACAATTGCCCAAGGCGTCCGTACACAATGAAACTGCTGTTGTCGTGCATGTTGCTAAGCACGGCAATGGCATTTTCGGCCTTGCTCTGATGCATGGCCGCGATCTTTGCCATGGCGTAATCTTCCTGCAGATTGTCTACGTCCGTAAACGTCTGGCCAATCAGCGTCCTGTTCAGGTTCTGGAGTATCTTCGTAGGCATACGCTTTACCTTATTGTATGATTTCGCTTGCAGGAATGACATCCTCGTCAGTCAGCGGCCGTATCACCTTGCAGGGTACACCGGCAGCTACTACGCCTGCTGGAATGTCGCGAGTAACGACACTGCCGGCTCCTATGACGCTTCCTTCTCCGATGGTCACACCGGCACAGATGGTCGCATTGGCTCCGATCCAGACCTTGTCCTCGATGGTGATAGGAGCGGAGGTGCTCAGTCCCTCCGCACGTTGCTGTGGGTCCAATGCATGCCCGGCACAGGTGATGCAGACGCCTGGAGCAATGAACACGCCCTGACCGATGTTTACAGGCGATGTGTCGAGTATCGAGCACCCATAGTTAAGGAGCGCAAATCCATGGAAATGAATATTGAAGCCGTAATCGCAATTGAAGGGTGGCTGGATCAGCACAAAGCCATTCTCTGGATACGTTCCGACCAGTTCCTTGATGATTGCTATGCGTTTCGGCATATCGTCAGGATCTGACTGATTGAGCTCCCAGCACAGGTGATGTGCCTTCTTCTGGTAGTCTCCGCCTGGTCCTCGCTGATATCGTGCAAACGGTCTCATCGAGGTCATAATTTCAATATATTTGTCCATTTTCTTTGATTTCTTGTTGATACGTCGATTCTCAATCCCTGTCAACCCTCGTAGGTTCTATCATTTGCCCATAAGCCTTGATCATCGCTTCTGCATAATGCCGGCATTTTGTTGGCGAAAAAGTCTTCGGCAAAACTCGTAAGTCCGGTTTTCTGCCAGAATAGCGTCCATCAAATCTCGGAAGCTCAATTTTCTGCCAGAATAGCGTCCATCAAATCTCGGAAGTCCGTTTTTCTGCCAGAATAGAGTCCATCAAATCTCGGAAGCCCATTTTTCTGCCAGAATAGGTTCCATCAAATCTCGGAAGCTCATTTTTCTGCCAGAATAGGTTCCATCAAATCTCGGAAGTCCGTTTTTCTGCCAGAATATAGTCCAACAAATCTCGGAAGTCCGTTTTTCAGCCAGAATAGAGTTCATCAAATCTCGGAAGCTTATTTTCCGATGCAGAAGTTCTTGAAGATGTTGTTCAGGGTGTCTTGCGAGGAGATTTCCTTGCCGAGGATCTGGTTGAGGGCATTGATGACCGAACGGAGGTCTTCGGCGATGAGGTCACCACTGAGGTTGGTGTGGATGCCTTCGATGACGTGGGTGAGGTAGGTGTGGGCTTCGTTAAGGGCGTCGAAGTGACGACGGTTGGTGAGGATGATGTCGCCCTTTACGTCATGGATGCCTGAGGCTTCTACCAACTGCTGTTCAAGGTCGGTGATGCCGATGTTGTTCAGTGCAGAGAAGTCGTCGGTCTTATTGACGATGCGGATGACGGTCTGTTCCGCTGTGGTTTCTATGGCTGGATATTCTACACCCGGTTCGGTGAGCAGGATGATGATCTGTGCGCGCTGTGCAGCGCGTAGGCTCCGCTCTATGCCCATCTGTTCGATCTGGTCGGAGGTATGGCGTATGCCTGCCGTATCGATGAAGCGGAACAGGATTCCCTGTATCTGGATGGTATCCTCGATGACGTCGCGCGTCGTTCCCTGGATGTCGCTCACGATGGCACGATCGTCGCGTAGCAGGGCATTCAGCAAGGTCGATTTGCCTACGTTCGGAGCCCCGATAATGGCCACAGGAATGCCGTTACGGATCGCTTGACCCGTGCGGAAGGTAGCAGTAAGCTGCGTTACCTCAGCGTCGATCTGAGAGGCTATATGAAGCAATTCCGTACGGTCGGCAAACTCTACATCCTCCTCGCTGAAGTCCAGTTCCAGTTCGAGCAGCGATGACAGTCGTAGCAGCTGATCGTGCAGCTGGTCGAGCTTGCTGCTGATGCTGCCCTTCATCTGGTTCATGGCCAGACGGTGCGAGGCTGCATTCTGCGAGGCTATGAGGTCGGCTACGGCTTCAGCCTGCGAAAGATCCATCCGTCCGTTTGCAAAGGCTCTACGCGTAAATTCTCCTGGCTCTGCGAGGCGAAGAGACTCCAGTTCGCTCAGCAGGTCCAACAACCTTTGCTGGATGTACAGCGAGCCGTGACACGATATCTCTACCACGTCCTCGCCCGTAAAGCTGTGTGGCGCACGATAGAGGGTAACTACAACCTCGTCGAGTACCTCGTCTTTGTCTCGGTCGACAATCTGGCCGAAGGTCACCGTGTGCGACTTTCGGCTGTCCAGAAGATGCGAAGGATTGAAGGGTCTGAAAATCTGGCTGCAGGCCTTGATGGCCCGTGGTCCGCTGACGCGTATCGTGGCAATGCCGCCAATACCGGGTGCTGTCGAGATTGCAAATATTGTATCCATGTCAGGAGTTACAATTCGGTATAATCGATGTATTCGCCGTCCGTTTCGTCGAAGATCTTTTCAGGGGTAGTTGTCTCGGTGTAGGTCAGCTCGTTGTCCTGTGGTATGTCATCGAAGTTCGAGGCTCCGGTAAAGGGGTTCAGCACCTCCTTCTTCTCGCTGCGGAAGATGTTGAGGAACGATTCGTAGAGCCAGATACAAGTGGCTCCGATCTGGTTGACAAACCGGAGAACCATGCTACCACCCAGCCTTAGTATTGCGAAGATGAATGCCGGGCCTGCAAAGATCAGTAAGATAAGGAGACAGCCAAGACAATTCATCAGCGACGATTCGAAAGGGTGTCAATGACGCTCACAATGATATACAGTAGTATGATAGGAGCAGCCGATGCAAAGAGGTAATCAAGGCCAAGGCAAGCGCTGCAGACGAGGATCAGGACTACGAGCGCAAGGAAGATGTAGCGGGCTTTGTTCTCGGCAAAGCCGTTATGTCCCGGCTTCAGCTTGAGCGAGAACATAGGCAGCTCGCTGATGAGCAGGACGCTCATGGCCAACAGCAGCACACCTAACGTAATGCCACAACCCGCTGAATGGGCCTGAACGAAATCGTTGACGGCAGGAATCTGTATCACGTAGGTCATACCAATCCAGAAGATGGCATTGGCTGGTGTTGGCAGTCCGATAAAGGAAAGAGACTGTCGCTCATCGCAGTTGAACTTGGCCAGACGCAATGCCGAGAACGCTGCCATCAGTGCGCAAAAAAAGAACGTCATGCCCGAACCCCACAGGGGAGAAGAACCATCAAATACTGTGTGAATATGATAGGCCAGTACGGTAGGAGCGAGGCCGAACGATACCATATCGGCCAGCGAGTCGAGCTCCTTGCCTACAGGGCCGCTGATGTGCAGTGCACGAGCCGTCATACCGTCGAAGAAGTCGAATACCGCACCCAGGATGATGCAGATACAGGCTAGGCCAACTTCGCCATTGAGGCCAAAGAATACAGCCATCGCGCCGCACAGTACGTTGCAGCTGGTGATTATATTGGGAAGGTTGATAAGTTTCACGATTCAATCAATTGATTTAGGTTTTCGATGGATCGGTAGATCGATCATAGATGTTGAGTTGTTCGAAATTATAATTTCGAACACAAACAATCCTATCAAATCTTAGCGATAGTGGTGGTGTTGCCGCGAACTGCCTGCTTCATCTTAACCTGGATGTCGGCGTCGAGTGGCAGGAATACGTCGATACGCGAACCGAACTTGATGAAGCCCAGCTCACCGTCTATCTCGCTGCGTTCGCCTGCCTCGAGGTAGGTCACGATACGGCGTGCTACGGCACCTGCTACCTGTCGCATCAGGATCACTGGTCCTGCATCGCTCTTGATCACGATGGTCGAACGTTCGTTCTCATTACTTGCCTTGGGCAGCCAAGCCTTCTTGAAGCGGCCGTCTTCGTGCTCGCTCTTCAGTACCTCGCCAGCCAGCGGACACCATTGTGCGTGTACGTTGGTCACGCTCATGAAGATCGAAATCATGATACGCTTGTCCTTGAAGTAGTCGGGCTCGTACACTTCTTCGATGCAGACAATCGTGCCATCGCTTGGTGCGATGACGTCGTGCAGCATGTCGCCCTTGAAGTGGCGTTCGGGGTAACGGAAGAAGTTGACCACGATACCGAAGGTTACCAGCAGGGGGAACATGCAGGCAATCCATACCCAGTGCGCGGCCTGGTATACATATAAGGTTACACCAACGAGGATGATGAAGGCCATGAAGGTGACCATCGTCGAAGTGCCCTCTTTATGCATCTTTTTGGCTTTCATATATAGTAATATGTGAAAAAACGTCGATATTTGGGTGCAAATTTACTTTTTTTTTGTCGAATATCCAAATAATTCGGAAAAAAAATGTATCTTTGCGCCATTAATAACCGTATTTGCATCTATTTGCAGACGAAAATTGACATTATATGCGTAATAAGAATTCAAATAAAGCTCCTCGTCGTAACAAACCTGACTACATCGAAACTTACCGTATCAGCGAGCCTGGACAGCTGTTGCCCTTCCTCCTGGCCAAGCTTGCTCCGCGCAGCCGCTCCGAGATCAAGAGCTACCTGGCGCATGGTAACGTGATGCTCAATGGCCGTGTCACTACGCAGTTCGACGAGCAGCTTCAGCTCGACGATGAGGTGATGGTCAACTTCACGCGTCCGTTCGTTGTAGTGCGCAACCGCATGATCAAGATCATCTACGAGGATCCAGATCTCATCGTGGTCGAGAAGAAGTCCGGCCTCCTCAGTGTGCCCAACAGTCAGACCAACAAGACGGTCAAGACCGCGCTCGATATCGTCGACCAGTACGTCAACGAGATGGATGGCCACTCGCATGCCTACGTCTGCCATCGTCTCGACCAGTACACCTCCGGCATCCTGATCTTTGCCAAGAATCCTGAGGTGCAGGAGAAGTTCCGAAACGACTGGAACGTACACGTCGTCGAACGCAAGTATACAGCCATTTGCGAAGGTTATCCTCGCAAGGAGGAAGGCGAGATCCGCTCGTATCTCAACGAGAACAATGCCATGCGTGTCTATTCCACCAACAATCCCGAAGAAGGCAAGCTGGCCGTTACGCGCTACAAGGTCGTGAAGCGTATGGGCGACTATTGCATGATGGACATCCAGATCCTCACCGGTCGTAAGAACCAGATCCGTGTGCACATGAAGGACCTGGGCTGTCCTATTGCCGGCGACCGTAAGTATGGTGCTCAGTCCGATCCCTGCAATCGTCTGATGCTCCACAACCACGCCCTCCAGTTCATTCATCCTATCACGCACGAGAACCTTCGCTTCGAGCTCCCGCTGCCTAAGGAGTTTGGGGGGTAGACCCCCTCGGTCCCCCCAATGATGGTTAATGATTAATGGTTGATGATTAATGATTATCAGCCACGCGCAAAAACGGATCAGCGCGAATTCAATCATCAATCATCAATCGCCAATCGTTGCTATGGAGGGAGGACTGGAAGATAGTGGCGGTTGACGTATGAGGATTAGGGCGAAGCGAATCATCAATCATTAATCATCAATCGCCAATCGTTAATCCGAAGGGGTCTACCTTTTTACCTTTTTACCTCTTTAACTCTTTAACTTTACTGTGTCTCGTCACAAACCCGGAATTACCATCTCTCTGATCCCGATCATCCTGTTGGTCGGTATGCTGTCGTATTGCGTTACCATCTTTGGCGATGGTATGCTGTCTGGCCCTTCGCAGTGGGTGCTGACGGTCTGTACAGGTGTGGCCATTGCTATCGCCATGCTGCGCTATGGCCTGACGTGGGAGCAGATGGAGAAGGCCATGGTCCATGGCATCAGCCGTACGATGCCGGCCAACCTGATCCTCCTGATGGTAGGCGGTATCACCGGTACGTGGATGCATTCCGGCATCATCCCTACGATGATCTACTACGGTCTCGACGTCATCTCGGCCCAATGGCTGCTCATCACGTCGTGTCTGCTCTGTGCCCTTGTCAGCATCTGTATCGGCAGTAGCTGGACCACCATTGCCACCATCGGTGTAGGTCTGATGGGCGTAGGTCGTACCTTGGGTATCGACGACTGCTGGATAGCCGGTGCCATCATCTCCGGAGCGTATTTCGGCGACAAGATGTCTCCGCTCAGCGAGACCACCAACCTGGCTTCGAGCATCTCCGATGTCCCCCTGTTCACCCACATCCGCAACATGCTCTATACCACCGTGCCTACGATGCTCATCACGCTCGTCATCTTCCTGGTCGTAGGCCTTACGGGTTCGTCGGTCGATGCTGCCGTACAGGACAGCTCTGCGCTCGAGATGCAGCAACATCTCGACGAGACGTTCATCATCTCGCCCTGGCTCCTGCTGGTACCTCTGATGGTGTTCTTTATGATCTACAAGGGACTCTCGGCCACGGCTGTGCTCTTCATCGGCATGATGACCGGCTGCGTCATCGTCGGCATCGATCATGGTCTCGACTTTGCGCTCGAATGCTCGTTTGGCGAGGTAGGCTATACCACCGGATATGGTGCTGTCGATTCGCTTACCAGTACGCGTGGCATGGGAGGCATGCTCTACACCATCTGGCTCATCATCTGCAGTATGTGCTTCGGTGGTGTCATGGAGCGCAGCGGAATGCTGTCGTGTATCACCGGTCATCTGCTCAAGATCATGCGTGGACGTGTCTCGACCGTTGCCACCACCTGTGCATCCAGCATCTTCCTCAACTGTGCTACTGGCGACCAGTGTCTGGCCATCATCCTGCCCAGCAAGATGTATGGCGAAGCCTACGAACGTCTCCGCTTGCCCAAGAAGCTCCTCAGCCGTACCCTCGAGGATGGCGGTACCGTCACGTCAGTGCTCATCCCCTGGAACTCGTGTGGCATGACGCAGTCCACCGTCCTTGGCGTCGCTACGATGGCCTATGCCCCCTACGCCTTCTTCTGCTGGATCTCTCCGCTGATGACGATTCTCATGAGTTTGGCCCCCCTCAATCCCCCCAAGGGGGAAGACAAGGCAATCTTGATGATTAATGATTGATGATTAATGATTAATGATTGATGATTGATGATTAATGATTGATGATTAATGATTGATGATTGATGATTAATGATTAATGATTGATGATTAATGATTGATGATTAATGATTGTATTCGCTCTGATCATTTTGCGCGAGGCTGATAATCATTAATCATCAACCATTAATCGCTAACCATAATTGGGGGGCTTAGAATTGATATCTGATTCCTACCCCCAGATACAAAATATCTCCCAATCCGATATACCCGCCACGGGAGTAGGAGAGTAGTGCCAGGTCGTAGGTCGATAGCTCGTAGTAGAGCGACAGACGCTGCTGGTGCTTTTTGTCCGATGATGATGCAAGCCTGTGCTTTTTGCTCGATGATGATCCCTCCCTTTGCGGAATAGCCAGGTTCAGGCGACTGCCCACACCGAAGTGAAACCTCAGACGGGTCGAGAAGTTGTAGTACTTCGACCCTGGCTCGTCGTACCAGAACTCGCCGCTGAACAGCGTATTCACGGCTACCGACGTCGTCAGTGGGTCGATCGACAGACGTTCCCCCATGTCGATCCTGAACGGAGTGTAGCACTGCCGTGCTGTCAGGCAGAAGTAGTCGTTGAACATCACCTCCTCCGGCAGGTAGCCTATCAGCAGCTGCGTCTCCCATTGTTCCCTGCGTCCGTAGATCCATCCCGGTCCGCAGCTTACGGCTCCGATGTTGCCTGCGTATTGTACGGTCACGCTTCGAGGCATCAGCGCTTCGTACCATCGCCTCTGAGGCCCTTCAGAGGCCCGTAGAGCCACGCTGCCTGTCGCTATGGTGAGGATAGCCACCGTGAGTCTTCTGTGCGTCTCAGAAGCGAATACTTTCCACTGCATACGATTCAGGATTGAGGGTGAATACCAGGATCTCGCGTTTATGGATGTCGTCCACCGAGTAGAACAGCGTCTCGTCCTCGAACGGACGACAGATCTCGTGCCGGTGCGTATGTCCCTTCAGGCAGAAGGCCCTGCGGTGCGATCCTACGATCTGCCGTTGGTCGTCGGCCGATAGCTTTGCGTCTGTCGACGTCCCTTGGGCCATCCGCTCTACGTCCTCCATGCTGAACAGCGGATCGTCCTGCTGCATGCCCGGATAGTGTCCCAGCGCTTCGCGGAACTGTTCGGTCTTGCGGTCGTCGAACTGTTCGTCGCCTGGCATGTTGTGCATCAGTACGATCGTGTGCGTCAGCGAATCCTCCCTTTCGCGGTTGATCCCCTGCGTGCGTTCGATGTCCCAGTTCAGGAAGTAGAAGTCCGGAGCCTTGACGTCCGTCTCGCTGTCGCGCCAGATGCTGTTCAGCACCACCAGGTGCAGTCGTCCTAGGTTGGCGGCGAAGTTCAGCGGTCCGATGATGCGCTCGTAGTTGTGCTCGCCCAGTCCCAGGAACTCGTGGTTGCCTATCGTCGTCAGCCATGGCTTCTGCAGCTGGTTCAGCACGTCTGTGATCCATCTGAACTCGTCCGTCGCTCCGAAGTCCGTGATGTCGCCGCCTATCAGCACGAAGTCGATGTCCTCCCTGCGGTTCAGGGCCTTGACGCAGTCGGCCGTATCGTCGTAGCGTCGCTGCAGGTCGCTGATGAAGGCCAGTCGCAGTGTGTCGCGTCCCTGGGCCCATTCCTCCAGCTCCTGCCTGTGTCGCATGTTCAGAGGCGTAGCGTACAGGTCCACCTCCTGATAGGGGTGGTAGCGCAGCATGTCGCACGATGCGACCATCATCAACGATACGAGTGAGAGAACAGCCGGTTTCATGGCGCAAATATAATAAAAAGAGGTGTATTATCCCGCCTTTTTACCCCGAAAATAGCCAAAACCCTTTGCTTTCGGTTCCAAAACTAGCAATTTCGCAGTTAAAATTTGCATTATTGCACAGAATATCGTATCTTTGCGCGCACAATACTCTACGCTCTACGTCGTGAAAAAGTACATCAACGAATACTGGCCTTATCTCCTTGCATTGTTCCCTGCAATGCTGTTCCGTGACTTCACTCCAGCCTCGGAGCTTCGTTATGTCAGCCTGGCTACCGAGCTGTTGCAGGACGGCAACTTCTTCTGCCTGCATTGGCAGGGCGAGTCGTTCCCCTACATCATGCCGCTCTACGTCTGGCTCATCGCCTTGCTCAAGCTCGTCTTCCAGCACCACTACATGATCACCATCACGCTGCTCTTCTCGTTCGTGCCGTCCATGGTGATCCTCTCGGTCATGAACCGCTGGGTCGAGCGTTACGACACGCGTAGCTTCCGTCTGCGCGATGGCAGTCAGTCGCGTATCCTGGCCTCCATCATGCTGTTCACCTGTGGCCTGCAGCTGGCCATGTCGTTCTTCGTCAGTCCGCAGATGCTCTTCACCATGTGGATCGTCCTGGCGCTCTACACCTTCTGGCGCATCGTTGCCAACCGCAATGCCTATGGCAAGCCTTCGCCCGACGTCAAGCGTCGTACCGGCCTGCAGTGGATGTTCGGCGTCTACGTCTTTCTGGCCATCCTCACCAAGGGTCCTTTGGGCTTCGCTCTTCCGTTCCTTGCTACGACGTTCTACCTGGCTGCCAGCGGCAAGCTCGGCCTGTGGCCCAAGGTCTGGAACTGGCGAGCCTGGCTTGCCCTCGTCCTGCCGCTCGGCCTCTGGATCTACCTTACCTACCTCGAGGGCGGAGCCGACTGGGTGCATCGCATGTTCCTCCACGTTCCGGCCGAGATGTTCCTCGATACCACGGTCCATAGCCGTCCCTTCTGGTACTACATGGCGTCCATCTGGATCGTCACTCTCCCTTGGGGACCTCTGTGCATGGTGGTGCTCATCGTCTCGCTCATCCGTCGCGTGCATCACAAGGTCTTCCTCTGGCGCAAGCCTTTCGAGACGTCGCTCCAGAACTTCTTCGTCCTCACCTTCGTCATCCTGCTGGTCTACCTCTCCGTCCGTCGTTATAAGCTCGACGAGATGCTGCTCCCCGTCTTCCCCTTCCTGGTCTATGCGGGTGTGATGCAGCTTGGCCAATGGCGCTGGCCTGTCCGCTGGAACTGGCCTTTCGTCTGGATCTGTCGTGGTGCGCTCATCCTCATCTTCGTGGCCGGATGCCTCTGTCCGTGGCTCAACACCAACATTGGCTGCTATGGCCGCGTCTGCTATCGTTGCAACAAGATCCGTCGCGAACTCAAGACCCAGGACACCTACGTCTACAAGCTGCGTCGCACGGCAGGTATGGATGCCTATCTGCACGAGGATCCCATCGAGGCCACTGTCGACGACATCGCTGCCGGCAAGCTCAGCAATACCCTGATGATCATGAAGGAGTATCGTCTCCCCGAGCTCCGTCGCAAGCTCCATGCCCTCGGTGTCCCCGAGGACCGTCAGGGCCAGGTCATCAGCGAACTCGGTGCCTTCGTCATCCTGCATTTCGAGTAGGATTTCTGCGAGAGTTATTGATGACGAGAAGCAGCAGGAGTTTTTAAGCTCCCATAGGCTCTTCCTTCCGAATGACATGGAGCCCTGCTCTGTGTCATCCTTTTTTAGACCCCCTCGGTCCACAATGATGGTTAATGATTAATGGTTGATGATTAATGATTATCAGCCTCGTGCAATAACAGATCAGAATGAAGCCAATCATTAATAAGACCCCCTCGGTCCCCCTTAAGGGGGATGACTGGAAGTTACCTTCGCCAGACGAAATTTTAAGTTGAGATTTTAAGTCCGATTTTTAGTTCGGATTTTGAGCGGAGCGACCCTCTTCGGAGATCTCTCCTTATTTTTAGTCAGATTTTTAGTTCGAGCAATAAGTCAGATTTCTCAACGCATCCTGTCGGCCACAAAATCTTACTAATAATCTCAACTTAAAATCCGACTAAAAATCATTCAGCACTAACGTGGATGGTCGTCGCTCTGCTCCTCAAAATCCCAACTAAAAATCAAACTGAAAATCTTGACTAACAATCGGGTTTAGCGCGAAGCAACTCTTCAGCGTGGTCGTAGGACCATAACTCTTTACCTTTTTAACTCTTTACCTTTTTGTTGGGGGGAAAGTCAGTCTTTTATGTACTTGTACTCTTTTTTTACATCAAAACACGGACAAGCCTTCTTTCCTCCATTCAGATCCCTATGTCCCACCAGCTTCGCCTCCGGATACTCCTCGACAAGGAGAGACAGCACCTCATGCATCACCACCAGCTGCTCGGCCGTGCGGTTGTCCTCGGGCTTATGTCCTGCCGAATCCGAACATCCGCCCTCATAGCATATCCCGATGCTGTGCCGATTGAAGTTCGCCGCATGGCAGCCTGCAATCGAGACAGGCCGGCAGTAGTACAGCGTGCCATCCCTGCGGATGTAGATGTGATAACCCGGATAGTTGCCGAACCCTCGTGCCTTATGATCCCTCAGCAATCGTGCTAGCGTATAATCCACCGAAGGCCACGTCGCCGTACAATGCACCACCAAGAGGTCAATCGTCCTCTCCGAAGCTCGACAATCCGAACGCAGCAAGGATAACACCTGCCACCTTTGTAACTGTATGCAACAATTCGGTCCAAAAGTTACGCTTGCAGGTGCGTCGACATTCCTCGAGACACTCGTCGTGGATAACAGGCCCATCGTGCCCTGCTTCCTTTTCTTCGTCCTCGACATCATAGCGAGGATCCTTGCGAATAGTTTTTTCCATTTCATTGGTTCGTTTAACTAAAAATAATTAAGAACAAGTCACTATGTTTGCAGGCCTAAACCGGCAAACGGTTAGACAAAAAAGATACCGGACGCTCTTAGGGGCTTTGCGCCCCTGCCGCTTGGCAAACTCCGCAGTGTTTTTCATAGTGGAGTTTGCAGAAGCA